>JACRIM010000050.1 GCA_016235815.1 Planctomycetota bacterium
AGCATCCGCGCGGCCCCAAGAAACCCAGGCCTCGCCGAACACGCTTCGCAAAGGCCAAACACATCTCCACCGCACGCCTGCTGGCTGACGAGAAACGATTACAATGACACCTTCAAAGGGCTGGTTGTACTCAACCCACCTAGCTACCTTCCCACCCAGCCCCGTTCACGGGGCTTTCCCGAAGGGCTACTAGCCCGGCCCTTCGAGGGCCGGGACGCTCACGGCGCGCAATTCTCTCCATCCTCCCGTCCCTTTTTGATCGGCCTGTTGATCGGTCCGGTGAAAGACGAGTGGATATAATGAACTAAGGGATCGTGTTTGCATCCATGCCAAAGCGAAGAACAGCTTGTCTTGCCGTAGTGCTTCTTTTCGCCTCCAAGAACACTGCCCTTGCGTCGTTGTTCACCGTCGACCAGTGGTCTGTGGGAGTTGGAACACGCGGGGAGTTTCCGTACTTCGACGGAGATTCGTCCAACATTGTAAGTAATCCATTTGTTGAGTCATTCCAGGCCATGGACCGAGCCTCTTCTGCCACCGCCTCGTTCGATTTCTCGTGGAACGACAGCTCGGGGGATTTCTTGATCGACGGATCGCTTCGATGCGTGGCTCAGAATCTGCCGCCCTATCCTGGGGCGATCGGTTCCGAGCTTTGTGCCGCCAGTGCTGGCATCTATTTCACAACCACGGCCGATTTGCTGATGTCCGTTGATGCGGCGTTCGACTACAACCTCGCAGGGCCAAACCTCTTCGCGTTTATAGACTTCAATGTGTATCCGGTGACGACCAATAAACCTGTAGACCCAATATTTGCGTCCAGCATGCACGATGACACGTATACCCATTACCCCGCGGCGGGAACGCTGCGAATTACGGGTCAGGCGATTGTCCCCGCAGGTCAAACATATCTTTTCAGCCTTAGTCAAATCCTGATTGCTGATCGCAACACTGGCGCGATCGCCATGGGCGACGGATACTATCACTTCACTCTCCAAACAATTCCTGAACCCGCAACGTCGGCGCTGTTGATCCTCGCCACACTCCTGTTTAGCCGATCCCAGCGATATCGCTGTCGATGATCCAAGCGCTTGTTCGGCGTGAAAATCCGCAATGGCATGCGAAGAATTCCGCGATTTCGTGATTGAATTGGGCCGTGATTTTCTCATCACAAACATGTGACCGCGCCTTTTTCAAACTCCCCCGCGCACACCGCCCACGGATCGCACCGGCGCGCCAAGCGCACCGATCACGCGTAGGCGTTAACCGAGAAAGAGACTCACGTCCCTCCCGACGCCTCATATCCCACCATGCGCTTCAATCCCGACTACGTTTAAGTGCCCAAAAAAATATAACGCTCAGTCCCCCCCCCAGCCCCGTTCACGGGGCTTTCCCGAAGGGCTACTAGCCCGGCCCTTCGAGGGCCGGGACAGCGAACCGCCTTTGATTCCTTCCACCCTCCCCTCCCCCCCCCCCCGCCTTCGGCGGGGGGGGGGAGGGGAGGGTGGCAAAGCAACACAACCAGGCGAAAAAGAGTGGTATTACTTATTGAGCAAAATGAACTCTAGGCAACGACCGTAACTACCATCCAGGCGCAGGTGTTATTTGGCCACGGATCTCGCCTTGTGGAAAGTGAGCGGTATGTATGTCCACATATACTTCTCCCGCCTTGAGGGCCGTGAGTTCGGATGAGGAAGGCTGCCACCTGCTAATCACAAAGGGCCGCGAAGTACTTGTCTCGGATACCACGTACTTACTTAGCATATCGAAGATCACAGTACCGTTCTTGCCTTTTGTTGCTCGGTGAATGTGCACAGCAGTCACGGAACTTGAAAGACTTTCGGCACCAACGCTGATCGTAAACCCATTGTCTCCTTTGCTACACCGGCCTCGGCCCACGCTAGATACAGGAATGGGGGGCACAACTTCCCGACCATTACAACTGAATTGTGATGTATTTTGCAATTCGTATTGCGCCATCTTCTGAACATCACCGGGCCCCGGCCTCGACTCCCAACAACCAAGTACGGCGATTAACGAGAACGACAGCAAGACGAGCGAAATGGTTCGCGTCACAAACAATCTAACCACGACTGAAATGATAGCGAACATCTTCGATTCCTTTCACCCTCACCCTCTGCCTTCGGTGGAGGATGGAAAAGCAAAACAACCAGAAAAAGAGAGGTATTACTTATTGAGCTAAATGACCTCTGGGCAGCAACCGTATCTACTACCATCCTGGTGCCGGTATTATTTGGCCACGTACCTCGCCATCGGGGTACGTATTTGTATGTACATCAACATAAATATTCCCGGCTTTCAGAGCCTCTCGATCGCCAGACGATGGTTCCCACTTGCTGGTGATTTTGAGTTTTGCATCCTTGACTTCGGTAAATGAACTGCACTTTTGCATATCGAGAACTACTGAACCGGACCTACCCTTTGGAGCATGATGAAGGTGAACAGACGTGACTTTGCTGGATAATCCTTCAACTACAATTGTGATCGTAAATGTATTATCCCATCGACTGCAGCGCCCGTAGCCCCTTGCAGTGCATCCAGAATGTGAACTCAGCGCAGGGGGGTTACACTGGAATTGCGATGCATTCGCTAGAATATACTGTGCCGATCTTTCGGTCTCGGATGGGCCGGGTCTTGACTCCCAGCAGCCGGAAAGTATTACGAATACACTCGCCTGCAAAACCAACCATAGTGTTCGACTTTTTGACCAGCTTATCATGTTAAAAACAAGGCGTAGAAAACATGGTCTGGAGTTGTACTCAACCCACTAACCAATCATTTCGCGTCACAAGAAAAGCTCTTAAAAACCAACCCCACTCTCTCGTCATCCGCATGCCCGCTGGCTCCATCAAGATAATTACCATCCATCGAACGATATGCGATGCGCAGTTGACCATCCTTCAGCGTCACGAGCGCCGTCGACGAATGCTCGGTCCCGTCCTCTCGCTCTTCAGTAATCACAATCCGATCGGTGCCGGCAATGGAGTAATGCCCCGTTCGAACGATGTACGCCGGCCCCTGCAAAATCCAATACGTCACACTCATCTGCGCCGGATCAAAATGAAACGCCTCATATCCATCAAACGGCAGGCCAAGAAAACTGCTTTGATATGACGCGCCAAAGCATCCGGACAACTGAGATAGATCATCGTGGATCGTCCCAGGCGCCGTCTTGGCCAGCGAATCCGTTTCACTCTGTTTGAAATCAGCCGGGTGCTCCATCACAAACGTGATTTGTGACGAGTAGGCGGCCCCAGAAACTCCGCCCGGTTGTAGCAGGCCGCTACACCCCGATGAGCCCGTGACAAAGATCACCGTCAGACACGCGACAATCGTGGAACGCGTTGTCATGAGTGTTCCTCTCAGACAGGAGCGATCATTCTACCCAATGGACTGCACCACCGTCAGCCGCGCGGGCAATCACGCGCCCATTGGAGAAGTCGCTTCCCGATCCCCTCGCGCAACGCATCGTTTCACTCAAATTAGGAAAAAACAGGATTCGCCCCCCTGACCGCTATTAACTCTCGACCAGCCCAAGACTTATCGCAATTCCAGTCCGTCTGAAACGGTGATCAAGATTGATAGGTGTAGGTAAAGAAGGGACGTTGAGTCACAACATGAGAATCACGTATGGCCCAGACAAAACAAACCCCATTGATCGCCCAACGACTACATCATCGTTCGACCGTGGGGATTCGACATTCGGCACGCCTTCTCCCGCCGCCGTGCCGGGAAACGCCAGCAGACGCCAGCTGTTTTTCAATTCCCACGTCAATTTGCCGCAATTGCGGCCCCACCCCCACGTCGCGCAGCGATCATCCTCCTGCGCCTCAGGACTCAGGACTCAAGACTCAAAACTCAGGACTCAGGTCTTCCTTCCAATCCCTTTGTGCGATTTTGCGCGCTCCAGCCCGGTTTTTGTGCTTTTTTGTGGGGGGTATTTTTTTACAGCCCAACGTCGCGCAGCGACCCCTTCCTCGGCTCTGTTCCCTGTTCCCCGTTCCCTGTCCCCTCTGTGCCTCAGTGCCTTCGTGCCTCTGTGCCTATCGCTTTTCCTCGGCCCCTCTTCCCCCCACTTCACCGCATCCCTCCCAATCTGCAGTTTCAACAATTCGCCAACAGCCGCGCCGGCCCCTCATCCGTCTTCCCTCGGTACTGACATCACGCAGCGCCTTCGAGCAATCCATTCACCCGGCGCGGTCCGGGTGACCGGGGCGCAGCGCGGTCGGTGCCAACTTCAACGAGGGATGACCCATGAGACATGCGACCACCCGAACCGCCATCGCCACGATGGCCCTGCTTGCCATCACCACCACCCTGCACGCACAACCGACTCTGCTCCCGCCCGGCCCGCCGACCGGGCCGTCCGGCCGCATGGGCGTGCGCACCCAAATCACCATGTTGCCCTATTTCATCACCGCACCGGGGTCGTATTACGTCGCGCAGAACCTGACGCAGACGGTGGCCGGATCACCGGGCATCACCGTCGCGGCCAACGAAGTCACCATCGACCTCGGCGGCTTCACGCTGTTCGGGCTTGGCACGCCCGGCGACCACGGCATCACCAGCGGCCCGGGCGCGGTTCGCGATGTGACCATCCACAACGGCTACGTGGCGTTCTGGGGCGGCAGCGGAATCATGCTCCCCACCGTGAACAACGTTCACATCTGGGAGGTCACGGCGTTTGACAACGACGCCGAAGGCGTCACCGTGGGGGCAAGCAGCATCCTGCGACATGTCATCGCCACCAACCAGATCCTCGGCGGCATTCGCTGCGACCGTTGGTGCAAGCTCACCAACTGCGTCGCCACCAACAACCTCGGCCCCGGCATCATCACCGGCCCCTATTGCCACGTCAGCGACTCGGTCGCCGGCTTCAATTCGGCGGATGGACTTGCCCTTGGCCCCAACAACACCGTCATCGCCTCCACAGCCTGCAACAACGGCATGAATGGAATGACCATGCCGATGTCGACCAAAGTCACGGACTGCGTCGCCTCGGAGAACGGCTTCGGCGCCGGCTTCGGCAGCGGCTTCAACTGCTTTGGCGATGGCAACTCCCTGCAGGGTTGCACGGCCTTCAACAATTTCAACAGTGGCTACAACAGCATTGTCACTCCCCCCTTCGGCGGGAATTCGGCGCAGGAGTGCGTCGCGCAGTCCAACGGATTCGCCTCCGGTATCGGCGACGGCTTCACCTACTTCAAGACGATTCTCCATTGCCAGGCAAATGGCAACTTCGACAACGGCATCGAAGTCGCAAGCTCGTCCAAGGTTATGTACAACAACTGCAACGGCAACGGCGCCAATGGCATCGAGGCCATCGGTGACGGAAATGCCATCGAGGAAAATCACGTCGTCGGTAACGGCATCTTCGGCATCAGCACGCTGCCGAACCCAGGCCCCCCGGGCAACCTCGCCACGCGAAACCGGGCACACATGAATGGTGCCGGTCCCTTTGCCTTCATCGCGGGCATTGACACCACCGGTGCCGTCATCGCCGGTCCCGTCGTCCTCGGTGCGATCGGCGCTCACATGGCCAACATCGCGTACTAACGTGTCAGACCGAACCCTGTGAATGGAGATATGACCATGAAAGCAAATGTGAATCATGCGACGGGGGTGCGACACGTTGCCCTTGCATCGCTTGCACTGGTGCTCACGGCCGGAGCGGCGTTCGCGCAGTCGAACATCAGCCCGGTCAACAAATGGACCTGGGCCGAGAACGCCGGCTGGGTGAACTGGTTCGACAACGGCGTCACCAGCGGCGCGTTCGTCGGCAACTTCGTCCTCTCGGGATACATCTGGGCGGAAAACATCGGCTGGATCTATCTCGGCGACGGCGTGCCGGACTTCGGCAACACCTACAGCAACGCGACGGCCGCCGACACCGGCGTAAACATCGCCGCCGACGGAACGTTGACCGGATACGCCTGGGCCGAGAACGCCGGGTGGATCAACTTCGACACCGCCGTGGCCGGACCGCTCCGCGCAAGGCTTAACGGCTGCTGCACGGATGGGCGGCTGCACGGTTACGCCTGGGGCGAGAACCTCGGCTGGATCAATCTCGAACCGACGCCGGGAATCTTTGTCTCCATCGCGCCCGGTTCAATCCGCAAGAAGGCGGACACCGATGCCAATACCCTTCGCAACGGTCGTGACGCCCAGCGGTTCATTCAGACATTCCTGAACCCCGCGGCGGCGTCGCACTTCGACTTCTGCGCATCAGACTTGAACAGCGACGGCGTGGTGAACAACCTCGATGTGCCGCTCTTCGTGAACTGCCTGCTGAACGGCGCGTGCGTCTGCCCGTAAGTGCCTCGCTGTATGTGCCTCGCTGTAAGTGCCTCACTGTAAGTGCCTCACTGTAGGTGCCTCACTGTAAGTGCCTCACTGTGGCACCGGTTTCCAACCGGTGACACTTGGCAACGCAATTACGTGGCGTTTTGATTGAGAGACTGTTACGCTAGGGAGCGCCGGGAGACCCGGCGCTCCCCATGCGTATCAAAGACACGGACACCACCGAAGCCGCCATCGAACGAAGCCGCATGTCGTTCGGCGAACACCTTGAAGAGCTGCGCAAGCGGATGATCCGGGCGCTGCTGGGGCTGCTGCTGGCCTTCATCATCTGCTTCAACTACGGCAGCGAGATCATCTCGACGCTGACCACACCGTACACGATCGCCATGCGGGACCTGGGCTTCGACCCGCGCATGGTGCAGCTCAATCCGATCGAATCCTTCATGGAGTATTTCAAGATCTCCCTGGAGTTCGGGCTGGTGCTGGCGGCGCCGTGGATGCTCTATCAACTGTGGCAGTTCATCGCCGCGGGGCTGTATGAACACGAGAAGCGCGTGGTCCGGCACTTCGCCCCGGCGTCGATTTTCCTCTTCGTTACCGGCGCATCGTTTATGGTCGTGTTCGTGCTGTCCGGCTTGATGAAATTCCTGATCGGCATCGCCCTCTGGTTCCCCCTGCCGACCGAGAGCAATCCGCTCTACCAATGGCTGGAATCGCGCTATGTCACCACCGCACCCGCCGATTCGCTGACCGCCATCCCGCCGATGCATGTGCCCGTGCTCACCGAGAACCCCAAGACGCCGGCGCATGGCGACGTGTGGATCAATCGAACCTCGCGCCATCTGAACGCCTACTACGACGGCCAGACCTACTACACCTCACTGCAGAAGGCGGCCGATCAGCAGTTCGTGCAGCCCTTCTTCAGTATCTCGGAGTATCTGAATTTCGTGGTGAACCTCGGCCTCGCCTTCGGGCTTGGGTTTCAGATTCCGATCGTGGTCGTGTTCCTCGCGGCGATCAACCTCGTCACCGTCGCCGACATGGCAAAGGCGCGGCGCTATGTCATCGTCGGCGTCGTGGTGTTGTCGGCCGTCCTGACGCCGACGCCCGACATCGGAACGATGCTGCTGCTTGCGGTGCCGATGCTCGTCCTGTTTGAGGTTGGATTGCTGGTGGCGCGATCGGTGGAGAAGAAAGAAGACCCGGCGAAAGCCTAGGCCACTCGACCAGGGGCGAGATCACTTCGCGGTTCGGCTGGTCGGCATCGTCGTTACTTTTTGGGTGGTGGGGTTCATCGCGGAAGAGGCTCGTCTAATCGGCGTAACCGGTACCGGCTTGGCCGTCGGTCGGGTAGTCGGCGGCTGCGGGACAAAGTCGAGGTCGCTCGTCTTGCGACCGCTCTTCGTCGGCAACGTCGTGCCGGCGGGCTTGGTGGGGTTGGGACCGGGTTCAGGGCTTGAACCGCCCATGTTCGGCGACTTCTTGGTGTTGGCCGGCGCGGCACGCATCGTCGTCGGTTGCGATGTTGTGGCCGGTTGGCCCGGAACATGAATCGCCGGCTTGGCGCGGGCATCCTCCTTGGGCATGGGCGGTGCGACCTTGCCGCCGACGATGACGGGCTTGGGCGTCGGCGTCTGGCTGACCGTGACCTTCAGATTCTGTGCGTTGCCCGTGGTGAGCTTCATCGGCCCCATGGATTGTCCGTCGATTTCGGCGATGACGCCGACCTCGCGGCGAAGGCTGAATTGCACGAGCTCGCCGCGCGTCACATCGAAATCGACGTTGCCGGTGAAGGCGGTGCGGTCGAGCTTGAATTCGCGTGGCTTGGCCGGCGCGGTGGTCGGCTGGCCGGGCCGCGTGGTCGGAGCGGGCTGCATGACCTTGTCGGGCTGGAGTGAGACATCGCCGGAGATATCAATCGCGGCGACGTCGCGACCTTCCACACTGCGCAAACCGCGAAGCGCGCACTTCACGACCGTGGTGACGATGCCGACGTTGCGTTGCACGTCGATGATTTTGTAGGACCAGACGCTCCCAACCGGCACCGGTTCGCGCGGCAAGAAAAGCGGACCCATGTCATCGAGAAGCTTTCGCATGTTTTCCTGGGTGAGCTGGCATTTCTCGGTGGTCTTCGTCGCCGCCCCCCGGCCCGCCTGTCCCCCCGCCACGGATGCAGCGCCGATGAGAAAGTTTGACGAAACGCCTTCGGAATCGATCTGGAACGTCACCGTCGAACCAGGAATAGACCCGAGCATATAGAGTGACGGCGGCGGGAAAAGGTGCTTGAGTGAATCGAAGACGGCCTCGTCTTTCATGCTCTTTTCGCGGGCTTCGTAGCGATCGCACTCCCACTTGACGGTGTGCTTGCCCAGCGCCGGCTGGGTGGTCGGCGGAAGAACGCGCTGGGTGATGAAGCGGCGTTCCTTGGTGCTGCTGGTGTAGGAAAGCAGCGGTTGGACGCCGCCGGTTTCACGGAATTCGTTTTCAATGGTGAGATAACGAACATCCCCGGGAGTCCACTTGTAGGCAAGCGTGACGGCCGGGCCTTCGCCGCGCGTGACGATGCTGGGCGGCGTCGTGGAGCTGGTCGCCGAGAGGGATGGCTGCATCACATTCGCTGCGGGCATGGAGGCGACAGGCTTCGCCGGAGTTGCGGCGGGTCGCGATTGACCGGAAACGCTCGGCGAATTGGTGCAGACGGCGGACCCAATGAGTGAAAAGAATATGGCACCAAGCATCGCAAGTCGTCGAGGATGCTCCGCCATGACGAGCCTCATGAGATGATTGTTTCGGGGGACTGCGCCGAGGGATCGGTTAACCGTTGATCTTCTCGATGGAGACCTTGAGGAGGTTCTGCCGGTGACCCTTGTGTAGCTTGTAGCCCTTGCGGCGTTTGAACTTGACGATCTCCAGCTTCGGCCCGCGGATCTTGGTCATAAGCTTCGCCGAGACACTTGCGCCATCGACATAGGGAGCGCCGACCTTGCTGTCCTTGCCGTTGCCAAGCATGAGAACGCGGTCGAACTGAACGGAGGAGGCTCCGTCGGGCAAGTCACGGGTTTCGATATAGATCGTGTCGCCCTGCTCCACGCGGTACTGCTTTCCGCCATCTTCGACAATCGCGTACATGGGTCTGCGTCTCCTGCTTCGGTTGGTTTAGAGCCTGGAGAGTATCCCCGATTTACGGCCGATTGGCAAGCCGAGGAAGTCGCTGGCGGTTACCACTCTAACATTTGGCCAATTAAGGCTTTATAACAAGTGCCTCGGACCCGCAACATACGCATCTCAACTCACAATACCTGATACGATAAATGGCAGAGCCACGATACGGAGAGAATCCATGCGTCGAATCATTATCGCCGGGTTGTTTGGAACGATCGGTTTCTCAAGCAGCGTGCGAACGCTGAATGCGGAGGGCGTTGAAGGGAACTGGCCCGGGTTTCGCGGGACGATGGCCTCCGGCGTGGCCGACGGAGCGAAAATCCCGACGACATGGAACGTCCAGACCGGGGAAAACGTTCGATGGAAAACACCGATCCCAGGACTTGGTCTTTCAAGCCCGATCGTCTGGGGCGAACGCATCTTCATCACCACGGCGGTCTCAACGGACGAGAAGGGCGACAAGCTCAAGGTCGGTCTCTATGGTGACCCCAACCCCATCAACGAAAAGAAAACCAGCGAATGCACCTGGCGAGTTCTTTGCCTCGACAAGAAGACCGGCAAAGTCCTCTGGGACAAGGAATCTTACAAGGGCATTCCGAAGATTCGACGGCACCCCAAAGCGAGCCATGCGAATAGCACGCCGGTGACGGATGGCCATCACGTCGTCGCGTTTTTCGGCTCGGAGGGGTTGTATTGCTACGACGTTGATGGAACGCTGCTGTGGAAAAAGGACCTCGGGACACTGGATGCCGGGGCGTACAACGACGTTGATTTACAATGGGAATTCGGCAGTTCGCCCACGATTCACGACGGCAAACTTGTGATTCAGTGCGACGTGCAGGAGACGCCGTTTCTCGCCGTGCTGGACTTGAAGGACGGCAGCGAAATCTGGCGCATCGATCGCAACGATGTCTGCTCCTGGAGTACGCCGACCGTGCTGACGACCGGGGATCGCACACAAATCATCTGCAACGGCTATCACAACATTGCAGGGTATGACTTCAAAACGGGCGAACGTCTCTGGACGACCCGCGGCGGCGGCGATGTACCGGTCTGCACGCCCATCGTTTCGCATGGCCTCATCTTCATCACCAACGCTCATGGCCCGCTCGCGCCGATCTACGCGATTGAACCGGCCGCGACGGGCAAGCTTCCGACGCCGTCCGCAGAGAGAACCAGCCGGTACAT
Source organism: Planctomycetota bacterium (assembly GCA_016235815.1). Taxonomy (GTDB): domain Bacteria; phylum Planctomycetota; class Phycisphaerae; order UBA1845; family UTPLA1; genus JACRIM01. The sequence goes on from JACRIM010000050.1 coordinate 10,666, forward strand.
CGCGTGGTACGAAGCGCGCGGCGGCAACTACATGCAAACGCCGATCGTGGTCGGCGATTTCATCTACTTCTGCCGGGACAACGGCGTGCTCACCTGCTACAAGCCCGAGAGCGGCGAGAAGGTGTTTAGCGACCGGCTCGGCAAGGGAACGACCGGCTTCACGGCCTCGCCAGTCGCATCGGACGGGCGGATTTTCTACACAAGCGAAGAAGGGGATGTGTACGTCGTGAAGGCGGGACCGCAGTTTGAAGTCCTGGCGACCAATCCGATCGGCGAGTACTCAATGGCCACACCGGCTATTTCGGACGGAACACTCTTAATACGGGGGCAAAAACACCTGTTTGCGATCGGTGCGTCCCGCTGAATACGATCCTCATTTTTTTTTCAACACCCCTGTTACTACCACTTGAAATTCCAAAGCTGTTCTTATTAAGCTACGGAATGGTAAAACGCCTCCGTTTCGCCGAATCGCCGTAACGGGGGGCCGTCGGCCCTTCGCGGCTTTTTCATGTCTACGCGTTTTCCAACTGGAGTCTCGCATGACTACTCACGCGCGAAATGCACATCATCACCTCGTCCCCCGGGCCACTCTATTGGCGACGTGCTTTTTCACATCACTCGCGAGCGCTCAAAACTGTAATACGGCCGGTTGGTGTCTAAAGGGCGACATGGACCAGAATCGCAAGGTGCAACTGGCCGATGTGCCGGGTTTCGTCAATGCCATTATCACGGACACCGGCAATGCGACGCTTCGCTGCCTCGCGGACACTGACCTGGACACTAACCTGAACGGCAAGGACATTCGTAATTTCGTTCGCGCCGTGTTAAGCCCCGATGCGGACATGGATGACATCCCGGATGTTTGGGAGACGAACAATGGAACGGTGACCAGTGCAATCTCAACCGGCACCAATCCGGCCAATGCGGATACCGACGGCGACTCTATCAAGGACGGCGATGAGCTTTTCTGCACGCCGCCGTCGGTCGGAGGAGGCGGACTCAATCTCCGCGCGCTCGGAGGCTCTCCGGTTCGAAAGAACCTTTTCGTGGAAATCGACTGGTTCGATGAAAACTCAGAGGGCGGGGCCCACAGTCATGCCCCGAGCGCTGCCGCGGTGACAAACGTCGTGACGGCGTTTGCAAACTCACCGGTTACAAATCCGTATGCCGCAGCCAACGGCATTACCATGATCGTTGACTACGGCCAGGGCGGCCTCTTTACGGGCGGCAATCTTATCGGCGGCGGCGATACGGTCGTGACCTTCGACGCCGAATTCAACACGTACAAAGGTGCCAACTTCGCGAACAATCGCAATGACTACTTCCACTACGTCATCTCGTGCCATCGCTACAACACGGGAACGAATCCCAGCTCGGGCATCGCCGAGATCAACGGCGACGATTTGATCGTATCGCTCTACACCTTCCATAATACCTATAACTTTTCCGTCACTTTCATGCACGAATTGGGCCATAACCTGAATCTCCTGCACGGTGGCAATGAGAACCGGAACTTCAAGCCCAACTACAACTCCATCATGAACTACCGATTCCAGTTCCCCGGCATCGACGGCGCCTGCGCGGCCGGCGGCGCGGCCGGCGATTCCTGTGGAGACATGATCTTGAACTACTCGACGGGCACTCGAATAGCGCTCGATGAAACCGCGCTGAACGAAAACCGGGGGGTTTGCGGCGCCGCAGGACCAGCGATTGACTGGGACGGCGTCGGCGGCATCACCAACCCCGTGATGAGAAACATCAATTGCTACTGCACCACGACCGCGGCTTGCGGCACGGCCATGGCCGCGTGCCCGGCGGCCGACGGCGGCGACAGTGTCTGCGACACCTACAACGACTACAACGACTGGGGAAACATCAGCTTCGCGGGATTGGCGGAGGCCGACCTTCCCACGTTCGTTCACCCGACGATCACATGCCAGGAAATTCCCAAGGAGTATCAGAACAGATTCGATGATGAGCCGTCGCAATTCTGGGTACTCCCTGACTAACGCCGATGGCCGGCTGCTGCGGCGCTACGGTGCCCGGCAGAGATCCAAAAGCCGCGTTGCGTCGGCATGGCCGGGTTCCAGTTCAAGCACGCGGCGCAGGTGCGGCTCCGCTTCGGTTGCGCGCTTCGCCTCCACCAGTGCAGCGCCAAGATTGAATAGAACATCGGCGCGCTCCGGCAGTAGCTCGGCCGCCCGTTTGAAGTGTCGGATGGAATCGTCGAATCGCCCCAGTTGATGCATCGCAATCGCCGCGTTGTTGTGGGCCTCTCCATAGTCCGGCGCTAGGGTGATTGCCCTCTCATAGGCATTGCAGGCGGGTGTCCAGTCGCCCTTTCGCGCCAGCGTCAAACCAAGGTTGTAATGAGCCTCCGCATTTCGAGGATCGAGCCGAATCGCCCTTCGCAACGACGCTTCCGACAAATCCAATCGACCTGTGCGGGCTTGAAGGGTACCGAGGTTGTTCCACGCGCGCGCGTTGTCCGGTCGCTTCCGCGCAACATCGGTCCACAAGGCTTCGGCGGAGTGATAGACTCGATTGCGCTGGATCGTGGCCAGGCCGAGCACTGCCGAAAGCACAAAAAACAGGGTGAAATATACCTTCCATCGTGCGGCTGGATTCTGTGATCTTGCTCGACTTGCGACGTGCGCCGCGAACACAACCAAGAGCACGATCGGCGATACCAGGGGCAGATACATTCGATGTTCCGCCGCGGCGTCGCGTATGGGAATTATGCTCGATGTCGGGCTTAGCAGCAGAAAAAAGAACGCCGACACGAATCCGATGGACGGGTTACGCACCCAGGTAACGACCACCAGCACCAATAGTGAGAACACAATCAGCGCGGACCCCATCGCCTCCTTGAGTGTCGTGACAACTGGCCATGCATAATCAAAGCAAAGCGACGATGGCCAGACCGCCAGCCAAAGGTAATGAAGAACTACGCCCGTCTGCGTCAGCGCATAGTGCCACGGAGAAATGTCGTTTAGTCCAAAGCCGACGCGTGTTGCGGCGGATGCTGACGGATACAAACCCTGAATGACGCCGCCGACCCAGAGAATGCTCCACGCCGACATCATTCCGACATACACCAACCAGCGCCGACGCAACAGTGCACCGAGCGAAGTTGCAAAAAAAGTACGCTCATAAAGTAGTGCGGCAAACGGCGCAACGACCATGACCGCCTTGCATCCCATTCCCACGAAACATAATGCGACGGTTAGCATCGACCACGCGATGGATGCGACGTGCCGCCGTGACCCATCATGCGCGGTCCGCGCAATGCAATAGAACACCGCGAGTAAGCAAAGGCCCATCATGCTCTCGCCGCGTTGAATAATGTAGGTAACACTCTGGGTCTGGAGCGGGTGAAGCGCCCAAAGCAGCGCGACGGGCAACGCAACGGAATCAGCTCGCGCCCTCCACGCTTTCAATCGCATCGATAGCAACAGCGTCCGACGCATAACCCCGAAAAGGCAGAGCGCGGCGGCCGAATGAATCGCAACGTTAACGGCGTGGTACCCCCCGGGATCAAGGCCTCCCAACCAATAGTTGATTGCCAGCGACCAACTCACAACGGGCCGGGAACTGCCCGCCATGGAAACCCACGGGGGCCAAACCGTGCGAATTCGGGAGTTGTTTACAATGTGCTGGATGTCATCGAATACGAAAACGCCGGACCCGGAATTCCAATAGCTGGCCACACAGGCGGCAATTATGGCAAACGCAGCAACCTGACCCTGAATCCGCGATATCAGGCTTGAAAAGGCCGACATTCTCGGGCGTTCCAAACTGGTATTCGTCACGTTATTCATAATACTCGCCCACAGGGACTAATGAACCCGAGCCAGCCAGTGTCCGAGTTGACAGCCGTTTCACCCACCCTCTAGACTGCCCTTCCCGCGGAAACGCCAGCGTGAAAATCCCCGGGAGAGCAGCGGAGATTCCGCCGCTTTTTTTTGACCGACTTTGTTCTTTTTATCACAAAGTCTGACATGGAGGATCCCCACCGCCCTTCGGATCGTCGTGACGAGGCTCGATTGTTCGCCCTCGGGATGCGATATGCGGGCGTTGCCTCCCAGTTTGGAATCACGCTGGCGGTGTTGGCGTACCTCGGGAATCGGTTGGACGAGTCACGCGGCTGGTCGCCGTGGGGTGTGTTGGTCGGGATCGGATTGGGTATGTCGATCGGCATCTGGTCGATGCTGCGACAACTGAAAAAAATGGGCGGTCAGTAACGCCGGATTTCCTCATTCATGAAGATCAGCCTCGCATGTTTCATCTCGCTCGCCCTCGCCACGGTGTTGTTGGTGGCAATTGGGCAATCTCCGACGGAGGCGCGGTGGGGCGCGGAAGGTGTTTCGAGCTTACGCGCAGTCGCGGCGATTTGCTTGTCGGCGGCCGTCGCGGGATTGTTGCCGCTCGCGGTGGTGGCGACAAAGTGGCCGTCGTACGTGGGGCAGGCGGCGTTGTGCGGGACGGCGATTCGGTTGATGCTGACGATGGCGGTCGGCGCGGCGTATCAAACGCTGGCCAAGCCGCATTTGCCTTCGTTTTTGTTTTGGGCCGTGGTGATTTACTGCGTGTTACTGGCGATTGAGACGGGATTTGGCGTGTATCTGACTCGCTGCTCGTTTCCGGTTGTTTCGACTAAGCGTGAGGTACCGGCGTGATCTCGATGATTCTGGCAAGCCATGACCCGGTGGACCACGTATTGCCGCATCGCTTCGGCGACGTGATCAAGCATTGGAATATTGATTACAAGGCTCCACTCAACATCTTTTCCATTTCGCCGCACGACACCTACTTCACGAATCACATGCTGATGACGCTTGTCGCAGCGCTTGTATGCCTGATGATCTTTCCGATCATCGGGCGCAAATACGCGGCAATGATCGAGGGTGGACCGGATCGCGTGGTGCCGAGTGGATTCTCAAATCTGCTTGAGGCGATGATGCAGTTCGTTCGGAATGACGTGGCGCGACCGGTGCTTGGAGACCGAGCCGATCGTTTCATGCCCTTTCTCTGGACCGTTTTCTTTTACATTCTCATCTGCAATTTGCTGGGCATGATTCCGCTGGACTCCATCGTCTATTTGGCCAGCGGCCAGAAGCTGCAGCACGTCGGCGGGACGGCCACCGGCAACATCATGATCACGGCGGGACTGGCATTCTGCTCCTTTGTGATGATTCACCTGTCAGGCGTCATCGAAGTCTACCGCGGTTTGGTTTCCGGCACGTACGGCCATCATCACCATGAGGAACATGGGGACGATCACGGGCATGAAGACCATGGCCACGCCGGACATGGGCACGAGCACGGGCATCATTATCCGCACGGTAAGCCGGCGGCGACGGCGGCGGTCATGGCGCCGGCGCTGTATCTATGGAACTTCGCACCGCATGTCTTCATGCCGAAAACGTTTGACAATCCGATGTCATACGTGCTGGTGATTGCTGATTTGATCATGTGGGGCATTCTCCTGGTACTGGATGCGATCGGTGCCATTATCAAGCCGTTCGCTCTTTCCATTCGACTTTTTGCAAACATGGTCGCCGGGCACGTGGTGCTCGGCTCTATTCTGGCGTTGATTTTTATGTTCAAAGGATCGGTTGCGGCGAACTACGGGCTGGGCGTCGTTGCCTCGCTCGGCGCGGCAGCTCTGAGTTGCCTTGAATTGTTCGTCTGCTTCCTTCAGGCGTATGTGTTCACCTTCCTGACGACGCTCTTCATTGGGGCGTCGGTCGCGCCGGAGCATTAGCAGTCATCCGAATCACATCGCTCCGCCCCGGGCGTCGAGCGAGACACAGACTGAGGTTGGGGCAGCCGACGCCTTGGCCATTATTTTCACTGTCGGCGACGGTTGGTTGGCGATCCGCAAAACCGCCAAGCATGACAGGAGTTTGAAACATGATGGATATTCTTGCACAGGGCACCCAGTTGATGGGTGAAAAGGGCCTTGTGGCCCTCGGCGCCGGCATCGGCGCGGGCTTGGTCACGCTCGGCGCGGCCAAGGGCATCGGACACCTTGCCGGCGAAGCGGTCAGTGGCATGGCCCGTCAGCCAGAGGCAGGCGGCAGGATTTTCACGTCGTTGATCATCGCAGCGGCGCTGATCGAGGGCTTTACCTTTTTCGCGTTGGTCATTTGCAACGGTATTGCCGGCAAGCTGTAAAGCGGCTGGTGTCGTCGATCGCGGCGCACATTCGATCATGGATGTGCGCCGCGAACGTACTCTTGTCAGTGTTGAATGTGAACCCTCGGATCGGGGCGTATGGATATGCGAAAGCGATTTGGAATTGCCGGTCTGCTTCTGGCGATGGTTTTGGCCACGGTTCCCGTGCGAGCGTCGGACCCACCCGTTGGTCACGCGACGAGTGACCATGCGGCTGCAGCCGGGCATGATGAGCATGGTGGTGACAAACCGGCATTGCTTCAATGGGATATCGGCACGGCCGTTTGGTCGATTGTCGTCTTCGCCGTGCTGCTGGTGATTCTCCGAATCGCCGCGTGGAAGCCGATTTTGGCGGGCCTTCAGCAACGCGAGAAGTTCATCATTGACTCCATCGCTGAGGCCAAGCGTGGCCGTGAGCAGGCGGAAAAACTGCTCGCCGACTATTCCGCGAAAATCGAAAAGGCGCGGCTTGATGCGACGGCCATCGTGGAAGAGGGCCGGCGCGATGCTGAAGCCCTTCGGCGGAAGATTCAGGAAGACACGAATCACGAGGTTCAGGAGATGCTGGCCCGTGCCCGTCGCGACATCAAGATCGCCCAGGATGCCGCGGTGAAAGAGCTTTCCGACCGAACCCTCGATCTCGCCGCGTCGGTCGCCTCCAAAATCATCCGAAAGCAGACGACGCCCGCCGACCATCGAACCCTGTTGGACGAATCAATCGCCGAACTTGGCCGGATGAACAACTAGGACCGCATCGAGAACGGATTACGACATGGCTTCGGATTACGAACTGTTCAGCGCTGCCGCCTCAATCTATGCGGAGAGCATCCTCGATCTCGCCACCAAGGCGGGACAGGATGCCGCCGTTGCCGAGGAGCTGGCGTCGCTCGCCGATTTGTGGACGCGCGAGCCGGCGTTCGCCGCGATGATGAGTTCGGCGGCGATTGACGACGACGCACGACGGGAAAGCCTGAAGCGCATCTTCACAGGCAAACTCAGCCCGCTGACACTGAATCTCCTGCTCGTGCTGAACGACAAGCGACGGGCGATGATTCTGCCGCACGTGTGCGCCGCGTTCCGACGAAAGCGCGACCTCTTACTGGAACGAACGGTGGTCACCGTGCTGTCGGCCGCACCACTTGACGACGGGCAGCGCGCCAAGGTCTCGGCCGAAGTGAAACGCATGACCGGCCGAGCGGCCGAACTGGAAGAGCGCGTGGACCCGACCATTCTGGCCGGTCTGTCGATTCAGATCGGCGACCGTGTATACGACTTTTCAGCGCGCCGGCGCATTCGCGAGATCCGGCGAAGCCTTGCGGAATCCATGCAGCGATTCCTTATCAGCAGCTCGACACGATTTGTGACGGAAGGATAAGACACTCATGAGAATTCAGGTTGACGAGATTGCCTCGGTCATCAAGCAGGAAATCGCGAACTATCAGGAGCACCTCGAGGCTGCTGAAGTCGGTCGCGTGATCGCCATCGGCGACGGCGTGGCGCAGGTCTACGGCCTGGCCAACGCCATGTCCGGCGAAATGGTCGAGTTCGCCAGCGGTGAGATCGGCCAGGTGATGAACCTTGAAGAAAACTCGGTCGGCGTGGTCATCCTCGGCAACTACCTTGCCGTAAAGGAAGGCGACGTGGTCAAGGCGACCGGGCAGTTGCTCTCGGTTCCCGTCGGCGAACCCATGATCGGCCGCGTCGTCGATCCTCTCGGCCGACCGCTGGATGGCAAGGGCGCCATCGTGACGGACAAGCGCTGGCCGCTTGAATACGCCGCGCCGGGCATCGCCGAACGGCAACCCGTGAATCAGCCGCTGCAGACGGGCGTGAAGGCCATCGACAGCATGATCCCCATCGGTCGCGGACAGCGCGAGCTGATCATCGGCGACCGCAAAACGGGAAAAACCGCCATCGCGATCGACACGATCCTCAATCAGAAAGACACGGGCGTCATTTGCGTCTATGTCGCCATCGGTCAGAAGGAATCGACCGTGGCCGGCACGGTGGAGAAGCTGCGACAGTACGGCGCGATGGATTACACCATCGTCGTCTCGGCTGCCAGCGCCGATGCCGCACCGCTGCAATACATCGCCGCCTATTCGGGTTGCGCCATGGCCGAGTACCTGATGTACACGCAGGGCCGACACACCCTCGTCATTTACGACGATTTGTCGAAGCAGGCGCAGGCCTATCGACAGTTGTCACTTCTCTTGCGACGACCGCCGGGTCGCGAAGCCTATCCCGGTGACGTGTTCTATTTGCACAGCCGCCTCCTGGAGCGCTCGTGCAAGCTCGCCGAACGCCGCGCCATCGTGCAGCAGGGTATGCCCTACAAGGCCGGCGGCGTGAACAACAAGACGTACATCGGCGTGCCGGGCAAGCATGAAGCGGAGCACGATGTGAAGTCCATGGCAGGCCATGAAGTAAAAGTCGACCCGACGTCGGGCGGCTCGCTCACCGCGCTGCCGGTCATCGAAACGCTGGAAGGCGAAGTGTCGGCCTACATCCCAACCAACGTGATCTCAATTACCGACGGCCAGATTTATCTTGAACCGGATCTGTTCTTCGCCGGCGTGCGACCCGCGATCAACGTCGGTATCAGCGTCAGCCGCGTCGGCGGCAACGCACAGATCAAGGCGATGAAGAAGATCGCGGGTTCACTGCGACTCGACCTTGCATCCTATCGCGAATTGGAAGCGTTCGCCCAGCTCGGCACCGAACTCGACGCGGCGACGCAGCGACAGCTCGATCGCGGCGCCCGCATGGTGGAATTGCTCAAGCAGGGCCAGTACCGGCCCTTCCACGTTTCCGAGCAGGTCATCAGCATCTACGCCGGAACGCGCGGCTATCTGGATGACATTCCGCTGACAAAGGTTGCCGAGTTCGAAAGCGAAATGCTCAAACACATTTCGACGGAGTTTCCCGAGATTCGCAGCGAGATTACGGAAAAGAAGGAACTCACCGACGCTCTTGAAACCAAACTCAAGGAAGTGATCGGCAATTTCAAGAAACGCTTTGCGCCGCCGAAGGCGCAGGAGGCCGTCGCTGCCCGATGATCGACTGCGTGAACCATGACCGAACCGCTTCGCATCGCCTGCTTGTGGAGACCATGAATGACGCATGTCTCCGCCGGTTTTCCGCGATGGATGGTCACCGCGCTGCTGCTGGCAGTCGCGGTCGCCGTGCATGGACACGTGTCGGCGTCACGTTCACAAACGCTCTTGGAACACGACGAAGCGATCTCGCTCATGGCGGCGGCGGGCAAGTCGCACCTGGCCCATCAGCTTTATCAGCGCAGCGATTCACCACGCGTGTCCTCGGCCGGCGAATTGCAGCATTTCATGCAATACACCGGCACGACGGGATTCTGGGATGTCCTTCGGTCCCTGGCCAACTACGACATTCATCCGCCGTTCTACTTTCTGCTGCTGCAGGGCGCCGAGCGGTTGGGCATCACCTCCCACACCCTGCTTCGCTTGTTTGGGCTGATCATCATGAGCGCCGCCGCATGGGTGGGGCATCGCTATGTCTGGCCCGACGCAGCGCCACCGGCCAGGGCACTGGCGGCGGCGTGGCTGCTTCTCTCGCCGACGTGCATCGAGCTTGCAACTCAATTGCGGCAGTATCCGCTGGTCTGGCTTGGAACCATGCTGAGTCTCGCCGGGCTTGTTCGCCTCACCAAGGATACGAATCAGCCTGCACCATCCGCGGTATTGATTGGAGCGGGACCGCTTGTCCTCCTGGCATCGCACTTCGGCACCGCCGTCTGGATTGTGATACTCGTTTTGTGCGGCGCGTGGATCGTGCGAATCCAATCTTCGAGAATGCGGCAGCCATTCATCGTCGCAGTCGCGGGGGCGCTCGTGCTCGCCTCGCCGCTTCTCTATTGGTGGTGGAAGTACGCCGGCGATATCGGTGCCGCGCCATCCATTCCGCCGGCGCGATGGTGGAACGAAATCCTTCGACCCATGTTCGACAGTCTGGGCCATGCGTGGGCTTCGTGGCCGAATCGATGGGACGATACGGGGCTTGGGCCGGTGGTTGGAATTGGAATCGCGGTGATCGCCGGTGTCTTGGCCGTGCGACGACGCGCAACACTCGAGTCCATCCTGGGGTTCGCGATTGTGGCGTGGGTGGCATCGTGGATGGCGCTTCTGGCCGCCGGGAAGATGCCGGCCCATGCGGTAATGCCGAAGTATTTGGCGCCGCTCATGCTTGGCGTCCTGACGATCATTGTGCGATCGACAGCGCGTACGCTCGCCCCGCGAATGCGAACCATGGCGTTGACGCTCTTACTTGCAGCCATGCTTTCTCACGGATTTGGCATGCGTCAGGCGTTGGCGCGGCCGAAGGCCGAACCGCTCATGGACGCTCTGGCGCGATGCGAATGCCTGCTCATCAATGTGCCGAAGCGGGGGTTTGTTCTGCCGCTGGTGGCGCCGATGCATTCGTCGGCGCGCGTCATCGTGGCGACGCCCGAGCAGGCGCTGCGCGACTGGAGCGCAATGGAAACGCTGCTCCCGACCAACGACGTGTTGGCCGTGGAAGTCATGCAGGAGCCCAGCGCCGAAGCGAGGGAGTTGGCGAATCGGTTGAAACGGAAGTACGAGTACGCCGACCGGCTGCGTGATGAGCCGGCCCGCGTGATGACCTGGTATCGGCGCCCTTCGGGGCCATGGAAGATGCGATAGCTGTATGGCAAAGGCAAGACAAATCGTCAAACGCCGCAAGGCGGTGACCAACATCCGCAAGATCACGAAGACGATGCAGCTCATCGCCACGGCGCGATTCCAGCAAGCCTTCAACCGCGCGGTGGCCTCCAGACCCTACACCAACAAGATCACGCAACTCGTCGGCGAATTGTCCGCGGCAACGGCCGGAACGATCGAGCATAAGTTGATGCAACAGAATCCCGCGGCGCCCAAGGATCTGCTCCTCGTGCTGACATCGAACCGCGGACTGTGCGGCGGTTACAACGCGGGCATTTTGCGAAAGGCCTCGGCCCATCTGCACGCACACACCGACCGCCCGACAGAATTGCATGTCGTCGGGAAAAAGGGCAATGCGTACTTCCGATTCATCAAGCGCGTGGTGGACCGCGCCATCACGACAATCGACGACCGCCCGCGATTCGAACAGGTTGAGCCAATCGCAACGGAATTCATTTCGCGCTACGAGGCCGGCGAGTTCGGCGCGATTTATGTGTGTTATATGAGGTTTATTTCGACCGGCAAGCAGGTTCCCGAGGTCATTAAGCTGTTGCCGCTCTCGCAAGACGAAACGTCGAAGAGCGCCGCAACGACAACGACCACGGTTCAATATGATTTTTCGCCGCAGCCGGAACAATTGCTGACCGTGCTGCTCCCGCAGACCGTCAAAGTGCGGCTGTATCAGTCCTTTACGGACATGGCGGTCAGCGAACAGGTGGCGCGCATGGTCGCCATGAAGGCCGCGACGGACTCGGCGGGCGACATGATCAAGAATCTGTCCCGCGCGTTCAACCGCGCCCGACAGAGCCAGATCACGATGGAATTGTTGGATATTGTGGGGTGTGCGGAAGCATTGAAATAATAGCGAATGTCGAATAGCGAATAGCGAATTTACTGCACATAACGTGGATGCGATTCGAAACAACGATGGTGAGAGTGCGGAGAAGAAAACTCGAAATCCCCGCAACATTGAAGCAAGGACATTTGAATTCGCGATACGAGTTCTGCGACTCGTAAAGTGTTTACAGAATGATACGGTCGGAAATGTGGTCGCACGGCAATTGGCCAGGTCAGGAACCAGTGTGGGCGCGAATGTCGAGGAGGCACAAGGATCGCACTCACGTGCAGAGTTTGTCCGGAGAATGGGCATTGCCCGATCAGAGGCACGGGAGGCCCATTACTGGCTTCGAATTATTGGCGAAGTAGGATTGGTTAAGCCGTCACGGCTTGTCAAGATCATTAAAGAGTCCGAGGAGATACTGAAGATTCTGACTGCGATAGTTAAGAACAGCAGAAAAGTGTAGGCCGTCGGCTTTCGCTATTCGCTATTCGCTATTCGCTATTCTGAACATCGGAGTGAATTATGGTAGCGACCGGAAAAAATATCGGCAAAGTCACCCAAGTCATCGGCTCCACGCTGGACGCCGAGTTCGCCGAGGACGCGATGCCGAACATCTACAACGCACTACACGTCAACGTCGACCGCAAAGTCGGCGGGCAGAGCCGGACGGACTTGTTGACCTGCGAAGTCGCCAGCCATCTCGGCGGCGGTCGCGTTCGAGCCGTCGTGCTTGGCAGCACCGACGGATTGAAACGCGGCGTCGACATCATCGACACGGGCGCACCTGTCAGCGTGCCCGTCGGTCAGGAGACGCTGGGTCGCGTGTTCAATCTTCTCGGCGATCCGATTGACGGACGCGGTCCGGTGGCCGCCAAAGCGCGACGCCCCATTCACCATGAGCCGGCCAACTTCGATCAGCTCACGCCCAAGACCGAGCAGCTCGTCACCGGCATCAAGGTCGTCGATCTTCTCGCACCGTTCGTCCGCGGTGGAAAGACCGGCCTCTTCGGCGGTGCCGGCCTCGGTAAGACCGTCATCATCCAGGAAATGATCGCCCGCATCGCCCGCGAGCACTCCGGTTTTTCGGTGTTTGCCGGCGTAGGCGAGCGAACCCGCGAAGGAAACGACCTCTGGCTCGAAATGCAGGAAGCCGAGTTTAAGACCGCCGAAGGCAAGGTGAAAAAGGTCATCGAGCACACGGCGATGGTCTTCGGCCAGATGAACGAGCCGCCAGGCGCGCGACTTCGCGTGGCGTTGTCGGCGCTGACCATGGCCGAATACTTCCGCGATGAATCCGGCGCGGACACGATGCTCTTCATCGATAACATCTTCCGCTTCAGCCAGGCCGGTTCGGAAGTGTCGGCGCTTCTGGGTCGTATGCCCAGCGCCGTCGGTTATCAGCCGACGCTCTCCACTGAAATGGGTGAGTTGCAGGAGCGCATCACGTCCACGACACAGGGTGCCGTCACGTCTGTGCAGGCCGTGTATGTGCCTGCCGACGACTTGACCGACCCGGCGCCCGCGACGGCGTTCACCCACCTTGACGCGTTCATCGTGCTCGCCCGAAGCATCTCGGAAAAGGGCATTTATCCGGCCATCGACCCGCTGGCGTCATCGAGCCGCATTCTCGACGCCCAGTACATCGGCGACCGGCACTACAACTGCGCCAAGCGCGTGCAGCAGATTCTCCAGCGTTATCGCGACCTGCAGGATATCATTGCCATTCTTGGCGTCGATGAATTGTCGGAAGAGGACAAGCTCCTCGTGGCCCGCGCCCGAAAGATCGAGCGGTTCTTCAGCCAGCCGTTCTACGTCGCCGAGACGTTCACCGGCTTCCCCGGCAACTACACCCAGCTCGACGACACGATCCGCAGCTTCGAGGGCATCTGCGACGGTAAGTACGACTCGCTGCCCGAGCAGGCGTTCATGTACGTCGGCACGGTGGAAGAAGCCGTGGAGAAGGCCAAGAAGCTGCAGGCTTAAGTGGCCGGCCGTTTTGCCATTCCGCCAACCGGGTTATATAATTAGGACATGGTTTCCAAGACCATACGAGAAATGCTGGTCCGGGAGCCGTTCCAGCCGTTTCGCATTCGCGCAAGCAGCGGACGCGCCTATGACGTGCGCAATCCGGAGTTGGTTGTTGTGATGAAATCGCAGTTTTTCATCGCCGATCACGGATCTGATCATTTTGACATCGTGCCATTTCTTCATGTGGCCGGTATTGAGGCGGTCGGAAACGGTCATACCCGGCGATCCAAACGGCGGTAGCCAATCAGATTTCTTCATGCGCAGGTGAAATACTCGCGTCCGTCCACCGAATACCATGGGGGAACGCGCCTGATCCGCGCCTGTGACCCCGACTAACCAATCCGGAGCCTTGCCATGGTACGAATCGTTCTCTCCATCCTTGTGCTGGCCATTGGACAGCAGGCACTTGCCCAGCAGATGGCCGATCCGAACTTCAAGCCGGTGGCCTCCAACCCGGCCTACACGGCCAAGCACCCGCGCGTGCTGTTCGACGAGGCTCACTTCAACTTTCACACCGCGTCGGGCCGCTACAAGCCGTTTGCCGACCTGATCACGTCCGACGGGTGCGAGATCACGCCGAACAAGAATGAGTTCACGGCAGATTCGCTCAAGGGATTCGACGTGCTCATCATCGCCAACGCACTCGGGGCGGAAAAGATGGGTTCGGCCCGCGCCGAAGCGCCGGCCTTTACCGAGCAGGAATGCGACGCGGTGCGCGATTGGGTAAAGGGCGGCGGGGCGCTGCTGCTCATCACCGATCACTACCCAACCGGCTCGGCCGCCGAGGTTCTCGGGCAGCGATTCGACATCGACTTCAGCAAAGGCGCGACGGCGGAATACACCTACACAAGGGAAAAGGGACTCGGCGATCACGCAATCTTGCGGGGACGAAGCGAGGCCGAACGCGTGAAGAAGGTCGGAACATTTACCGGGCAATCACTGAAAGGCCCAAAAGGCAGCACGGAGTTTCTCATTTTGCCGGATGACGCCGAGGAGAAGATTCCTGATCCGGCGAATCCTTACAAGAATAAGCCGCTCTCCCGATCGGCCAAAGGGCGTTGTCAGGCAGTGGCGTTGAAGTTTGGTAAAGGTCGAATGGTCGTGCTCGGTGAGGCGGCCATGTTATCCGCGCAGGTCGCACCAGACGGCCACGCTTTCGGAATGAATGTGAAGGGCATCGACAACCAGCAATTCGCATTGAACGTGATTCACTGGCTGACGGGGTTACTGGATGCTTCCAAGCCGAGCGAATCCGCGAAAAAGAAACCGTGATCGCGCCACGCCGCCGACAAGGCTACGTCATTTGCTTCTGAGCGCGGAGATGGATCGAACCATCGCCTCCACACGGGCACGGTCCGGCGGGTTGTGCCATTTGCCATCGACTTTCAGGCAGCTCCCGACGATCACCGCGTGTGCATGGCCAGCAACATCGTTGACATTGGCGGGTGTCACGCCTGAACCCACGAATACAGGAATGCCGACTGCCTTGCGCACGGCGGCAACATCGTCGGGCTTCGTCGGCTCGCCTGTCGCGGTACCAGTGACCACGACTCCGTCGGCACCAAAAAACTCGGCGGCCTTCGCGGTCTCGGCCAGATCGACGTCGGCGGTGATCGCGTGCGCCGAGTGTTTCTTCTTCACGTCGGCGATGACGGCCACATCGGTCGCGCCGATCATTCGTCGATAGCGCAGCAGCGGCCCGGCATCCGCCTCCGCCATCAGGCCCTCATCGGCCACGTGCGCGAACACGAAACCCTCGCATCGAACATATTGGCAACCCGCCGCATGCGCGACGGCCACCGCCTCGCGATTCGCGCCCGCGAGCACCTGAACGCCAAGCGGCAACGATACCGCCGCGCGCACCGCCGCGCAGATCGCGGTCATGGCCGAGACGATCTCCGGTCCGACGTGCCGATTCAGGTAGGGCGTATCGTGCATGTTTTCCAGGAGAATCGAATCGACACCGCACTCGCTGAGAAGGCGTGCTTCGTCCACTGCCTGACGCGCGAGCGCATCCACCAACATGATTGAACGAGGCGTACCGGGAAGTGCGCCGACGTGGACCATCGCGACCAGCGCCGGCTTGCGCGTCGAATCGAGGAATGAAAGTCCTATCGTAACCGCCATGCAATTGCTCCCGAGGGCAGGTTTTCGTGAGGATACCGGAGCAGTAAAAAAGGTGCGAGGGTCGCCTCCCCTCTGGAAACGACCCACGCCGCTTCGGGAAGCATCGGCATCCTGCGGGAGCGCATTGGCCGGGCTTTCACTCATTTTAGGTTGCAAACGTAAAAGAAAGTCATCTCGAATTACACGCAATCACGAACAACCAAATAGAGATACACGGCTGGTGGCTGCCGACAACGTTAATCAAATGAAGAGATTCACATTGGCTGTCGATGCTGAATCGAGATACACGCCAACGCCGCCGATTTCCACGCCGTCGATCAACTCTTCACGATGGATCCCCATTACATCCATCGACATCGCACAGGCCACGAGGCGCACGCCGGATTGCCGGGCCGATGCCATCAATTCGTCGAGCGTCGCCACCTGCTTGACCCGCATCGTGCGCTTCATCATGGTCGTACCCAGGCCGGCCATGTTCATCCTGGACAATCCCAGACGCGACGCCCCGCGCGGCATCAACCAACCAAACATGCGATCCATGAACGGCTTTGCGAGCGCCGGGCCCGAAGTCTTTCGCAGAGCGTTCAGCCCCCAAAACGTGAAGAACAATGTGACCTTGCTTCCCATCGCCGCTGCTCCGCTCGCAATGATGAATGCGGCCATGACCTTATCGAGATCGCCCGAGAACACCACGATGGTCTTATCCATATGTGGCGTTGTTGTGGTCGGGCGAATTGATGCCGCGCTCACCAGCGCGGACTTTCGCACGACGGCGACGAAATGCCCGTTTTCGGGTCGAACGTCGATCAGTTCATTTCCCGTCTGCCGACACCACGCCGGCATGTCCGATGCAAACCCGGGATCGCTGGCCAATACTCTGACTAATCCGCCGTCGGGCGTCTCGCGGAGACAGTTCGCAACCGCCACGATCGGCCCGGGACATTGCCGACCTCGTACATCGAGCACCCGCTCCGTATTCGACGTCGACGCACCAGCAGCGCAAACGGCAGTGCCTTCTGAACGGAACGAGTCGCCACACGTCGGCGCGCCGGCCTCTCCAAGCGGGGCTGCGTGAAACATGCGATAAGTTTCAATTCCTCCGGAGAGATTTCGAACGTCGTATCCATGCTGGCTCAGAATTCGTGACGCCGTGTACCCACGCAGGCCGACCGCACAATAGACGACGATCGCGCGATCCTTAGGCAATTCATGCAGACGACCCCGCAGGGAGTCGATCGGAATGTGAATGGACCCGGGAATCGCCCCGACCTGATGTTCTTCGTGTGTGCGGACATCAAGCAGGATCGCATCAGCCAAGGCATCGGCGTGAGCCGACCGAACATCGCCGCGAAGCACATTGGCCGCGACGAAACCCGCCATGTTCAGCGCGTCCTTTGCTGATCCGAACTGGGGCGCGTACGCCAACTCCAACTCCTCAAGATCAAATGCCGTCATACCTGCCTGGATTGCCGTTGCGACGACGTTGATACGGGTATCGACGCCATCCCGCCCGACGATTTGTACTCCGAGGATCTTGCCATCCTCCGGCGCGAAAAGCATCTTGATTGACATTCGCGACGCCCCGGGGAAATACGTGGCATGATTCGACGGGTGCAGGTACACCTTTTCAAATTTCGCGCCCGTTCGCTTTAGCGTTTTCTCAGAGGCGCCGGTCATAGCGACCACGAGGTCAAACACCCGCACAATGCTCGTCCCTTGTGATCCGCGATATCGACTCGTTCGGCCCAACGCATTTTCGGCGGCAATTCGCCCCTGTCGATTGGCCGGGCCCGCCAGTGGAATCATCGCTTCCATTTGAGTGACAACGTCACGAACTGCAACTGCGTCTCCCACCGCGAGAACATTCGGATCGTTTGTGGCCATCGAATTGTCCACCACGATTCCACCGCGCTCGTTCACCGCCAACCCCGCCGATTTCGCCAACTGCGACTCCGGCCGGACTCCGATTGAAAGTATGACCAAATCGGCCGTCAGGCTTGCTCCACTCTTCAACTGCGCGTTCACTCGGCCATTGTCATCGTGAAATGTGCTGACGGCGTCACTGAGATGCACGCGCACTCCGTGCAGACCGAGCATGGCCATCACCGGCGTCGTCATTTCCTTGTCCAGCGGCGGCATGACCTGGTCGAGCATTTCGACCACGTCCACCTCCAGCCCGCGCCGCCGCAGATTCTCCGCCATCTCCAGTCCAATGAAACCGCCGCCGATCACCATTGCCGTTCGAGCCCCGTTCGCAGCCTCCTGGATGCGGTCCATGTCGGGGACGGTTCGCAGCGTAAAAATCCGCGGATGATCGATACCCGGCAGTGGCGGCCGAAGCGGTGATGCACCCGTCGAAATAATCAACTTATCGTATGGCTCTTCATAAGTTCGGCCGTCGACGATACTTCTCACTGTCACGGTTCGTGCCTCGCGATTGATGGACAACACCTCGGACTGCACACGAACATCAAGGTTATGCCTGTTCAGGAGCGTCTCGGGGGTTTGCAGCAATAGCGATTGTCGATCTGCAATCTCTCCACCAATGTGATATGGAAGCCCGCAGTTGGCAAAGGATACATACGGCCCTCGCTCGAACACGACAATCTCTGCCGCCTCACTCACCCGCCGCGCTCGCGCTGCCGCCGTCGCTCCGCCCGCCACGCCGCCGATAATCACGAGCTTCATTGCATCCGACATAGTGACACCTCCGGTGACATGCGATGTTCCTTAATTCCTGATCTCGTGTGTTCGGATGCACTCGATCACATTGCGGGCACTCGAATTACACACCTCGTAATAGACCACGCGCCCACGCCGCGATGCCTTGAGCAGGCCGTGCGCACGCATGAGGTTCAGGTGTTGACTGCATGCGGCCGGTGAAAGCTTCATCCGCTCGGCAAGCTCCCCGACGGAAAGCTCGTGATCGCAGAGCAGTTCGACTGCTTTGAGTCGATGAGGATGCGCGAGAACGCGTAGGGCAGCGGATACGCGCTCCAGTACGGCGAGGGGGATGGGCACGGGGGTTTTTCTCATATACTCAATATATCATGAAATTTTGATATGTCAAGCGGATTCGTCAAACCCGTGTCCAACGCCACCAGGGCAGGCAATTCATGTCTTCAGATGTCTGAATAGCACGGCGGCGCGCAAAAAAAGCGGAGGCACGCGGCCTCCGCCTCAGCAGGATGTGTTTCGGATGATCGGTGGTGGCAAAACGTGCCGTACTACGACTGCTGCTCGCCGCCCGACTGTTCCTCCAGCATCTTGCGGAGGTAGTTGTTTTCGCGGCGCGTTGCCTCGAGATCGAAAAGCAAATATTTGATCGACAGCCGCAGGTAATCCAGCGAATCCTGCAAACTGCTCACTGTCTTGCGCAGTTTCTCGTGGCGTTCCTTGGCCTGGGCGGCCAGCACTTCAAACTTCGAGCGGTCGTCCTCCGGCAGGTTGCCGATCTCCTGGACCAACTCACTCAATTTCTTCTGAAAAGCTCCCTCGTCCATCGGATGTCCTCCCCCCTGTCGCCGACTCGGTGGCACGGTCCTTTGCCGCGACAACGCTGGTCGGCGAGAATGCGTTTGGATTGGCAAAGAGCGTGCCAGGCCGCCCTGCGGATGGGACCCTCGCCATCGCGACTTTCGCACGGAGCAGCCCGGCCTTTATGGGGGCGTGGATCGCCAACGGGCGCAGGTCTGAATAACGTCGTTGCCGCATGAAGACGATGATGAGAAGACGCAACGTCGCAACCCATGACTAAAGGCACGCCCTCGAATCCTGTTACGCCCTCGCACCGTCGACTATCGGCCCTGCTCATCGGCATGATCGTCATTGCCGCCATCATCGCGTTCGCGCCCGGGCTGCGCAGTGAGTTTCTCAACTGGGACGACGATCGCAACTTCCTCGACAACCCCGATTATCGCGGCATCGGCGCAGCACAATGGCAATGGGCGTGGTCCACCTATCACCTCGGGGTATGGCAGCCGCTGGCGTGGATGCTGCTCGGCGCGCAATACGCGGTGGCTGGAATGAACCCCGTCGGCTACCACACAACGAGCATCGCCCTTCACGCCCTCAATGGCGTGCTGGTGTACTTTCTCACTCGGCGCATTCTGCAGGGCATCGGCGGGCGCATCGGCTCCGATGACCCCGCAACCCAATTGGCATCCGCAGCGGGCGCGATCTTGTTTGTCGTCCATCCCCTGCGCGTCGAGGCCGTGGCCTGGGTGTCGTGTCAGCCCTACTTGCCGTCCGTTGCCGCGTACCTCACCGCAATTCTGGTTTATCTTCGTTCAGGCGATTTCGCGCAAGGCTCGAATCGATCGCACCGGCGGTGGGCAACTGTCTTAGGACTCTACATCGTCGCGCTGTGTTTCAAAGCGGTCGCCGTCAGCCTACCCGCCGTATTACTTGTGCTCGACGTCTGGCTCCTCGGTCGTTGGCGACGTGGAAATCGTGTTCGCCTCGTTGCGGAAAAGGTGCCGTTCTTCCTCGTTGCCGTTGTCGCGTCGCTTTGGGCCCTTTCAGCCAAGGATTACAACGAATCGCGCGTACCGTTTCACGAGCTCGACTTCGTCGTGCGCTTCGCGCAGTCGGCATGGGGAATCTGGTTCTATTTGGTCAAGACCGTCTGGCCGACCGGGCTGCTCCCATACTATCGCCTGCCGGACGATCTTCGACTCACAACGCCGATCTACGCACTGTGCGCGGTGGGCGTCACGCTAATTACCATCGGCCTCATCCTCGCTCGTCGCCGGTCACCGGCGTTGCTCGCGGCATGGCTCTGTTATCTCATTATTCTTCTTCCCAATCTCGGCGTCATTCAGATCGGATTACAGCTCGCGGCGGATCGATACAGCTATCTCGCCATCATCGCACCGACGGTCGCGCTTGCATGGTTGCTGCGCTTCGCGTTGCGCGATGGGAAGCGTGTCGTTTCCGCATGCGTCGCGGTTATTCTCATCGCCTCGTTGTTCACGCGCGCCACATGGAAACACCTCACCCTTTGGTCCACGTCTGAACGGCTTTGGTCTGCAACGATTGAGGCTGACCCGAAGTGCGCCGTGGCCCACTGCAATCTCGGCGAGGCCCTGATGCGGAAAAGCCAATTCACGGAGGCATCGAAGCACCTCAGCACCGCCATCGATGTCGATCCCCGACTGAGCTTCGCCTATGCAAATCTCGGGACGCTTTTCTGCCAGGTGCGAAAATTCGACGAGGCCATTCACTGCGGAGAGTACGTCCTTCAGGCACAGCCGGGACTCAAGGGGAAAGACCTTGCCCGCACCCACGCCATGCTCGGTCAGGCATACGCCGGAATACGACGCGATGACATGGCATGGAAGCACACGCGAGAAGCGCAGAGGCTGGGCCTGGCCGAAGCATCAAAAATGATCGAATATTTGTCGACGGTTTCGAAGGAGCCGGCGACGAAGGCCAGTCCGTAAACAGTTCGCTCCACTATTTGACGTATATCAACTCGCCGATCGGAAGGGATGGTCGTCTTCAGCCGGCGGATTCGTAATCACACCCTGAAACGTGCCCGACTGCCCGGACGCCTCCGCCGGCGGTTGGCTGCGACGCATCGTTAGGACATGAAGGATAGGGCCGCTCAATGCATAGGCTGCCGTTGCCAATGCGATCGTAAGCTGCGGCTGAATAATCAGGCCGACCAGGAGGAAGATCACCAACCCCACGACCTGCCGAAAGGATCGCCGGCGGCGAAGCAGCGAATTGACCATGTGTAAGTAGCGAAAGCGACTCACCATGAAGAGACCAAGCACCATTGCGAATGGCGGCATCAACAACGCCACCGAGTGCAGAGCCTGCGCCGACGCAAGCCCGCGTAGCAATTCTTCGTGAAACAAGACCAACCCGACGACCGCGCCCGCCGCGCCCGGGGTCGGCAGGCCGCGAAACCCCATGTGCGCTGATTCGTCGGCAACGTTCTCAACATTGAATCGCGCGAGCCGCAGCGCTGCGCAACACGAAAACACGGCCGCCATGACCCATTCAGTACGCCAATAGACTCGTTCAAACCCGCCGAGACTTGTGACATCGCCGGGATGCGCGATGCATAGGACAAGCACGGCCGGTGCGATGCCGAAGCTCACCATGTCGGCCAGCGAATCCAGCTGAGCTCCGAACTCGCTCGTTTTTCGCGCAAATCGGGCCAGTCGCCCGTCGATTCCATCAAAGGCCATCGCGCCGACAATCAAATAGGCCCCGATGGCAAGAAACGTCGGGAAGAAATGCTCGATCTTGCTGTTGCCGAGGGTGGTGCGTTCCAAATCGGCGCCGTCCGCGCCAACACTCAACATGCACATGTAGATCGCGCCAAGACCACAGACGAGATTTCCCAGCGTCGCCAGTGACGGCAACACGGCCACCGTCTTCAGCACGCGCTCGCGTCGTTTGGCCCATCGGCGGCGACGCTCATGCGCCGAATGCACTCGAAGATACGAATCGCGTTCTCTCATGCCGACACGGACTCCATCACGCGATTGCCCGATGACGTGGCGGACGACTTTGATCCACCCGATTGCACGCGCGCCGGCCGCAGCAAGATCGTCTCCCGGCCTTTCACATGCTGGCCCACCGTGACGGCGGCCTCCAGTTCACCGGTATCCGGCACAATCAGGTCGGTTCTCGAGCCGAACTTGATCAGCCCGAAAAGCTCGCCGCGGGCAAGCCGGTCACCGGATTTGGCGTTGCAGACAATTCGCCGTGCGATGAGGCCGGCAATCTGGCGAACAATAATTGGTCCCCTGCCGCTCTCCGGTTGGAGGACGAGTGTGTTTGACTCGTTGCGAATGCCGCACTCCGGATGCCGGGCATCGAGAAACTCGCCGGGCTTGTACGTCACGCCGAGCACCTTGCCATCACAGGGTGAAGCGTTTACGTGAACATCAAATACGGAGAGAAAAATGCTGATCTTGATGGCCGGGCCGGTGAGACCCTCGTGGGCGTCGAGTCGCGACACTTCCGTAATACGCCCGTCGGCCGGCGCCACCAGGATGCCGCCCTCGGCTGGAACCGCGCGACTCGGGATTCGAAAGAATGCGATGGTGAAAAGCCATGTGCCGCCGGCAACGATCGCGGGAATGAACCAAAGCGGCGATCCATGCGTCGCGGCCCACGCACACGCCGCCGCGGCCCCTCCAAGGGTCACGGTCGAAGCGAACATTTCCCGCCAGCCGTCGCGCGCCAGTGTCATGGGGGTCCTTTGTGGCCTTCAATGAGATTCTATCCGAAGTTCGGTCCGGCCGCCGTGACATAAAAAAGGCCGGTCACGCATGGTGAGCCGGCCTTCGGAGAAGTTAATTAAATTGATCGGGCATCACGGAGGTGTGCCGCGGTAGAAGTCGGGCTGCCAAATGGAGCCACCGAGACCGTAAACAATTCGTGTGTCAAAGAAACCGTGTGCAGCGTGCCCATCGCCAAATCCCACGGACCAGAATGAAAACTTGCGATGCCACCCGTTGCGTTGAGGCCTCGCACCGCTCCATTCGACCTTTTCAGCGGCATTCTGTGCCGCGCTGTAAAAGCCGATCTCGTCCCATTGGATGAACCGTGACGCCGCACCACCGACTGTTCCGCGGGCAATACGCGCCTTGGCGGCGGAGAACTCCGTCGCATTGTTGAGTGCCGAAGAGAAGTTTGAGCCGTAATAACCCTGAAGCCACCGCGTGTTCAAGCCGTAACTGCTGCCGAGGGCATCATAGGCCGGTCGATCGTCTTCTTCAGCAAAGGAGGGGGTTGAGCCGATCGTCGAGACCGTGTTATAGCGATCACCGGGACAGACAAACAGCTTGATGACATCCTTGCCGCGATCGTTCTCATCCTGTGGATCGCAATGCGCCGTCGGTTCAAGGTACTTGTTGATCGGGCGGAATTGAGCCGGGTAGATGCTGCTATCCGCCGTGTTGTAATCGCCATAGGGACGCGGAGCTCGGAAGCCGCCGAAGACCCAGGGCGTGATGACCGTGGGATCCGCAAACATGCCGCTTGCCGTACCGTAGGCCGGGCCGCCGTTGGGTCTGGTGAAGTACCACGGCAACTCGCGGCTGTCGCCATTGTCATTGTCATACATCGCGTTGCCGCGCAGAATTTCCTTCAGGTTGCTGAGGCAGACCGTCTTGGTGCCTTCATTTCGGGCGGCCTGCAAGGCCGGCAACAGAATGGAAATCAGCAGGGCAATGATCGCAATGACGATCAATAACTCGATCAACGTGAACGCTGACCGGCGGGGTGTTCGATTCAATCCACTTGACAGTAATCTCATGACAATAACTCACTTCGCACCCTTCGTAGGGGTGCAATCATCCATCACTTCAATTGCCCGATGCCGACATCGGCATCAGGCAGCCTTGGGTCGCTTGATCTTCTTCACAGCCGGAGCGTCAGGCTGGTCGGCCTTCTCTTCATCGGTGGTAGGCACTTCAATCTCATCCGGCTCGGGGGGTGGCGGTTTGGCGTCGGGATTGCACTTGGGGCACTGCCCCGAGGAATCCGGTACGTCGCTGCCGAAGTAAGGTGTCTGGCAGGTTGGACACTTTAGCGCGCGATACACTTTCTTCTCTTTACATTTCGCACAAATCATCGGAGGCGCGGGAGGACCGGCTTCCTTTGCGAGGGCTTCGACCTGCTTGATCGTATAGTCTGCCGTCTCGCCACATCCACCGCACATCCAAAAAGTCTTGGCTTCTTGCGAGACGAGGTGGACTTCCTCATTGGACCGTCCGAACACAAAATACACTCCGACAGCTGCCACCAGGCAGCCACCGGCAATACCAATCTTCGCACCCTGTTTCAAGACAGTTCTCCCGGTGAGCGATGTCCCCCAAGACCCGCCAAACCCACTAAGTTAAGATTATATGGCGCGATCACCTGCCATGTCCAGCCGCTTACCTTTTAAGAAACGGCCGTAACCTCAAAAAGGGGGCCAACTTACGGATGCGCAGGCCACCTGACAATCCTGAGCTTCACCTATGTAATGATCCCGGGAACAAGCAATCGACGGTGCAGAAATCACCAAAATCTCCAGTCGCCGGCCCGCAGGACATAGATGTACAGTGCAAGATTGGTAATTCCATGGGTCAGGAACATGCATAGCAGGCTCTTGTGCCAATAAAACACGCCGTTGAATAGCAGCCAGCACAGAATGCTCACGCCCCAGTTGTCAGGGTGCTGAATGGTGGAAAGCAGTGCAGTGCCCACGAATGCACGCCAGTAGAACTTCCCATATGGAACTTGTTCATACCGGTCCCAACTGACAAACGCCTGAAGCAAAAAACCGCGCCAGAGCAGTTCCTCGACCACCGGCACAGCCGTCGTCGCCCGAACAATTTTCAGAATCGCATACACCCAGAACTGGGTGCCGTCGCCAAAGTCGGTATGTGGGTTGTAAGGCGTCGGGACGCCCGGATAAATCGGCAGCCGTCCTCCCAGATTCCATGAGCCGACGATTACGCCATCGAGGAAGTGTTGGACCTCCACCCAACCCCACGCCGCCACGACGCCTACGACAAGCGCCGTCAGCACATGCGGTTTCCCGAGCGCTGGATAATGACCCCGGAACATCCAGAACACCAACAGCGCGAGAAACGTGTGTGCGGCAATAGCGATCGGCCAAGCGCCGGGCGGGAGCTGGCCCTGGATGGCCAGCAAGAGCAGGTACGCCAAATACGGGAACATCAGGGGCGCACGTGGCTCGGCCGCCACCAATCGGGGCAACCAGTGCGCGTGCGAGGATGAGTTGGTTGTCTCCGGCTCCTGCATCATAGTCCGCTCTTAAGATGCCGGATTCTGACGGTCCTCACGCTGCCACGCAACTACGGGGGGGACAAAAAAAGTCCGCCCGCAGGAAGCAACCCACGGGCGGACTTGGAATTCACTGAATTTGCCCTGCTAATCCCGCAAGACCGCATCGGACGCGATGGCATCCCGGAGCTTCGAAATCGCCGCGATCTGGATCTGCCGGACGCGCTCCTTGCTGACCTGCATCTGCCGGCCGATTTGCTCGAGCGTCTGACGCGTTCCCTTGCGGTCCAGCGAGAAGCGGCGGGCCAGCACCAGCTTCTCCACTTCGGACAACATCGCATTATCCAGTCGGAGAATTCGCTGCAACCGTTCCTCGAACAGCGCTCGCTGGCCGTCTCGACGAAGCTCGGGCATGTCGCCCTCTTCGAACTCCGGATCCCACGGGCCGGCAATCTTGCTGCGGCGCTTGGAATCCTGCATGGCGGCACGAGAAAACGCCCGGATAATCGCATTGCAGGCATAGGTGCTGAAGCGGAACCCTCGCCACGGATCAAACGTGTCGACGGCACGCAAGAGCGCCATCATGCCTTCACTGGTCATCTCCTCGCGTTCGAGATTCTCAAACCGCGTTCGGCCGATCAAGTCATACACCAAACCGAGGTTGCCCTCCGTGAGGCGCGTTCGTATCTGGTTGTATCGAGCGGTCCACAAGGCATACTGTCGCTTCAACGAAGCGCTGATGGTCGCGCCCCGTGCTCGCTTGTAGAGCTTGCTCAACATGTAGCCGCAGAAATGAAGCTGCTTGAAGAGCAGATTCTCATCTTCGTACTTGACGCGTCCGCTTCCAGCCGCCGGACCGGGCCACGTTGCAAACAACTTGCCCTCGGTGGACTTCTTGCGAAGCTCTTCGTTGAGCACGTAGGGCGGTGGCGCCATCCAGTCCCGAAGGGCTCGGCGGTCGGACAATTTTGTGGTTACTCGAAGCATAATGGGCGTCCGTTTCTCGGCTCGACTTTGGTGACCTGTACGAGCCATAGGGTGATCACACTGATAAAGTGAACTCCCTATAGCTAATACCGGCGAGCGACCTGTTTGTTCTCCCAGAAACTGTAACAATTTAGTGCAGATTGTCAAGCACAAAATCGTGCAAAACAATCATAATCTTGTGCCGGTAGTGCCATAATGGCACAGTACCTGGACAATAGTACCATAACTTGCTTATTGATAAGCCTTTATGAAGCAACAAGATTGTTAATGTAGCCTAGGGAAGGCGAACTCTCAAAAACACTGCTACATGAGATTAGCGACGGGAGCCGCTCGAATCCGCACTTCGGGGGGTGATGATCGCACCGATTCCATCGTAAAGGGCAGCCCATGCCTGCCGAAGGCCGTCCTCTGCGTTCTGGGGATCGGTGATGGCAGCCGTTGCGCCGGCGGTAAGGCCCGGGGCATAGGCCTCACGAAATCGAAGGGCGATTTCCGAGCTGAGGCATCCTGAATCGAACGCGTGCCCCATTGCCAGGGCGGCGGTTGCAGCGACCAGTTTCTTTCGAGTGGAGAACCAGGCTCTTTTCATACGTCACCCTTTCGATCGATCTGATTCAGTATCGACGAAACCCGCGCCCTCCCGGCGACACGTGAAACACGCCGACGTTATCAGACGAGAACGCACAGGAGGCTCGCAACCTCGGCATCCACTGCGCGAAATTCGCCACTCGCCGTTCACTTAACCGCCCGTCGAATCGACCCGATAAGTGAACGAGATCATGTCTATCGCGGCGGCGCTACTATCGCTCTGGCTCGTCATTCCCACGGGCACTCCACCCGCGAATGGAGATTCGGAGCATGTGGCGCGCCGCATGGTTAAGCAATTCGATTTCGATGAGCGCAAGTTTGGGAACTTCGAATCCATCCCGATCAACTGGCGGCGCATCATCGAGCCGGGCTTTCCCAGGTTTCTGGAGCCGCGGTTCGACCTTTCCGTCGGACACGAACGGTCACCATCCCTGTACCTCACCGTTTCAGCCGGCAGCAGTGGGATGTACTACGTTGCAAAAGACATCGCCGTCATGCCCGGCTGCGACTACGTCGTAACGGGATGGATTCGCCCGCAGAAACTCACACACGCCGCGGCCCGTCTGACCGCTTATTACCTGGACGGATCACTCACACCACTGGACGCCGGGAAGCAGTCAGGCGAACTCGTTCGCTCAAATGGCGACGATGCAACGTGGCGCAAGGTCGAGCTTCGGCTGTCTGCCGGCGTGGCGGGCGCGCGTTACATCGGACTTCGCTGCACGGTGGAACAGTCAGAGCGCTTTACAACACCCGAGACGTCGCCTCGACCCATTCCGCATCGCGATGCCGATGCGGGGGCATGGTTCGACGACATCACCGTGCTCCGAATGCCGCGTGTCTCACTCTCCGCCGTCGCGACGGCGAATGCCTTTCTGAATGATCAGCCGATCGAACTGCTCGCGTGCGTGGCCGACACCGACGGCGCCGGCCTCTCAGCGGAACTCGTCATTACGGACTCGGAGCATCGCACCCTTCACACCCAGCCGGTCGCCACCGTCGCCACCGATCACCCCGGCGAAACGCTTCGCCTCCCGCCACTGGCCTACGGGCTTTATGTCGCGACCTTGCGGGTTGCGGCAGCGCACGGCGTCATGGCCGAGACATCGCTTGAGTTTATTCGCGCCACGGTTCCGATTACACGACAGGAGTCACCGGGCGCCGTCGGTGTTGCGCTGCTTCCCGAATCGGCTCATCAGCCCACCCACACCTTACGAATGCTGGATTGTGTATCTGCCGGAGCGATCGATGTTCCGCTATGGCACACGGCGACACGCGAGGCATCGCTCTTGCAGGGAGACTCTGATTGGGATCAGCTGCTGCAGGCGTCACGAAAGAAAGGGCGATGCATTCGAGCCTCGTTGCTAAGCCCACCGGGAACGCTGACATCGTTGGTCAAGGCGCCGGCCGATACGGTATTTGATCTTCTGTCACTCCCGCCAAGCGCATGGCGCGCCTATCTGGCGTATCCCCTGACGCGCTACGGCGCGATGGTCGACGCGTGGCACGTGGGCGACGTGTTCCAGCCCATGCCTGCCCGGTCTCCGACGGTCGCCGGCGCGATCCGCGCCATTCGAACGGAGTCGCAACAACTTCGGGGCGATGCTCGAATCGAATCGACGCTTCTCATTAGCGAGTCCCCCCCACCCAAGGCAAAGCTCGATTCCGACGGTGTCACGCTTTCAATTCCGACGTCGATTCAACCGGATGACATCCCTGATTATCTGCACACGTTCGAGGAGGCCGGCTACCGGGAAGCGACAGTGGCCTTGTCACCGGTGGCCATGAGTTCGGCGAAGCGAATTCCCCGGCTCTCCGACTGGGCTAGACGAATCATTCTGGCGCGAGCCGCCGGCGCCGGCCTTCTGTTGACGCCCCAACCGTGGCGTTGGCAGGAAACGACCGGCCAGACTACGTTCGATGAATCGCTGTTTATTTCTCGAACGCTGTCGGACGCACTTGCTAGGTTGCGATCCGTCGGGCCTGTTTGGATGGATCACGGCGTTCGAGCGTGGCTCTTTGCAGACAAAAAACGCAGTCGCGGCGTGTTGGCGGTGTGGACCGACGGTGAGGACGCACGCGACGTTACCTACGACTTTGGCGCCGATGTGACGCGGCTCGACATGTGGGGAAATCAAACAACCGTCGTGCACAGGCCGGGAGGCGCAAATTTCCAGGTCGGCGAGATTCCGATCATCCTCCTCGGGGCGAATCCGACTCGAGTCGCACGAATGGCAGGCTTCGACGTGGACAGTCCGGGGTTCGCCGTGCAGACGCTTCCGCAGGCCCGCGGTGTGCAAATCGCAAACCCGGGCGACACCCGCATGCGCGGTCATCTGCGATTGCGACCGCCGAGCGGCTGGCGCGTGCAGCCCGAATCGTCGGTCATCGACGTGCCGGCCGGCGCGACGCAGACCCTTGAGGTCGCATTCATCGTCCCGAGCAATGCAGGCGCGGGCGACTATACCCTTGGCGGTGAATTGGAGATCGATGACGCAAAGCCCGATGTCCTGGTTCTGCGCACCCCCCTGCATATCGGGAGCATGGAGGCCGAGATGGCGGTGTTCTCTCGCACCGAATCTGACACGGTTCACGTCACGCAACGAATCACGAACCTGAGCGATCGACCTCTTCGATTGCGGGCCTCGCTGTTGATACCGACGATCGCGAGACAGTCCCGCCTGATCAACAGCCTGGCGCCGGGCAAGACCACCCTGCGCGACTACACGCTGCCGCTTTCAAGAATGAATGGTGTGGACCAGATTCGGGCGTCGATCGAAGAGATCGGCGGACCGGTTCGGCTGCATCGCACGATTCAGCTGGACTGAATCCGTGTGACGTCCGCGGATGACGCCACCCCGTACGCCACCGGAACCGTCGACAATTTGCCCGCGTGAACAAGCCGGCGATAGCGCGCAACGTGAATGCCCATGCGCAGAAACTCGTGGCGGCGGCCCGTCAATTCAAAATATTTATGCTCTCGACCAAGTGAGACAAAGCCGGCGCGAGTGTAGCAACGAATGGCCAGATGATTCTCTGGAAAGACCACAAGAAGCACGTCGCAAGCGTTCAACTTCACAAAAGCATGAGCAAGTAGAGCTTGTGCGAATCGGTATCCCATGCCTATACCACGAAACTCAGGGCTTAGTATGAAATGCCCGATCCAAAACTGATCGACCCGACTTGGCATCATGTTTAGCTCAGCATATCCCAACGGGGTAGAGCAATCATCGACACTAAGGAGCATCCGACAACGATGCTCCAATCCCCAAGAGAGGACTTTCTGGACCGTCAGCGGCGGCGGCGTTCCGGGAGCAAGCCAAAGCAATTCTCGATCATTGAGGACCCAGGAAGCCACATCATGGGCGTGTGCATCCGTGAAAGGCAACAAGTTAAGCCTAGGACAAGTCCAATGAGTTCTTAATGTATTACCTAACTGCATCGACCGAACCGCCATAAGTCGTATTGTATAGCGAACGGTTATTCGATCCCGAACCTCTACTTTTACGCCCTAGCACGACCTTTCTACTCGTTCAACGATCGGCATAAAGCAACCGGCCCTCTGGAGCAATAGTTCCAGAGGGCCGGATAGTTGATAACAATCGCTTACGCGACCTTGAGTCCTACTAAGGTTGATTCACACGAAGTGTAAACACACCGTTGGTACCCTGCCATCCGCCGATGCGGATCCAGTAGGTCCGACCTGCCGTAATCGTCGTTGCAGTAATCTGCGACACGGTCGACGCTTGGGCGCTGCAGAAGTCGTCGTTGCAACCGCCCGGAATCTGGACACCGCCCGCAGCCGGACAGTTGTCATAGACAGCCATGATCGAGTCATAGCGGAAGTCGTCGTTGTTCACGGGCACGCCGTCGATGTTCGCACCAGGAGTCCATGCGTCGCACATCGTGAAGGTGGCGTTTCCATTGAACGTCGCGACCCACTTGTACCAGACGTCGTTGGCCGAATTGCAACCGCCGCCGCAGTTGGCTTCGCAGGAGTAACTCGGACCGTCGATGGTCGCCGGGAACAGGGTCGAACCGCTATAGATCGGACCACTGGTGATCAGGTACGCATTCGCGCACATATCGTTCAGCGGGAACGGCGGACAGGACGCGGAGCAATCCAGGCCTGACTGCCACAGACCACCGAGAATGACCTCGCAAACCGGCTGCGTCTGAATGCTGCACGTTCCAAGCGCCGACATCGGCGGATAGACGCAGCACTTGCCGAGCGGCAAGCCGCAATCGAGATTGTCGATTCGCAGACCCGGCAGACAGAAGGCAAAGTCATCGGTGGCAAAGTCGAACGAGTACCAGTTCGACGCACCGGCCGGACCGCCGCCAGTCTTTTGGACGCTGACGCCGTTACCCATCGTGGCCGAGGTTTCCCAGTGCCACAGGCAACCACCGGTGGTGGCATTCACGATTTCGACCCAGTAACAGCTACCCGGGGCAACCGCCACAGCAGCCGGAAGCGTTGCCGTGTACTGGAACCGTCGGACCGACCGAGCCAGGTACGTGATATCCACACCCGTGTCGACCTTGCCGACGGTGCTGAGCGTCTGCGTTCCAATGACCGTGCCGGGCAGACCCGACGCGTCGTTGTAGAACGTGATCTTCCAGCTATCGGCCGAGTCGCCGCTCGTCGGCGTGCAACCAATCACGGCGTTGTAGTTGAAGTAGAAGCCGTACCAGCAGACGGATGAGATGCTGGTGCCGGTGACAATCTTGAAGTCGTCGGCCACGCGGAAGCCGCCGCCAAACGTGCTGGTGGAGAGGTCGCTGACCACGCCGCTGTCGTCCAGTGACGGCAAGTGGCAGGCCGCGGCATCGCCGCACGACGTCGCCGGGCAGGAACCGCCGGCAAGCAACAGCGTGACAAAGCCACTGAGATCCGACAGATCGACCTTGTAGTCGTTGTTGGCATCCGCGCGGCAGGTCAACACGTCGAAGCAGCCACCGACCGGGTTGAACGCGATGGCCGGCTGACCGCCATTGGCGATCGGCAGGACCTGGTTGATCCACGGCTTGATGTCCTTACCGTTGATCGAACCGTCGTTGTTCATATCACCCTTGCAGCAGCCTGACGCCGCGATGGACGGTGAGCTGCACGTGAGGGTGGCGTAGTACAAGCTGCCGCAGGGCACGCCGTTCTCGTTGGTCGGGACCACCACAAGGTAAGCCCAGCCCACGCAGAGATCGGCGGCCGCCGTGGTCGCACTGCACTGCGAGATGTTGACCGTATTGGCCACCACCGTCTGATCCAAGCAGCTGTTCGTCGGCGACGAAATGATCTGCAACGTGGCCGGGAAGGTCGCGTTGACAGTCCAGGTCAGTCGAGTCGGCTGCGTGATCTGGATTCGGTAGTAGTCAAAATCCTGCTCGTTGTCGGTCGGACCCTGGCAAACCAGCGAAATGCAAGTGTCATTCAACTCGCAGTCGGGCGTTGCCGTACAGGGTCGGTTCGTGCGATACGTGGCGGACGAACCGCAGAAGGTCTGGCCGCAGGTGATCGTGGTGAAATTCTGATTCGCCTGGAGCGAAGCAGCACAACCACCGTTGGTCGTGTCCACGTAGTCCGTACACGGAGCACCCGGCAACACTTCAGGATTGGCCGTTGCGCCACCCGGGCACGAGAGGTTACAGATGAAGCACGAACTCGGGTTCGTGATCTGAATCCGGATTTCGCGCTGATTGTCGCAGCCTTCGGCTCGAAGCGGATCGAAGAACGGCCGCGGGCTGTCGCCGTTGGACGTACCCTTCTGAGTACCCACACCGATGTAAATGGTGTCGCCCTGTCGGACTTCACCGGCAACCGGCGTGCTAAGGGCCGAAATGACCTTCAGACACAGACACGCGTCGGTCTCGCCCGGGCCGTAGCACGAAACCAGGCCGAACGCACCACCGGAGCGGGCATCCGTCTGATTGCAATCCTCGACACGAGCAATTTCCGAGTTGTTGTACGCAGCGATACACGGCGCAACGCCGGCCGACTGCGAACCGTCGCACTCACCCGTGGCCGAGTTGAACTGGCCACGATAGACCGCGAAGGCCGTATCGAGCGGGAAGACGCCAGGAAGCTGTGGCTCGCGTTCCGAGCCGCAGGTGTTGATCACGATGCCGCTGCCGACCGGGGCCGACACGGGAACCACATACTTGTAGTACGTCTTGTTGTTGGTCTGGCGCGTTACCGTGCCTTCACCACCACCGTACAAGGCGTTTAGGTCCCAGGCATTGAAACAGGCTTCGCCCTGAGCCGGACACGGCAGAACAGCGCAACCGACGCCGTCGATTTCACCGGCCGCGACCGTCTGCGGAGGCGTTCGGCCTTCGTAGAAGTCGGTTCGGTTGCGGATATAACCGCCGGCCACACCGCAGCAATTGAACAGCGATCCCAAGCCCGAGTTGGGCAGGATCTGGCAGGAGCCATCCGGGAAGCAGCAGCGACCCGAGTTGGCATCCCAACCGGCCTGACCGGCATTCGACGTCGCCGCGCAGACGAAGTCGACACGGAGAGTGCCTGCACCGAAGTCATCTTCGGTAAGACCACCCACGCGCAACTTCACGCAGCCATTCGCCGCACCAGGAATAATCGTCTGGCTGGATCGTCCATAGACGAAGGGGCCGACATTGACGATCGGAGGACCGGCTTCAAGCTGAATCGGAACCAGGTTGACACCGCCGATGAGGCTGATACCGGTGCACTGAGTCGCTTGTGCGGCGTTGCAGTTGGACACTCTCAACATCTGAATCTTGCTGTTGAAGCAGGTTCCGATGTTGCTGACGATGACGCGACCGTTGCTGCAAGCGCCAGGCTGCTGGACGGTGTACTTGTACCAGACGTCCTTGAACACAGCACCGGCACCACCACCAAATGACTGGCCTTCACCACCGGCAAAGGTCGTGTCATAGGTCACGATGCACGAGGAGCAAGTCAAGGCTTTCTTATTGACGCAGATGTCGTTCGCAGGAATGCCGGTGCACGCGCCGTTCGGGCACGTCGTACCTTCACCCTGGAAGAAGATCGTGTCATTTCCAGTCAGAATCAAACAAGCCAGCCGCGAGGTATAGACGCACGCCGTCTCAGTGCAGCAGGCACCGAGTTCAGCCGCCGTCGGGGCTCGCGTGCAGGGTTCGCACGTCAGCGAATACTCGTACGGCAAACCACAGAGGGCGCTTTCGCCAAGCTTGGTCAGCGCGGGACGTGCTCGCAGGAAGTAGCGGAAGGGACCTTCAACACCACTTCGACCGGGCAGACAGGCCGTTGCAACGGTTTCGTTGCAGGCAGCAGCCTGAGTGAAGGAAACGTCGCCCGGTTCGGTCGCAATGACGGTCGGACAATTGACGCCCGTGCTCGTGCCATTGGTCTGGCGGAGCGTGAACGAAACGATGGCCTGGCTCGGGAACTTGCCCTTGACGGTCCACGTAACGCGGGTGTCCTGAGTCAGCGTGAGCAAATAGTGATCGTCGTCGCGACGATTCTCGGTGACCTGCTGGTTGGCACCGCCCTGAACAAAGACGTTCAGGAAGGTGTAGGTGCCGCTTCGACCGCAGCCGCTCGTCGCGGTGGTGCAATTGAGCGGCGTCCAGAACGTACCGATTGCGCGGGTCGTCAGGTTCTGACAGCCGCGATTCGTCGTATCAACATAGTTGGTGAAGCAATCCGGCTCCTGCTCGCGATTCGGCGGATTCGGGCCGGGGAAGGCACAGGCCGTGGTGCACGCGACGCAGGGCGGCGCGTTGGCACAGCTTAATTGGCTCCACGATTGAGTAAGGAAATTGTTGCAAACGCCCTGCTGAATGCCATCGGTGCAGATACCGGTGGTCAGGTCGCAGCAAGAACCGGCAGGACCGGACGAGCCAAGGAGGGTGCAGGTAAAGCCGGCGACAGGATTGCCACCGAAGAAGAAGAAATCGCAACCGGGCTGACCGTTCAGCACGGCAAAGATATCGAGGGTCGAGCCAACGTCATTGATACCCGACGTGGCGCGGGCGATTTCCCAACCGGCGTCCGGGTTGTCGGACTGGCACAGAACCCAGAACGTGTCATCGACGTCGAGGTTCGGCGGATCGACCGTGACGGTCTGCACGCGCTGCAAGCCGTCATTCAAGATTGAGAGGAAGCTGCCCTGGGCGAGCAGGGTCGCACCCGGATCTTCGGGACAGTCGGACCACACCTGCACGAGCAGGTTGTAGGAGCCGGGACCGCCCTGGTTGAAACCGAGGGTGGTGACTTGCGCGGCGCAAACGAACCGGTTCGCAGAACCGGGCGGCAGCGTACAGTCATCGACGGCGGTATCGCCAAGCGGCGGACCACCGAACAGGAATACTGAAATCTGGCTCGTGGGCAGATTTCGATAGGCGATGTTGGAACAGGGCAACAAGGCGCGAACACTGGATTCGGCCTCTTCCCGGTTGAATCCGTTCGCGGGAATCTCCTTCACGCGAGACATATCCGCCTGCTCCACGAGATAGCTTCGGCTTGCGGGATCGACGATATCCAGGTTTGCCGCAATCCGCGAAGGGGGAAAGGCATCCGGGATATCGTGAATCGAAACCTGGCGATCGTTCTGTGGAATCTCCGAGTCAGCCAAGGCGGACGGGGTCGTCTGGTTCGGCGTTTCGGCGATCGTACTTCGGAACGCCCAACACAGACACGCAGTCAGTGCAATGGACGCAACAACTAACTTTTGCTTGGACATCTACCCTGCTCCTTACAAGAAACCGTGGGTTACCGCGTTAAAAAATGCTTGTCCTACTCCACGCGACAATTCACGCTGAATTGCCGCACTTCTCGATAAATTGTTCTGGAAATCGCTGGGGACTTCCGTCCCTCGAGAATTTCCCACTCCTGAATTAGGTTTTTCAGTCCACCTCAGACGCCAAGGCGACAAGAGAACGAAGCACATGCTCGCACAGGCGGGAGGCACAGACCATTTTCGGCTGTGCGCTGTGAGATAATGAGCCTCTTCCCCTTTCCGCTCGGTAAGTCGAGAGTGTCCCTACTTCCACCTAGTTATGTAACCTATCGTAACGAGTCAGAGTACCCAGAGTCAAGTAAACGGACCCTAAAACCGTAAAAGAAACCGCATTGGCGGGGCTAAAATGAGCATCCAACGGTCTTTCCCCCCAGGAAACATTCACTGCAAGAACCAACCAAATGCCCACTACAGGTAGTGGTTCCACGACATCCCGTCGCTAGGCGCGAGACGCGTCCCATAAGAACGCGCCTCAAACAGCGTGCATAAACACACACCCTTATGGGGCGGCGAGAAGTGCGGTTGCGAAACCGCCTGAGTCATCCGAGTCCAAGGCGGCGCTGGTGTTGAAATCACCGGCACAGATCTGACTCTGGGTTCCGCCCGTCAAAAGCGCCTGGATGAAGGCCCCGATGTCGTCACCGTTCAGAAGCGTATCGCCGTTCATGTCGCCGGTCGGAGCGCCGCAAAGTGGACATCCATAGACCGCAAAGCCGTCAATTCCTGCTTCGATCACGCTGCCGGGATCCACATCCGCCGCAGTGAATCGAATGCGGAATTGAGTCGTCGCGGTATTGAACCCGGCGACGTCGGCAAGTCGGTAGGCCTTCAGGAACCAGCCGCCATTGACCTCAGGGTTTGGCGACGCCGTGGACGGGCCAACGGTCTCCAGGTTTCGCCAGACGCCGCCATTGTTATCCGACACCTCGACAACAAACACATCGAGCTGCGGCGACGCGCCGAACGTGTTGCTATACCAGCGGGCGTATCGCACATACGGATCACCAAGCCCGGTCAAGTTAAACGCTTCTGACGTCAGGGTCGTCGATCCACCGTCAACATCGGAGTTGCATGAGGCAGCCGCGCTGTTATCCGTGAGCCAGCACTTGGTTGAGCCGACTGCTTCGTAGTCCGTCGCGGGGTCGCCTCGCGAACAATTCACGGGGACGCCCGGCGCGGCATCCCATTGGCCATCCGTCGCCGTGCTGTTGACGGTCCAGGCCGGCGTGGATTCGAAATTGTATGAAACGAGCGTATTCGCCACACTCGCGCGATAAAGCTCGGTCGGCGCAAAGAGCGGGGAGGCAAAGCTGCTTCCACCGGTGTGATCCACCGTGAAGTAGTATTCAATGATGGAACCGCATGGCGCCGCGGGCAGCTGCGCTTGATACTGGTTCGACCCGACCACGGTCATCATGGTTTGCGTGAACGATCCGACCGGCCCGACGCGATAGAACAACCGCCCTGTTCCTTCGATGGGAGTCGGGCACAGCACGCCGGTGACATTCACATTCACTGCGAACGAGGCGTTCGGCGGAATGATCTCCGGCAATCCACTGGGGAAGGTGTACGAAGCGCCGAGGCCGACAACACCCATCGCATGACGACCAAAGGCCAGTGCGATTTCGGTGCAGTGGGGCGTTCCGTTGGCAAGGTTGGCGTCGTCGTCGTCCAGGGTGAGGAAATCCGTGGTGATCTGTGGTGTGATGGTGCCGGACCCGACATGCAATGGCACACTGTTCACGGTCAGATCCTTCAGGATGTCTCGGTAGGTTCCGGGATTTGAAACCACGAGCAGGCGGCGCATATCCCACACGCATCCCGATATCAATTGACCGCAAAAGTGGATCTCACTGCTGCACGGATATTGCACCGTGTTGTCCGCGGTTCGAATGCCATTCGAGCAATTCAATTGAAAGCCGGTCCCGAGCTTGGGTTGATCCGTCATCAACACCGCCATGCAATCGCCCATGCCCTCGCCATACTGATCCTGGCCACTTCCACCCATTTGGACGACGTGATGGCCGTATTCATGGTGAATCACGTCGGAAAACGCGGTATTCGAGCAGCCGCCGCCATTGCGATAGAAGTTGAGGGTTTGATTGCCGGGACTGTAGAACGCGTTGCAGTTCAGATTGATGTTCGAGTTGATTCCCATGTCGACCTGCGTGCCGATCGTGGGATACGCCGGATTCGCCGACACGACCATGTCGCGCACGAGGTTGGCGTTGATATAGGCATTGACCGACGCTCGCAAAAACTCGTTCGTGTTCGCGGCGTTGTGTGTGAAGTTGGCAGGGCCTGGAGGGGTCACACTTTGTGAAAGCACCGGTGTCGACGCGGATTGGTCGCTCACGATGAAACGCCGGCCCGTCACGCGAGACTCAACCGTGACCGGCGTTGCCCCCGGATTAGGAATCGTGAAGTTGCCGTTCACGTCGGTATAAACCGTGCCCTGAGCCTGGATGTTCACGGAGGCATACGGCAAGGGAGCCGAGTTTTCCGGGAGACACTCCGCGGCGGCGGGAAAGTCGGTCGTCAGCCCGGTGACGGTGCCGGAGACGTTTTCGGTCAAAACTTGATCTTCCTTGTAAAGCACCACGCCCGTCGACGCGTCGACAATAAACAGCCATTCTTCATAACCCTTCGTCGATGCCTGATCGCCGCTGTGACCGCTGACCTGAAACGCGAGGGTCGGCGCCGCGCGAACATGCTCAACACCGGCCCAGATGACGCGCTTCGGTTCGGAGAAAACGCTGAGCGTCGGCGCCGCTCGCTTCACGGCGTCCACAACCTGCGTATTCGTCAGTACCGCGGCGCGGGCGTCTGGCGAGTAGTCGCCAAGGTCCCGCACGTTCGCGGCGGCAAGTACAAGCGGATAGTTGGCAATGTTTCTGGCAAGTACGCGAAGCTCGGCGCGGAAAACGGGGATGCCGTCGCGCGCCTGACTAAAACAAACCAACGTAAATTTGTAGGTGCCGGTCGCGGGTTCGTACATCAGCGGCTGGGTATGACGACCGTCCTGCAGGCTGCTGCGTGGCTCAAGGTCATGCGGGCGCACACCAAGAACGGCGGCGTAGTTGCGGCGAAATTCGTCCGCCGACGTCAGCGCATCCGGTCCTACTCCAAACGAGGTCCCATAAATGCGGCTTACCTGCCCGTTGTCGTAGTAGAACGCAGCTCCCGGGAAGGCTTGGGAGAATGCCGCAATCGCCGTCGATTGCTCTTGCGATGGCATGAACGGCACGGATGGCTGTTCTGCCACAACTACTACTGATGAAACGACGGCAAAGGCGATGCTGAATGCCAAACGCATGAGAAGTCTCCCGCCCGACCCAGAATAGAGTCAGGCCCGGCGATAAATAGCACCTAACTATCTGTCAATTAAAAAGTTACGCGCAGCGGAGGACGCAGACTGGACCACTTCTTCCACCACCCACTACAACGATCTTACCTGATTTATCAATCAAAAGTCCAGCGTGATTGCCGTTTCGGAGTCGATCATTATTCATCAGAACCGGGACCACCCCCAAAACCGAGATGCCTGTCCGCACCAGCCCCCCATGATCCATTCGACTTCAATCCGCGCTCCCGATCGAAACCCGACCCGATGGTCCAACACCGTGATTCCTGTTGGGATTGTGCTTTCCGCGATCGCCATGCGCGCCGGCTTTCTTTGGGGAAGCCCTGATCGGGCATGGCCGCCCAGCGCCCTTTATGAAGGAGATGCGCCACTCTGGGTTCAATTCGCGCGCTCGATTCACGACGGCACGTCCTTCGAGATGGGAATACCCTTGCACGCACCGGGGATGGCGTGGCTGCTTCGTTGGATCGCGCCCATCGGCAACGGCGCTACTTTTCTGTCGACGAAGTTGCTGATGTCCGGACTCGGTTGCGTCAATTGCCTGATCGCCGCGTTATTGGCCCGGCGTGTCGCCGGCACGACGGTCGGTGCGATCTGCGGCGTGCTCTGCGCCGCGTCCTTCGGCTTGACGGTCCAATCCACGACGCTCAACAACGAGACGCCGTATGCGTTTCTGTTACTCCTCTCGCTGCTCATGCTCCGCAGGACCGGCCGGCCACGTGCCGGTCGCGCGGCACTCTGGGGAGCCGTGAACGCACTCGCCGCGCTGCTTCGACCTGAGCATGCGCTGATCTTCTCCCTTCTCGTTCTTTATTCGCTCAGTCGCGGCGAATCCTCGTCGTCACACCCTGCGCCACGGCGAGGCGTCGGACTTGCCCTGTTGTCGGCGGCTGTATTTGTGCTCATACCGCTTCCCATGAGCTATCGGTCGTATCATGCCATCAAGCAGTTCAACACCGTGGAGCCGACGCCGGTGGATTTTGCGTCACTCGGTATTCGCTGGACCGATGACGCTCGCGAGACAATCGCCGGCTTCCCCGCCTTTGCCCGCGAGCCGAATGCTCGGTTGCTCTCTGCCCTCGCGCGACAGCGCGGCCTCTCCGACGTCACGCAACCCTTCATCGAGAAATGGCTGACGGAAGAGGTGCAATACACACCTCAACCTCTCAGCGCGATTACATTCCTCAGCAGCCAGGGTCCGCTGGCCTTCGCCCTCGCCAACAACGCTGATGCCGACGGCGGCTTCTCCACGCGACTGCTCGACACCGTGATGGGCGCACCGGCCCCCGACGGCGCGGTATCGGTCAACGATTTCTCGTTCGCCAACCCGTGCCACCTGCGCCTCTAC
Organism: Planctomycetota bacterium; assembly: GCA_016235815.1. Taxonomy (GTDB): domain Bacteria; phylum Planctomycetota; class Phycisphaerae; order UBA1845; family UTPLA1; genus JACRIM01. The sequence goes on from JACRIM010000050.1 coordinate 51,359, forward strand.
CAGCACGGTTACTTCGCCGGACTGCAATACATCTACCTCAACCCCGTCGCGGCCATGTCGCTTGTCGGGCGCAAGCTCGCGAACTTCATGTCGGGAATCGCTTCGGGTTTGACGCTGTGGAATCTCCCGACCGGCGTCATCGGCGTGCGCCGACCGGTCGATCAACTCGCCGCGAACCTCGGCGAGGTGAAAGTCTGGAGCCTGCTGCTGCTTGCACTGACCATGGTCGGCGTGTTCACGGCGCTGAGCCGCCGCGTCGGCGGAACCCTGCTTGTCGTCATTGGGGGCAAATTGCTCATCACCTGCGCGTTCTTCGGTTACGCGCGCCAGGGTGTGGCGACATTGCCGTTGGTCTATGTGTTCTTCGCCATGGGATTTGAGCGGCTGTTCATTTCGCCGTTCGTGCAACCCGGCGCGGCATTGGAGCACCTGGGCCGCCGAATCTTTCTCGGCGCATGCGCGGTGGTCATCGTCAGTAGTCTCTGGCTCGGCGGTCGCGGATGGTCTTATGACATCTCCGGCCGGGCCGACCCCGCACCGCAGTGGGGAGTGGCCGCGTTTGAGTCGCACCAGCCGCTGCGTATCGACATAATTCGCTGACTTGCCGACGGACACCGGGCCGACCTACGATCCGCCCGTGGACACGACGCCGCTGACGCTCTCCGCCCTGACACCGCGCCCGATTCACGAAATCGCCGCCGCAGCGCGGGCCGTGCAGGCGAATGTGTTCTCGCTCAAGACGGCCTGGTGCAAGCGCCTGGGCCACGACACTTCGGCGCACGACATTCGTACACCCTCCCCCGGTGCCGTCCACGCGGCACGCGACATGCTGATCGACTGGCGCGTGCTCAAGGATTATTCCGCCGAAGAGATTGCCCTGCGTTTGCGACAGGTGTGGGGCGAGTTCTCGGCGCTGTGCTGGATGTTTCCGTTCGTCGATCCACAACACCCCATCGACTTCGACCAACTGCCGGAAAACCAGTCGCTCCGCTGCTGCGCCGACGTTCAGACAAAGCTGCACGAGATACAAACCGGCCTATGGCGCATGAAGCATGAACAGCGGCTTCGCTTCGACCCGACTGCGAAAACAGACCCGGCGTTTCAGCGTGACCATGAGATTGCCCTCTCCACGCGCTTGAATGTGTTCGGGCAGTCGATTTCGCAATGCAGCGATGAAGATCTGCTGTGTTGTGCCTGCGAATACGCGGGAATGCTCGCAGCGCTGCGCTGGGTCTCGGACAATCGGTGGAAGTGGGAAGCGCCGGGGATCATGGAATTGGGGTAACGTGGCCTTCACAATCATAATATCATAGCAATTATGCCTGATAAGATACCGGCTTCGAAATTGGTAAGCCTACTGCCAATATTGCACCGTAGCGTCGGATAGATCCGAATCGATTTCCGCCGGTTGCCGCAAGCTTGAGCACCGAAAATGCTCAACACTAGCCGATTCTCCGATTCTTGATCAAGTCTCGAAATACGTCCTCCGGGTCAACTTTGCAGGCCAAACACCAGCTCAAGAATTCTGTGATATCTACTCTCCGCTCTCCGATCTCGGACTTGTGAACCCAAGGCTGAGTCCGCCGCACACGTGTTGCCAGTTCGCGTTGGGTAAGTCCAGCATTCTCCCGCAACCTGCGTAGCATTCGCGGAAGAACACGATAGGTCCATGACTGCTGGGCCTTCTCCATCGCCGCAATATGCGGCGGCCGCCCCTTGATCCCGTTTCGTTATCAGGTTATCTTGATACCGTTTTAGAATCGGCGGACCTGAATTACAGATATACTGGATCCTTGTTATGCACACACAAAAATAATCGCTCACATGCGGTTTCCGATTTGCTCTTCGTGTAGGTGCCCTTTTTGTTAACCTAGGATATCTGATTGGAGGCTTAAAATGAAGTTCTTTGCAATACTTTTGATGATTTGCCTTGTGACGGGCTGTGGTACTACTTGTCCCGATATATCATTTGATCCGCAAACGTTACCTACAGCGTCTGTGGGAACAACATATAACCAAACTCTGTTCATAAGCGCAGGAACCGCACCAATTGAATGGAAGATCATTTCAGGGCAACTACCGCCTGGGCTGTCGCTCACAAATGGGAAGATTTCGGGTACACCCAATTCTCCGGGTACCTATGATTTCACAATCCAAGTTACAGATGCAACAACTTGTGTTTCCCAACAGGCCTATTCCATTAAATCGTCTCTAGATGGAAATTGGAAAGCAACAAGTACGACAGGGTTAGGAATATCGTGTTACACCGTTTTCGCAGATAAGGTCACGGTCGTTGACGACGGTTGCTTAGGGAACTTTTTGGGCGTTTCAAGTTCGCAGGCAGCCGCAATTTCTGGAAAAAGTGTCATTTGGGTAATGGTTGTAACATTCCCTGACCTTTCGACCGCAGGATTGACCCTGAACTTAACGCTCCAAGCCGACGGATCGATGCAAGGCACATTAAGTCTAAACTTCGGGGGTACACCGTCAATTCAAGGAATTACAATGGTAAGGGTTTTAGAATTGCCCTAGCAGATTCCAATGCTGTATTTAGCACACAATGGCGATCATAAATGAGCAGTCCAGTACCGATCGTGCACGACCACTTTGGGTGCCGAGTTCTCGCATAAATGACACAACTGATAATGCCGCAACGCGCGGCCCGCGGAAGTTGGCGTGGCATTCGTTGCATGTCGAGATGATCTGATCAAGCTGCTTTCTGATCTGCGCCATGTCGGCGCGTCGGGCCATCGACTCCAGCTCCCGACAATGCTCGTGCAATTGGCGAGCCTGTTGATCGAACACGCGACGGATCTCGGCCGACATCTCCAGATCTCGATACGTAATCGGAATCATCCGCGCATCGGCTGCCAGCGCCGACGCAGACACGGCGATCCGCTGAATACGGCTTTGGTCCGCGCTGCCTGCGGCAAGCTCGTCCGATGTACGCTCAAAATTCAGCGCCCGCAGCTCGTCCATCAGCACGCGCAGCCGCACGTTGTTCACCATGTGCAGGCCGTGGTCCTCGTCAGCGGTGGCGAGGTGTTCGTGTTTGGCCGGCTGCTGACAGGATGCGCCCGCGGCAAGAACGATCGCCAGCACGCTGGGGAAAACGATGACAAGATGCAACGCAATTCGTCGAGACATGATCCGCATCCCTTTGATCGCAGGCTTGCGGCGTCCACAGGAGCATAGTCACCTCGCGACGCCTTGCCAATGCGAGACCCGCAAACCGACTTATCATTCCCGAATGTCCCGACCGGCCAAGATTTCGTACCTGCGCATCCTTCGCCGAGGCCTTGCGCGACGCTGCCCGCAGTGCGGCGTGGGGCGCATCTTTGGCCGATGGATGCACGTCCGCGACCGGTGCGAGCACTGCGGCCTTGTCTTCGAGCCTCTGGAGGGCAATTCGTGGTGGTTCATGTATTACACCACGGGCCTGCTGACCGGATTGTTCATCATCGCGATGCTGCTCATTCGCCCGACGAACATGTTGCTCGGGCGGATCGTAGTCTTCGTGGCGGCCATCGTCGCCATCGTGTTGACGCTGCCGATTCGAAAGGGCCTGGGTCTGGCGATTGATTATCTGTCGGAGCTAAAGTCAGGCCATCGGGATGACATTCGGCCACAGTAATCAGGCTTCATCCTTCGGCTTTCGCCGCGTCCCCTGATACATCTCATACTTCAGCAGCCGGCATTCGATCTTCGCGTTCCAAAATGGAATGCGGCGACTCGCGGTCAGGCGGATCTTCTTGGCGAGGTCTTTGTTCCCGGTAAAGACGTAGCCCGTCCAGCCTGCGCATTGCTTCTTGAAGAAATCGCCGATGCGGTCGTACGTCTTCTCCAGCGTGGCGATTTCACCGAGGCGCTCGCCATACTCGGGGTTCAACAGCACGATCCCGGGCGTCTCAGGAATCTTCGTCTCGGTGAAATCACACACGGCGAATTGAATCATGTTATCCACGCCGGCCGTTTTGGCATTCTGTTTGGCGGCGCTGATCGCCCTCGGGTCGATGTCGGTCGCGATGATTGGCGCGGGAGTGGTCCGCAAAGCGGACCCTACGACGGCGGGCCGCCTGGAAACCTCGCGCCGGACCGACTGCCATATTTCCTCATTGTGCAGCAAAGTGTGGGAAAGCCCGAAGTCCGTCCGCAGCAGCCCCGGCGCGCGGCCACTCGCCATCAGCGCCGCCTCGATCGCCAGCGTGCCGCTGCCGCACATGGGGTTCACCAGCGGCTGTTCACCGGTGTATTCCGCCGCCATCAACACGGCGGCCGCGAGCGTCTCCTGCATCGGCGCCAGATGCGGCATGCGCCGATAGCCGCGGTCGGCGAGTTTGTTGCCCGAGGCATTCAAATAAAGTCGGCACACCGTCCCGACCCAATAGACCTGCACCACCACACCGCTTCGATCGGGCCCGCTGTCGGGTCGACGACCGGCCTTCTCGGCGATGCGATCGACAATGGCATCCTTTACGCGCAGGTTCGCGATATTCCAATTGGTGACCGAGGGATTATTCACGCGCGAGGCGACCGTCAGGTAGCCATCGGCCGGGACGAACTCCTCCCAGGGGATTCCGTTGGTGCGTTCAAAAAGCTGTTCGAGATCGTTACATCGGAACTCGGCGAGAAGAAAGAGAACTGCATAGGCCGTGCGCAGTTGCAGGTTCAGCCGCATGGCGTCGATCAATGTGCCTTCGACGTCAACCCATGTGTCGCGCTCGGTCGGAGTCGGCGCTTTGAAACCCAGCGCGGCAAGTTCGCTCGCAAGATAGGGAGCGACTGCCGGCGCGCAGGTGATACGGAGATAGCCGGGCAGATCGAGGGTCAGAGACATCGTGCGTGGTCGCTCCTCATCGAGCGGGAAGGATAGTCCGAATAGTGGAATCCTGCAGCGTACGACGTGTGGCGGCGATGCAACGAAACAAAACTCGTATCTATGGATTGAGATGTCCGTTTGTGAAGAGACGTTGCGAGAGGGGTGAAGTGAAGGGATGTGTGTTCACACCCGAAGAAAGGCATACGCGGAATTCGGCGAAGGGCGCTCGAACAGACCGCGTAAAAACAAGCCATGGCCCGCGTCGTACCACAATTAATCCAACGCAATGGTCCAGCGGCCGGTCAACGCGCCGCAATGCCCGCATTTACGCTGGTCGAGTTGCTGATCGTCGTCATCATCCTGGGGATTCTTGCGGCCGTCGTGATCCCGCAGTTCAACAAGACCACCGACGAGGCCAAGCTCCGCGGCATGGTCACGAACCTTGAGCACATTCGAAAGCAGCTCGACCTGTATGAACTGCAGCACAACGGGGCGCTTCCGAGTCTTGCCCAATTCACCTCGCAGATGACGACAAAGACCAACGCCGACGGCACCACCGGCGGCACGCCAAAGTTCGGGCCTTATCTAAATATGATTCCGACCAACCCTTTCACCAATCTTAACGACGTCTCCAACGGCGGCGTCGGTTCCAGCTCGTGGTACTACGACGAATCGACGGGCGACTTCCGGGCGAACTGCCACGCCTCGCATTCGACGTATTAATGTCAGACTCCAGTGGCGCAATATCGACGCTCGACGACCATAGCCCATTGCCCGCATATGCGATATAATGTGTGTCAGTACACCAAAACGCCGAGAGGTTAGCAAATAGAAGCACTATTCATAGCGAGAGCCCTTTGTCGATGAAGAATGCACGAACCAAATTCCCCCGAAGTCCTCGGCGTCGCGCAGTCACCTTGAATAAACCCCGCATGGATAAAGAGGAGGAAACGCTGGAAGACCAGTTGGTTAGACTGGCAACCAGCGGAAAGCTTGCAGGGGCCGCGCGCGATGCCGTGCGACGGCAACTGGCAGGCGGCTTCTCCGCTGTATTCCTCCGAGGTCGCAAGGTCATTCGACTCAGCCCCGATGGAAAAATCGACGTCCTTGCAACCTTGAATCCCCTTACAAACATCAGGGGAAGAGCAAAAAAGAAGCCCTCCCGCAAGTGAGTACGCCTAAGCTACGAATGATCGCAGGACCCAACGGCGCTGGGAAAAGCACGCTCTTCAGCTACCTCGGCCTCAACTTCAGTTTTCCTCTGGGATATTGCCTAAACCCGGATGCCATCGAACGCGAAATTCGTGAACACCAACGACTTTACGTTGGCGGCTGGGGGACTCGCCTGAATGAACCTCAATTGGTGGCGAGCCTGAAGAGGCACCCTCTCTTGCGATTGAACCGGGGTCCATGGCCTTCGCTTCAAAACGACATCATCACGTTTTCAAAGCCTGCAATATCCAATTATACGACGACGGCGATTTGCGATTGCCTGCGTGATACATGGCTAAAATCCGGCGAGTCATTCACATTTGAGACGGTCATGTCCCACGCGGGCAAGATCGCCCTCCTGCAAAAGGCACGAAAACGCGGCTATCGCGTCTATCTTTATTATGTCTGCACTGACAGCGTCCTGATCAACCGCGAACGCATCAAGATTCGGCAACAGCAAGGCGGTCATGGCGTTCCCGCGGACCGAATCTCGGCCCGTTATGACCGTTCACTTCGATTGCTTGGTCGAGCGATCGCACACTGCGACCGGGCTTACTTGTTTGACAACTCAGGAAGAAGTCACGAGTTGGTTGGAGAGTTTGACTCCGGACAGCTCGTGTGGGTTCAGCCATCCACGCCCTCATGGTTCAGTAACCATGCAATACAAAAAAAATGAACAGCGAACCGGAAAGCCGACGGGCACCGTTCAATTCGAGCCTCGGCCGCCATCAGCCTTCCGCCAACCGAAAATTATCATGCAGCAGCCGGTGAAACAGATGTTCCCCCGCCTCGCGGCGCACCGATAATCGCCCCGTGTCATACGCCCTTGATTGCAGCCCGCGCTGCACCGATTCGCAGATGTCCACGTCTTCCTGCTGCACACTCGTGCCGACTTCCACGCTCTTCCTGTTTCTTTCTTCCGCGGCCGGGCTGATGTCGTCGAAGTAGAAATCGAACACCACGAGGCATTTGTCGACGGCGAGGGGGATGACGAGGTTGGTGTCCATCACGCCTTCGTACCAGTTCAGCATGAAGTTCGGGTGCAGCCAGTAGTAGTAGGCCGTGTCGCCCCGGCGGACCGCGGCGAAGCCGGCATCCTTGCCTTGTTTCATCGGGCTCCATTGCAGGCAGTAGCGATCCCGCGTCTCAATCAGGTAGTCGCTGTACTCAAGGACCGTGTTCAGCCCTTTGTGCAGGTGCGGAATGTGGTAGCCGCCGTCGAGGTAGTTATCCACGTAGACCTTCCAGTTGCAGTTGATCGGCCAAGAGCGGCGCTCGAAGAACTTGAGCGTGGACAGATTGAGCGGCTTTGTGCGCTCCGGAATGTCGCCGAGGTAGTCGGCAAGAGAGGGAATGGGGGCGACTGAAGGGGAGGACACCGGTTGGAAACCGGTGCCACAGGTTTGACCGGTCAGGAGACCGGTCCCACAAGGTGGACAAGTCCCTAGGTGTACAAAGACCAAGTTCTCCCACGTGTCCACGCGCACGGGCACGAGGCTGTTTTGCTTTTTGTCGAACCACTCCACGCCGTCGAACTCGGGGGCGCCTTTGAGCGAGCCGTCAAAGTCGTAGGTCCAGCCGTGATAAGGGCAGCGAAGCACGCCGCAGGTTCCTTCGACCTCGGTCGCGATGATGGCGGCGTGGTGGCGGCAGACGTTGAAGCAGGCGTGGAGCTTCCCGTCATTGCCGCGGGTCACAACGATCGGCTCGCCGCCGACATCGGCCGTGATGAAGCGACCCGGTTCTTGCAGTTGGTCGAGTCGGCCGACGAACTGCCATGTGTTACCGAAGACGGTGCGGCGTTCAAGCTCGGCGATGCGCGCGTCGGTGTACCACGCGCTGGGGATCGTGGCAGCGCGGGCCAGCGGCAACGTGGGGTCGTACGCATCGAGCAAAGACCTGAGTCCTGAGTCCTGAGTTCTGAGGGGCGTGATCATGGGCGGCTCCGATGCATTGAAATGATAAGGGATGCGGCGCGCGAATGACCAATGTCAAATTACCAATTACAAAAACTCGCTGCCGCCCGCCACATGCATTTGGTAATTGGTAATTCGTCATTCGACCTTAATGCGTTGATACATCCCCTCAATGCGATCCACCATGACGTTGTGATCGAACTCAATGATACAGCGGCGGCGGCCTGCGGTGCCGTAGCGGCGTCGAAGCGTTGGGGCGTGGGCGAGTTGGACGAGGGCGTCGGCGAATGCATTCGTGTCACCGAGTGGAGCAAGCTCGCCGGTCACGCCGGGGATCACCACCTCGGGCGCGCCATCGACGGCGAAACTCACGGCGGGCTTCTCCATAAGCAGGGCCTGCACGACCGCGCGCGGCAGGCCCTCCCATTGTGACGTGTGGGCGAGAAGGTCGATGCCGGCGAGGACGCGGGGAATGTCGGCGGGGGGAATGAGTCCGGTGAACGTGACGTGCTGGCGGAGGCCGCGGCGCGAAAGCTCCGCTTCGTAGTGCGCACGATGAGAGCCGCCGCCGACGCAAAGGAAATGAAGATCTGGTGCGTGTGGGACAGCCCGTTCAATGACGTCGATGAGTTGCTCGTAGCCCTTGTTGGGGAACAGGCGGGCGATGGTGGCGACGATACAGAGTTCGTCAGCGCGCTCATGAAGTTCTTTGGGAAGCAGCGCTCGGCGACACTCGGCGGCATCGTGCATAGCGGGGTTGAAATCAGCGACGACCATGCCGCTGCGGATCGTCGTGTACTGCTCCGCGTGGCCGATGCAGGCGTCGAGAGATTGCTCGGTCATGGCGTCGGCAACGGAGACGATCTTCTGGCAGTAGTCGGCACAGAGGCGTTCGGCTGTCGCGTAAAGAAGCTGCACCGGGCGCGGCTGCGTGCGGTTGAAGCTTCTGCCGTGGATGGTGTGGACGATGATCGGCACGCCTGCCAGATGGGCGGCGATGCGGCCGAGGATGCCCGCTTTGCTGGAATGCGTGTGGACGACGTCGGGGCGGAGTTGTTCGAAGCGGGCGCGAAGATCGTGCAAGGCGCGGAGGTCGCAGAGAGGGGAGACGTTGCGCACGAGCGGCGCGATCTCTTCGAAGCGATAATGTCCGCCGCGAGCGCGTTCCACGAGCGAGCCTTCGGGACCGGTCGTCGGGCCGGAGAGCAGGATCACATCGTGCCCGCGCGCGGCGAGGCCTTCGCAGGTGAGCAGGGTGTTCTCCTGCGCCCCGCCGATGATGAGCCGGGTGATGACGTGGACGATCTTCACGCGAGGTGCTCCGGTGTGGAGGGTGGTGCATGGTCCGGGGGCGTCTCGATGGATCGCGGCGGACGGCCCGGAATGACCAATGTCAAATTACAAATTACCAAAGGGGTGCGACAACGAGTGTTTTGTAATTGGTAATTCGTCATTCGTCATTCTTCATTTGTCAGGTCGGTGCTTGCCGCGCCGTGCGGCGGCAGGGCGTTGCGGGCGCGCTCCAGCATCTCGGCATCCGGCTCCGGCAACCCTGGCAGATCGTATCGCACCCATTGCAGGCACAGCCCGCGGGCCGGCGCGGTGGGGCCGCCGACTTGCTGGCGGTTGCAGGCGGCAAGGTCGTCACGCACGCGCTCCGGCGTCCACAAGCCGCGACCGACTTCGATGAGCGAGCCGACCATGTTGCGGACCTGTTTGTAGAGGAATCCGTCGCCTTCCACGTCGAAGCGAACTTCCTCGCCGTGGCGGTAGATGTCGAACCGGTGAATCGTGCGCACGTTCGTCTCGCGGTCGTTGCCGGGCGAGGCAAACGAGGTGAAGTCGTGGGTGCCGATGAGAAACTCGGCGGCAGCGCGCATCGCGTTGAGGTCGAGCGGTTGCCAAAGGTGGTACGTATACCGCTGGGAAAGAGTTTCGACCGGGCGGCCGCGCGTGTTATGCACGCGATAACGATAGAGCTTGGAAAGTGCTGATCGCGTGGCGTGAAACGTCAGCGGGACTTCCTCGGCGCGGATGAGCGACATGTCCTTGGGCAGGCGCGAGCCGACGCCGCGCTGAATCCCCGTCGCGGGAATCGGCGTCGCAGTGAAGAAATTGGCGACATAGCCCAGGGCATGAACACCGGCGTCGGTGCGGCTGCATCCGATGACCGTGACCTGGTGACGAACGAGCCGACGCACGGCCTGCTCAAGGCAGGATTGGACGGTGCGCAATTCGGGCTGAAGCTGCCAGCCATGGAAGTCTCCGCCGTCATAGGCGAGCGTAAGCATGAAGTTACGAAGCATTCGTCGCCCATCGTAGGGCAACGAAGGAAGGGCTGTCACGCCACCGGTGACGCGAGGATGTTACGGCGGCGTCGGGGCGAGCCTACGGTTGCGTGGGCGTGATGGACGGGAACTCGGCACCGTCCGCACCCGGGGCCGAAAGGAAGGATCGCTGGGTGCGGCGTCGCTGCCGAATGCGGGCGTGCCTCTTATGCGGCGCAACGACGGGAAGAGAGTTGGGATCGAGCGACCAGTAGCTGACGACGCGGCCGCGCGGGACCTCCTTGGCAACAAAGAGGGCAATGTCGGATTTAAGCATGAAGGTATCGGCGTTGAAGGCGGGGTCGTGTCCGTCATAGTGTGCCACGCCGAAGCCGGCGTAGAAATGTTTCGGCTGGCTTCGTGCATCGAATGCGATGGAGGCAAACGTCTGCCGCAGTCGCTCGGCCAGCGCGACGGCCCGCTCGGGTGTGCTGTCAGTCAGCACGATCGCGAATTCCTCACCGCCGATTCGACCGGCCCGGCAGGTCGGCGATTGCACGCGCTTGATGAGTCGGGCAAACGTAAGCACCACCTCATCGCCGAACTCGTGCCCGTATTTTTCGTTGACCAGCGCAAGATTGTCGATGTCCGCGAGGATGAGAAAGCTGTCCGTCTTGGCGCGCTTCGACGCCATCACCGCATCGGTCAGATAAAGAAAAAACTGGTGACGATTCGCCAAACCGGTGAGCTGGTCGAGCACTGCCAGGCGTCGATAGGCATCGCGGAGGGCTTGTTCCTGAAGCACAACGCGGATACGCCCGAGCAATTCCACGCGACTGACCGGCTTGATCAGCACATCGTGTCCGCCCGCATCGAAACAGTGTTGAATCAGATCATCGCTTCGTGGTGAACTCGAAAGGAAAAGTACCGGCGTATCCGCCGACATCATCCGCTCTTTGATTTCCTTGCACAGCGCCAGTCCACTCATGTCGGCAAGGTTCATGTCCAGCACGACCGCGTTGGGCCGGAATCTCTCGATCATAAGCATGCCGGCCGCGGCATTGTCGGCCCAGGCGGCGCGATACCCGGCATTCTGCAATTGCTGAATGACCGCCTCCGCGCTTGCGTGATCGTGATCAATCACGAGCACCAAAGAATGATCGTCGCGGCTTGTGTCGTTGAACTCAATTTCCATGGCGCTCCCACGTGGTCGCCGGGCGTTGCCCAGCACACCAGTAGGTACTATCGGGTAGCGAAAAGTCGAACCCCAGTTACTTCGGCCCCCTGCACTCCGCCTCGAATCCCTTCACCCGCCAAACGCCATGAACATTCTGGGACATTAGCCGATCGCGGATTCCGGCTGATTATCGGGTGTCCCACCGCGAAGTTCGATGACCCGTCGGGCGGGAGGAAAAGCAGCTCGCGAGGAATAGGTGTGAAGGTCGCTTTCAAATCGCGCCGGCAATTTTTCTCCATCCACGAATTCAACGCCAGAACCAAACAACTCCTCCGCAATGCGATACAGCAATTTCGCCGCCGCCTCTCCGGGGTCGCCCGGGGTTCGCATTTGAACATCCGGCAGGCCAAACGCGCACAGGCCGGCCGTATCGCAGACGACGCTTCCATCAGCCTCCGGAAACGTACGAAAACTGAGACACACCCCCGTTATGTTCGAACCCGGTCGCATCAGCCGCTGCAATTCACCGGGCGCAATCAAACGCCCCGCCTCGGACCACAACACGGCGCAGATCGGCGCAAACTCGGCCAGCGCGACCTGCGCTCGAAGATGTTGCCGCACCACATCGGACCGCGAAACGTCATCCGTGGCCTGACTCGCGATCACGATGTGCGCCGCGTGGCCTTTGACATGGGTCGCCGCCTCGGGCCAGTCGAAGGCCTGTGCAAGCGCGTAATCAAGTTGAGCAGGCGGAACGGGCTGACCCGCCATCCGCAACTCAATCGCAACAGGTCCGATCTCCACGCGAATAGGTTCGCCCTTGGTCACCAGTTTCGCCTCGCGCTGACCGCTTCGACGCAATGACGCGAGGAAGACTTCGCCCGTCGCCTGCCATCGAGTTCGTAGCAAAGCGATACTGCTGACCGTGCGCAACGGTTTCGGCGGAGCGGCAGGAGTCGGCGTCGGCGATTCCGCAGGCATCGATTGAATAGGCTCACTCGTGTGCGTATCCCGCGTTACGGCTTTGAACCACGCCGCGACTTCCACCAACCCGGCAACGAGGACCGCCGTCCAACCCGTCGACACCTGATGCCCCATCATCCACGCGGCGCCGGTCAGGAACAGCGCGACGAAATGCAATCCCGACTGGATGCTTCGTGCCCGAAGCGTGATCAGAAAACCGAACAGCGCCGCGGTGAAGACGCACAGTCCAAGGATGACAAAAAGCCACAGCACGATTCAAGATTCTCCGCAGTCAGATGGGACCGAACTTGTCTTACGACGGGTTGGGGGCGTGGGCCATTGCTTCGTCATAGATGTCGTCGGGGATCGGGATCAACTTGCCGGCCCGATCGATGCACGCCAGCGTCGATTTTGCCTCGCAGAGCAGCGCCCCCTCCCGGCGAAGCTCGTAGGAATGATCGATTCGGGCGCGGGTCATGCGGTCGATCCGCGTGAGCAGCGTCAGGTCATCGTCGTAATGCGCCGGGGCGCGGAATCGGCATTCCAGCTTGGCCACTGCAAACAACACGCCCGCCTTTTCAAGATCGCGATATCGAAACCCCGCGAGCCGCAGCAGCTCCGTGCGACCCATCTCGAAGTACTCAAAGTACTTGGAGTGATGCATGTAACCCATCGGGTCGCTCTCGGCATACCGCACGCGAATGTGAATCTCGCAGGATCGTGGCTTGGGGGTGGACATTCCCGCTATTGTCGGCGGCGTCGGCGACTCCGCAACCCTTGTGGCTTTGAAGCGATCATCGCCTCCCGTACGCGTCCGCCGGACTCTGCCAACACTTTCTCGGCTTCCGCGCGCCCGATGCCCCGATGATGCATTATCAGAGCGGTCTTCACCTTGCCCCGCGCCGCGTGCAACTGCGTCGCCGCCGAGTCCCGATCGAGCGACGTGAGGCTCTGCACCACGCGGGTGGCGCGGTCGACCAGCTTGCGGCACGCATAGCTGTTCAAATCGACCATCAAGTTCCCATACGTCTTTCCAAGCTGCACCATGCCCAGCGTCGTGATCGTGTTCAGCACAAGCTTGGTCGCCGTTCCCGCCTTCAGTCGCGTCGACCCGGACACCAGCTCCGGCCCGGTGAGCACACGAATGTCCACATCGCATTGGATGGACGCTTGCGACTTGGGTACACACGCAAGAAAGATGGTCGTGGCCCCGCGACGCCGGGCCTCCGCAATAGCCGCGTGTACGTAAGGTGTGGTTCCGCCAGCGGCGATGCCCATGACAACATCATGTTTCGAAACGCGCATTTCGCGCATCGCCCGTCGTCCGTCGGCCTCCACATCCTCGGCGCCTTCCACACTTCGCCACAGCGCCTTTTTTCCGCCGGCGATGATGCCGCGCACCATCGATGGATCACTGCGAAACGTCGGCGGGCACTCCGACGCATCCAGCACGCCGAGCCGCCCGCTGGTTCCCGCGCCGATGTAAATCAGACGACCGCCGCGCCGCCACGCGGCGACAACCCGCCGCACGGCCGCGACAATCGCCGGCTTGGCCCGCCCGACAGCCCGCGCGACGGACTGATCCTCGCGATTCATGATGTCGAACGCAGCGGCCACGGAAAGCTGGTCGAGGTTCACCGTCGCCGGGTTGCGCTGCTCCGTCAGCAGGTGCCCGCGCGGGCTGCTTGCAACCGGTTTCGTTTTCATTCGAGTCAATGCCCGCCTCCCGCGACACAAACCGATCCCAGCACCACCGCGCGTCGCGCGCCCGTGACGTGCGGCAGATTTGCCGGCACGCCGTCCATTCGCGCCGCGGCCAACATGGCAAATGACACGCCCTCTTTGGCTCCCGGGGCGATGCCATAGTCATCCATTCGGGAGATCAACCCTTCCGATTTCAATGCAAGACCAGCGGCCGTCTCAATCTCCATCATGAGCGTCAGATTATTCGCTCCGCCACCGCATACGACGATCTCGCTGATCGGCCGTGCAGGCGGGCGATGCCTGGTCCTTCGAACAGAGTCCATCTCTTCCGCCATGACACAGGAAGAAACAATACTGAATGCCGTGAGGCACGTCGCCGTTCGTAGAAGATCTTCCTTCGACAGCCGACGGCACGCTGCGGACTTTCGCCATGCCTGCACCCAGGACTCGCCGAACTCTTCACGTCCGCAGCTTCTCGGAGGCGGCTCTCTGAAGAAACGGTGGTGCATCGCGACGCGCAAGGCCGCCTCATCACATTGCCCCTCGATCGCCCACCGGCCGTCCGCGTCGTAGTGCTCTCGACCTTTCGTGAAATGCCGAACCAGCGAGTCGATCACCATATTGCCCGGACCGGTGTCGAAGGCGATGACGGAGTCTGGTCCGCCGCCGGCAGGCAGATAGGTCAGGTTCGCGATGCCGCCGATATTCTGAATCACCCGGGTGCGTTTCGGCTCGCGAAAAAGCACATAGTCCGTCCACGGGACCAGCGGCGCGCCCTGTCCGCCGACCGCCATGTCGGCCTGCCGAAAGTGATGCACCACGGGACAGCCGATCCGCGCGGCGATGCGCGATGCGTCGCCGATCTGCAGCGTACCCGTCGTTCCGCGCATGCCCTTTCGAGGCGGCAGGTGACAAATCGTTTGCCCGTGCGAGCCGATGAAATCCACGCGTCGAAGCGCCAGCGCCTTCACCGCGTGCGCCGCCGCATCGGCGAAGGCATCGCCAAGCTCCGACTCCAGCCGGCAAACCTCCTCGGTCGTGGTCGCTGCCGGCGCCATGACGGCGAGCACGCGCTTTCTCAGTGATGGGGAATAGTCACGATGCACATGCCCGATCACACCCACGCGCATGGACAAACCGCGACCCGCAATCTCGCAGGCCACCGCATCCACGCCGTCGGCGCTGGTGCCGCTGTTAAGTCCGATTACCACTCGCGCTTTTCGGGCCGAACGTCGCATCGCCGCATCTTCCTTGGCACGCGCCATTGTGTCCAACGGCGGCAACATGACAACTCCGATTAATCCGGGACCTCCGCGCGACTTTTGCCCGACACTTCTTAAGCGCGTCCCGCGTCCCTCCGATGACAGGCCGCCGGCTCGCCGAACGGTCGCTCAACGCGACGTTTTCGGGCCTTATGGATGGGGGAATACCAATGCGCGAGCCAAAGACCATGCGCCCGCCGCCGCACACACGGCCGGCCGGCTACGACACACGACGCGTCGCCTCGGCGCTTAATCGCAACTCACTCGCGTCATCGCTTGTCTCCGAACTTCGCGTTGCCGCCGGCCGGCTTCATCAGGGACGAAGTCAACTCCAGCAAGCACACCACGACACCATCCTCGGGTTTCTCGCCGCCCTCGAGGCCCGCGATGCCTACACCCATCGACACTCGATCCACGTGTCCGTCTTCGCCGACGCCCTCGCCCATCGCTGCAAACTCGCGCCCGCCCAGATCCATACCATCCACATCGCCGCATTGCTGCACGACATCGGCAAAATCGGAATACCCGACGCCATCCTGCTGAAACCGGGGCGTCTCACCTCTGAAGAATTCGAAGCCATGAAGAAGCACTCCGAGATCGGCGCGGCCATGCTTCGACCGATTCCGTCGCTCTCCAAAGAGTCGCTGCTTGTTCTGCACCACCACGAGTGGTTCAACGGCGCCGGCTATCCGCATCGCCTCGCCGGAAACGCGATTCCCATCGGCTCGCGCATCCTTCAGGTCGCCGACAGCATGGATGCCATGCTCAGCCCGCGCAATTACAAGCCGGGGTATGACATCACGCACATAGTCGATGAGCTAAGAAAAGGCGCCGGCCAACAGTTCGATCCGATCATCGCCAGGATCGCCATCGCCTGGCTCGAAACCCACCCCGATGAGCTCGCGCTGCCTGTGTAGGATCGAACGGTGTGCCGAGATGAGGAAGCGCGAAGCGAGGGCTTGACGTGAAACTATCGTTTCTTCGTTTCGCGAAAATGGGGCGCTTTGACCAGCGTGAAGACGATCAGTTCTTCGCCGGTGACGGTGCTGATGTCGTGATGCAGGCTCAATAACTTCTCGCCGGTGGCCTGCTCAATCAGCGCGTCCAGGATCGGCCGGGCCGTTTCAATCATCTGGGTCCGCACTTGCTTGAGCAACTCGCGCCCCTTCTCCGCCATCCGCGGTCGTACGAGGTGTTGCTCGGCGGCCGTGAGAACCCCCTTCAGACGAACCACGAGTAGATCGCCGATGAGGTACGTGTGGACGTCCTTGGGTCCGCGGCCCATGTGCTCCTGCTCGAACCGGGACATGGCCTGGCTGATTGCGGCTTCAATTTCTCCGTTTGTTTTCAACAAGGCCATTGATTGCTATCCAGTTCGTAGTGATCGGCCCACAGGGGCAATGCCCGGGCCGGAATTAACCTTTTTGAGTTCCCGACTATCGCGACCGTGGTTTGCCGGCCGGTTTCCGACCGGCCGATTTCCGGGGACTCTTCTTTGATACTTTCTTGCGCACGGCCGGTTTGCTGCCAACGGCTGGTGACGTGCCAACCACTGGGCGAATTGCCCGCTCAACGAATTCATGAATCGCTCGCAGCACTTTGTCAGCCATGTCGCGCCTGGCGACCTGCCCGCGAAGCGACGTTACCAATTGCGCCATCTCGGCGGCCCGTTCCTTGAGTTGCTTCTTCAGTGGTTCGAGAGCTTCGCGCTGTCTCTGCTCCGCCTGTTTGCGCTCGGTGATGTCTTCGACCATGGCCATGATCCTGATGACCTGGCCGGCACGATTTCGCAGGGCGAATCCATGAACCATCACCCAGATGGCAACCCTATCTTTGCGTACGCAGCGTTTCTCAATGGACCACGTGTCGGTCTTGCCGCGGATCACCCGAGAGAAGGCCTTCAGGTCTCGATCGCGATCCTGTGGATGGGTAAGACCAATGTAGGTTTTCCCCAGCAGTTCTGATGCTTCATACCCCATCGTCTCACAGAACTTCGGGTTGACACGACTGAACTGGAATGAGGGCGAATCGGCTTGGACCATGCCGATGCCGTTCAGATCGAACATGGCGGAAAGCTCTCCGTGACTTTCGAGCCAAGCCTCCTCGACCTTGCGGAGCAGGAGGAACGCAATTTTCTCGTCGCCAACGACCGCATCGACCTCGTGGTGCTTTAACGCAGAGACAATTGGCTCCGCCTTGGCCAGTCGGTTTTCGAGCTGCTGATAGGTAGGCCTGGACTTTTTCATTCCGCCCCACCTGAAATGCGGAGGGCTTGAAGCACCTTCGGCACGTCGCTCAGATTGCCCAGGATCATGACCTTCGGAAGCGGGGTCACCAGTATCAACGCAGGGGTGACCAGGATGTTGTGTTTGACCGCTGCCTGAAAGTCATTGACCACATCGATCGTTTCAATGGTGTGGCGCCCTTCCAGGTGCTCCTTGCAAATGTTGCGAAGGTTGGCCAGCGCGGTGGTGGAATTCTGTCCCTTGCCGGCCATGAACAACCGAAACACGTAGCGGCCGTTCTTCGCCTTCTTCGTGAAGCGATTTGCCTTCCGCGACTTGGTCATTTTCTACCGCCCTTCCGGCTCAGCTTTCTGGCAATGGCCGACGGCGGTTGTGGCTCATCGGGGAACTCGACCCCTCGGTCCGTAATGACGTACCGCTGGCGGCGATTGGAGTGCGCCGAACCTCTGGACTTTACGATGAAGATTTGCCGGTTGACTTCATTCTCGGTCTCGACAAAACGCAGTTGCACGACCGCGTCCACCACGGAGGAAAAGCCGATGCCGCTGAGTTCCTCATCACCACCTGTTTCGCTGTTAACTTGATTGGTCAGGATGCTGGTAATGCCTCGCTCCTTGACATTGCTTACCAGCCGCATCATGAAATCAAAGGCCGCTTGTTCGGACCCCATGCGAAGGCATGCGGAGACGGCGTCGAGGATGAGGTGGTTCGGCTTGAATTTGTCGAGGGCTTCAATCGTTCGAATCAGGTGGCCATCCGAGCCGGTGCTCTCCGGCATGGCGGTTTGGATCAACAGCTTCTTGGAACGAATGCTTCGGCGAAGGTCGATCCCGGCGCTCAGCATCCCGCTGATCAACGCCTCCTTGGATTCCTCGAAATTCAGGCTTAACACTTTCTCGCCGCGCCGGCAGGCAGCCAGGGCGAACGTGCTCGCCAGTGTTGTCTTGCCCGCGCCGCTGTTACCCGAGATGAGAATGCAGGAGGTGCGCCGGAAGCCTCCATCCAGCATACGGTCCAGCCCCTTCAATCCCGATGAGATCTTCGGCCCCAGCGGCTGATGGGTTAGCTCCGTCGTCGTCAGTGGAAACAGCACGATCCCGTGTTCACCGAAAACGTACGGATACTCGTTGGTACCAAAGCCGGAGCCTCGATATTTAATCACCCGTAATCGGCGTGTCGCCACCTGCCCCACCACGCGGTGGTCGAGGCGGATCACGCAATCGGCCATGAAGTCCAAAAACTCATAGTGAGTCTGGAAATTGGCGTCGTTGAGGTGAGTTTTCACTGTGAGGACCGTGGTCAATCCACGGTCCGCAAGCCAATCATGAAGCCGTTCCAATTCGCTGCGCTCGCGCTTCACGTCGTCGTACACGCGCAACAAGACATCCAACGCATCCAAAACGATTCGCTTGGCGCCAATCTTTTTTGCGTGCCCGCCCACGATCGCCAATATTCCATCAATGTCGAAATCACCGGACCGAACTTCTTGACCGGGCATTCGAGCCTCTACGATGACGATCCTGCCGGCCTTTTCCATCGCCGCCAGGTTCCACCCCATCGACCGAGCGTTCATGCGAACGGCCTCGGTTCGCTCCTCAAAGGTAACAAACACACCGGCTTCACCCGCAATGGCCCCGCGACAAAGGAACTCCAGGCCCATCACCGTTTTCCCGGAGCCAGGCCCGCCACACACCAACGTGGTCCGCTTCCGCGGGAGTCCGCCCTCAAGGATTTGATCCAGACCGGTGATCTGGGTCGGCACTTTCGGGATGGGTCGGCGTTTTCCGTGCATGGTCCTAACTCCTGTTCGCGACGCCACGTCGCGCCATCCAAACTCGCCGGCCCACCGGGCTATTCGGTGCCGTCAGGCCGGTAGACAAAAAAAGCCGACGGGATCGAACACCCGGAGGCATTCGATCACGTCGGCTTACTCGTTGACAGGCCTCTCGCCGATGCGATCAGCCCTTCATCTTGTCTACCGATTGAGGCCGCAATCGCTACTTCGATTGCGATCCACTCCTACTATGCGATATCGGCGTCTATCTCCCTGTACCGACATCTTCCGTTTGGCACTCGGCCCGGCCAAACGATCTACCACGTCGGCATTATAGCCATCGCTCGCCTCCGCTGCCAATTCGATTCACAATAAATTCGGCGCCTGAGGATGGAATGGGGACCTCGTAAACGGCCTATTCGACCCTTAAAGCACTCAATTCGACCTTTCGGGCTGCTGCGTCATGCCCCCGCAAAAGCAACCGGCGCTCCGGTCTGTTACATCTTCGATTCGCGAAAGTCGGGGGCGTGGACCATGGTGAAAACAACGAGTTCCTCACCGGTAACGGTGCTGATATCGTGATGCAGGCTGACCACCTTGGTGGCCGTAACATCCTCCACCATTGCGCACATGACCGGCCGCGCAGCTTCCACCAATTGCCGGCGTACCTGCTTGAGAAGATCCCGCCCGTTCGAGCTGGGAAGGGATTTGACGAGATGCTGTTCGGCCGCGGTCAAGACGCCCTTGAGGCGGACCACGAGGAGATTGTTGACAAGAAAGGTATGGACTTCCTTGGGGCCTCGGCCCATGTATTCCTGCTCAAAACGACGCATCACGTCGCAAACCGCGGCTTCCATCTCACCTTGCGATTTCATCGAAAGAACTCGTGCATGTCGATTTCCGGAGACAGGTGGCGCAGAAAGCCGGTGCCCAGCACCGATGAAATCGAGAGAGGCGATTGAAACTGCATGTTAACCCAAGATTCGTAATTATGCCATTGCCATTCCAAACGGCCGCGCTAGAATCCCGCAGGTGGTAAAACAGCCTGGGTTTTGCTTAACAGCTAACCGGTTGTTTCCACCGAAACTGCATCCAAGTCGTCGGATGATTAAATAAGGGGCAGCTCGCCGCGGCGAGAGGCTCGTTGAAGAGTAAACCGACGTGACCGAACACCCATGGGTATTCGGCCACGTCGGTTTTTTTTTGCGCGCGGCGGAGCGAAATCGTGAAATCCGCCGCGAGACGTAATGCCCGGAGGGTTCCGAAATGAAAACGAGAAATCGCCCCGCCCTGATCGCACTCCGTCGTGGTGCGGGATTTTTCGTTTTGGTGCTTGTTTCGTCCCCGGCGTGCAGTCCGAATTCACTGAATTCGACCGGGTATGTCCTGCCACACGCGGCGAACCGGCCGGTTAACCCTCCGCCATTCTGGTGGGGCATCTCGACGTCGTCCTATCAAATTGAAGAGAGCGCGGCCGACGGCGGTCGAACGTTCGCAACCGACTGGGATCTCTTCAAGCAGACCGCCGGAGGCGTGGCGCGGGATGATCGCGTCGCCAGTTTCAAGAACACCGAACGCGACCTGACCGCGCTCAAGAACCTCGGCGTAACGCATTATCGATTCAGCATTGAGTGGGCCCGCGTGGAGCCGAGTCCGGGCGTCTTCGACAACGACGCCATTGAACATTATGCCGCCCTGGCCCGGCGACTTCGGGAAGAAGGAATCGAACCCGTCTTATGCTTGTGGCACTTTACCTTTCCGGACTGGTTGTGCGACTTCGATCACCTCTCCCGGCATGGCTGGCTGCACCCGCAGGCTTCGATCGCATGGGGTGAATACGTCACCACGATGTGTGCGCGCCTCGCGCCGTATGTCCAAATCTTCGCCCCGCAAAATGAGCCTAATGCGTATGCGCTGGGAATGCTGGTGGGACATTTCCCGCCGGGGCGGCCGTCGGGAGAGGCCCTTTACGACGAACTAAACCAGGCAGAAGTACAGGCATTCCTGCAGGCCGCATCCATCATTCGCGCATGCCGTTCGGATGCCACGATTATCAGCGTTCAGAACATCGTCCATTGGAGAAGGGACAGTTTCGACTTAATCGGCTTTTACGAAAAGAGTCTGGAATACAACTACAGGCACCTCGACGGCATCGCCGGCGCGATTGATTACGTTGGATTCAACTACTACTCAGGCGAAATCGCATCACCGCTGTCTCTCTACCAGATGGAAAATCGCGCCGGTCCGGGTGTGACTGACATGGGCTGGTACATCGACCCGGAAGGATTGGAGATCGAGATCGTCGAGCTTAGTCGGCGCTATCGCCTGCCGCTCATTATTACTGAAAACGGGATCGCCGCCCGAGACGATGAGAAGCGGCAGGCCTACCTCAAATCACATCTCCGCGCGGTTCGCCGGACATTGGACGCCGGCTATGACGTGCGCGGCTACTTCCACTGGACGCTCATGGACTGCTTCGAATGGACCAGCGGGTATGGGCCTCAATTCGGCCTTCATACCGTTGACACGCAGGCCAACGTGCTCGTGCCAAAGGCTTCGGCACAACTCTATCGGTCGCTCATTGCCGGCCGCGTCATGGATGGCAATACGAATCCCACCATGCTCGAACCCGCGACGCTCGTGGCGACTAACGCCCGCTGATGGAGAAGGGTCTGGTCTTCGGATGGAAGAGGTATCGATATGAAACAGATAAGAATCATGCTGCTCGCTGTTGTCATTCTCACAACAGGATGCGAACTCTGGCGCCCGCCCGCGACAACACCCGATGAACTGAGCAAGGGACTCGTGGTCATGTACCCCGGCGCGCTGAATTCCACGACCGAGATGGCCGGCGTCTATGACGGATTGCGGGAAGCGGGGGTCGATCATGCGATTGAGGTCGTTCCGTGGGAAGGACCGGGGGCCAATTTTCTGATGCCGACGACATTCCTCGCATCGCAACGACCCTGGGCCAAGGCCGAGGCGAATCGGATCATTCAGTATTCCGCCGACCATCCCGGCAGCCCCGTGACCCTGCTCGGTTTCTCAGGCGGCGCCATGATGTGCATTCTCGTCGCGGAAGAAATGCCCGAAGACAAATCGGTGGACTGGATCATCATGCTGGGGCCCGGCGTATCGCCGGCGTACGACTTGGACCCAATGCTGAGCCGCACCTCTCGGGGCGCGGTCGTCTATTGGTCGCCGATCGATTTGCTTTCCAGTCAGATTACGGTCGCGCTGGGGACACTGGACGGCGTGTTCGGCCCTTCCGCCGCCACCTACGGCTTCACCTCCAAGAACACAAAATTAATACAAATCGAATGGTCGTCGGCCAATTCGCAGTATGGCAATGATGGGGGTCACACCAGTTATATCAGTTCCGCGTCGTGGATACGCGATTTCGTGGCACCCGAGATCATGAACATCAGATAAAAGAGTGCCCTTGTCTTTGATGTGACGTACACCCAAATGAGACATGGACCAATTCGACGATTCTTGCTAGAATTCGCCGGCACGCGCGAGCTGATGAAGAGGATCAGAAGACTGCACGTACGACATTTTGTTTCACGGTCGTCGGACGACTAAATAAAGGGCAACCCGCCTCGGCGGGGGGCTGGTTAGAGAGTAAGCCGACGTGATCGAAGGCCTTTGGGCGTTTGATCACGTCGGCTTTTTTTTGCATTTTCCACCCGGCGCAGCGGCTGGGCGTGAAGAGGAGACCGTCATGTTGAGATCGACCTACTTGAACCTTACCAGGTGGATATCCCGGCGCAGGCCGAGAATCACCATGAGCCTCCTGCTGATCACCATGCTCTGCGCGCAATACAAATTAAATGCAGGCCCCGACGCGCCGGTGGTCCTGAACGAACCGGTCGTGACGGTCACCAAGGCGGACTCGGGAGATCCGTTCGAGGCGCTCATCCGGCGTGATCCGCTGGCCGCATTACGAATGGCGCGGGCCGAACATCTTCAGGGCGTTACCGACTATGTATGCGTGATGGTGAAGCAGGAACTTCTGCCCGATGGCATGAGCAAAGAGCAGGAGATCAAGGTCAAATTCAGGCATGAACCTTACAGCGTCTATATGGAGTGGCAGCGAAACCAGGATCAGGCGGCGCGCGTCATCTACGTCAAAGGGCGCTGGACGGATTCGACCGCCGAAGACCCCAACGATCGCGAGTTGGCGGTCGCCCAACCCGGAATCATCGCACGCATTTTCGTAAAAAGCGTCAAGAAACCCATCCATGGGGCCTTGGCGAAAAAGGCATCGCGCCGATGCATCGACGACTTTGGATTTCAGAAGACGTTCGACCGGCTCATCTCGGTTTCCGAGCTGGCCCAACGCAACGGCGATCTGACACTCGCGTTTCACGGAGAGACTCAATTCGACGACCGCCCGGCGTGGGTTCTTCGGCGAAGACTGCCGTACGACGGAGAAGGCGGCACCTATCCCGATCGCGTCGCGGAAATACTGATTGACAAAGAATACCGCGTACCGGTCGCCATTTATTGCTTCTCGGAAATCGACCGACACCCCCGCAACCTCATTGCCAAGTACGAATATCGAAGCATCCGCATGCAGGTCGGCCTGACTGAGAAGGACTTCGAGCCGCGAACCTATGGCATGTAATCTTCAACTCAATTACGCAAGTCATCAAATGAAACATCTGTTGCTAACCGCCATTGCCCTGGTCCTCCTGTCGTTTCACACGGGCTGCGCCGTTCCACAGCCGCGCGGATTGGGCAAATACGCTCACATTCAGGAGCCGGGCACCAAGGCCTGGTATCACCTCTATTTGCCGGTCGACTATGTACGAAACAACGGTCGAAGTTCCGTCTCACCAAGAGTGAAGTGGCCGCTGGTCATGACGTTTCACGGCATGAAGCCCTATGACAACGCTCGACCTCAGGAACGCGAGTGGGAAGCACAGGCCGACATCTACGGCTACATCGTCTGCGCGCCGGAACTTCACACCTGCGACTCGTTCATGGAATTCCCCCTGACGAAGGAGCATTCGTATGTGCTGGATGACAAGCGCAATGTGCTCGCCATCATGGATCACGTTTTCGCCACGACCGCGGCAGACCCGGAAAAGGTGCTATCGACCAGTTGGTCCTCCGGCGGCTACATGGCGCACTATTTGGTGAATCGCTTTCCCGGGCGGTTTTCCTGCATCGCGACCCGACTGTCCAACTTCTCCGCGAAACTCATGACGGAAGGCAACGTGCCGCTGTATCGGGACAGCATTCCCGTGGCCGTCTTTATCGGCGATGGCGACTTCGCGGCGTGCAAGCGTGAATCGCAGGAGGCCGTGGCGTGGTATCAGGCTCGTCGTTTCCGCGTGGTGCACGCCATGATGATCGACAACCTCGGCCATCGTCGCATTCCACAGACCGCTGCCGCTTTCTTCGCGGATCAGATCGGCATCCAACCGCTGCACCCCATCGAGGCCGCTCGTTCCGTGGCCACCCTCTTGATGACGGAATACAACCCACCGAAGGAGCTAATCGCCAGATTCTCGCCGCAGGCACAAATGGCGGAGCAATCCTCTCGCTTGCAATCACGGCATGCACAAAGCCTGTCCAGTCAATAGGCCGGACAAATATCAATATGTCGATATTTGTTGTCCGTTTATTGGCTTTTTTTAAGGCCGCCGGGACGGGCATCCGCCTAAACTGGCGCCCACCAGCGTGTTTACTGAAATTGAAGTCGTTACTGAGGATGCGTCCTCCGCGATTTCAGGCACATCCTTTCCATCTAAAATAAAGTTAATAAAGCGCAGGAAGTGCCTTGTATTCTACACCTGTCATGCTATAATACTGCCAGATGCGCGGCCCTCGTACTCAATCTGATCTGAGGCCCGTCGCAAGAGTTTAATTTCAGTTCGTCGGATGACTAAATAAAGGGCAACTCGCAACTGCGAGAGGCCCGTCTACGAGTAAGCCGATGTGATCGAACACCGTTGGGTGGTCGACCACATCGGCTTTTTTTTTGCCTTCGCAATCAGAAACGGTGGTCATGAAAACCGAAAAAATTAACGCAATGGACCATCCTGAATCCGCCATGGCGCGGAAAATTGGTGAAGCAGTGAATGCCTTCGAGCAGCGAACGGGAAGCCATCAGCACAAGACGATTTCAGTGATTCTGAGCGGCCAGACAATGGTCATAACGCTGCATGGAGCATTATCCCCCATCGAGCACACACTGGCTCAAAGCCCCATCGGGGCCGATCAACTGCAGAAATTTCACCGCCGTCTGTTCGCCGGCGGCAGTGACTCGCTTCGTGAAGAAATCAGGGAAATCACCGGGGTGAAAGTCTGCGAAGCGATCACCGATGTCGAGCCATCCACCGGTACGGTGTCCATGGTCTCGACAAGCGGCGCGGTCGTGCATGTCGTTCTACTCGATGGCGATGTGCCGGCGGGTACCTGGAGCGGCAACGGCCCATGCAATGAGTCCCCCATCGTGGAGAATTTATAATGTTTATTGTGTCAAGAAAAAGTGAAGAATCGATCATTGTGGACGGTTTCAACAATCCGCAGCGCGAACTCAAAGTCACCGTGCTGGAAATCAAGGGCGGCCGCGTCAAATTGGCCTTTGAGGTCAATGCCGGCGCTCCCATCCATCACGCTCGCGCGTGGACACAGCTCATCAATGAAACCAACCCTGTTCATGCGCCTGGGACGCCCAGTGGATTCGATGCCTGAGCGCGAACGGAATGATGAATCCGAAACGAAGGATCCGGTCCGATCGGCCGAATACACGCTCTCCGATCGCAACCGGCCGCCAAGAGCGTGGGCAGGAGGTGGTGATGCAGTGAGACGGCATCATGAGATCGTCCATATGTGTTAGTTGAAATGTAGGACAGTTCCAAACTGGAACAAAACTTTGGGCAGCGGCGAAGGCCGTACTGCCTCAGAACGAAGGAAAGTACAACATGTTAGCGAATAGTTTGAAAATCATTGGCGCCGTGCTGTTTAGCGGCGCTCTCGTGGCACAGGCCGGTTGCGCCTGTGGGACCGCCAAAGGCTCTTGCGTGACGGCCAAGGCGCCGTGTGAGAAGGCCCGCGGCAATTGTGACCGAGCTCACGACGAAGTCGCGGCCGCATTGCCGCCGAATGCCAAGCCCGGCGAGTGCTATGCCAAGGTGTTTATCCCGGCGCAATACAAGAACACGACCGAGCGAGTCCTTGTGCGTGACGCGTCCGAGACCATCGAGATCATTTCCGCAAAATATGATTGGGTCGAGGAACGAGTGGTCGTGAAGGATGCTTCCACCCAGCTCGAAGCCGTTCCCGCGGAATACGCCTCACGAGAGCGCGTGCTGAATGTGGACTCCGGCCACACCGACTGGGAGATCAACAAAAACGAACTCTGTGTCAGCCCCAAAGGGCAGCCGGCGCGAGACGTCTTCTGTCTCGTCGATCACCGGGCGTCACAGCGAACCATTCAGACGCAGGTTCAGGTGAAGCCCGCCCGCGTGACTGAAGTTTGCATACCGGCGCAGTATGAAACGATCCGCAAGCAGAAATTGGTCAGTGCGGCCACGACGCGGAAAGTTTGCATTCCAGCCGAATACGAAGATGTCCAGAAGTCCGTGAAGGTCTGTGACGCTCGTATGGCCTGGCAGCGCGTTATCTGTGAAACGACGAATAATGAACCCGTCGCAACGTCGGCCAATCGACCCGCTTCAATCGTAACGGTTGATGCCAAGTCGTCGTCGCGTCGATAGTCGTGACCATCGAATGGGTGACGGGGTCCGGTTTTTCCGTCGGATCCCACCCCCTGCCGAAGTTGTTCGAACCGCTCGGCCTATCCAATTGTGACGGGGGCGACAAGGCCTCCGCATGAGGATCGCCGGGTGCGTTTCCGAAAGATCCAGACATGGCTGCGCCGCCGGAATGCCCGGCGGCGAAGCCGTGTTTTTCGCAGGAATGACCGGCCCCCTTCCGACGCTGCATATGTGCGGGCCAAAACGACACCTTTGTTCCTCCCGCAATGCCGGGTTCAACTAAAAGGGACAAACTACCTACCCGAGGACTCAATATGAAATGGTCAATTCGCAATGCCTTTTTTGCCGTGCCGTTGGGGCTCGCCTTGGCCGGATGCACGGCGACAAAACAGACAAACTCGTCAAACCGTCACGCATCCCGACCTCAAGCGCGATCCACCGGTCGCCCCACGGTTCTGGTGGCCGATCTCCGCGAGCCATCGCCGGAATCCTCCTACGGCTCAGGGGCGTCGGAAATCCGGCACGACGTCACACTGGTTCAGATTCGCGAATATAGCCGCAGCGGAACAGCAGCGTTTATCGATGCGCGTCCGCCCGATCAATTCGCAAGCGGCCATATTCGAGGAGCCCTCAACGTGCCGGCCGGTCAGGTCGATTCATATCTGCCTCAGGTCGAGGAAAGCGTCAGCCGCGATCAACTCATCATTATCTATTGCAGCGGGCCAACCTGCGGCTCAAGCGATATGGTGTATGAGAGACTTGCTGCGCAGGGATACTCCAACATGCGTGTTTATAGCGACGGCTGGACAAAACTGGCATCCGCGAGGGACCTGCGTTGAGGAATTCCGAAACTGCGATCCAAAGCTGCGTACCGAAAAATGCCCCATGCGACGTCGGCCCCGGAAGGGGTGCCCAGGTAATCTCAATGACAATCTCAAGAACACGGATACTGCGGCGAATGGCAGTCGTCATCCTCGCCTCGTTCTGGCTTGGCCAATTCGGGTGTGCCGGCGTCATCGGCGGTAAAGCGGCGATGTTTGTCGGAAAAAAAGTGTATGAAAAGGTGTCGGAAGACAAGACCGCGAGCGAGGATGGGACGCAGAATTGACCAACCGATGGCCCCGTCTCGTCCGAATCGCCGAGTCCGCAAGTCGTCGTAATAGAACCCCTTATTCATGCGTTACGGCCCCGGCCGAGCTGAAAAACAACGTTTTCAACCTGATTGAGGCCTTTTTCCCCAACAGGACTCCGTATTTTTTTTGAAAAAATTCCCCCCCCCCCCCCCCTTTACAGTGCATGCGAAGCCGATAGTATTGGGGGCGCTCATACACAGATTCCCGGGACAATCCAATGAAGACGACACATTCGTGAAATGCTTCTTTTCGCAGTCCTCGTACTGCTGGAATCGTCTTGAACATGGAGAATTTATCATGCGGCGCATAAGTGGAAGACTCATCACGGTAATTTCGGGGCTCGTTTCACTAACAGTCAGCATTCCCGTGCTGGCCCAGGCGAAAGATCTGCAGTTCGCAGATACAAGCTCGGCCCGCTCGCGCAACGCCACGCCGATGGGCATCGAGCCGTTCGACCCCCAGGATCAATCGGGTGGCGCATCAAAGTCTGAGACGAAGTCCGAAACCACCTATGAAACGAAGACGGTTAGTTCCGTCTACGGGTTCAAAGGCGTCAACGACTTCTTCAACATTCGCGAAGCAAATTCCGACGTAAAGGCCTGCGAATGGGAATTCATGATCGGCAGCAATTGGTCGACGTTTCACAGTCGAAAACATCGGGACGATGATTTCACAATGACGCCAAGTATCAAATACGGCATCACCGATGACCTGTTCGCCGAAATGGAATTGCTCCCGGTCAATCTGGGCGATGGCCTCAATCTGCCGAACAGTGACGGCGCGGATGGAACCGGCGACATTGCCTTGAAGTTGTTTTGGCAATTCCTGCACGAAACGGACTGCCTGCCGGCAATGGCAATTTGGGGAGAGGCCCGACTCCCGACCGGCGAAAACTCCGAAAAGGTCGACGGCACATTGAACCTGAATCTAACCAAGACAATCTGTGGACCGTTGCGGGCACACTTGCAAGGCTTCGTGATGACGGCCAACGGCTCACGCGGAGACTGGGATCGCATCGAATTCGGCGACCGACGGCATTTCCAATGGGGTGTCGGCCCGGGCCTCGATTACGCCATAAACGAATGCAACATGATCGTCTTCAACTATCTAAATCGAAGCAGCGACTATTACGGCTCCCACAACAACAACATTCTTGAACTGGGCTATGTATACACGATCAATGAGTGTTCCTATCTGAGGGCCGCCGTTGACGTGGACACCCATTCCGACGCCGATGGGGCACATTGGTCCGCCAAAATTCAGTATGCCTACAGCTTTGGCGGTTGATGCAGGCATGGGCGAGGCTCTTTGGTGTCGCTGCGCCTGACACGATCGCAATTTGCATCGTTTCGGCCACGGGGCAATTACGGACTTACGTGACCCTCGGGACAATGGAGTACCAGCAATTGCGACTTGGCTCATCGCAATAAAGCGATGTCCATCATCACTAACATGTTACTGATTCCATCTGAAATCGATCGATAAATCTGGTGAAAACTAGAATACTAATTCAGCTTGCTTTCTCACAACCGGATGTCTATAATGTCGCTGTCAGAGTCAGGGTGAGTTTTCAGCAGGATTCTGACACGAGATAATCAGAAAACTCGGATGACTAGATAAAGAGCAACTTGCATCGGCGAGAGGCTCGTTAAAGAGTAAACCGACGTGTTCGAATGCCTTCGGGCGTTCGAGCACGTCGGTTTTTTTTTGTCTTTAGGGTCGCAAAAGTGACGGGACGTCGCGAACCCGCGAAGAACCAAAATGACCAACACATCCGAATCAAGAATGGCCGAGGAGATTGCCCGGGCCGCCAGCGCGTTCGAATTGCAGGCGACGGGCCATGCACCTAAATCAGTGACCGTGGTCCTGAGCGATCAGACGCTGGTGATCACGATGCACGGCGCCCTGACTCCGGCCGAGCAACTGATGGTCAAGAGCGCCGATGGCGCTGCACAAGTCCAGGAATTTCATCAGCAACTGTTTGCCAGCGCGTCCGGCTCTTTTCGGGAAGAGATCAAGCGGATCACCGGAGTGGAAGTGTGCGACGTGACCGCATCCGTCGTATCGACCACATCCGCCGTCGTAAAGCTGTGCGCACCGGGAACCAAAGTGCATGTCCTGGCACTCGCCGGGACCGTTCCAGCCGGGATTTGGAGCGGAAGCGGACTAAGCCCGGCCGCTTGAATAGGGAGATTCAGCCATGTTTATTGTAACCAGACGGCACGCGGAATCCGTGATCATCGACGGGTTTAACACCGCCGAGCGAGCGCTCAAAGTCACGGTCCTCGAAGTCAAAGACGGACGAGTCCGATTGAGCTTTGAGGTCAATAAAGATGTTTCCCTGCAACGGGCGGAAGTATGGGAAAACGTCCGCGCCAAACGCAACATCGACCGCTCAATGGGAGGTGCGTGACGTCATATCCGGTTCGTGCGTGTTGCAGGAAACGATTTGAAAACCAAGGTAAACGCGATCGGTCACGGTCATCAACGACTCCTCCGACGCAACAAAGGAAAGAAAAGTATGACTATGTCAAACAAGTTTTGGATGAACGCATGTGTCCTCGGGACATTTGCCATCACGACACAAGGCCTCAAAGCCGCCGACCTCTATCCCGTCGCCAATGACGGTAAGTTCGGTTTCATCGACAAGGAAGGCGCACTGAAAATCCCCGCCACCTTCAAGGCCGTTCATGCCTTCTCCGAAGGGTTGGCCGCCGCACAGTTGGACGAAGTATGGGGCTACATCGACTCGGAAGGTCGTTGGGCGATCAAGGCCCAGTATGAAGGCGCGGAAGATTTCTCCGACGGCCTTGCCAAGGTAAGCAAGACCAAAGGCGTCCTGGGCATGGGTGGCACCACCAGTGGTTTCATCGACCCCAAGGGCAGGCTCGTGATTGATTACTCGTTCAGCAATGCCGGCAGCTTCAAAAACGGACTGGCCCGTGTTGAAAAGGACAAAAAATGGGGCTTCATCGACAAATCCGGCAAGTTTGTCATCGAGCCGCAGTTCAACGAGGCCGCGGACTTCGCGGACGGATTGGCGAGCATAAAGGCCGGCGGCGAGTGGAAGGGCAAGTACGGCTTCATTAACGCCAAGGGCGACATGAAGATCAACCCTACCTTTGAGGCCTCCGAGAGTTTCAATGAAGGCCTCGCGTCATTCAAACGCGACGGCAAGTGCGGCTACATCGACGCGAAGGGCGACGTGGTCATCAAGCCGCAGTTCGACGGCGCATGGGGCTTCTCACACGGCCGTGCATGCGTAAAGGTCGGCGGCAAACTCGGCTTCATCGACAAAACCGGAAAAATGACGGTCAACCCGGTATACGAGAATGCCAAGGCCTTCAATGAAGGTCTCGCTTCCGTTCAGCTCGACGGCAAGTGGGGCTACATCAGCATCGACGGCACAACCATGATCCCGTTGACCTTCGAAGACGCCGGCGATTTCCATCAGGGATTGGCCCAGGTCAAGACCCATGGCGATCTGTGCTGGATCGGAAAAGACGGCCAGGTCGTCTGGAGTCCAACAAGCAAGTCCGCCTCCATCGGCGGTTGACATTCGGCGATCCGCAGTCGGAGGGCGTTTGCGAGGACGGCCCTCCGGCTGGGAAAGCCAACGATTCGGAATCGATGTAGTTCTTTTTTTGAATGGATTGAATCACGCAGAGCCGGGATCGAACGCGAAAGACCGGCACGGCACGAAGGAGAGCTTGACCATGTTGCGATTAGCCGTTGTTTTCGTGGTCATCGCCCTGCTTGCGGCCCTCCTGGGCTTTGGGAGCGTCGCGAGTTATTCCTTTGAAGGCGCAAGAATCTTTGCGTTCATCTTCATCGTACTGGCGGTGTTGTCGTTTATTGGCGGCAGGTACCGGCGACAAGGATCCTGAATGTAGCGACGCCACACAGTTCGTTGCGTCCATCTCGATCCATCCGACCTTTACTGAAGAAAAGAGAAACAGAATGTTTGCCAAAAACTACACACGCCTCAACTCGTTCAAGATATTATTGATCGTTTTTTTCCCGCTGGCAGTCTCGCCCGGTTGCGGACCAACGATCAAGACCATCACTCCCACCGGTAAGAAGCCGCTTGAATCCGTGTTGGTAGAGGGAACTCAAAAGAACGGTGGGCTGGAAGGATTGGATCACGCCTTGATCTCCGTGGACGGCGGGCAGGTCGGCTCGCCCCTGTTCTCCTATCCGCGACCCGAAGTCTTTATTCCTGTGCGCCGTGTCGATGGCAAGACCACCACCGGCACCGTTGAGATTTCGGCGCGAAATGCGGCGGGTGTCGGCAACGTGGTTGCCTACTCCGCATCCAACGTGCCCGTCAACGCACCGGCGGTGAGCATCGACGTCATCACACCGCCGACTCGCCTCCAATTCTCGAATGAAATCACGATGACCATTCTCGGCGGCGGCATCTTCCCGGGTGCCCGTAACGCGGGCCTCGAACATCCCCATGCAGGACCGCCGGAAGTACAAGCCGTGCCGGTCAGTGGTGGAGCGAATGTCACTGCGTCGAAAGTGCTCTGCCTGACCGCCAATTCCATCCAGGTGTTCTTCCCCGACACACTGCCGCACGGGCAATACAAGGTTTACCTAAAAAATGACGACCGCTTCGGCGGCGTTAGTGGTACATCGGATGTGATGTTCGAATGGAAATAAGGGGAAGACCAGCGCCGAGGCGGATACAGCCCGTATGAAACAGCAAAAGAATGAAAGTACATATGTTTACCGGTAATTTCAAGAAGCTCAACACAGCCACGGTTTGGCTATTTGCACTGATGCCGTTGGTTATGACGACGGGCTGCGGATTGTTTATGCTCGCGGGACTC
This sequence comes from Planctomycetota bacterium, assembly GCA_016235815.1. Taxonomy (GTDB): domain Bacteria; phylum Planctomycetota; class Phycisphaerae; order UBA1845; family UTPLA1; genus JACRIM01. The sequence goes on from JACRIM010000050.1 coordinate 84,400, forward strand.
GCGGACCTATTCTGCGGTTCCCCAAACGCCACCGCACCCACCGTGATTTTCACCACCCCCGCCAACGCCGCCACCGGCGTCGCAATTAACCAGAAAATCGCCGCCACCTTCAGTAAAGGCATGGATCCATCAAGCCTCGACGCTGCTTTTACCGTAACGGGACCGGGCGCAACCCCCGTCACCGGAACGGTCGCCTATGACGCCCCAAGCAGAATCGCAACCTTTACTCCCGCTGCCAATCTTGCAACCAACACGGCATTCACCGCCACGCTGACCACGGGAGCACGCGATCTGGACGGCAATGGCCTGGCGAGCAATTTCACCTGGAGCTTTACAACGGGCGTGACGGCCGACACCACCGCACCCACCGTTGTATCCACAAACCCGACCGATATGGCGACAGGCGTGCCGCTCAACAAGAAAATCACGGCAACCTTTAGCGAGGCGATGGATTCATCGACGATCTCCGCCGCAAGTCTGACGGTGGTCGGGCCTGGCGCAGCTCCCATATCCGGAGACGTGACCTACGCCGCAGTCGGTACGACGGCGACCTTCACTCCGGTAAGCAATCTTACGGTCAATACGACGTACACCGTCACAATCACCACCGCGGCCCGGGATCTGGCCGGCAATGCCCTTGCATTAAACATCGTATGGACGTTCACGACGGGAGCAACCGCGGACACCTCGGCACCAACGGTTGTATCCACAAACCCGGCGAATACGGCGACGGACGTTCCGATTAACAAAAAAATCAATGCGACCTTTAGCGAGGCGATGGACCCTTTGACCATTACCATCGCCAACTATTCGGTGACGGGGCCGGGCGCAGTGCCCGTCACAGGAACGGTCTCCTACGATTCGGCCGGCAAGATCGCGACGTTTGTGCCGCTGGCCGATCTTGCACCCAATTCGAGCTTTACCGCGCGGATCACCACCGCCGTCACGGATCTCACTGGTAATGCGCTGGCCAGCGCCTTTGTTTGGAGCTTCACAACAGGCACCACACTGGCTCAGGCACCGGTTGACCTACGATCACTCTCCACATTCGCGGCGATTGCCGGCGCCGGACTCACCAATTCCAATTCCGCCGGACAGACCACGATCAACGGCGATGTTGGGTTAAGTCCCGCCGCAACGTGTTTGGGCGATGGCGCTCCTTGTTCCGCCTTGAATCCTCTGATCAATGGGACGCTCTATGCGAACGATCCCGGCGGCGTTGCAGCCGCGGCGAAGGCCGACCTGATCCTCGCCTACGTTGATGCCGCCGGACGACCGCCGGGCACAACGGTGAACGATATTACGGGAATGGTTCTCGCGCCCGGCGTCTATACGTCCGGGTCCACGATGAGCATCGCCGTCGGCGGAACGCTCACGCTCGACGCCCAGGGCGACGCGAACGGCGTTTGGATCTTCCAAATTGGATCCTCGCTCACCGTAAACAACAGCGCTCAGGTTCTGCTCATCAACGGTGCAAAGGCGTCCAATGTGTATTGGGCGATCTTCGCCTCATCGACGCTTGGAACAAATGTTTCGTTTAAGGGAAACGTTCTGGCAGGAGCATCGAATTCGCTCGGGACGGGCTCAACCGTCGAGGGACGATTGTTATGCACCACGGGCCAGATCACGTTGTTGTCCAATACGGTGACAACACCTGCACCTTAAGTTACGAGATATTCGACATTACTCGGGTTTTGTCCCCGACATTTAAGAAAAGAGAGAAACAATGGTCACCAGAACGATGAAGCCACCAACCACGATCACGGTCTTGCTTATTGCCTTGGCGCCAATGGTCTCAACCGCCGGCTGTGGATTGCTTTCGTTCCTGGGAATCCCGGACACCACCGCTCCCACGGTGAATTCTGTAATTCCCTCCAACGCAGCGACAGATGTAAAGCTCAACCAGAGCATCAAACCAACCTTTAGCGAGGCGATGAACCCGACAACCATCACAACGACCAACTTTACGGTGGCGGCAGCATCCATACCGGTTACCGGCACCGTGACCTACCAGAACAACATCGCGACCTTTACACCGACAATCCCGCTTGCCCCCGGCACGACATTTACCGCCACGATCTCGACCGGCTCCACGGACGTGGCGGGCAATCCGTTGGCTCAAAATTTCGTGTGGAGCTTTACCACGGGAACATCCGTGGCTCCAGACCCGTCAACGCCGGCCCAGGCACCCGTCGACCTTCGGTCGGCCGCCGGGTTCGCAGTATTGGCCGGATCGGCAGTCTCCAACAACGCCGGCGCCACCATCATCAATGGCGACCTGGGCGTCAGCCCGAGCGCAACCGTCAACGGATTTCCTCCCGGCGTAGTCAACGGGACGATTCACGCGGCCAATCCGACTGCGGCGCAGGCCCAACTCGATCTAACCACCGCATTTCTTGATGCCCAGGGACGATCGACGGATTCACAAACCCTTCCCGGGAATCTGGGCGGTCTTACCTTCGCCCCAGGCCTCTATACAAACTCGACGTCCGTCCTGATCTCAGGATCGGGACCGGGAAACAACGTGACGCTCGACGCCCAGGGCAACGCAAACGCAGTCTTCATTTTTCAAATGGGATCGACGCTTACCACCGGCCCCGGCAGTCAGGTAATCCTGAGCGGCGACGCAAAAGCCGCCAACGTCTATTGGCAGATCGGCACCTCCGCCACCCTTGACACAACCAGCATTTTCAAAGGAAACATGCTGGCGCTCACGTCCATCACGTTGAAGACCGGCGCAACGCTCGACGGCAGAGCGTTGGCCCGGAACGGCGCGGTCACGCTGGACAGCAATACGATTACAACGCCCTCACCCTAAAACACGAGGCCATCGGAAATAGTAAATAACAGAGTCATTGAAACGAAAGAGAACACCCATGGACAAGAACTGGCTCGGCATCATCGGCACCATCCTCGTGGTTGTCATCATCCTGTGGCTGCTCGGCGGTAACAAAATTACCTGCAAGGAAAGCTTCTGGGACAAGAATAAGCAAGTCATCGAGATAAAGAAGGGCTAGTCGCGTCGCCAATGAGCGCAGACCGTCTGCGGCCGCGCGATCATCGCAAGCACGAATACGAGACAAACCTCGACTGGTTGTCTCACGGGAGAATTAACATGAATGCACGTCGAGTTACAAATGGTTGGATGTTGCTGGCAGTCGCATCGGCGGCCGTCGGGTTTCAATTAAACACCGCCCAGGCCCAGCCAAGAGCGCCGTCGGAAGACCAGCAAGGCGTTGAAGTCTTAACGCGCGGCCCGGTCCACGAAGCCTTTGCGGAAACGATTGCGTTCAACCCCGAACCGGGTATTGTCGTTCCGATCGCGCCGCGAGACATCATCGAGGAAGTGCCGCCGGACCAAAGGCCTGATGGCGCCAATGTCACATGGATCCCCGGCTATTGGGCATGGGATGATGATCTCAACGACTTTCTCTGGGTCAGCGGCGTTTGGCGCGCCCTCCCCCCGGGACGTCAATGGATGCCGGGATATTGGGGACAGTCGCCCCGCGGCTACCAGTGGACCTCCGGATACTGGGCCGACGCCCTGGCCATTGAAACGGAATACCTGCCGGAACCTCCCGAATCAATCGAAGTGGGGCCGAACATTGCCGCACCGTCGCCGGATTATATTTGGGTGCCGGGTTGCTGGATTCGGCATCATGGTCGATATGCATGGAGGCCGGGCTATTGGGAAGTGGGCCGAGCCGATTGGGATTGGATTCCCGCCCATTACGTTTGTGCACCGCGCGGTTATGTGTATTCCGCCGGCTACTGGGATTATCCCGTGGAGCGCCGCGGCGTCATTTTCGCTCCCGTCTACTTCGAGGCAAGCTTCTACACCCGTCGGGACCATTACTATTCTCCGACATTTGCGATAAACCTGGCGGTGTTCAGCGATCAACTCTTCGTACGCCCGCGCTACCACCACTACTACTTCGGCGACTATTACGACAATCGGTACCGGGACACCGGCTTCTTTGCGTCGTTCTCCTATCAATCGAGCAGGCATGGCTACGATCCCATCTACTCACATCGGAGATGGCAGCATCGCGGAGACCGCGACTGGGATCGCCGCGACAGGGATGACTTCGATCATCGCCGGGACTTCGCAGACGCGAGGCCGCCGCGCACATTACTGGCGCAACGAGAACGCGGCACGCGCGTGGCAGCGTCGGGAGGCGTTCGACTCGAAGCGGCTGCGTCAATAGACGTGCTGGCAAAGCGCAAGGACGGTCCCATCAGGTTCAAGACCGTTGACAAAGCAGAGAAGATTCAGCTCGCTCAACGTGGGCAAGAGGTCCAGAAATCGCGCGAAGATCGACGAAAGGTGGACGGCGAAGCGTCTGCACCTCCACGCGACAACTCACAGAAACAGGCCGATCCGGTCAAAGTAAGGGTTCCCAAGTCGACGATCGTGGGGAGACCCGTTAGCGAACTAACAAAAGACCAGGCTCCGCCAAAGACACGTGAAGCACCCCAGCCCGATCCCAAGATCGAGCCGAAGAAGAGAAGTACAGGCGGCAGAGCCGATCCGACAAAGACTGAAAGGGCGCCACGAAGAGACGATCAAAAGCCCGATCAGAACACGGCGAGGCCCGGCGCGCAGCCCAAGCCGGATCCACAGAAACCCGCTGCTAAGCCAAGGCCAGAGCCATCCAGGCAAGAGCCAAAATCAGAACCGGCAAAGGCCACGAAAAAGCCTCCGGCCGACGCGCCGAAACCCGCGCCCAAGCCAACTCCCAATCCTCCAAAACCGGAGCCTAGACCCGACCCGCCTGCCAAGGCGGACTCGAAAGAGAAGCCAAAGGAGGATTCCAAGGATAAACCCAAGAACGAGTCCAACGAGAAGTCCAAGGATGACTCAAAGGAGAAGTCGAAGGACGATTCGAAAGAGAAGTCAAAGGACAAGCCGAAAGACAAGCCCTGAGAGACGGGCTTGATCGGTTGTTCATAGAACCAATGAAAGTCAGGCTACGCACGCGATGCGAACATTAGGAACCTTGTTATTTGTTTTGATACTCGGCCTTGCCGTGATCGGATTCTACCGGGGCTGGTTCACACTTTCGGCGCACGGCACGGCAAACGAAACGCGAAAAGCCGAGGTCACCCTGACCGTGGACCCGGACAAAGCGAAAGCGGATGTCCAAAGTGTGAAGCCTTAGGGTCGCCAACCGCGGCGAAGAGTTCAGTGCATGAATGAAAATGAATGGACCTCATTAATTAGCGACGCGATGTCGCACTTGTATTTTCTGAAAGGCAGACTATGGCGACCGGCAATGGCGCAATCCACACGAAACGACCATCTGTGGCCAATCGCGGCCAATCTCATCGGTCCGCGAGCGATCGACTGGGGAAACAAACGAAGGAACTAAAAAAAGATCTGCGCGATTTGGGTGAAACGGCCAAACATGCCGCGGCGGAGGAGCTCGGAAAGCTCCGTGCAAATGCCGGTGAATATTGTGAAGAGAAACGCAACAACGTGCAGCATGGCATCGAACAATACATCGCCGACCGACCACTCAAAACGATCTTGATCGCCGCAGGCGTCGGGTTGCTGTTCGGTCGCTTCTGGATGCGTCGTTGAAGTCGGAGAGGCCTTAGACCGGAAATCGACATGGAAGGCGATCAAGACGCACCACACCACGCGGGAAAGCAGCAGACCGAAATGGATCAGCCAAGCAGTGCCCCGGCAATGCCACGGACGTCTGATGCCTCCGATCAACATGAGAGAGCGGAACACGAGACGCTTAAGCTGCTCATAACCCAGTTGCTCCAGTTTCGAACGTATTTCTGGTCGTATGTCAACGTCAAGACCGACAAGGTCAAGCTCACTCTGCGAATTACCCTGCTTTGGACCGTGGTGGCTACGCTCTTCCTGGTGGCGGTTGCCGGACTGATTGTGTCGGCGAATTGGTTTGTGCTCAGTGGAACGGCGGATGGCCTGAGTGTCCTGTTCGGTAATCGAATATGGGCAGGGAAGATTATCGCTGGAATGCTTTTCCTGGCCGGCCTCGGGATTGCGGCTCGCTTCGCGCTTGCGAAGTGGAGGGTCGCATCTCACGAGAGAACGGTGCAGAAATATGCGAGGATGCAAGTTGGACAGCAAACAGAATTTGGACGAAGCGCCTCCGACCAGGCGGCCGCTTTTTCAGACGAAATCTGAACGAAGCGTCCTCGCGAATGAGGAAATGTTTGCAAAGGCTGCAATGCGCCGCACCGCCCATGAAATAAAGGAATCGGTGAGCAAGTTGGCTGATCTGAAAATGTGGGCGAAACAGCATCCGTGGATGGTCGCCGGCTCGGCCGTCGTAATTGGTTTGGCGACCGGCATCGCCTTAAGACCAACACGTGAAAAAAACTCCAGGGAACCACAACAAGATTCAGAGGCGCACGCCCAGCCAGGCCGTGAGGGGCACGCCGGTGCGACACAGGGAAAGTCCTTTCTGGTTTCAACTCTTGGAACGATTTTGACCGGCATTCTGAGCATTTTGACGCAGAGTCTGCTCTCCGCGGCGGTCAATGCCGACGATCAAGTCGAACCACGATCGGCCAATGGTTCGGCGGAAGTAGCCGAATCTGAAAGCGGAAAAGACTAATGCGAATCGACGGCAGTCAACTCATGGACCACGTTGCCAATTAGGAGCGTAACAATGTTATGGACCTTTTTCGTAATCCTCGTAGTTCTCTGGCTGTTGGGAATCGTGACGTCCTACACGCTGGGCGGATTCATCCACATCCTCTTGGTGATCGCCGTTGTCGTCATGTTGCTCAGAATCATCCAGGGTCGGCGACCGATTTAGCGATGGCAAGTCGTCGGGACTGATGGAAGTGATCGCATGACACCCTCTGAACACTTTAGCAAATCAACATGGATGTTAACGCTGGTGTCGCTCGCCATGGCTGTCGCCGTCCTTTACCTGGCCAAGGGCGTGCTTGTTCCTTTGATGCTGGCGCTCTTACTCAGCTTTCTGTTGGCCCCCATTTGTGATCGGTTGGAGCGATGGAGGCTGGGCCGCATCCCCGCCGTGTTGATCACCGCCGTCATGGCGTTCACGGTCCTGGGCATAGCGGTGTGGACCGCGTCGGTCCAGCTGCTCAATTTGGCCCCCAAGCTCCCCGAGTATCAGAATAACATTCACTCAAAACTGGATTCGGTGAATGACTACGTAAGCAAGGCGCTGAATAAGGCGAGAAAGACAACCCTCAACATCGGCCAGAATCTTACCCAGCCTGATCCGGAAGCGGAATCGCGGGGAACGGAGGATCGCCCCCAGGTGGTTCGTGTGATCCCGTCACCATCGAGCGCGATCCAGGTATTAGGGGGAATGTTCGGATCACTGCTTGAAGTGTTCGGCTCCACCGGCATTGTCATCATTCTGGTGGTGTTCTTCCTGCTTCAGCGCGACGACCTGCGCGATCGCTTCATCCGGTTGTCCGGAGGTGGACGGGTGACTACCACAACCCAGGCCCTGGAGGACGTCACCGCGCGAGTGAGCCGGTACCTCTTTGTGCAATTGTTCATCAATGTCACCTTTGGAGTTCTCATCGCAGTCGGGCTTTACTTCATCGGCTTGCCGAACGCCGTGTTGTGGGGGTTCATGGCGACTGTCCTGCGATTCATCCCATACATTGGACCCTGGATCGCCGCCACGGCGCCCATCGGTTTGTCGATGGCCATTTCAACGGGATGGGGAGCACCAATCCTGACCGCTGGCCTGTTCGTCGTTCTTGAACTCTTCAGCAACAACGTCATGGAACCATGGTTCTATGGTAAACACACCGGCGTTTCCTCGGTGGCGGTCCTGTTGGCTGCGGTGTTCTGGACTTGGTTGTGGGGCCCCGTGGGACTGCTTCTCGCGACGCCACTGACCGTCTGCCTCTTGGTAATCGGAAAGCATGTTCCGCAACTTTCATTTCTGGACACGCTCCTCGGGAACGAACCAGTCTTCGAAATGAAAAAACGAATTTATCAACGGCTCTTGGCCGGCGATCAGGAAGAGGCTGCCGAATTGCTCTTGAAGGAAGTTGACACAAAGAGCCTGGTCGAGGTTTATGACACAGTCCTTCTACCGGTATTGGCACACACCGGGGCGCATTGGATTCGCGGCGACCTTGACGAAAGTCGGCATGAATACATGTTCCAGAGTCTGAAAGAGTTAATCGAAGAACTCAGTGAACGATGGCAGGCACTACAGAAAAAGGAGTCGGCCGCAGAAGCAGAGCCGGCCATCAGCGGGGGCGACGGCGACGCAGCGACGGCCGCAAGATCACCGACAGTTCTATGTTTGCCCGCACACGACGAGGCAGATGAAATCGCAGGGGCGATGTTGAACCAACTAATGGAGTCTCAGGTATGCTCGATTGAGGTAGCGTCAGCCGCTGCCCTCGTCAGCGAACGAATTGACTTGGTCGAAAAGGGCAAACCCGACATCGTTTGCATCTCCGCAACACCACCTGCCAGCGTTATGCACGCGCGGTATCTCTACCGGCGATTTCGTGGACATTTTCCCGATGCAAAACTGGTCGTAGGATTATGGGACGCCAAAGTTGACCTGAATCAGGCGAGAATTCGCATCGGCTGCGGCCCCGAGACACACATGGTTGCGACGCTGACCGACGCCCTTGAGAAGATTTGCCAATTAGCGCACCGCAGCCAGACAGCGGGACGGCAACCGCTTCCGCAGGCTCGTAACTCGATCGCCATGGAAGGGGCACTCGCGTAACCGACATCATCCCAGCGGAAACCGCGGTATGTCGTCTTTGGCCACCAACCAGCCGCAACTGCAAGATGGCCGCAAACAGGCATGGTAAGCGAATGGAAGCGGCCGCTTGCAACCCAATGGAAATTAATCGGGCAAAAATGAAAAAATCGCGGCAATCCCATTCGCCCGGCGCTAGAATTATATCGCAAACGGGCGGATCAAATGCGCAAGTCGCGATGCGACTTTGATCGAGTTCGTCGGAAGACTTAATTAAGGGCAACTCGTCTCGGCGAGGGGCCTGTCAGAGAGTAAGCCGATGTGGTTGAGTGCCTTTGTGGGCCCTCAACCACATCGGTTTTTTTGTTGCCCTGGCCGGACCGGAATGCCTCCGACAGGCACCAGCGATCGGCCATGCGTTTCATGGCCCCGTAAACAGGAGATTGGCGATGTTAGGCACCATTTTGATCGTGGTTCTCATTCTCATGCTTCTCGGCGCAGCGCCCTCGTGGCCGCACAGCCGAAATTGGGGATATGGACCAAGCGGTGGACTGGGATTGGTCTTACTGATCGTGGTCATCCTGCTCTTCACCGGGCGTATCTGAACCTTGATTTGAGAGTTTTTGAGACCAAGTAACGACGTGAAATTATTTGCATCACACGATGATGGTGATGCGAGAAGGAACTCACCCATGCGAAGATTTGCAACCGCTATGGTTCTCAGTATGTCGGCCCTTCTGACGGCCGGCTGCGGAATCGCGATTACGGGCGACGACATTGCCGCGCTCCTGGCCGATGCAATTGGCCTGATCCAAACACGGCCGCAGGAATTGCCGCCCGTGCTGATTGATCAAGGCGACTCCATCATCATTGATGCCAGCGTGACGATCATCGTCAACCCGGCGGTCGACATTGTTCCAGCCGACCTACCAAACGTGACTGTGCTTGGCTTTGAGAATGACACCGATTGGGACATTTACATCAAGTACTTCGCCGACGGTGAATTGCAAGGAATCTACGTCTACCAGGGCGAAGTGCTTCTGCTCGAATACCCCTGCCTGGACGTGATCGAATTGATCAGCGAAGACGATATCGACCCCTTTACAGGCGAATTGGTCGATTCCTTCGACCTGATCGGCGACGACTTTTTCAACCCCGAAGATTTTTTCTGCGGTGACGCAGTCATTTTCAATTTCAACCCGGTCTCGGCGCTCCCGGATGTGGAGATCGTCGACCTTTCGCAATGAACTGTCGCCGTGCCGTGAAACAAAACTCGAGTTTGCGGACATGCAAGGAGCGTTCAGATGAGCAAACAAACACTCTTCGTCTTCGGAATCATTCTTGCCGTCCTCGGCGTCGCAGCCCTTGGCTGGCGAACCATCGGCGTCACAACGCGCGAAACCATCGTGGATGTCGGGCCGGTCAAAGTCATGGCAGACCGAACGCGGGACGTGCCGATTCTGCTGATCATCGGCGGAGTAGCCGTCATCGGCGGAGTCGGATTGATCGTGTCAGGAGCTCGTAAGGTGTAAATCACAACGGACCAACACAACAGGCGCGGGCCTGTAGGACATGTTGCGTCCTTGGAGTTTTTTTCCGCACCGACGACTCGTGCGGGGAATTGGGAGTTGTGTCATGAGAAAAAAACTGACTGCCATGGCGTTGGCCTGCACGTTGAGCACGCTCGCCTTCGGGTGTAGCCGAATGTTCAAGGAAGGAATGGGGAGCAAAGGGGCTTCAGGAAGGGTGAGCGATCCCCATTCGTCTCTGGCTCTTTCCAATTACAAGGGAATGACCATCAATGAACTCACCATCGCGAATGGTGTCGACGTGCCGAGCGGAATGTCTTCGATGATTCGAAATGACATGCTGGCAATTGCCGACAGGCGAGGCCTTGATCGCAACGGGCATCCGGGACTCACGCTGTCGGGCGAGATCGTTCATTACGAATCGGACAGTAAGTTGGATGCGGTGGTAAGCCCTTTCCAGGAAGTCATCGTTCGCACCCGGCTTACCGACACGCAGAGCGGAGACGTCGTTCAGGAAACGAACCTCACCGGCCGCGCAAAGGCCTCTTCGTCAAGCGGCGATAAGAGCCTCTCCGCCGCGGTAGCCAAGGCGCTGAACACGTGGCTGAAGAATGGCGGCGTCGCCAAGAATGGTGAATCAGACAACGAATAACGAAAACGGTGCAGAAACACCTGCATCCCCACGGGCTTGACGCGCCGCGACCATGAAGGACGCGGCGCTGAGAGCCTGTTTTGCCGACCCGGCCCACTTCTACTACAATCCCGTCGTCTCGTGCCGACCGGATAAACGCTTCTTGGACTCGATCAAACTGCTCATCCTCGATGTCGACGGCGTGCTGACCGATGGCGGTCTACCCTATTCCGCCGACGGCAACGCAACGAAGGAATTCTTCGTGCAGGATGGCGGTGCGATGCGCCTCTGGCAGCGCATGGGCGGCACAATCGCCTTTCTGAGCGGCCGGCAGTCGCCTGCGGTCGAAGCCCGTGCGAAGGACCTCGGGATTTCGTTGGTCATGCAGGGTATCGCGGATAAACTGGCCGCCTGCGATGAGTTGTGTCGCAAGTCCGGCGTCACGGAAGCGCAGACCTGCATCATGGGCGACGACCTGATCGACTTGCCACCCATGAAACGGTGCGGCTATGCAATCGCGCCGGCCAACGCCCTGCCCGTTGTGAAGCGCGCAGCGCACTATGTCACGCGACGCGCCGGCGGAGAGGGCGCCGTCGCCGAGGCAATCGAGCGACTCCTTCGTCGCAATGGTTCGTGGTCCGCCGCCTTGCGACAGTCAGGCGTTCACGGATGATCGGCCCGGCCCCAGGGATGTCTCATGCATAAGAAACTGATGCTTGTCGCCTGCACCGCTGCCATTGGCATCGTGTCGTACCTTGTCTTCTCGGCCGGCGACCGCACCGCCCGAAAGGCTGAACGCACCGCCGCCCCGGCCGGCGTGCGCCAATTCGTCAGCAGCACCACCCAGCCAACGCCTCTCTACGACGACTCAAGCCTCGTCTTCAGCCCCGGCGACCAGACCAAGGTCCGCGTCTATGACGAAGTCTCCGGCCGATTGAAGTACACCTTCGAGGCGAAAGAGTGGACACCGGTCAAAAACGTGCCGGAGTTTCAACTCAGCGAAGTCCTTGTCCAGATCTTCACGCCCCGTGGCGAAATCACCTACATCTCAGCCGACGAAGCTCGCATCGCCATCATGCGCAAGGGCAAGAACCGCGTCGAGCCTAAGAGCGGCTGGATGAAGAAAAATGTCAAAGTCGTCATCGATCGCACCACCTCCGCCTGGCGCGAGGAAAACCCAGCCCTCGCCGAGCGCGATGCCCACCCCGATGACCTCGTCCATATCGATCTCGAGGAAGCGCACTTCGACCTTGAACTCGCCGAACTCGTCTCCAACGGGCCGATCCGCCTCGACAGCGCCGACGCCAAGATGGAAAACGTCCGCGGACTCACCGTACAGTGGAACCAGGTCGACGGCCGAATCGACACGCTTCGATTCCAGCAGGGCGGCCTGCTCGTCCTGCGCCGCGGCGGGCGCATGATCGACTTTGCCATGCCCGGCACTGAACGCGATGGCAAATCGCGCAATGCGAAATCGCCGGACGCGCCAAACAACGCGAGTGCCGCCGTCGACGCCGCCGCGATGCAGCAATTCGTGAAGAACGTCCCCAAGGCTCAGGCCAATCAACCCCTCGCGATCGACCGCGTCACCGCCGACCAGGCCGCCGACGAAATCCGCACCGAAGGCGGCATCGTCGCCGCGAACAAACCAATGTCGATCGAAGACGAATCCGCGATTTCCTCGCCCACCAGCGCGCCGACCGACGTGCGAAATCCGACGGCCCTCGCCGGCGCGATGGAGTCTCTCCGCAAAGAGGCCCGCGGCGCGACCAAGGGCGAATGGGCCGATCTTGTCGCCCAGGAGCAGGCCGACAAGAAAACCCGCCGCCGCATCCATACCTATCGCGCCATCTTCTCCAACAGCGTCGTCATCGAACAGAAAGACGGCCTCAAGACGCTCGGCAAGCTCGAAGCCGACAAACTGGAGTTGAACTTCGATTTTGGAAAAAAGCAGAAGGAACTCGCAGTCGGCGGCGACAACAAGGCCAAGCCGGGCGCGACCACCAAGCCGGCGCAGAAATCCGCCCAGCCCGTCGATTCACTGGAGCCGGAAGACGCCACGCGAATCACCCTCACCTGGAACGGCCCGCTCGAGCTGCACCCGTTGCGCGTCGACGCCTCCGAACAAACCGGCCAACGATTCGATGCCGTCGCCACCGGAAACACCGTCCGCATCCAAAGCGAACAGGGCAGCGGCACCTGCAAGCAACTCGTCTATCGCCATGAACGCCGCCAGGTCTGGCTCTCGGGCAACATGACCGAACCAGTCCAACTCGCCGTCGATGAATCCCGCAAACTGATCGGCAAGGAAATCTTCTTCGACCAGAAGCGCGGCCTCGCTCACATCGAGGGTGCCGGCACCATGACCGACGACCGCCGAAGCGCCGGGGACGAAGGCCTTCTCGCGGTAGGCCCGACCAAAGCGGGTAACAAGAAGAACGTTCCTGCCGAGGCGGACATAAAAGACAAGAAGCCCCGCGGCCCCGTCGAAATCACCTGGTCGCGCAATGTCGACATCGAAATCGGCACGCGACCGGTCGAACGCATCAACCCTTCAACCGGAATGCGCGAAGAGCGCAATAAGGAATACCTGCGCCGAGCATGGTTCCACGGAGAAGTGGTGATGAAACAGGAAAACGAGCGTCTCTCCGGCGACGAAGTGGCCATCACCTTCGGCGCTCCGGCCGCCGGAGATCAGGTCGCCGACCATATTCAACACCTCGACATGACCGGCGGCGTGCGACTGGAACGCGAACAAGACGTCATCATCGCCCAGCGCCTCAGCGCCGAGATGACCGTCACCCCCGACAAGAAAAACATCCCGAAAAAAGTCGATGCCCAGGGCGACGTCGTCGCCAAGCAGGGCAGCCGCGTCATCAAGGCCGATCGTATGATTGTCGGCATGGGCCTCGTGCCGGGCCGCGCCAAGACGGTCGTGCGCGGTGACATGCTCGTGCAGGAGAGCAAATCTCGCGCGGGGATCTCCACGCTCGATGCCCGTGGCCGTGTCTTTGTGCATGATCCAGAGGCCGGGCTGAAGATTCGCGACGCCGGCAAGTTGCAGGGCGTCTTCAAGAACGGCAACGAACTCGTCCGCGCCTCCATCGAATCCGATCGCCCCGACACCTTCGCCCGCGTTCGCGCCGGCGACACGGCCATCCACGGCCGCATCATTGAAATCGACATGCCGACCGAATCGATCGACGTCCCCGGACCCGGTCGAGCCTATATGCTCACTGCACAGGACTTCGGCGGCCGCAAGCTGACCAAGCCGTCACGCGTCAAGATCACCTGGGCCAATGAAATGCAGATGCGCGGCCAGAAAAACTACGGCGTCTTCGTCGGAGACGTTCACAGCGACTCCGATGCCTTCTCGCTCGCCTGCGAAAAGCTGACCGTCCGCCTAGCGAATGCACCGGCGACGCCGCCGAAACCGGCGACGCAACAGAACTGGATGGATCATTTCTGGCTCTCACGCCTCGCACGCGCGAAGGCCCCGAAGGAAACCAACAAGGTCGAAGTCACCGCGTCAACACCAAGGAAGCGGCCGACCTACATCGTCGCGGAGGGCAAAGCCGAAGCCCTCAGCAGCAGTTACGCCCGCACCGCCGAAGGCACGCGCGGACGACTCCTCAGCCGAATGCAGATCGCTGGAACGCAGATCGTCGCCGATCTCGCCCGCGAATCGATGTCCGTGCCGGGCAAGGGCACCCTGCTGATTGAGGATTATCAATTCGAAAGCGATCGTCGCAAACCCGGCGTAGCCCCGCGAACCGGCCCGCTCATGAGTTCGGCCCAGGGTGAAGGACCAAGCCAGAGCATGGTCCGCTGGCTCGGATCGATGGACTACTACGTCGACCAGGACATGATCGCCTTCGACAAAGAAGTGGAAATGGTCCACCGCAGCGGACAGGAAATGGTCCTCCGCGAAGACCTCGCCCGCGGCATGGGCCTCGACAAAACAACGCTCAAAAATATCCGAGCCGGCCGCCGCGCCGATCTGACCTGTGGCTACCTGCTGCTGGAATTCCGCCGCGGCTCCGCCAAGACCGACGAACGCAGGGACACGCAAACACCGGTCCGCTCCACCGATCTCGAACGCCTGATAGCCAAGCACTCGGTGCTGCTGAATGAAAGCACCAAGAGCCTCATGGGTGAGTACGTCCAATACCTCGCGAGCAGTGATGAGGTCCAGGTCGAAGGATCGAAGACGGCCGAAGCCCGCATCACCGATCAGGACGAGCGCGAACAGCGCATGAACATGTGGCGCGGACCGATCCTCGTGTGGAACAGAAAAACGAACAGGATCGAAGCCCCGCAGGCAACGATTCGCACCAGTCGACGGTAAGGGTGTGTTCAGACGCCCGCTTGAACCGCCAGCGTCGGCGCCAGCTTCTCGCGCACTTCATTCATCGTCGCACGCACGCAGGCCATATTCGGGTGAATCCGAAGAGCCTCTCGATAGGCCTCCAGCGCATCGGCGTAGCGCCCCAGCGCCCCCAGCGCATTGCCCGCCATCGTCCAGGCGCCGAAGTGCAGCGGATTCAGCTCACAGGCCCGCCGCGCGTCGCGCAAGGCCGACGTGTATTCCCCAACAAGAAACTCGGCGCAACTCCGCTGGTGATACGCCTCGGCATAGGTCGGGTGCGCCCGAATTAGTTCCGTCAGCATCGAACCGGCGTTGTCGGATTGCTTTCGCTTTATGGAGGTCGCAATTCGAAACAGCACAGCCTGGCCCAGCGGGCCGCCGTCACGGAAGAAAAGGTGCCACAAGGCATCTTCCGCCGCCTCAATGACGGCCGGACTGTCGTGATGCAGCAGATAGGCAAGCGATGGTGCGGACGACATGTCGCCCACCAGCCCAAGGCAGTTCGCCGCAACCTCCACGACACACTCATCTTTCTCATCGAGCAGGAGCTTCAGGCAATCGGGCGACCAGTGTTCCCGAAGCTGCTCCGCCAAGCCGTCGCGATCACCGCGATCAAGAAACGGGCGCGCAAGGTCGAGAAGTCGCTTGGCGGCGGCGTGTTGTTCGTCCATGCAGGTCGCCTTCAGAGAATATCCCCGCGCGGATCGGTTCAACCGTTTCGCTCGTGGGTCGCTTCGATTCATGTCCAGCCGGCGGGGACTTGCGTCAAGACTGGCGAGGATCGCCCCGCACGGCACGCTAAAAGGTACATTCGACTATACCCCCGAAAGCGGACGGGTCAAACTCGGACCCGCTTTTTTTGTGCCGGGAATGCGATAACATGAGTCCCAGCATTGATATGCGTGCTTTTCGCCCCTTCACGGTGTGACCCATTTTTCACAATCCGAGAGGACTCCGGCGTGCCATCGTCCCTGCCAAAACCAAGTCGCTCTGTTCCACGCCTGGCTCGACGAATGTCCGACGCACACAAAGGCGACTTCGGCCGTGTACTCGTGGTCGGCGGCTCCCGAGGAATGATCGGCGCGCCGGCCCTGGCGACGAACGCCGCGCTACGAGTCGGCGCAGGGCTTGCAACTGTGGCCGCACCAGATTCGGTTCAATTGGCCGTGGCGACGCTGTGCCCCTGCGCAACATCGATCCCACTCCCGCAGTCTCGGACAGGTTCCCTTAATCCCCGCGCGTCACTCGCGACGATTCGCCAAATGGGATTACTCACCAGCGACCGCCCAACCGTCGTCGCAGGCGGGCCAGGCCTCGGTCGCGGCGACGCATCGTTCGACAAAGGCCTCGTGGATCTGTGGATCGCGTTCATGTGTGCAGGTGTCCCGCTCGTGTTGGATGCCGATGCCCTCAACGCAATGAGCAAGTCCGGTTCGCACGGTTGGAGTCGTGTCGCGTGGTCGCGGCTTGTCATCACCCCGCACCCCGGCGAACTGGCGCGAATGCAGGGTGTCACCACAAAGGCCATACAGGCCGACCGAGGGCGCTTCGCCGTGCAAACCGCCCGTGAACTCGGCGCACGATCACGGGGCGCCGGCGAATCACCGGTCGTCGTGCTCAAAGGCGCCGGCACCATCGTCACCGACGGCCGGCGCATCTACACCAATCGCACCGGCAATCCCGGCATGGCCACCGGCGGCAGCGGCGACGTGCTAACCGGCCTCATCGCGGGGCTGATCGCTCAGGGATTGTCATGCTTCGATGCCGCCGTACTCGGCGTGCATGTGCATGGAAAAGCGGGTGATCTCGCCGCAAAGCACTTCGGCCACGCCTCGCTCATCGCCACCGATATTCTCGATCAAATCCCCGCGGCCCTCCGCGCCTAACACCGCCTTAAGGCGCCTGCTTACATTCGTAGATCGTCCACCCGTCGGGCCGCTCCATCAACAGCGGCACCAGTCGCTGGCCGGCGGTGGATAACACAAACGGCTCCGCGCCGGCCGCGCGAAGTTCCTCGACCCGTGCTCCGGCCTTGTCGTCGAGTGGATAGCACGTTCTCCCCGCGAAGAACTCCAGCACGATGTCCTCGCCGAGGTAACGCCGATCCACAATCAGCGCCGCGTTGGCGGGCAGTCGCGTGCGAATCGTCTCGCCGACGGCATAGTAACTCTGCTCCCATAAGTGCGGCTGACCGACGCGCCACGTCAACCAGGCATGAACCCCACCCATGCCGACAAGACCCAGCAGCGACACCGCGCGCGCCAGGAGGATTGCACCCTTCGGCCGACGTGCTCTGCGAAGTGCGGCATTCGCGGCCCAGCCGAAGAGCACGATCCCTGCCAACTGCACCAACACCCAGTGATTCTGCTTCATGATCACGCCGAAGCCCGGCGTCGTTGGCTGCCCTTGCCCGACCTCATGCGCCTGAATCGGATATGCCAACGCCATGATCGCGGCCGCTGCAACGAGCAGGGTATCCGGCCCACGCCCGGCAAGCGCGCGAGCGAACACATTACTGGTAAGCAATAGAAACGCCGGCACGGCAATAATTGTCGCCGTCGGCGTCTTCGTCGTTGCCAAAAGGAACGGCACGAGAACACCGAACGACCAAAGAAGCAAGAATGCACGACGCGCTGATCGAAAACGTATGAACCGAATAACGGCCAGCCCCGTCGCGACGATCACGATCGGATAAAACGCCTGATAAATGATGACGCAATAATCAAACAGCACCCGATCCCACGGCGCGGCCCACGCCTCAACGTCTTCGGTCAGATGCCGCCCCACATGCGACAACTCGTGCCAGAATTCGCGTGGAAACTTGATCGCGCACCACGCTGTCCACGGAGCAGCCGTCACAATAAACGCCAGGAATGCAATGGCGAGTTCTCGTATGCCAATCCGGGATTGCGAGTCGTCCTCAACTCCCCGGCCCCGTCGCCGCGAAAACCGGCTCAACCCCACGATCACGATCATTCCCGTCATCACGGCAAGCACGATCAACCCCGGATAGCTCTTGCTAAGAAACGCACAACCACATGCGAACCCTGTGACCATCGGCCACCTTGCGCGGTGGTCGGTCATCGCCCGCACAACGGCATACATCCCAACTTCGATCCAAAACAGCAGCATCGTGTCGACGTGATCGCTGAACCAATACCCGTGGGCCATTTGCGCAAGCCCATGCGTGATCGCCTGAATCGTGGCCGCGATGAGCGCGGCGTTTCGCCCAACGGTTCGCCGCCCGATCAACCACGTCAACCACACCGACGCCGTCGCGAGAATCACCGACGGCAGGCGCAGCGCGAACGTGGTCGTGCCCAAGGCCGCCATACTCGCCGCCATCGTCCACAGCGGCAGCGTTCCCTTGTGCAGCCAGACATGATTTTCGCGCCAGTTGGTGTAGTCGTACGGAAGCCACGGTTTCTGATGCAACACGGGCCTGAATGGATCGTCGATCAGATTACGCGCAACCAATGCGTGAAACGACTCGTCGTAATAGACAAGTTCAGGATGCCCGAGGTTGCGAAGCTTCAACCACATCGCAACGACGAGGATGACCACAACGAGCGCGGCGTGTATTCGTTTGGAGCGAAATAAATGCGCCATGAATCAGTCGCCCGATGGCTGGGTGCTGGGCGGCTCTTCACCCGGCTTCGGCTCGGCGGGGCGATTTCGCGTCGGCCAGCAACAAATGTCCTCCATGCGTGCGAGCGTCAAACGAAGCTCGTCGATCTTCCATCGGCGTTTATAAGTCAGCTTCACCACGTCGCCCGCCGCACGATCCGAAAGCCGCCGCTGCAAATCCGCCACATCCCCGATCGGCTGGCCGTCAATCGCGAGAATTCGATCTCCCACCTGAAGCCCCGCGGTCCCGGCCGGCGATTGTTTGGCGACGTACCTGATCACCACTCCGCCTTTGAGAATCGTATCGAGAAGTGGTATCTCGTCATCCGTGTCGTCGCCAAGCATGACGCCGATTTTACCCGGTTCGATCGTCTGCCCGGCCAGCAGCCGATCCATCACCCGATCGATGCTGTCGCGATAAATCGCAAAACCAATACCACTGTCATACCACTCCGCGCCGGCCAGCGCCCCGCCTGCCCCCGCCATCGGAACGATCAACCCCAGCACACGACCATCCAGATCAACCAGCGGCCCGCCGTAATTCACCGGCGACAGCTTCGCATCCGTCTGAATCGCATGACCGTTTCGCCTCGCGAGCGCACTGACAATTCCCAGCGAGACATGCGGCTCGGGCGAGCCTAATCCCCGACCACAGGCCACGGCATATTGTCCGACAATGATGTCACTTCGCTTGGCCCACGCTGCCGCCTTGAGTGTCCCCACATCCACTTTGATCAGAGCGATGCGCTGAATCAGATCGCGCCCCAACAGCTTGGCCGAAGCCCGCGTGCCGTTCGGCAGCGTCACCGTGATCACCGATGGCGACCGGGCGAAATTGAAACTGCTCGTGAGGATAAGCCCGTCATCCGAAAGCACCACGCCCGTCGTCGGCCCTTCGGCGAGCTTGAACGACTCCTCAAACACGCCCATCGGCCCGGCATTTACCACCGGCTGAGCGCCACCGATCGTTTCAATCGTCACCAAGCTAGGCGAGATCGCCCCCACGGCGCGGCGCACGGCGTCCGCCTTCGCGCGATCAGGCGACTGCGGCGAACCGTAGGCCGCCCCCGCGACCAGCATCGCGCACACGAATGGAGTCACCATCGTTCGGTTCATTCCGGCTGCACCCCCAGCGTGACCGGCAGATTCAACACCTGCTCGCCGCGCTTGATCGTAAACGGCACCGTCTGCCCCGGAACAAGTCCGACCAGCGCCTGTTGATAGGTTGTGGAGTCGACCACGCGCTTCCCGTCGATCGCGATAACAAGATCATCCTGCTTGATTCCCGCCCTGGCCGCCGGCGAATCGGCCCGCACGCGCTCGACAAACGCCGACACGTGCCGATAGCCCAGTTCGGAAAGGCGGATGCCAACGTACGGTTCCTGCCCGGAATGTGCAGGAGTCGTTGCCGGGGCAGGCGCAGCCGCTTCAGTCGCTTTGCCGCCGAGGAACTCCGCAATCTGTTCGCCCGGTATGGCATAGTTGATTCGCGTGTTTGTCGCCGTCGCCTCGACCACCTTGCCGACCAGCCCGATGAATCGCCCGTCGAGGTCCAGCACCGGGCCTCCCGCCGACCCGGGGTTCGCGGTGATCGCGTCATACACCAGCGCCGGGCCGGTGTACTCAAACTCCTGTGCCAGCCGCTTGGCACGAAGCGACGGCAGCTTCGCGCTGATGATCCCCCGACTCACCGACACCGGCTCATCGCCGTCGGCAATCTTGAAGCAATTCGTCATCGCCAGAATCGTATCACCGGTGCGAATGGCCTCCGTCGTTGCCGGCGTCAGGTACGGCAGATTTGATGCGTCAATGTGCAGAAGCGCCAATTGCCGCTTCTCATCGGTCCGCACCAGCGTGGCGTCATACCGCCTGCCATCCGACGCAACGACGCGAATGTTCCGCCCGTTGACCAGAATTGAAAGCGTCGTCACCACGTTGCCATCGGCGGAAACCAGGACGCCCGTCCCGTAGCCATGTTCGCGCCCCGCCGCCGCGCCATAAATCTTCACCACCGCCGGCGACGCCCGATCCACCACATCGCGAATCGGCGTTGGCGATGGCATCGCCATGGCAAGAACCAAGATCGTCGCCACGGTCATCGCGCCGCCTCCGATACCTCAACCTTTTCGAATATCTCATCGTACACTGCTCGACCATCTTCAAATACCGTCCGGCGACAACTCAACTTCAACGGACCGCATCGCTTCTCATCCGCATATTCAACACGAATCAGCTTTCCCGTCACCGGATCCGCGAACTCCATCGCCAGAAGCCGCCCGTCCGCATCGTCCAGCCACAATCGATAACCCGATTTCGTTTCGACCGACGGTTGCGTGGTCGTCTCGTTGTCCTCTTCCACCTCGCCGAACTCCCGCCTCATCACCGCCGCGGCGCGTCCGCCAGCCTCATCAGACCCAATGATCGTTCCACGCACCGCGTCCGGATCGGCCGCATCGCGCCACAGCGTCCACCGAATCCGTCGCTCCATCTGCTCGGCGGATTCACTCTGTCGAAGTGCGTCGGCCCGCCGTTCGGTCACATCGATAGCCGTGCCGGAATCCTGTGGCTTGTCCGTCGGCCGTCGCACGCCCGCCATATGAATCGCTCCAAAAGCCTTCAACGCCTCACGCCCGCCATTCGCCTTGGCGACCAATTCGAACAACCGTTTCATCGCCCGGCGATTCGCCCCACGGGTCAACTTGTTCGGCGCAAAAGGATCGGGCGCCTTGCTCCCCGGCCGCCGCCTGGTCTCCGGAAGCGGCAACGTATCAAGCCGAAACGCGGTACGCAGCGTCTGACCTTCGCGTTCATAGACCATGTCCACGAGCCATCCCGCCGGGTAGGTCCCCAACTGAGATAGAAAATGATTCGCGCTCCGCAGCGGCACGCCGCCGAACCGCGTGAGATGGTCGCCGACGCGCAGCCCCGCCCGATGCGCCGCCGAGTCCTTGAGTATCTGGTTGACCACAATCTTCCGCGACGCGTCGGCCACCGTGAAACCCGCCGCTCCATGCGGCGTCGTCAGTCCCGCTCGTAGCCCGGGAATAAATCGGCGAATCTGATTGATCGTGATCGCATAGCCCACGCCGACATTCACACGGCCGCGCTCCTCAATCGAAACGCGCCCGTTGATGCCGACAAGTCGCCCCTCCATATCGAAAAGCGGGCCTCCCGAGTTTCCGGGGTTGATCGACGTATCGACTTGAATGCAATCAGTGTAGCTCAGCGCCCGGCCCGTTCCCCACTGATAGCGATGCAAACCCGACACAATGCCGAACGTCACCGTTGGCGTGTAATCCTCCGCAAGCAGGAATGGATTCCCCAGCGCAAGACACGAATCGCCGACTTGCAACGAATCGGCATCGCCGAATACCGCCGGCGTGAATGGCCCGCCGCTCAACAGTCGAAACATCGCCACATCGCCATGCGGATCAATCCCGAGCACCTGCATCTCGACACGTTTGCCATTGGCCAACCCGGCTTCACCAACACGATCCTTGAGCATGGACGCGACCACATGAAAATTCGTCAGCCCATACCCATCGGAGTCAATCAACACGCCCGACCCGCCTCCTGCACCGGCCTCCTTTGCAAACAAACAAACCACCGACGGTGTAACCCGCCGGATCACCTCGATGCGAGCCTGCTCCTCCGCGAGCACGGCGGCCCGATCAGCGTCCTGCCCAATGGCCGCAATCCCCAGGAAAATCGCGATCCCCGCGTTCATCATGAGGATTCTAACGGTCGCCGCGACAAAGAGTTGCGGACGCATCTCCAATTATCCGCGATCAAACATCGCTGGAACAGATTCCGAGGCAGATTCTCCAGTCCAACGACCAATGCACCTTGTCGCGGGAGCCACGCGCCCACCTGCCCGCGGCCGTTTGAGCGGATTTTGCCTCACAAAGGCCCCGCCCACGCGAACCCGGGGTGATTGCCAAGGAAAAGATGCAATGAACGTTCAATTGATTCGTACCGGCCTCGTCGCATTAACCATTCTCGCAGTTACAGGCAGCCACGCCCGAGCCACCTCGCTCACCTGGAACGGCACCACCGGCAATGCCTCCACCACCTCCAAGTGGTCGCCGTCGCAGTTGCCGGTCGCCGCCGATGACCTTTTCTTCCCCGGCGCGACGACCTTCACCATCACCTTTGACAACTCCGTCAATACCGTGAACTCCCACACCTATCGCAACACGGTGACCTCCACGCTATCCATCACCTCACCGCACACGGTGAATGGTGATTTCGATATTGCCACCGTGAACACCGACAACGCAACCGTCCACCTCGGCACCGGCCGGCTCAACATCGGTGGAAACGCGACGCTTGGCGATGTTTCCGGCAGCACCGGGACCCTGACCATCGACGGAAACGATGCCTCGCTTTTCGTCACCGGCGCGTCGAGCGACTTTTTCGCGGGGAGAGCGGGCATCGGAAATGTCACCATTACCGGCGGCGGCTTCATCGAAACCGTGGACGATTTCATTATTGGCTCGCTCGCCAGCGGCAGCGGAACCGTCACCGTCTCCGGCGGAACAGGGTCGCTCCCCTTCCTCGACTTCTCGCATATTGAAACTACCGGCGCCGGCGGCGATGTTTTCGTTGGAAACAACGGCAGCGGCACGCTCAATATTCAGAACGGCGGATTCGTCCTCTCGGCCCACGATGTGCGCATCGGCATCACCAGCGGCGAGACCGGCAGCGTTGATCTCAGTGGAGCCTTCTCGTTCCTGCCCTCGCGCCTCACCGCACAAAACAACCTCGACATCGGCCGAAACGACACCGCCTTGGCCGCTGGAAACGCCACGCTGACGCTCAACGCCGGCACCATCGCCACCGTCAACGGTCAAACTCGCATTGGCGACATTCACGGCGCCAACGCCAACCTCGTTCTCGATTCCGCAACGCTCAATGCCAACGGCGGTGTCGACATGTTTACCAACGGCAACATCTCCGGAACCGGAACCATCAACGGCAATATTGCCAGTCTCGGCGACATTACCGCGACCACCGCCGCCGGACTTACCATCAATGGCGTTCTTTCCAACACAACGACGAACCGAATCACCGGCACCAAAATCCACTTCGGCCCCAACGGAGGCTACACCGGCTCCGGCACCTGCCAGGTCGACATCACCGGCGACGCCACCAGCACCATCACCGCCACCGGCGCGCTTTCCATCGGAGACAAC
The DNA here is from genome assembly GCA_016235815.1 of Planctomycetota bacterium. Lineage (GTDB taxonomy): Bacteria > Planctomycetota > Phycisphaerae > UBA1845 > UTPLA1 > JACRIM01. The sequence continues at coordinate 108,450 of JACRIM010000050.1, forward strand.
ACGACGTCGGGAATGTTCTACGTCGGAACTCTCGATGCCGGCACTCAAACCGTCACACTGCTTGACTCGAATGGGGCAGTATTGGGCGGACTTGTGACAGTCAATGGCGGTGAAGTGGCCTGCACGACCGGCATCGGCGTGCAAAACGGCGGCCGCGTACAGGGCAAGGGAACGCTAAACGGCAATGTTACCATGTCCGGCGTGCTGGACCCCGAGGACACGGCGCCCAATGCCGGGTTGATCAGCATTCAAGGCAACCTGCTCATGAATCCCTCAGGCAGCGTTGACATGGCCATTGGGGGCACGCCGGGAAGCGGTAACAACGATCGGTGCAACGTCACGGGCACTGCCACATTCGACGGAACGATGCACGTCCGGCTTAAGAACGGATACGTCCCGCGCGTCGGAGAGCAATTTATTGCCGTCAACGCCACGGCCGGCCGCATCGGCACTTTCGCAAACATTACACTCGACCCGACGGCTGCAAACGTCTGCAACGATGTGACGTTTGTCTTGGTGTATTCAAGCACGGCGGCGATCGTTCTCATTCGACCCCCGCTCGGCTGCACGGCCCTGGGCGACCTCAACTCGGACGGCGGTTGCACCGGGAAGGACATCCAATTGATGATCAACGCGCTGCTCTCCCCGGCCTACGAGAATTGTGCGGACATGGACGGCGACTGCACCAACGATGTGGACGACATTGCCATCTTCGTGAACTGCCTGCTGTAAGAATGTCGGCCGAGACCGATGATCGCCGCCGACTTGCAATCAGCCGGTGAAGTCACTACCTTGTCCTTCGACCTGAACAAGGGAGTTCACACCACATGTACAAGAAGAAACAACTCGCCAAGCGAAAGCACAAGAAGCGAAAAGACCGCCTCAAGGCAAAAATGAGAGCGTTGAAGGCCAAGGGCGCTTCCAAGTAAGTCCCGGTCGACCGTGCTACGCCACACCCGGATGCTCGCGCCCGTCGCGAGGTGTGATTCCGTCCAACCCGGACTGCAGAGCCTCCGGGCGTCGGGCCAACGCCGCAGGCCTTTGCAACCAAAGGACTTATAAGTGTTCTTGCAGGCGGGAGGTCCTCCGTTTAGACTTGACAGGCTCAGATAAGCAAAGTGTTGTAAAGCAAGACACGGGCATGTAGTCGGCCCGCGACGTGGAGTGTATATCACGCACCACGGGGAGACTGGCAGGAGATCACCGGATCATGGCACTGACGGCAGAGCTAAAAACAAGTACAGTGACGACCCATCGACGGCACGAAAAGGACACGGGTTCGCCCGAGGTCCAGGTCGCATTGCTCACCAGCCGCATCAAGCAGCTATCCGATCATCTCCAGACCCACAAGAAGGACCACTCCTCCCGCCGCGGCCTGCTCAAAATGGTCGGCGCCCGTAACAGTCTGCTGAAGTTTCTCACGCGGACCGACCACGATCGGTATCAGAAGATCATTGACAGCCTCGGCCTTCGAAAGTAATTGCAACAGTCGGTCGGTTCTCGGCGGCTTTTCCTGCGTAGTTCATCCGGAAACACGCGCGATGCTGCAAGGTGTAACCCTTGCCCACGCCTGCGCGCGGTCCCTATCCATCGTTTGGAGTCTTCCGGTGTAGTGGTGTTGTATGACGTGTCGGTAGTCGTTTGGCGGAAAAAGAAGGAAGTCGGTAATGAAGACGTATAGTGTTGAGACGGAAATCGGCGGGCGAATCCTAAAATTCGAAACCGGAAAAATGGCCAAGCAGGCCCACGGGTCGGTCATCGTCACCTATGGCGAAACCGTCGTGCTTTGCACCGTCGTGCGGTCCAAGCCGCGCGAAGGCATCGACTTTTTCCCCCTGACGGTCGACTACCGCGAGAAAATGTACGCCGCGGGCAAGTTCCCCGGCGGCTTCTTCAAACGCGAGGCCCGCCCCACTCAAAAAGAAATCCTCACCATGCGGCTCATCGACCGACCCAATCGGCCGCTCTTTCCTGAAGGCTTCATGGACGAAGTCCAGATTCAAGCCATGGTCCTTTCCAGCGACCAGGAGAATGACGCCGACGTGCTGGCGATGTGCGGATCAGCGGCCTGTCTGGCGGTCAGCAACATCCCCTATGAAGGCCCCTCGGCGGGCGTCCGCATCGGCCGCGTAAATGGTGAATACGTCGTCAATCCGACGATTGTGCAGCGGGGTCAGAGCGATCTGGAAATCGTCGCGGCCGGCCACAAAGACGCGATCAACATGATCGAAGTTGGCGCGTTGGAGCTTCCCGAGCAAGTGATTGCCGACGGCCTCGCCCTGGCCCTTGTCGAAATCAAGAAGATCGTGAAAGTGATTGAAGAGCTTGGCGAGATGGTCAAGCCGACCAAGGAGTGGAAGCAGCCTGAGCGCGATCCGAAGATGCCCAAGCGTGTTCAGGAACTGTGCGACAAGCTGGACCTGAAGAACGCCAAGCGGACCCCCGGCAAGCAGGCTCGTTATGCCGCGGTCAACGCGGTCTACGACAAGATCGTCGCCGAGCTGTGCCCGGAAGGCGCCGAGAAACTCAAATACACGAAGAACGACGTCGTCGCCGAGATTCAGAAGATCGAAGAGCGGCTCATGCACCTCGGCGTGCTGGATGATGGTTATCGCCCGGACGGTCGCGGCGTCGAGGATATTCGCGAAATCATCTGCGAAGTCGGCACGCTGCCCCGAACCCACGGCTCCTCATTGTTCACCCGCGGCGAAACCCAGGCCCTCGTCGTCGCGACGCTCGGCACCTCCCGCGATGAGCAGACCGTCGATGACCTCATCGAAGAGTACAGCAAGAAGTTCATGCTGCACTACAACTTCCCCCCGTTCTGCACGGGCGAAGTCAAACGACTCGGTGCCGTCAGCCGCCGCGAGATCGGCCACGGCAACCTTGCCGAACGATCCCTTCAGGCCGTGCTCCCCAGTCCGGAAAAGTTCCCATACACCATCCGCCTCGTTAGCGACATCATGGAGTCCAACGGTTCGTCCTCCATGGCCAGCGTCTGCGGCGGAACCCTCGCACTCATGGATGCCGGCGTGCCCATCAAGCACCCGGTCGCGGGCATCAGCATCGGCATGGTGCATGACGGTGATCGCTACGCCCTCATCACCGACATCCTGGGCGAGGAAGACCATTTCGGCGACATGGATTTCAAGGTCTCGGGCACGCAAATCGGCATCACCGCCGTGCAGCTCGACCTCAAAGCGCGAAGCATTTCGCAAAAGCAGATCGAGGAAGTGCTGGTTCGCGCCAAGACCGCCCGCATGAAGATTCTCAAGGAGATGCTGACCTGCATTTCCAGACCCCGTGCCGAGATCAGCCGACACGCGCCGCGGCTCCTCACGATCAAGGTGAACCCCGACAAGATTGGCAAGATCATCGGCCCCGGCGGCAAGGGCATCAAGCATCTCGAAGCCACCACCGGCGCGAAGATCGATATCTCCGACGACGGAACCGTCAGCATCAGCAGCATCAGCGCCGAGTCGGCGCAGATGGCCTACGCGGCGGTCGAGCAGATCTCCGAAGGCGTGCGCGTCGGAAAAATCTACACCGGCAAGGTGATCTCAATCAAGGACTTCGGCGCGTTCATCGAAGTCTCGCCTGGCCAGGACGGTCTGTGCCACATCAGCGAGCTTTCGACGGAATACGTGGGCAAGGTTACGGATGTTGTGAACATCGGCGACACCGTCAAGGTCAAAGTCATCAACGTCGATGACACCGGCCGCGTGAAACTGTCGATCAAGCAGGCGATGGCCGAGTAGACCGGCTCGCGTCGCGATTGTTTTTTCTCGGCACGCGCGCCCGCCGGTTTTCGGTCGAGCGCGCGTGCCGTTTTTATTGACCCATGGCCACCGATCCAGCGTCACCACACCCCGACCCGGCGCTCGCCGAGCAACTGGTCGAACTCTCCGCGATCACCGGCGGCCTTGCGCACGAGATTCGCAATCCGCTGTCGACACTGAAAGTGAATCTGCAACTCCTCGATGAAGATTGGCGCAACATCGAAGCATCGCCCGATGCCCCACGCGACTCGCAGGAAACAGCCCGCCGCGGGCGAAAGCGAATCGCAGTCCTGCTCGCGGAAGCCGGCCGGCTCGAACGCATCCTCGACGATTTTCTGAAATACGTCGGCAAGCGGGACCTGAAATGCGCCCCGGCCGACGTCGCCGCCCTCATGTGCGATCTCGCGGATTTCTATCGTCCGCAGGCCGAAGTGCATGGGATCGACCTGCGCGTCACGACCCCCGACCGGCCGCTCATCTGCAACATCGACGCCCAATGCGTCAAACAGGCCGTCCTCAACCTGCTGATCAACGGTCAACAGGCGATGGAGACCGGCGGCCTGATGGAAGTGACGGTCTCGCAAGATTCCTCAATGGCCAGAATCGACGTGCGCGATCACGGCCCCGGCATCCCGTCCGACACGATCGAGCACATCTTCCGCGCATACTTCTCGACAAAAAAAGGCGGCACGGGCCTGGGCCTGGCGACAGCGCGTCAAATCGTGCGCGATCACGGCGGCCGAATCGACGTGACCTCAACGCCCGGCTGCGGAACGTGTCTCTCCATTTTCCTGCCGCTCGCCAAGTGTGAGTGACGCCGACAGCGATCAGAAATGCGCTGCGTAGGAGTGGTTTCGAACATCTGACGTTGAGCGTTTTTCCTGCGAATGGATCGGTAATTGTGGGACCGGGCGTCTCGCCGGGACGGCGCTTCCACAATGCGGCGATACGTGGGAAAAAACAGACTAATTTCGTGCCGGCTTGGGCTGCATGATCGCATCCATCGACACGATGCTCTTGATCGTCAGCGCCTTGCGCGGGCGGTGTTCGCCATCAACCTCGACTTCACCGAGCTTTTTCAGCACGGCAAGAGATTGCGGGCCGATGACCTGGCCGAATGCCGTGTAGTGCCCGTCCCACGCGGCCTGCCGTGACAGACAGATGAAAAACTGGCTGCTTGCCGAATTCGGATCGCCTTCAATCAACGCCATCGCCACAGTGCCGAACTCAAACGGCGTGTCGTTGAATTCCGGCGGCAGTGTCGCTCCGTCCGGTCGCTTCCCCGTACCGTTGCCGTCGGGGCAACCGCCGAGGATGAATTGATTGTTATAGACCGAGTGAAACGTCTTGCCGTGATAGAAGCGTTTGTCGACCAACTCGAGAAAGTTGGCGACGTGGCGCGGAGCCTTGTCGTAAAAGAGCAGCATGTTCATCACGCCGTAATCGGTCTCGATGGCCACCTGTTTGTACTGCATGACGCGAATCGTGATCGGCTCTGCCACCAACGCGCCGCCATACGGACGCCAGCCGAGGGCATAGATACCGGCCTGATGCAACCCGGGATAAAAGCGGGCAACATCAAATCGAAGACCGATCGTGCCAAACGGTGCGAGCGTGACGGCCGGCACGGGATACTCGGGCTTGCGCACAATGCGATCACCCATCTGCGGATTCTCTTCCGACGCGATCTCAAGTCCCTTGAAGTTCGGCCCTGAGAAAACATGTTCGAGCGGCAGGCCCATGCCCTGATCGGTGCGCTCTTTCCCGACCAGTGCGCCGGGCACCGTCAGCTTCACTGGCTCATCGGTGCGATTGATGATGACGAATTCGAGAATCACTTCCCCGCCGACGGGAACCGTCGTGCGCGGCGCACGCAACTCAACGCGAATCTGATCGGCCAGCGTCGGCTCGGCGATGGCAAGCGGCGGTGGGGCCGGAGGCGCGGCGGGTTGCGACGTTTGACCGCAAACCAGCGCGGCCCACATCAGGATGGAAGACAGTGTCGCCTGCATCGAACTCCCAGGCACATACGCCGGGCGGGATTGTCCCCCGCCGATGGCTGGACGCGGCTCGCATTATCGGACGATACACCCGAACCTGTACCGCGGAAACATGGTCGTTTATCGACGGTCCCCGCAGCATTCCCATAACTAGGGCATCGGCAACGGCCCGCGTAGCCGTACCCCACATGATACACGCCGCCGGGCCATGCGCCGCGGATTCGTCGGTCGTTTTCGGCAGGATGTGCAGGCCGTTCTTGCGCCTGACCGCAGGTCAGGACGGGGCGGCCGCACGGATCATCAGGATCGGGATTCCCGTGCGATGGCGCAACGAGGATGCAACACTGCCAAGAATCGTGTCCTTGATAAAGCGGTGGCCATGAGTCGCCATGGCGATCAGGTCCGGTTGCTCGCGCCCGGCGGCCGCGAGGATCTCGGCCACCGGGTCCCCCATTTCGAGCAACACGCGCACCTCAAACCCGTCCGCGGCAAGATCGGATCGGCACGTCTCAAGATACTCTCGGTCACCCCGGATTTCTTCGGAGTCATCAAGGTTCAGCGATTCCTTGTTTCGTGCAGCGTGCCCATCGGCGACGTGAATGAGGATGAGGCGCGACTTCATCAACCGGGCCAGCTCACGCACATGCGCGAGAATCGTCCGGTCGGCTGGCGAGTTGTCGAGCGGAACCATAATCGTCTTATACATGCGCGACTCCGGCCTCAGCTTATCCAACCTCGTAACGTCTCGACCAGAAGATACAGGTTTAGGACGACGATCACCAACGTGACAACCCATGCCAACGGCGCGAGCCACGGGCTGTTCACGAAGCGTCCCATCTTTCGCTTCTCCCCGGTGAACTTCACCAGCGGCACCACCGCAAACGACAGTTGCATCGAGAGTACCACCTGGCTCAGGATTAGCAATTTGCCGACACCGCTCTCACCATAGATCGCCGCGACCACCACGGCCGGCACGATGGCCACAAGGCGCGTCACCAGCCGTCGCACCCACGGTCGCAGGCGAATGTCGAGAAACCCCTCCATGACGATCTGGCCCGCGAGTGTCCCCGTCAGCGTGGAGTTCTGCCCGGAGGCCAGCAGGGCAATGGCGAACACCGCCGACGCCGCGGAGACTCCGAGCACCGGAGAGAGCAGCTTGTAGGCATCACCGATGTCGGCGACATCCTGATGCGGCGTGCCGTGGAAGGCCGACGCCGCAAGAACCAAAATGGCCCCGTTGATGAAAAAGGCGCAAAGCAGCGCCACGGTCGAATCGAGCGTGCCATACCGAATCGCCATCGCCTTGCCGGCGTCGTCGCGCGTGAAGGCGCGCGTCTGAACAATGCTGCTGTGAAGATACAAATTATGAGGCATCACCGTCGCGCCGAGGATACCGATGGCAATGTAGAGCATGTCCGGATTCATCACGATCTGCGAACGCGGCGCCAGTCCGCCGAGCACGCCGAACCAGTCGGGCCTGCTGTGAAACAACTCATACGCAAAGCACCCGCCGATGACCATGATCAGCGTCCCGACCACCACTTCGAGAATCCGAAACCCGCGATGTTGCAGCAGCAACACCACCATCACATCGAACGCCGTGAGCAACACGCCGCCGACCAATGGAATGCCGAACAACAGATTGAGCGCGATCGCCGACCCGATGACCTCCGCAAGATCGCACGCCGCAATCGCAATCTCGCAAATGAACCAGAGAAACAGTCCGACCGGCCGAGAGTAATGATCGCGGCAGGCCTGCGCCAGGTCGCGACCGGTGACGATACCCAGCTTCAGGGCGAGATACTGAAGCAGGATCGCCATGAAATTTGAAATGAGAATGACCGACAGCAGCGTGTAGCCAAATTGAGCACCGCCCGCGAGGTCCGTCGCCCAGTTGCCCGGGTCCATGTAACCGACCGCGACCATGAGACCGGGACCGGCAAAGGCCAGAATTTTTCGCCATCGCCGCGCGTCATGCGCAACAGGAATCGACGAATGCACCTCAGAAAGGGAGAGTTGGCCGACACTCCGTCGCCAGCCCCCGACCGGATCCGGGTGACCGGCAGTGCCCTGCGGCCCGGTCATCGCCTCGTCTTGTGAAATCTCCATCCGAGCGCCTGCCTTGCAACCAGCCGGTCCCGCCGTAGCATTCGGGACGTGTCATGCATCGAACATCGATCACCCTCAGCCATAAAGTTTAGCCGAGGTTACATTATCATAACGCTCCCCCCCGACATTTACCAGCAGGCCGGATCGGTGCGCCCCCTGCCGACCGCGAGGGACGTATGACCCCCTCACGAAAGCCCGCCCGACGCAAACCCGCGCCCTCCAGATCGGCCGCTGAGCAGGAAGCCCTCCGCGCCACGGCCTTCCGCACCTCCCGCCGTCACAACGCCGCCGAAACAGAGGAGGACTACGTCGAACTCATCGACGACCTGATCCGCGAGCGCGGCGAGGCCCGCAGCGTCGACATGGCCCAGCGGCTCGGCGTCTCCCACGTCACCGTCGCCAAGACCATCCGCCGCCTGCGCGACAAAGAACTCATTCAATACGAACCCTATCGGGCGATCTTCCTGACCCCCAAGGGCAAATCACTCGCCGAACGCTGCCGCGGGCGTCATCAACAGGTCGTGGACTTCCTCACCGCCCTCGGCGTCTCCACCCGCGCCGCCGAAGTCGACGCCGAAGGCATCGAACACCACGTCAGCGCCGAAACCCTCGACGCCATGCGCCGCTTTACCCGTGAACGGCGCAAGGGCAGTTAAACGGTCACGGTCGCACCGGCCGAATCTGATACAATTCCCGCTCTACGGAGGATTTGCCATGCCACGCATCGTTCGCGGCGGATTGATTCAAGCCACCCTTTCCGAACCGGGCACCGCCCCCATCGAGAAGATCAAAAAGAGCATGATCGACAAGCACGTCGGCCTGATCGAGTCGGCCGCCAAGCAGGGCGCGCAGGTTGTCTGCCTGCAGGAGCTGTTCTACGGCCCCTACTTCTGCTGCGACCAGGACACCAAGTGGTACAGCATGGTGGAGAAAATCCCCGACGGCCCGACCGTCAAACTGATGTGCGATCTCGCCAAGCGTCTGAAGATCGTCCTCGTCGTGCCCATGTACGAGGAAGACATGCCCGGCGTCTATTACAACTCCGCCGCCGTCATCAACGCCGATGGTTCGTATCTTGGCAAGTATCGCAAGATGCACATCCCCCACGTGGCCCCCGGCTTCTGGGAAAAATTCTTCTTCCGCCCCGGCAACCTCGGCTACCCGGTCTTCGATACCGCCGTCGGCAAGGTCGGCGTCTATATCTGTTACGACCGCCACTTCCCCGACGGCGCACGCTGCCTCGGCCTGAACGGCGCGGAGATCGTCTTCAACCCGTCGGCCACCGTCGCAGGGCTTTCAGAATATTTGTGGAAGCTGGAACAGCCCGCCCACGCCGTCGCGAATCAGTATTTCGTCGGCGCGATTAACAGACCGGGCTTCGAGGAGCCCTGGCGCATCGGCGAGTTCTACGGCCAAAGCTACTTCTGCGACCCGCGCGGCCAGATGCTCGCCGTCGGCAAACGCGTGGAGGACGACGTCGTCATCGCCGACCTGAACCTCGACCTCATCCGCGAAGTGCGAAACACGTGGCAGTTCTTCCGTGATCGGCGGCCGGAGAGTTATGGGGAGATCGTGCGGCTTTAACAAGAAAACGACCGCCTTAAGGCAGTTACCCGACTATGTTTTTTTGGCGATACCGCGGGCTAGACATAATTCTAAGAAATGAGCAAGAGCGTGCACTTGTCAATGAAGTGACAAGTGATCCCGAGGAAGTAATTGGTTATTACGCAATACAAGAGACACGAAACGTGTTAGAGAAGAGGATGTTCAAACATCTTGAACGCCTAGCAAAGGAAGATGAAGAGAAGTTCTGGCGACGCTTTGCATTTCATAGTTATTATGATTCAGAAGCCAGCGACGCCTTCCCCGATATTTTAACTGCATATTTTAGGGCCACACTTCGAGCAATGCTTGTTACACCAGCAATGATGGATCTAAGCGACGTAACAAATAACTTTTCGGCGGGCGATACAGCATTCTATGTGGCTGTATTTCCTAGATGGCCCAGGATATTGTGGCAGTGTGGCATTCGGCCCAAGCGAACCGCCTTACTTGTTTTCCCACAAAACTCAATTACCAAGCTGGCGGGAACTGTCCCACATTTTTTTATTGGACTTCGTCACGGAAAAATCGCGTTTCGTCCAGATAGAGTTGATTTCGTATCTTATGAACTTGATAGGTAATCGCTAAGCAATGAACAGACCTCTTCGTCTGCATAGGCTGGCAGCTTATGCCGATTAATGGTTCATCAACGACGTCCCGACGTCAGAAATCAAATAACCTGTAGCTGTGTATTGCCCGGCTTGAGGACAAGCGTAGAATCCGCCCCATGCTCTCACGGCTCCAGAGTGTCACCCTCGTTGGGATCGAGGCCATCCCCTGCGAAGTCGAGGTCAACGTCGCCACCCGCGGCTTCTCCACGGCCCAGATCGTCGGCCTGCCCGACACCGCCGTAAAGGAATCCCTTGAACGCATTCGCACCGCCGTCACAAATTGCGGCTACGAATTACCCGCCCATCGCACCGTCATCAACCTCGCCCCCGCCGACATCCGCAAGGAAGGCCCGGCCCTCGATCTGCCCATCGCCCTCGGTATGCTCTTCGCCGCCGACGGCATGGTCCCCGCCAGCGTCAAGGAATACATGATCGCCGGCGAGCTTGCACTCGATGGCCGTCTGCGTCCCATCAAAGGCGCGCTCAGCATGGCCATGCTCGCGAAGAAGGAAGGCTATCGCGGTGTCCTTGTTCCGCGCGACAATGCCAACGAGGCCGCCGTAGTCGACAGCGTCGAAGTCATCGGCGTCGGCTCCCTGACCGATGCCGTCGGATTCCTCAATGAACAACTCCCGCTCGAACCGACTGTCGTCGACCTGCAAGACGTCTTCGAGAAGTCGTCAAACTACGACGTCGACTTCGCCGACGTCCGCGGCCAAGAGGTCTGCAAACGCGCCCTCACCGTCGCAGCCGCCGGCGGCCACAACCTGCTCCTCATCGGCCCGCCCGGCTCCGGCAAGACGCTCATGGCCAAATGTCTGCCCACCATCCTGCCGCCGCTTTCGCTCAATGAATCACTCGAAACCACGCGCATCTGGTCCGCCTCGGGCAAGCTCCCCGTCGGCGCATCCCTGCTCGGCGTCCGACCCGTGCGCACACCGCATCACTCCGCAAGCGGGCCGGCACTCGTCGGCGGCGGCACCATCCCACAGGCCGGCGAAGTCTCCCTGGCGCATCATGGCATTCTCTTTCTCGACGAGTTCCCCGAGTTTCAACGCAGCATCCTCGAAACCTTGCGTCAGCCAATGGAAGACGGCTGCGTCACCATCGCCCGCTCACACAGCGCGGTGCGATTCCCCGCCGAGTTCATGATGGTCGCCGCGATGAACCCCTGAAGTTGCGTTGCTTTCCTGCCACAAGTTCAGCGGTAGAGGGCAAGTAGTTGAGGTCAAAGGAGATATCGTCTTGGGCGATTTCGATTCGCTGGACGATGGTCTCGACCAAGGCCCGGCGATCAGCACTGGGTAGTTCTGGCCACTGTTCATAAAGACCTTGGGCCTGAGAGGCGATCTCGGCGGCCGAGACGTTTTCGATGGCCAGAAAATCGACTTCGCCCTGCAACCGGGGGATCTCGGCAGTTACTTGCGCTAATCGTTCCTCAAGGGGGCGATTGCGGGCACCGAAGGCCGTCGGGGTTAGTTGGTCGGCCAGATAGAGTTGATAGAGTTTGTCCATCTCGGCCCGGATTCGCGTCCGTTCACTTTCCAGGGACTCCAGCAGTCTCTGCTTGTCGGCCAGGACGCGATCGGCATCGGCCAGATAGCGGGCCACGTCGTCGGGCGACAAGAAGAAGTCCTTCAATTGTTCGACGAAGACCCGCTCCAGATCGTTCAGCGGGATCTTGTTGCGGCACTTGTAGCAGATGTACTTGGGCGAATTCGAGGGGACATACATCTTCTGGCCGCAGTGGCAATAGGCGATGCCGGTAAAGAGATGCACGGCCCGACGGGCGGGCCGGCGGCCGGCGGCTCGCTCTTTCAAGAGGGCATTGCATTCGCGCCAGAGTTCCTCGGACACAATGGGTTCGACCGGGGTCAGAATCCAATCATCCTCCGGCTTCTTGATCCAGTGCCTGCCCTCACCCAGGCTCTTGGTGTAGTTGGCCCGCCGCGATCCCATGGCGGTTGGGTCTTCCAAGAGACGCCGCACGGTGGTGTCGGAAAACTGGCTGCCATTGCGGGTGCGATGCCCGGCTTCGTTGAGGAGCCGGGCGACAGTCTTGAGACGACCGTGACTGCGGAACAGTTCATAGAGGAGCTTCCGCACCGGGGCTTCGGTCGGATCGGGCACCAGCTGGTCGTCCTGCCAGCGATAGCCAAAGGGGGCGGCACCACCGAGTGACTTGCCCATCGTGGCCCGGACCTTGACCGAGGCGGAAACCCGATCGGCGATCTCTTCCCGCTCCCACTGGGCCATGCCCGCGATCATGGTGTAGAAGAAGCGACCGGCCGGTGACGAGGTATCGATGGACTCTTGCAGTGAGATCAGGTCGGCCTGATGGGTCTTGAAGTACTCGGCGAACTCCAACAGTTCCTTGGTGTTGCGGGCCAGCCGCGCCAGCTTGGAAAAGATAAGGCCAGTGATCCGCCCGGCGGCCACGTCATCTCGCATCGCCGTCGTCTCGGGATGACCCATGACCGTCTTGCCGGAGACGCCGGAGAGATCATAGACGCGGACAATGTCCCAGCCCTTGGCCTCGGCATACATTCGGGCCCGGCGTTCGTGATGTTCCGGACTCTCCCCCTTGGCCTGGTCCTCGGTTGAAACGCGAATCCAGATACCGACCCGCTTGCTCGCCTCGGTATGCGTGCGACTCGGTATCAACTCTCTACCTCCGACCGTCGCTTTCCCGGCCATCACTCAGTTCCTTTCATTCGCTTCAAGCTGCGGGCAATGATGCCGCCCACCGTTCGCTTCCGGGTCTGCATCTCGGCCGGATCGGCCACGCGACGCCGAACCCGGACATTGTATCCCGCGACTCGGTGCTCGATCGCTCGGAGCGGCAGGTCATCGAGAAAGGCCAGCAGTTCCTCCGGTGAAAATAGCTTCACGCGTTGCTGGGCTGCATCGCCTAACTTGCCTGGTAGCGCAGTCTCAAGTTTTTTGAGGAAGTGCCGCTTGAGCGAGACCACGGCAATGTAATCAAACGGTTCGGTCAGACTCTTTTCAATATTGCCGATCTCGTGATCGAGCGTGGTCGTCACCGCCACTTCGCAAGCGATGGACAGCCCCTCGCGTTCAAGGGCGACATCGACCTGACCGCCATTGGGCAGAGACTTTTCAATGGTGACGCGGAATCCCCGGGCCTGACCCCATTGGCGGATCAATTCTTGAAGGTATTGATGCTCCGGCCCACCGCGACCGAGCGCGACTGGGCTGACAGTCCGTGGCTTCGCAACCCGCACGGGCTCCGCGCGCTTTGACGCGGTCGTGGGCTCGACCGTGAGTGAACAAGCGGCAACGGGAGCGGGGGCGTCTGGTGCTACTACGGTCCGCCGCCGCCCATATCGCTCGCCGCTCCGCTCTCGCAGTGACCGCCGCCGCGCGTGGGCTTCAGAAGCACTAATGGGTAGTGGCCGACTCGTGTGCAACGAAAAGTCCGCCTCGTTTCGGCCCACGCGACAGAGGGCCTCACCCGTGCCGAGGTTCAACAAGTCGTCTGCCGTGAAATGCGCATAGCCGCGTTCGAGTCGTCGGGCATCGTCCTCACCCACGCGGAAACAAATGCGGGTATACGCATTGGTCAAGACCGCCCGTTCCACCTCAAGGACTTTCTCATGGAGTTGATACAGGTCTTGATGGGCGACGGTCAGACCCAAGTGGTACTTCCGCACCCCGGAAAACAGTCCGGCCATCGACGGCGTGGCCACCTGTTGGAATTCATCAACATACAGAAAGAAGGGCCGACGCTCACTGGCCGCAACGTCTTGGCGATTGAGGCAGACTTGATGGAGTTTCGAGACCAGGAGTCCGCCAAGGAGCGCGGTGTTCTCTTCACCGATGGCCCCCTGCGAGAGCCGGGCGACCAAGATTTTCCCAGTGTCGATCAATTGGCGAAAATCAAGGGGCTTGGTCCTTTCGGTCACGACCTCACGCACGAGCCGTGAACGCAAGAAGGTATCGAGCCGGGAGAGGATCGGGGCCTGCGGCTTGCGGCCAATGAGGAGCGGGAATTCCTTTTGCCAGAACGACACCACATGGTCATCCGCGACCGTCTGCAAGAACGCCTCGCGAAACTCGCTGTCCACCAAGAACCGACGCAGGTCTTGCAAGGTGCCTCCCTGTCGTGACTCCAGGAAGGCCATTACGCTGTGGGCCAGTACCACGGTCATCTGGTCGCCCCACGAAGTAGACAAGCGACGAAACAAGGCGACCAGATCGGAACCGAGGATTTCCTTTTCCGTGGCGGAGTGGGCACCCAAGATATTCCAACCCACCACGTAGTCCTCATCGGCGGGATCAATGATGATGACATCGTCCCTTCGATGGTTGGGGATTCTTGCCAGTACTTCGTCCGCCAAATCGCCGTGGGGATCGATAACGCCGACACCCTCGCCGTCCTCAATATCTTGCAAAATGAGGTTAACCAGAAGGGTGGATTTCCCGGTGCCGGAGGCGCCGATCAGGTGAAGGTGTTTGAGCCGGGTCTCGACGTGCAGTCGTACCGGTGTCGAGGCATCGTCGTTCACTGCCTGGCCCACGATGACGCCGATGGTGCCCTGTACTTCGACGGGCAAGGGACGTGACAGCGCAACACTCCGTTGCAACGCCGGGGCCTGAAGGGATGGACCCGGCAGATGAACGAGCGAAACGAGTTCGGCTGCCGACCAGATCATGCCGCTTCGGTGGGTTGTTCGATTGAGTATGTCTTCCGCCAGTTCGTCCGGCGTTTCGACTGCCAGTGGCACCAACTCATTGGACTGTGGACTGCCGAATTGACCCAAGCCCCCGGCGATACTGCGAACGAGGTCCCAGGCCCGGTCCTCTTCGATTGCCTTGGTGGCCAGGCGAAGAACAACGGCATACAGCGGCTCGGCGATCTTTTCCCGAGCCAGGCTGGTGACTTCCGGGGCATCGGCAAAAAACGGTTGGCCATCCGGCGTCGTCACCGAGCGCTGGACGCCTTCCGCCCAAGGACGACGGACCGGTTGGAACAACACCTGAATCAGCCCAAGTTCGCCGGGACCAATTCGAGACAAGGCACCGACAATGGGCGTGAGAGAATCGGGTCCGCCCCTGCCAAGGCGGAGCGGCAGCATGAACTCCCGGGCCAGACCGAATTCAAGGGTAGCCAAGCCTTCTCCGGCGCAACGCCGCCATCGTGTCGCTAAATCCTCGTCAGGAGTCCGCACGATGGCCTCGGGAAAAAAGGCATTGAGTTGCGACTGGATGATCCCCCAGTCTTGGGTGCTAACGGCCACTTGAAGACGGACCGCGCCGGCATTGCCAATCAATTCAAAGGCCAAATGGTGGGTGCACGTAACCAAGCTGCTGAGCCAGCCGCCCATGCTGGCCAGATCGAACCGGGCCTCGCTCGGAACAAAGATCTCCAGTTCCCGAAAATCCCCGTCGGGTTCAAACGGCTCAGGGGCGTATTGCGCATCATCGTCGTCGAGTGTCGGGTTCGTTGCCGGACTTGGAATCTGAGTGAATCGCTCGATGAGTTGCGACAGCCAGGTGTGCCGACGGCCATCATCATGGCCTGATTTCTGAGCAACGCCACCACGCGTGAATGGCCGAAACGCCGGCTCCAGGGGAACCGTGTGGGGATAGGACCGCCAGCCCCGGCCCTGGCGTTCCCAGGCATAGAAGGCGAGAGTCAACTGCTCAATGTGACGGCCCGACGACATCCATCACCCTAGCGGTTCCCGAGATCACGAAGACATGGCTGACGTTCCGGTTCCGACAGGGCGCGCAGCCCTTGTTGACTAATCAATCCGTCAATGACCTCCAAGACGGCCCGTCGAACTGATTCCTGAAACATGAGAGCCGTGTCAATTCTGTAGTATGTCTCTTGGGCAAAGCAGATTTTGTAGAGCCAACCGATGGCGGGAATGGCCAAGATGGCATCCGGACCACCAATCAACCGAATAATGCCCAACATCAGGGTCATGGCCACAAGGCTGCTCGGACCGCCGATCGCGACATGGGGCGGAATTCCGAGCCGCCTCAACTCCCAAACCCAGCGATAGCGATCGTAGAGTACATACCCGTGTTCAATGCCATAGAAACCCAGCCAGTAATAGGCGGCGGCTCCGGTGGCAAGTAGCAGTACGAACAAGAGAAACCCAATGCGGAACGGCAAGAAGGCCAAGCGCCACGACACGAAGAACCCTTTGCCATAAGGGGCCGCGCAGACATCAAAGGCGAGGCGACCGCGCTGGACGCGCAGGTACAGGCGTTGGGTTGAGAGTAAGCCGCTCTCCTGGCGGGTAACGAGTTGCGAGGTTTTCTCCGGGACTGATCGTAGTTCAATGACGGCATTTACCAAGCGGTAAAACTCCTGCGATGACGCCTGCAGGCCATCGATGAGGGTGTACCAGTGAGAAATGAGTTCTGGTGATCGAGCCATGGAATTCCTCCTATTCCAGTACCGGGCGAACCGCCGGATGTATTGCCCAAAAGTGAGGGATCGGATCGCTCGGTGGCCCAGTAAGGGTGTTATACCCGAATCCCAGTACTCCAGAAAACTGCCAATGGAGTTTCGCCACAAAATGAAAAAGGTCAACTACTCCAGCACGGGCCCCGAGTATTCTGCAGGCAGAACCCCGATTTTTGCAAAGGACTCGTTCCGGTCGCTTGACTACTCTTGCGTTAACTCAGGACGCTGTTTGAGCTTGGGAGTCAACGGCAGATGAAATTCCATCGCTTCCAGCAAGATCGCAATGAACTAAGTAGAGCCGCAGAATCTTTCATGCGGCTTTTTTCTGGACATCGTCATGGTCAAACATGAATCCCATTTGGTTTCGATGGCCGTTGATTCGGCCGACGCCGCGACGAAAGGCATCAATCAGGTCCTCGATGGCCACG
>JACRIM010000051.1 GCA_016235815.1 Planctomycetota bacterium
CGAAGACCATCCAAGGCTTCCCACTCTCCCAAAGTCAATTTGATGCCGCGTCCCATGCCAACCTCCCAGCGGCTCCGCCGCTGAGAAATAGGTCGACAAAGACGAGGCGTTTGGGTAAATCATTTTGCGTTTCTACTTAGCAGCGCGAAAAGCATTCGTCAATTGTGAGGTTTATCATCACTCTTCATGTTGCCACTTTGCAAAGGCCGGCCAGAATCGACAGTTCTCCCCGGAATACCGCTGAGGTAGGAGGGCCGCTCTCCGCTGGCTACGTGATACAGGACCTGCCAATGACTACTCAACCACGACCACGCCACCGGGTCGGGGCAACTCCTCGATCCGCTTAAGGTGGCGCGGCTCGCGCGTCACCCACATCGGAAGGGTAGCCGTTACCCATGCTCACGTCGAGAATGTCTTCCGCGTGGCCAATAGCGAGCGGGATCGGATTCAATCACTTCGATGGCAGTAGGCAGCGCGGGCCGCGTTCTTGCTCTGCTCGCCCATCGGAATGATTCAAGACTCAGAAACGAGGGTCGTCAATCGCTATTGGTGTGGCCGCACAATCCGTTGGTCTATTCGACTTCACCGGTGTTTGCAGAGGCGCGTGTAGTGATAACTCACTCACGCTGTTTGGCCAGGCAGATCAATGTCGCGTCGTCTGCAAGGTCGGTAGCTTGCCCGAATTGGCGGACTTGTTCAACTATATGACGGACTTGATCTTGTGGGGAAAACGATGTAGTGCCGCGCAGCAAGTCTCTCAATCGCTCCCGGCCAAAGAGTCTGCCTTCGTTGTCGAAGACCTCGTGCAATCCGTCTGTATAGAGGAATAGCCGATCGTGGAAAACGATTGTCTCTTGCGAAGTCACATAAGAAGCTGATGGCAAAACACCGAGCGGCAGGCCTCCGGATTCGAGGTCCTGCAATGTTCCATCCTCGTGGACCAATACGGCGGGATCGTGACCAGCTCTTGCATAAGAGACGAGATCGCCACCGGGGGCGATTCGGAGAACGAAGCACGTCGCGAAGTCTTCGAGGCGAGTGACCGCGTGCAATCGAGCGTTCATTTCGGCGAGAATCGTGGCAGGGTCCTGAGCCCGTTCCGCCTCGTACCTGAACACGGTTCGCAAGAGTGCCGTGTAGAGTGCCGCGGGAACGCCGTGTCCGGACACGTCCAACACGGCGACCAAGACCGATCCATCCTTCTGGCGAACGAGATCAAAGAGGTCGCCTCCAACATTATCCGCGGGGAGAAACTGTACCGCGCATCGGAACCCGTTAACCTCTTCCGTCAACGTCGGCAACAAGCTCTCTTGAATCTCCTTGGCGCGCAACATCTCGGCCAACCTGGCCCGTTCGACGCGTTCCAGCGACCCTGCCATGTTGTTGACGCCGTCTGCAAGTAACCGGAGGTCTGTAGTGCCCATGCTTTTCGCACGAACATCGAAGTCACGCGCACCAATCTTCCCTACAACATACAACAAGTTTGAGAGCGGCTGACGAACCCAAACAAGCAGGCCAAGAATTGTGACAACGAAAATCAACAGACTCAGAACGACCACACTGGTGGCGCGACCAACCGCCTCCTGACGAATCATCTTCCGGATCGGATCGGTTGACTGAGCGACAGCAATCGTGAGCCGTCTACTGCTGGGTGCGGTTGCCACGATGAAACCCTCCGCGCCCGACGTGAATTGCTGGATACCATCGCGCACCGTCTGTACCATTTCCGTTTCGAGCGTCGTATTCGCACGTGCATGGGCTCTGAAAAGAATTTGCCCATGCTCATCCAGTGCTATAATGTGATGTCCCGGTGAGACTGCCACGCTCATCTGATGGCAGAATTCATCGAGAAAACTTCGGAAAACCTCTGCATCTGGCATCCTGGCGTAAGCGACCGCAATGACCTTCGCTTCTTCCTTTAGCCGCTCCGTTTCAGCCGCAAGAAGCCCGGCACGTTCCTGACGGTAGCCAATCAAGGCTGCCATGCCGAGAACCAACAGCACCGCAAGATTTACAAGAACTCCGACGCGGAAAGCCAGGGTATCCCAGAACCTCGGAACCCGGCGAACGGGCGCGCCTGCGATTTGATGAGGCATGCGTTACCTTTTCACCAAGCTGTTACCATCTGCGGGTTGGTCATTACCGCTGGAATCGTGACATGGTAATTTGATGTGGCAGAGACGGCGTTTCTTCCCGGTCGACTCCCTCCGCAGCACGAAAATGTTTTCAGCTCGCCAACGTGAGTTTTCGGAAGAAACAAGGTTGCTTTTGCATCTGATTGATTGGATGCATGCCGTTTTACAAGTGGAGGTATATCGATGAACACGGTTCTCTTGCTCTATCACTGCCGGAGGCTTCGCCACGAACTCTGCACGATCCTGGCAGGCAAATACAGGGTTATCGCGGCTCACGGCACGGGTGCGGCAGAACGGCTGTTTCGACGCCGTAAACCCGACCTGATTCTCATGGATTACGACGGTAACAACGGAGATGCTACCGCCGTGTTGGGACGGCTGCGCTCTTACCACCCGCAAACGCCGGTGATCGCACTGTCTCGTTTTGATGCCCCCCATGGTGCGAGGGTAGCTCGCCAGCTCGGTGCGAGAGCCGTGGTGCGTTGGCCGGGGCCGGTGAAGCGGCTGTTGGAAGCGATCGTCACGACGGCAGGCTTGGGCTCCGACGTCGCCGACAAGCCCCTTCAAACAGCGGAAACGGGGGTCGGCGGTGGGGATGATGGCTCGCGTAGACGGGGTCAAGGAAGGTCTCGAATCCTGCGGGAAGAAGTTCGCCAGTTCAGGCATCTAACCTATGAGCGGTAAGACAACAGCCCCGGCTAAACGCGGGTCTAGGGGTACGAGTTGTAATGGGTATGCCGGGAACCGAGTGCTCGATGAACTCTGGACGATGAACGGCGTGATTTAGGTTCCCTGTTGGTCTTAGGAGTAAAAAACATGAGACGCGTCGAATTCCAGTTGCGGCCCGCGATCATTGTGCTGGCGCTTGCCATTCCAATCACCGGCTTTCTGGTTGCGCAGGCCCAACCGCCCAAGGCCCCGACGCAAAACGCACAGCACGTCCTCATCCACATGAAGGAGTACATTGCGGAGATTCACGAAACTCAAATGGGGTTGGAACTCGCCGATCGGCTTCTGCGTAGTGGAGTCAAGGTTACCATGTGGTTGGAACTGCGAGCCGTGCGAATGGCGGACAATCGTATAGTAAGACCGGCCGCGCCGGGCTCAGGAGCTCGACCATTTTCAGATATCTTCAAGTCGCTGATCGAACAAGGGGGACAGGTTTTGGTGTGCCGTCACTGTGCCGGTTTGGAGGAAGTCGGAGAGGAACACCTCCGTGAAGGTGCCCGGCTCGTCGGCGTTGATGATGTGGCGAAGGCAATAATCGAGGCGGACAAGATCGTCGATTATTAAGAAACGAAGGCCGAGATGTCTGATGCTCATGGTATGTAGCGCCCAGCGTGTGCGAGGAGGTTGCGATAATGACTCACACCCGTTTGCAAGGGTTTTGGCGACTTATCGGGGCCATCGCCATCGTATTTGTCTCCGGGTGCGTTTGTATGGGCGGCGGCGAACTCCTTGATCGCGTGGGCCGATCCCGTTCCGACGAGCATGAGATGGGAGGAGGCATGTGCGGAGGCGGGATGATGAGCCATGGCGCCACGAACGGTCACGCGAGCAGCCAACCCACGCATCCCAACACGGAAGAAATCAAGGATGCCAAGAACAGTCATGATCTGCGTTAATGCGCGCCTCCCCACGACAGAGCGCTGTGAGAGCGCGTGCGAGTTAGAAAGCGAGTGAAATCCAATGGTGAAGACGCAGCGAAAAACCGAGACCGACGGCACTCATTTCCAGTTCCGGGCTCCCGAAGCCAGACGGGTTTTTCTGGTCGGCACTTTCAACAACTGGGATTCGACGGCGAATCCTATGGAGCCCTCGGGCGATGGCACGTGGGCGCTGACGCTCGACCTGCCTCCGGGACGTCACGAGTACAAATTCCTCATCGATGGGGAGTGGTGTTGTACGCCGGGTGACGATCACGCGGCGTGCAATTGTGTGCCGAACGCGTTTGGCACGATGAACCTCATCATCGAGGTTCCAGAGAGTCGATCATTATGAGAGCGGTCGATGATGCGGAAAACGAATCGTTTTATCGCACGCCCATCCCCGATGCACACAAGTGGGCAAGGGAGCTTGGCCTAATGTTGCTCACGCCATCGGACGGTGCATCCGGAAGGGCGCCAGTAAAGGAAAAGGATAAGCCCGTGGCCACGCTTTTGGATGATAGGAGCACGACCGATTATGAATACACGCGATGGCACCGCGAAACGTGGCCATTTCTTGTCCGGCACACGGATGCCGAGTGTTTGAACCCTCCAGACGTGGATTCATGGAGACGCCTTTGGGGAAGGCTCGGATTGGAATACTTCCGGTTGTTTTTTCACGGCGACGATTGTGTTCGGAGGGACATGATCGGGCGTGCGGCCTCAATTAGTTCCTGGCGGGCGGAGGTCGTGGCAAGGCGATTGTCAACCTGGGCGGAAGAACTTCGCATAACCGGACGCGTAGGAGCGGATGACGATTGAGCGTAATCTTCTTCAACCGACATTTTTTCCGGAGATTTTCGACCGACTGAGGAAAAGCAGTGCTTATGCTGGACATGCCTGTCGCCAAAGATCGAGCTGTGCGCCTTGCAGTTCTTAGCGGCCATATGCCCAATTTCGACCTGATCCACGCCAGACAGCGAGCGGAAGGATTTGATGCCTGCTTTGGGCGCTGCGTCGAAGATTGCCGGCAGGTGCATTGTCGATGGTACCAGGAGTGCCTGGCGCTGGCCAGATTCGACGCACGGCGGGAACACATGGGCGGATGATCGTAGCGAACGCGGTTGCGGAAGCGGAGAGAATCTTGGATTGCAAGAGAGAGAAATAAGAATGCAACCCCTGACTCATCGCGTTTTTGTAGCCAACGACTTGGTGGGGTTGCTGAAATGAACGATCTGGATCGGCTTGAATCGCGATTGGACGGCATGCTTCGTTCGGTGGAGGAGCAGCGCGCCCAGTGGCAACAGCATGCCCATGAACGTATGCGGGAAAACGAAGAGAAGTCCGGCTGCTTCAATAAGGTGGCCGTCGCGTTGATGGCGGCGGTGATCCGCCCTCGCATGGAACTCGTGGTGCGTAAGTTCAACAACGCGTCGCTAGTGGCGGGGGATGCTTCAACCGCCTATCGATGCGCCTGCACCTTCGATCACACCACGCAATTCCCGGCCTCGACCAGGTTGGAATTTGCTGTTGGACCGGATGATCCCTTGGAGCACCTGGTCATTTCATACCATCTGGAAATCCTGCCTGTCTTCATCTCCTTCAAGGGAATGGATCATATCGCCTTTCTACTGAATGCGGTGGACGAGAAGGTGGCTGCGGCGTGGATTGACGACCGCCTCGCCGATTTCGCGGCCGCGTATCTGCAACTTGAGACGGCGAAAGCTTATCAAGAAGACAACATGGAAACGGATCCGGTGTGCGGCATGCCCGTGAACAGAAACTGGGCTGAAGCGAAGATGGAGTACGAAGGACGGACCTACTACTTTTGCATCGAGGATTGCCGCCGCCAGTTCGCAGCAGAACCCGAGCGCTATGCGGCCAAGCGACGATGACGCCAAATCATAGACATGCAGAGGAATCGCGACTGGAATTGGAGGGCGGCAAGAGAGCAAGTCAATGGGCGGACGAAGTAGACGACGACAAGCCGATCGACATCGGGATGCGATACAGTTTCCGAGGAGCTGGAGCGGGCGCGTCCTCTTGGGCCTCGTGGCGGCAGCCGTCGTCACACTTCTTATATTCACCTGGCCGAAGAGCAAAATCGATACTGCCCCGCTGCTGCTGAGCACGCCTGGGCAACTCCGCTGCCCTGTCGGTGGATTGCCGGTGAAGACTGATTTAAGCTTCGAAACGGCCGAAGGCCCCGTTTTTTTTGTTGTTGTCCGCATTGTATCGAGAAGTTCAAGGCTCACCCGGCACAGTACGAGGCGGCGACACGCGCCCAACGCCGAGAACGAACAACCGCCAGCCAGCCCGTTTAGAACCCAGAGTGAGATTTAGTCAATTGGGCTCCAGAGCCGCCTGGAGCCTCAATCTAAAGCAGGTTGATAAAGCAGCAAGTATCGTTGGAAAGCGGGCAAAAACCGATCTGCGCCACGGTCTTCGGGAAGAATTCTACCCCTCCGTGCATCCAACCAAGGGACGCCAGTTGAGGTGGTAGATGCCGTCGCGTAGGAGTAATCGGGCTTGACGGTACGATAGCCGTTGCCGAGAGGTTGAAGCGACCGCATGAAGGAAAACACGTTCGCGTCGAACGGGAAACAAATAACAAGGAGAATCACTCATGAAACGCAGGAAACGACTCGGACTGACGATGCTCGTCGTAGGGTTGCCGGTTGTCGCCACGAGCCTGATCGCGGCCTTGGCGCAATCGGCTGACGAGCCGAAGACAAAAGGAGCAACGGAAGCAAAACAAGAGCTTCCAAAGTGCCCCGTGCGCGGCGAGCCCATCAACCTTGCCGTCAGCACGGCGACCGATGACGGACCGGTGTTCTTCTGTTGCAGCCAATGCATCCCGAAGTTCGAGGCAGAGCCAAAGAAATTCGAGGAGAAGGTTGCGGCACAGCGCAAGGCATTGGCGGCCTTGCCGCGCGTTCAATTGACCTGTCCGATCAGCGGCGAGTCCGTCAAGACCGCCGTATTCGTCGAGGAGAAGGGTCAAAAGGTTTACTTTTGCTGCAAGAACTGCCGCGGGAAATACGAAGATGATCCCGCTAAATACGCTGGGAAACTTGCCAACAGCTATACATATCAGACGAAGTGCCCCGTCACAGGAAAGGCCATCGATCCGAAGGTGTCGGCCAACGCGCCTGCGGGGGAGACGGTCTACTTCTGCTGCAAAGACTGCCCGGAGAGGTTTGGCAAAGAGCCCGCCAAGTATGCTCCCAAGTTGGAGGAGCAAGGCATTCGGCTTGATCTCTCAAAGACTAAGCCATGATCATGTATGCACGTAGTTTCTGCGGTGTGGTCAGGCGGTCTCTTGTGCTCGCCTGAATCTCGAAACGACTCGGTCATCCCATCATGCCGCGGTTTTTTGTTCGCAAAAAAAAGGCGACGTTCGCCGGAGGCCGCCCCTGAATTCACCGAGTCGTTTAACAGGGGCGCGCCTGCCGGCGGCCGCTGCGGCTTCGCGCATCTGTCGACGCGAGTGAAAGGCCGAAACGATGTTACAAGAACCGCTATCCTCGGAGTCACATAATCCCTCGCGGCAATCGATTGCCGAGCGAATCTGGACGTTCGTTCGAATCATGAACGTTCGGCTGCGCTTCATCTTCCTGATGGCGTTCGTAGGCGTGGTCGCGGCCAATTGGGAGAAAATCCAGAATTACTACGACCGCTGGCAACGGCCAGCACAGACGCCGGAGACCGTCCAGGCGCAGGCGATCGAATACTACTGCCCGATGCACCCGAACATCATCCGGGCCCAGCCGGGCAACTGTCCGATCTGCGGGATGCCACTGGCGAAGCGCGCAAAGACGGGCCGAAAGGCACTCGCCGAAGGCGTACTGGCACAGGTTCAGATGAGCCCTCAGAAAGTTCAAATGGGCCGCATTGCCACGTCGCCCGTCGAGAAGCGGCTGCTCAGCCGAGAGATCCGTACCGTGGGAATCGTCGAATACGACGAGACACGCCGCGCGCTCATTGCCTCCAGGATCAAGGGACGTCTGGACAAGATGCTCGTCAACTATGTCGGCCAACAAGTCAAGAAAGGTGACCCTCTGGTATGGATTTATAGCCCCGATCTGCTGGTGGCTCAGGAAGAACTGCTCACGGCCGTGCGGCAGATTAAGGATCAACCGGGAGGAGGAGATTTCGCGGCGGGCGTGGGGAAGTCGCTCGTGGAGGCTTCGAAGAAAAAGCTCAGCCTTTGGGGCATCTCCGAGAAGCAGATCGAAGACCTCATTAACCGCGGCTCGGCCACGACGCACCTGACGATCTTCTCACCCATCGAAGGCATCGTGACCGAAAAAAAAGTGCTGGAAGGCCACTACGTGATGGAGGGCGACGACGTCTTGACGATCGCCGATCTGAGTCGTGTTTGGATGCAGGCAAAGATTTTTGAGGACCAAATTGGCGGCGTTGGTGTGGGCACCGCCGTTGAAGTCAACAGTGTTGCCTATCCGAATGAAATCTTCGCCGGCCAGATCACCTTCATCGCCTTTACCGTCGATCCGGCTACGCGCACGATTGCAGCACGCGTCGAAATCTCCAATCCAGATCTCAAACTCAAACCGGGAATGTTTGCCACGGCGACTATCCGGCTTCCTCTGGGGCGCGTCGTGGAGGCGACAACATCCGCACCTGCCGCACCGGCCGGTCCAAAGACAGACGCGCTCGCGCATGCATACACGGCTCTCGTTGCGTTGTACGCGAAGGACAAGACCGACCGCACCGTAATTTCGCATGTGGGCCACGAGGCGCAGGCCCTGGCACAGCACAAGGATGAGAGTGTCCGATCTGCGGCATCGGCAATCGCGGAATTCGTCAAGCAAATGGAGGGAACCGACCTCAAGGGGCAACGGACCATTCTCAAATCGCTGAGCGCCAAATTGCTTGTACTCCTCCGGGCGCATCCCCCCATGGAGATGACATTTTTCACCGTGCATTGCCCGATGGTTAATGCGGATTGGATTCAAATGTCCGAAGATGTTGCAAATCCATATTACGGCTCGGAGATGCCGAAGTGCGGTCAAATCACGGGCCGGCTTGAGCGTGGACGTGCCGGGCAGAGCGATGATTTCGCCGAGGGGTATTTTTGTCCCATCTATCCGGACCAGCTCTTCGACGAGGCCCGAGAGTGCCCGATCGATAAGTTTCCCACGAAGTTCGTGAGGGTCGAAAAAGTTCTGGCTGTACCGGCATCAGCGGTGATCAACACGGGAACTCGCACCGTGGTGTATCGTGAAAGCGATCCCGGAACCTACGACATGATCGAAGTGCGTTTGGGACCGAAGGCGGGGGAATTCTATCCCGTGGTCTCTGGATTGAAGTCGGGCGAGCGAGTTGCCACGGCGGGTGCCTTTGTAGTCGATGCCGAAAACCGTCTGAATCCGGCGGCCGGGGCGCAGTACTTCGGGGCCACCGGCGGTGCAACGGAAGGTCCGAAGCAGCAACATCAACATGGCGGGTAGTGGTCTTCTGCAATGGTGAGGTTCGTTTAATGGTCCCCCGAATCATCGAATACTGCGTCCGCAATCGGTTCATCGTCCTGCTGTTGATCGCGGCCGTGGCGGTGTGGGGCGTCTATTGCGTGCTCAAAACGCCGATTGACGCGATCCCTGACCTGTCGGAGAACCAGGTCATCGTTTTCACCGACTGGATGGGGCGCTCGCCGCAGGAGATCGACGATCAGATCACCTATCCACTCTCCGTGAACCTCCAGGGCCTGGCGGGCATCAAGTCAGTGCGTTCGGCCAGCGAATTCAACTTCTCGATGATCAGCATCATCTTCGACGAGAAGACCGATTTTTATTTCGCTCGAACGCGTGTGCTGGAACGGCTCAACGTCGCCAGCACGTTTTTGCCCGTCGGCGTCGTTCCCTATTTGGCACCCGACGCAACAGCGCTTGGTCAAATCTTCTGGTATTCGGTGGAGGGCGAGGACTACAGCCCGGACGAACTCCGCGCCATTCAGGATTGGTATGTGCGCTACCAGCTATATGTGCCGGGCGTGGCACAGGTCTCAAGTGCTGGCGGATTCGTGCGCGAGTACCAAATCGATGTCGACCCGGAAAAACTTCGGGCCTACGACATCGCCCTTGGATCGGTTTTCAACGCCGTGTCGCGAAGCAATATCGCCGTAGGCGGAAAAGTCTATTTCGAGAACAAGGCGGAATACCTTATCCGTGGTGTGGGTTGGCTGCGCGGCGTCAAAGACCTGGAAAACGTCGTCGTGGCCGAGCGGAAGGGCGTTCCCATCTACGTTCGCAATCTCGCCGCCGTGCAACTCGGACCGGAATACCGTCGGAGCATGTTGGAAAAGCACGACCGTGAGGCGGTGGGCGGCGTGGTCATGATGCGTTATGGTGAAAACCCGCTGACCGTCACCAAGGCCATCAAGCAGCGGATCGAGCAGCTCCAAGCCGGATTGCCGAAGGGCGTGCGAATCGTGCCATTCTACGACCGCACGCGGCTCATCGAAGGTGCCATCCACACGCTAACCGGCACACTGAGAGAAGAGTTAATCGTCGCGAGCATTGCAATTCTGCTGATCCTGACGCACATTCGCAGCGCGATTGTCGTATGCTCAACACTTCCGCTCGCTGTTCTGATCGCCTTCATACTTATGTACTACATAGGCATTCCCAGCAACATTATGTCGCTTTCGGGCATCGCGATCTCGATTGGAATCCTCGTCGATGCAGCGGTGGTGATGGTAGAAAACGCCACACACGAGCTGACCAAGGAGTTTGGCCACGAGAAAGTCAAAGGCGACACGACGGAAACCATCGTGCGGGCCTGCCGGCTGGTAGGTAAGCCCATCTTTTTCGCCATACTGATCATGCTGATCTCCTTCCTCCCGGTCTTCGCGCTGACAGGACAAGAAGGCAAGATGTTTCACCCGCTGGCTTTTACTAAGAGCTTTGCGATGGTGGGTGTTGCCATCTTGTCAATCACTTTCGTGCCGGCCATCATCCCGATCCTCATCAAAGGCCGTCTGCGGGGCGAAGAGGATAACTGGATCGTCCGCAGCTTCATCCACATCTACAAGCCGGTGCTCACGTGGCTGATGCACGTGCCGGCCGCGGGCATCTGGTTTGTCGGGTTCTTATTCATTCTGGGGGCCGGATTCATTGGGAGCACTTCGTTCTTTCTTGTCACCGTAGCGTTGGCACTGTTCTTTGGCTGCGTGTTTTTCCGGCGCTGGTCGAGTATGGGCTTGGCGTTCGTGCTGCTCATTGGGGTGGCCAGTTGGGCCTGGCGCTTTCCCAAACTCGGCCGTGAGTTCATGCCGCCCTTGGACGAAGGCAGCATCCTGGACATGCCCGTGACGGTGCCGCGTGTCTCGATAACGCAAGCCGGTGAGGACGTGCGCTTGCGCGATCACATCATGACGGGTTTCCCAGAGGTCGATCAGGTCGTCGGAAAGTGTGGTCGCGCGGACACGCCGACCGACCCGTCCGGCATCGACATGATCGAGACGATTGTCACCATGCGGCCCAAGGAGTGGTGGCCCAAACGAAAGATCCGTTTCGAGGATGCGGAAAAAGAGGCGGGGACGATTGTGGCATCGATGCAAAACGCCGGATACATGCCGGCATCGATCAAAAAGGGGGACGTGGACAACTTGGTCGGCGCCGCCACGATGGACGCGATGGTGCAATTCGACCGGACGATGCGAGAATTGGCCTATCGCCGACAGGTCGAATACGAGCCGGTCCTCGCGAAAAGGCTTGTTGTCGCGACGCTCGACGATCTCGTCGCCATGCTCCGCCGCAAGGGCGAACTCAAACAGGAGCCCGCGTCGACCCAAATAGATCAACTCGCTGAAACGCTCGCGCAGCAGCATGGTTTGCTCCTGGTCGAGGTCCCGCGCCGCGAAGAGATGACAAAACTGATTACGACCGCGACCGAGCGCTTGGTTCAGATCGGCGCGGTTGAGCAGAAGCCCGAACTATTGTTGGCGGCTCCATCGCTGTGGGGCGAGTTCAAGGATGCCGTCACCACGGCCACCGGCGGCGAAAAGAGCACGGTCTTCAGCGAGATGTTCGACGCCTTCGAGCAACGCCTGAACGACGAGTGGATTGCCCGCACAAGAGTCGTCAACTGGGAACTTGAAGATCAGTCCAGCGGCGCGATGGTTTGGTCCCTCTTGGAAAACTTGCGCAAACAAGCCAAGGCCAGCAATTTGATGGCCAAAGAGCCCAGCGACGCGGATTTAAAACGCATCCGCCAGGAGCGTGAGCCGCAGTTCGCCAAAGACGTCTTTCTTTGGCACAAGACCAAGAATGAACTCGTCAAGGAGATGGACAGCGAGTTGCAGATGCCGGGGTGGGGCAACATTTGGACCCAGCCGATTATCAACCGCGTGGACATGTTGGCTACAGGCGTTCGCACAATGATCGGCGTCAAGGTCTTCGGCCCGCGACAGGAGGACCTGACCGAAGAGGTGGTTGAGAACGGTGTCAAAAGGACGGTCGTCAAGCAGCCCGGCATACAGAGCATCGCCAATCAGGTCGCCGGCGCCCTGCGCGGCATCCGCGGCGCAGTGGACGTGTTTCCCGACCAGATCGTGGGGCGAAGCTACCTGCAAATCGACATCGATCGGGAGAAGGCGGCGCGATACGGCGTAAACGTCGCCGACATCCAGGAGGCTATCGAAGTGGCCATGGGCGGCAAGAGCATTATGACAACCGTCGAAGGCCGTCGGCGTTTTCCGGTCCGCGTCCGCTACGCGCGCGACTACTGGCAGACCCAGGAAGCCTTGCGCCGAATTTTGGTAACAGGCCGCCGCGGCTCCACCGCAGCGCAGGCCGAGAGTGCCACTGCGGGGGGGGCGGGCATGGCGAGCGGCGGCGCAGGAGGAACCGAGGGAATGGGCGGTGGTGAGGTGTATCAGATTCCGATCACCGAGGTTGCGGATATTAAAGTCGTCGAAGGCCCCAGTGTGATAAAGAGTGAGAACGGCATGCTTCGCTCCTACGTCCAGCTCAACGTTCGCGACCGTGACATCGTCGGCTTTGTCGAGGAGGCCCAGCGGGCCGTGGCGGACCAAGTCAAACTGCCGACCGGCTTCTTCATCGAGTGGAGCGGCCAGTTCGAGCACCAGGTTCGCGCAAAGAAGACGCTTCAGATCATCTTCCCGATGGTGATCCTGCTGATCTTCGTGATTCTATTCATGACCTTCAGCGACTATCGCGACGCACTGCTCATCATCCTCGCCGTCCCCGGCGCGCTCGTGGGCGGCGTGATCTTTCAGAGTCTCTTTGGGTTCAATTTCAGCGTGGCGGTCTGGGTCGGCTACATCGCCTGCTTTGGCATGGCGACGCAGACTGGCATTGTGATGCTCGTTTACCTGCACGATGCCATTAACACCCGCGGTGGGTTGAGCAAAATTGGCACTCTGCGCGAGGTGACAGATGCAATCATCACCGGCGCCGTCCACCGTCTGCGGCCCAAACTGATGACCGAAGGCGTGGCTATCGTAGGCCTCATGCCCATGCTATGGGCCACGGGTGTCGGGGCGGAGGTGATGAGACCGATGGCCGCGCCGGTCCTAGGAGGGCTTTTAGTTGCCGACGAAGTCATCGACCTGCTTTTGCCAGTCATTTTCAATTGGTACCAGTGCCGAAAGTGGCGCCGACTGCACCCGGACGTTGAAGAAGGAACTACCGTGCAGACTGCGTCCTGACGCGAGTATGTAATTACGAAAGGAAATAATCATGCACCGGTTCACGACACACGCAGCAGGCATAGTCACAATTGCGCTGATCGGATTCCAAGGCACAGGTTGCGAGCAGCCGGAGCACCGTATGGCTCAGCCCAAGCCCGACACGAAGATCATGTGTCAGAAGTGCTATGACGTGGTTAGCACTGAGCGCCACAGACCGCCGCGTTCAGGCACACCCTGGAATGTGGTTATCCGTACGCATCAATGCACAGATTGCAAAAATGAGATGTCCATCTATCGCGAAAATGGCGTGTTGATTGTCAAGTGCCCGCAATGTGCCCCCCAGGGGCTTCCGTGCGATCGATGCCTTCCACCCGACGCTCCGGTTAGGTGATCGTTGAACCCGAATTGAATCCGCACGGCCGAATGGAGAACAGCGAGGGTGTTCATGGACGACGGAATACCGGGTTGGATGGGTGACATCCATCACAATCTGCCCCATCAGTACTGTTGGATCATCGTTACGACGCTGGCCGTCCTTTGCGGCGCGGTGATCGGCGTGGAACGTGGCAAGCGGCAAAAGCCAGCTGGCTTGCGGACGATGATGCTCATCTGCCTCGGCGCGAGCATCTTCACACAAGCGAGCATACTCATGGCGGGCATCCGCGGCGATCCCGCTCGTATCGCCGCTCAGGTTGTAACCGGCATCGGATTTCTCGGAGCCGGTGCGATCATTCATGGACGCGGCGCAGTGACGGGCTTCACCACGGCCGCGGCGATCTGGGTCGTCGCAGCCATCGGCGTTGTACTGGGAAGCGGTTACGCTGCCGCGGGCGTCCTCTTCACATTGTTCGTGGTCGGCACGTTGGCGGCCGAGCGCACCATTGAGGCTCTTCTTTGTGGTCGGTGCCAGTGGGCCACGATGCGTATCGACTTCGACCCAACTG
This sequence comes from Planctomycetota bacterium, assembly GCA_016235815.1. Classification (GTDB taxonomy): domain Bacteria; phylum Planctomycetota; class Phycisphaerae; order UBA1845; family UTPLA1; genus JACRIM01. Next base: position 14,402 of record JACRIM010000051.1, read on the forward strand.
ACGGCAGAACCCATTGGCTAATCCAAGAAATCCTTGACGATCATCAGGTTCCGGACGAGCTTGTCTCATTCGCAAGCACTACTGTAGAGATCGGCGCCGTGTCGGTTCGATGCTGCGTACGTCATCGCCAGCACCGCGGATTTCTGGCGACGCTTGCTGCGTTACCTTTCGTGCGTCGGATAGTCGAAACGGCGACACCGGCCTCGCCTCAGGCACGGGAGCTAACACGATGAGAATGACAACCGCCCACAATCACAGAGGGAGTGTTTGGTCGTTCTTGCGGCCGGACGCGAGATGGCGAGCCATTTTGTTTGGGATTGGTGATCTTTTGTTTCTGGTTGCTGTCGGAATGGTCGCCTCGGTGGTGATGCACGGCATGCATCAGCTCGGCTGGAACTTCGCCGTGACGTGTGTCGTCGGAATGGCGGCCGCCATGCTGGTTCAGATGCTGATGGCGTTCTGCATCGCGCCGCTGCTGGGTTCCATCGAATCCATGATTCCCTCAATGGTCGTCGGCATGATCAGCCCGATGTCCGTCTGCACCCTCCACATGGTTGGCCGCGAGCCGGATTGCATGGTCGCCCTCGTTTTCGGGGCGATCTTCGGAGCGGCCATGTTCGCGTTTGTCAAAGTGTATGGCGTTATGGTTAAGCGTTCATTGCGCCGGGCGTATCCAGCGAATCAGAATGAGGTCAACAATGCGAGGAGTCTGGGAGCTTCGAGCCAAGTTGTACGACATCTGTGAGGGTTCCGAACTGCGTCGTGGGGTCGCCAAGTCCGCCCTCTTCCAAAACATGCGCGGCCGTGTACTCTTCGTTGCGATCGGAACCGGAGTGGACATCCTGCACTTCCCGCCGGGTCTTGAGATTGTGGCGGTGGACATCAGCAAGGAGATGCTTCGCCGTGCGGAAGCGCGACGTGCGAAGTACGTCGGTAATCTTCAACTTGTCGAGGCGGACGCGATGAATCTTGGCTTTCCAGACGCCTCGTTCGACACGGTCGCTACGTCGTGTACGTTTTGTTCCGTGCCCGATCCGATGCGCGGACTAATGGAGTTATTTCGGGTCTTGCGCCCGGGCGGTCAATTGCTGATGTTCGAGCACGTCCGCAGCCGCACGCCGATCTTCGGTCTTACGCTTGACTTGATGACGCTGTGGACGCGGCGACTTGGGACGGAGATGAATCGCGATACCGTTGGCAACGTGCGCAAGGCCGGTTTCAAGATTACGCGGATCGATAGCATTTACCTGGACATCATTCTCGCGATCCATGCGCGCAAGCCGTGATCCGCAAAATCGCCACTGGAGACTTGCTATGTGTAAATTTGTCGCACGAACTTTGGGAATTCTGATTCTTGCGGCCTGGCCGTTCACGCTCGTCGCATGCACGAAGCCTGAGCCGAAAGTTGTTCACGACGTCGTTCCAGCGGGCGACGGGCATCGCCTCGGCTGCCGGTTGTGCTACGACGAGACGGTCCGCGTTCTGACCGGGCCGCCGAAACATCGGCGGTATAAGACGATTCAGCGGCATCGTTGCGAGCAATGCAAGACCGATGTCGCTTTCTATGACGGCGTCGACGGTAAGCTCATGATCCGCTGCGCTCGATGTGCGCCCGACGGCTTGCCATGCGACCGTTGCTTGCCGCCGATGACATCGACATCACAATCGACGCACGCACCGAAAGCCGGACCGTAGTCGCGGGCACTTATGGGGAAGCGGGCATCTCGCTGGCAGTCTCCCGAATCCATCGCGTCATGTTCGGATGAGGGCAGAAACCGCGTTCGTCGGCGAAGTACGTCAGACCGTCCAGCACTTCCTTGTAAGGACCGAACCCTGCGACGCGAAACGGGACGACGATCACGCGTCCGCTGTCCCGGTTTCCGTCTTCGACGAATTGCCAGATGCGCTTCTCCGCGTCGGCCCGCTTGTCGGGCCAATCCTCGCGGAGTGTCTCGCACTGGACGCGGCGGAAGGCCCCAACCTGACGGATGCCCTGTGAGCGCAGCGTCATCTTGGCGAGCCAACGCTGGTTCTCGTCGTCCTCACCAGGCCCATGCCCGAGGATGAGAACCGATTCCTTGGCGGGGTCTTTGCTGAGGGCGCGGACTCGGTCCGCCAAAATCTGATCGATGAGCGGAGAGTCGGCAACGCCGTCGCGGCTCATGACGATTGCTGCACGCGTCTGTATTCGTCGGGGCGACTCCATGTGGTGTTCCGACGTGCTGCCTGAATGCGAAGCGTGTGCGTCAAATTGTCCCGTGTCGGACGCCAAGGCCGCCGAGTCATGCTCGTGCGATACTTTCTCATGCGCTTCATGTGAGTGGGCGGTCATCGCATGCCCCGCATGCGGGTCGGCCGGCAGGTCCGAGCGCAGACCCAGAATGTACTCTGTCGGCTCGACGAAGCTTTCGCCGGAGACGAACATCCGCACGACCTTGATCCGCCGCACGCCGCGCGATTCCAGCCGCTGGATAGCCGCCTCCATCGTCGAGGGCGTCGCCATGCCGAACGCAATCTCCGTGGGGCATGTCTGTTGCAGCGGCGCGACAGTGGCCTCGACCTCCCGGTTCCACTCCGGGTCGCCGCCATGCGCCATCACCAGCACGCCGGTCCGGTCCTGAGCGCAACCAGCCGCCAACGCAAGTGTGATGACGATCAAACAACGGGCCATTTCGGTCCTCCTGACTAATTGAGACTGAGTCTCAAGTTTGGAAGCGTAACGGCCCTGCGGCTTGCGTCAACGACTACGCCACGGACTTGAAATTTGGCCGCCGCGCCGCTTGAGTCCTTGATGCCGCGCCGCCTACGCCCCCACCGTCACCGTCGCCGTCTCGCTCCACGGGCCGGGTTCTCCCCGGCGGCTGAGCTATCTTATCATGTAGTGGGCCGTCTTGCCCGCATCCGCCCCGCCATACTCCGCGACGGCCGGGCTGCGCGTGCTGAGCATCAGGAAACTCAGATCGGCCGGGCCACCCGGCGGCGCAGCGCCGAGTGCGGTCAACTTCACCCAAAGCTCGGCCCCGATGACGCCCTTGGGCTTCGTCCGCCGCGTCGGCGTCCCCTCATCCGCGAAGGCGATGCGGTGCGACAGTCGCCTGGAAAAATCCACCTTGACCAGCGGCCGGGTTGTCGGTGGGCCAATGGGGGTGCGGGTGCGGTCGGGGATGGTGATGCCCAATTGCCCGCGCTGGGCATCGGTGGTGGCGGCGAAGGTCTGGATGCGGCGGACGGCGGGTCGCAAGAGGGCCTCGAACGCCCGCCGGGAGCGGGCCTTTTCCTGGTAGGCGGCCGCGGCGGCGGCCCGGGCCTGCACCTGGGCGGCGTAGCCGATCCGAAACCGGAACCACGCCGAGTTCAGCCCGGTCGCCTCGGCGGCGGAGAGGCCCAGCGCCGCGAAGTTGGCCTGCACATAGTCATTGAACCGGTCGCCCCAGGCCGTGAAGTCGGCATCGCCGCGCGGAAAGAAGTGCTCGCCGGTGGATTGGGGCATGGCGTCAGTTCCTCCCTGGACTTGAAAACCGGCCCTGGGGCCTCAACAGAGCGGTTTGGAGCGCCGGTCGCCCATTCTATAATGCCGCCAGCATAATTTGCAATACCGCGTATATACTAGGCGGAACTATTTGGCGACCACAGGAACCACCAGAGCCATCCACTAAAACCGCTGATATATTATGCGGAAACGCCAATTATATATGCAGGACCGCTAAATTACTTGGCGGAACTAATGATCGCCCGCTGCCCTTCCCGAATGCGAGGAGGGAACTACACTGAGTCTGATATCTTTGAAGGAGAACGCTCGTGCCCTACCTCTGTTCCCTAACCGTCGATTGCAGCGATCTTCCTGGTGGCGCTGGACGCGGCAATGCCTATGAGCAACTCAAGAATGCGCTGGTTCAGCTTGGATGGCACTGGCTCGATACGTCGTCCTTCTTTGTGCAATCGGATTCCGTAGCGGCTGTCTACGGAGCACTCGAGTTGGTCGCCAAATCGGAGGCCAGCATTGGTGGATACAGCCACGTTTCCTATCAGGCCCAGTGGTACACCGACGTTCCGAGGATTCCGAGCACTGCCGCGAATCATCCCAATGCGCTGCAGAGAGTTCGAGCCCTTCCATTACCTCAATAGCAGGTCGTGAGCAGCGCTTATCCCAAGATGCGGGATACCGCCTCAACAGACTTGAGTCCGCTGCCGAAGCGGGCCATTGCGTCACGGTTCATGGCCAACTCGCTGTAGGGCAGAAACCGGACCTGAAGATCGGCCACGTGCCGAAACGCCGGGCGGCGGATTTGCGAACGCACGTCGTCTTCCCGGTCATCCGGCGCGACCAGAAACAGGCCGCGCACGGACTGGTCGGGGATGCCCAAGGCCAGGTCCAACAGGCGGACGATGCCGGAGTAGATGGAGGTGGTGTGCTCGACTTCGAACGCCGCCGCGATCCGGTTCTCGCTGCGGTCCAGCCACAGCACGTCGATCAGCCGAACCGCGTCGAGGGCCTGGTCGGCCGTCAGGCTGGCGGGCAGGTCGTCGATGCAGCCGTCGCCCAAGCGACCTTGCGCGAACGCGCGTCCTCGATCGTTGGACGCGATCCAGACGCCGAACCCGAGCGCCAGCCCCAAGTCGCGGAGCCATCCTTGGACTTCCGTGTGCGTGCGGTCCTGCTCCTGGGCTTGTCGCGCGGCCTTGCGCGTCGCCGTCGAGTCCTCGCGAACCTTGGCGAGATCCGCCTGCCATGCCGCGGTCGCAACCTCGTCATCGTCGCGTGGAGGCGGCGCGTAAGAACCGGTCCCGATGTCGAACAACAGTCCCGCGATGGCGCCGAGGTCGTTGGAGAGCAGCGGACGGTGCTCATCGTTGAGTCGCAGGATTCCGGTCCGCATCGCCAGATATTCGTCCCATTTCCCGAGCTTCACTTTAGAGCCGGTCAACGCGTTGTACCCTTTCACGATGGCGGTGTTAAACGGCGGCACAATCGTGGGGTGCAGGAAGTAAAGTAGGTTGGCCGCCGCCGGCCCCAGCCCCTTGATCCGGCGCTCGTCGAGATTTCGTATCGCGTCGAGCACCCCGTCGACAGAGTCGCAACAGGAACAAGCATTCAGGAAGCGGCCGAATGCCCGCTGGTTTTCGGGGTTCTCGTAGATGTCGGGGATGCGCAGCTTCGGCTTCCAGAGAAAGGCATGATCCGCGCCCTTGAAGATCTGCCGCTGCTCGGCAATTGAGCCGACGACGGTTTCAAGCGACGAGCCCTTGTACACGTTGCCGAACGTGCCGGTCTCGATTTCCGCGACGACCTGTGACAACCCGCGACGGATCGAGCGAAAGTTTTTGATCCGCTCTTCCCAGAGAAACCACGTGCGGTACGTGCCGCCGGGGTCCCCTTTCCAGCGTTCAATAAGTGTTGCCTGCGCGCTTTGAATCACGGGAAGTATGTTACGACGGAGGCGCTTCACCGAACAGCGCAAGAAGTGCGACTGGCTATGGTAAGAGAGGCCGCACGAAGCGTATTGGCACGCCGAAGTTTGAGCCTTGGAAGTCGCGGAGGATGGCGAAATTCACGCCGATCACTTCGCCATCCGGTCCGAATACTGGGCCGCCGGAACCACCGGATGTCGTAACGGCGTCATAGATGAGTTGCCGTTGCGTGACGTCGCTCAGTGTACCGTGCGTGATCACGGGACTGACTGCGTGGCGTCTGCTCAACGCCTCAATCAACGTGGTTGTGTCGCGGGCCTCGGCCAGCGCCGCGGCAGCGATCTCGGGATCGGCGCGGGCCAGCAGCGCCGCCAATCCTGTTGGATATCCGAGTAACATGAGCGGCTCGCCGCGCAGTTCGTGCGGATCGTGATCGGAGAGCGGAAGGACGGGAACACCACTGACCGACACCACGAAAACGGCCACGTCCGCGCCCTCGGCGCTGACTCGAATCGTTTTGGGGTCGATGGACATAGACTCGTGGTCTGGAAATGTGGCCGTCAACTGGATAAACGTTGGTTCCAAGCCGGCGGCCTGGAGCGGTGCGACGCGCTCGTTGTTCCACCAGGGCTCGGCCACATGGCGGTTGGTGACGACATCGCCACGATCGCTTACGAGAAAGCCGGACCCGAGATACTCCAGTTCGACGGGCTTTTCCTCAGAGTCCTTGAGCGGCGCGGAGGTGACGCCGCGCCGATCGTGAAACGTGAATACACCGTGGATCAGACACACGCCTCGGCTGTACGTATCCATGACGCGCCGCATGGACGCGCGGCGAAGCGACTCCTCATTCGTATAGCGGCGAGTTTCAGACCGCAGAGCTTCAACCGCGGCAGTAGAAACCTGTGAGGCGTGCTCTTTTCGACATGCTTCAAGTTGTTTTCGGAGATCATCCGCCGATCGGGGTACGACAGCATCCTTCGAGTGCTCATGTAGGCAAGCGCTTAAGAGGAGCGGAACTGTGACCAAGATGGTGCCAAACATAAGCCCGTGTGGCCGGTACAAATTGAACATCACGACCCTCCGTCCTCTGATGATTCGATGCGTCGCCGTACGGCTCTCTTCCGCCAAAATGGGAACTTGAATCGAGTTACGTAAATGACGCCGACACCGCCACGCGGAGTGACGCCGGCATGTTCGCGCCCACCTCTTAGGATTGGAACGGGCAGCACATCGTGAAGAGCCGTGTGGACCTCGCCGAATTCGCGCGAATTCGGCTCACTGTTTCCGTTCAAGTTCCATCCCGCACTTGGTGCACTTGCCGGGCGATGCCTGTCTCACCTCTGGATGCATCGGGCAAACATACTCAGCTTCCACGGCAGAGGAGGGCGGCCCCTCGGTCTTTGGGTTTCCTTTGCCTCCGCAGTGTCCGCAGCAACTGCCATCATTTTGTGAACAGGCCGCTACGAGCAGGATTGTTGCGGCACTCAGGACAGTCGTGACAAACAGTTTTCGTATCATGCACTCTCCTCATTTTGTTTTCCAAGGGTTTCTAACGCAATTCGTTCTTACTGCTTCATTTCAGCGGGCAACGCTCGCTTGCTTCATGAATTTGCCCTTCCGCTCCGCGCAATGGTGCTATTCCTAACCATGTGAATGTCATCGAATTGGCAAGCCTCGTGCTCGCGCCTCCTGAAGCCTTCTCGACTTGACCTGCTCGCGAGCCTGCGCGGAATCGGCGTCCGCGAAATTGCGGTCATACACGAAGCCGAAGCCATACGAGAACCGGAAGGCATTTCTTACAACCGACAGGAACGGCGATAGAGCGGTTGTGCCGACATTTACGAGATCATTGGGTTTCAACATCACATCAGCCTCGGTGCCGGCGAAAATCGCATCCAGGTTCACTTGAATTGTTTGCTCCTCATCCTTATTGAGCCGACGCACGATTTGAACCCTGGACGGCCAGGCCAGCGGACCAAAGCCCCCAGCAGAGGCGATCGCTTGCTTCAGCGTCGGGCCATGGCCATGAGTTTCATAGGCACCAGGTCGTGCAACGTTGCCAGCCATGTAATACTCACCCATCGCGCCATGCGATACATAAATCAGGTCCAGTGGCTGGATGACGATGTTTTGGCTCGGCACTCCGTTCATCAGCTCTTCGACATCAATCGAAATCACCCGACCGGAACCTAGCTGCGTCGTTGGTGCTTTGCCGTGTTCGTGCAGGCTCAGGGTTCCAGGCCGATTTCCTTTCACGGTCTGCGGCGGTCCCTTGCGCGGTTGTGCGACTACGACATGGGGAGCCTCTTGATTCGATGCGGCAGAGTGGTGTTTATGTTGATGAACAGGTTCGGGGGCTGGCGCGGACGTTGGTTCGAGTTCTTTTGCTGCGCCCCTTCGAATTACATAGAGTTCGTGCAATTCGGAGGGGACACCGCCTGCGTCTGCGAGTGCGTTTAGCAAACGATACTCAGGAGTCGGAATCGGGTAGGCGCCCGGACGCCGGACTTCTCCAAGAATCGAGTACGTCAATCCAGGGGATTCCAGAAGCTTGACCTGCACATCGGCATCATCGAGGACCTGCTTGGCCCGAAGTTGCGACTTGATCTCAAGCTCTATCTCACGCGGAGTCATCCCAGCAACGCGGAGCGGCCCCAAAATGGGAAGCGTAATCGACCCGCCTTCTCCCACCTTGATTTGGTGCGAAGTGTTCTGCCCCGGATTGAGCAATTCAAAGATCGAAACTGTGATCGTATCCCCGCCAGCAATCTTTGACTCCTCGTAGATAGGGACGAGGTCATCTGCCGTCGGAGCCTCAGCTCTTTCGAGGTGCATGGGCTCCTCAAGGAGGGTGAGTGACTCGCGGATTGGATTCCGCTTTGGATCGCGGAACTGACCTACCTGCGTGGGATCGAGGAAGCCATTTTTCGCCCAATTCGCCGTCTGGGGTTTCTCGCAACCGAATACCGCAATCAGCAGGCATGTCGAGGCGCGAAGAAGAGGAACGTCGATCGACAGTTGCCGTCGGATCGGCAAGAGTCGTAATTTGGCAAGACGGTCCACAATGAGCGACGATCCCATGGGCATGGATTTTGCGAGACTGGTTAACCGAGTATGCACAGCCACTCACTGCCGCCTGCCGTTCGCGGCAGGTGCAAAGAACACATATCTCTCACTACCCCTTGTTCGATGCGTGAGTCTAGGAGTTTCTTCCCGGCAAGCAGAAAAAATTGCTCGTGTGATTCCGGCTATCCTTCGACAGAAGTAGGCTGCTCGTCGTGCTGAATAGCCATCAGACAATCCCAACCTCCACGCTGTACGCGTGTCTTATGCATTAGAATGGTCGGTGTTGACGCCATCGGGGATGTCATCGCTCAGGCCCATAAACTTCAAATTGTTAGGAGACACCCAAATGACTCGATTTCTACGAAAGGTTGCGGTTCTGACCACTCTGGGAGTGACCCTTGTTTTGGGGAGTGCCCAGAAGGCAAGGGCCGATCATGAATGTGGTTCCAGCGGCTATGACCGACGCGGATATGTGAGTAGCGGCTACTCGTACCGCTCAGGATCTGTGTACTACGCTCGTCCCTCGTATCCGACGCTCGGTCACGGATACTCGTACGGCGAACATGACAGCAATTACAGGCGCCCGGCTGTTCACATTGACTCGTCTGTACGCTACTGGCGACCGAGCTACCCCCAACGCAGCCTTCACCATAGGCATCATGACTAGCCTATCGACGCGCCGAACTGCAATGGGCAGGGCGGCTCGTATTACCAATCGGACGTGCTGTGCTTAACTAAACGTCCCGCGACTAGATTTCAACGGATCGGTGCGACGTTGCAAGGACCCCGAGCCAAGGCATGCCTGCATAGGTGTTCCTACTCCGTTTACCCCGCAAGACCAGTCAGGTCTTGAACGACGAGGGATATCAGGCGACATTCAAAACAGGAAGGCCGCGAGACCCTGACGGAAGAAATCGGCGAAAAACGTAAGGAACGTCGATAAGATCGCGGCTAGCGCTTCAAAGAGACCTTGAATTGGGTCGGTAGACGTCATTTGTCGGTCTCCTCCTTTCCGGTCTGTACCGGCTGAGTTGCCGGGCTCGCTTTTTCGTCCCCTCCCCCTGGCTGACTCGTCGTCGCCGGCTGAGTCGCGGTAGGTTGAGTCGTTAGCGGGCGCAGAATGGTGTCCGGAATGCGTCCAGAGAGTTCTCGCTCCAAAGAGGCCGTCGCCGTTTCGAGGTCGCGCAAGGCGGCGGCATGGCTGAGTCGAGTGCGGATCAGCGTCTCCTGGGCAAGCAACACGGTGACGATGGATTCCCGACCGGCAAGAAAGGCCTGCCGGGCCACGATTAGGTTTGCCTGCCACTGGGGAAGCAGCGACTGTTCGAAGAGGCGGACACGCTCCTCGGCCAAATGACGCCGAATCAGCGCTGCGCGGACGCCTTCGATCACACGTTGTTCGACCTCTTCCAAACGCTTCTGAAGCTCCCGGGCCCGGGCCTGCGCCTTGGCAACTTGCGCCTGGTTTTGATCAAAGATGGGCAGGGGAACCTGAATCGTAGGCCCCAGGAGCATGTTGATGATCAATCCGCGCTCGCGATTGCGCTGGCCGCGAGATTCTATTTCTGGCGCGGTCAACTTACCGGCTCTTAGTGATGACCGGGCCGTATCAGCGAGGACTTTTCGACCTAGAATACCTTTTGTCTCCGGACGCTCACCGCCAATACCAAGGCCAAACGTCGGGATGAGTCGGAGTTTTTGCTGTTGAAAATCGGCCAGCGACGCCTCAAGTTCCCACTGCGCCGCTTGAGCGTCGAGGCGCTGTTGCAACGCGACGTCAACCAATTCCGTTTCCGGGGCTGTGATCACGTTTAGAATAACGTCGAGCGGAGCAGGCTTCCAATTCGCCACGGCATTTGCCACGCCCATCAGCCGCATCAGCGTTTGTCGGGTTATCTGCTCATCTGCTCGTAGCGTTACTTGGTCAAGCTGGGCTTCCAGTAGGCGACCCCGGATAAAATACACGTCGAGCTGACTGGATTCGCCGGCGCGCAAACGAGCTTCGATGATTCCCGAAATGTCCTGCAGAAGCTTGATGTTCTGCCCCTGGAGATCGACAGCGCGTACTTGATACTGAAGCGAGTAGTAGTTCGACCGAAGGTCGTTGACCAAGACGACCGCAGTATCGGCGAATGACAACATCCGCTGCCGTAGCATCCCCTGAGCGGCCTTTTTTCGGGTCGGGATTAACCAGAGGCTTGCGATATCTTCAGACAAGCCGAATTCAAAACGAGAACGTCCGCCTCCCGATGGAAAGGCAAGCAACATCGTCAGCATGGGGTTGGGTAATAAGCCGGCTTGAACCAGATCCGCCTTCGCCTGCGCAATCGTTTGCAAATCGGCGCGCAGCGCACGATTGTTCGCCAACGCCAGGTCGAGGGCGTTATCAAGAGGTACCACGTTGTCCGGGCCCGGTTCAAGCGGGCGTATCTCCGCGTCAGCCGTCCATGAGGTTTCGACTCCAGTAGCACGACCGAACGCGCCGCCTGCTTGTTGCCACTCTGTGGCATGGTCCACAGGGACGCATGAGGCCATCAGGCTGATCGACGCGCAGGCCAACCCGATGGCCCCTCCACTCGCATAGCGCCATGTCATTTCTCAACATCTCCAAGCTTCCCACCGCCCTGGGAATCCAAAGCCTTAACCCCGCCGTGTCCTCACGGTTTATCGGCATGTCCGTGCCCTTTGCCTTTGTGCTCGCCCGCGGATTCGTGAGCAGCGTCGGCCTTCTGGTCGTTGGACGGCTTGCTCGGCCCATCGAAGTCGAAGTCGAAGACCTGCGGCCCCTTGCCGTCCTTGAAGTCGATAAAGACCTTCGCGGAAACCGGAAACTTGACAGGGCGATGGGGTTTGGCGGTTAGGAACTTCTTCCCCGGCTCGGCGGAAAGCTTGATAGCCATTTCCAACGCGGGTTCTCCCGCTCGCAATGTTCCTTCTGCCGTAAACTTGTCGGCGGGAATCGGCTTGGTGTACTCGTCATAGAAGTAAATCCGCAGCTCGTATGTGTCTGAAATCGTTCCTTCGAGATGATGCTTCTGATCCGGCGCCATGAAGAACGTGCCGCCGTGCTTGGCGCTATGGTCCATGTGCGACTTCACATCAGCCAACACCATACCGCATTTGGGGCAATTGCCAGGCTGCGGATAGGTCTTGTCGCCCTCGCATTTCATTGGGCAGGCAAACACCTTGGGCATGTACTTCTCCAGCGTGGCGGCGAGCTTGACCATTTCGTCGTAAATCTTCTGCGTTCCTGCCGCGTCGCCGGAGTCGCCTGCCTTGTCAATGGCGTCGAATCTCGAGGCCAATTCACGTCCTGCCTTGTTAATCTCTTTGACAGCACTCTTAGCCACGCCGGAGTCGGTTTTGAGCGCAAGTTGGCCGATGACGTTACCGACCTTTTGAATCACCTCCGCCTCGCTGTGTACCTCATAGAGCTTCTTGGACTCAATGAGTTCACTGATCTCGTGGAGTCGATGCTGAATTTCCTCTACCCCCGCCTTGTACGTCGTCGGCATCTTGAACTCAGCAGGTTTTCCGTGTTCGCCGCCGTGCTCGTGCTGGGCGAGCGCCATCGGCACCATGGGACCCAATAGCAAAGTCACTAAAACAACTGTTGCTCGTCCGAACATGTTCGACACTCCTTCATAAGTATTAGCGAGGGAGCCGCGAATCAGGTGACTCGCTCGCACCGCCGGTTTCATAGGCGGTTTAAACGGCTGCGTCCCTTCCAAAGATTCATTCAGCAGTTCCGACGGGACGGTGGTCGGAAGCGGGTCTTACTTCGTTCTGCGAATACGTGGCGCGCCACTCCGCCACCACGTTCTCCGACGCCCTACGGCCGAATTGCAGGAAGATCGTCGGCGTAATACAGAAATCCAAAAACGTACTGGTGGCTAGTCCACCAAGTACGACGAGCGCGACCGGGTACAGAATTTCCTTGCCAGGCTGACCGGCGGCGAGAACAAGCGGAAGGAGGCCCAGGCCCGTGGTCAAGGCAGTCATCAACACCGGTGCGACGCGCTCCTGACTGCCGCGTACGACCATCTCGCGGCCGAACTCCATGCCCTCATGAGTCATAAGGTGGATATAGTGGGTGATCATCAGGATACCGTTGCGGCTGGCGATTCCGCATAAGCTGATAAAGCCGACCAGACTAGCGACGCTGAACGTCTCGCCCACCAACCACAGCGCGAAGGCGCTGCCGATGAAGGCGAACGGAATGTTCAGCATCACCTGGAGCACCATTTCGACCGAACTGAAAAGCGAATAGAGCACGGCGAACATCGCAACCAGTGACAACACACCCAGAAGTAGGATCAATCGCGTCGCCGACTGCTGCGCTTCGAACTGGCCCCCAATGCTCAATGTGTAGCCGGCCGGCATCCTTTGAGGCGGCAGGTCCATCGCAATGGACTTCTGGATTTCCGCGACGGTACTACCCAGATCGCGCCCTTGAACGTTTGAGGAGACGACGATTCTGCGCTGCACGTTTTCACGGCTGATCTGATTCGGCCCCGGCGTCTCGGTGATTCCGGCGATATCCGAGAGAAGGACCACGGCACCTGTCGGCGAAATCAGTCGAACGTCGTTGAGCCGCCGCACATCGTTACGCACCGACTCTTCGAGCATCAACACCAGGTCATACGATTTCAATCCGTCGAGGACCTGCGAGATGACCTTGCCCTTCATCGCGGTTTCTAGCGTACGCACCAACTCGGCTGGCTTAAAGCCGACCCGCGCTGCCGCCTCCCGGTTCACGCGGATACGCACTTGGGGAATCAGCACCTGTTTTTCGGTTTGAAGATCGACGACGCCGGGGATCCCAGTCATGGCCCCCTGAACCTGATCCGCCAGCGTGCGCAACGTGTTGAGGTCCTGTCCCGTGATCTTAACCACAATCTGTGCCCGAACGCCGGACAAAAGATGGTCGATCCGGTGACTGATTGGTTGCCCAAGTCCGACCGCCACACCGGGCACTGTTTCAAGTTTCTGTCGAATCTCGGCCAGTACGATCTGTTTGGACCGCACGGTAGCAGGCGGCTTTCGGCCGTCCACCGTGACGTGTTTTTCCGGCTCGTGGGCTTCGTCAGGCGTCCAGAAATCCACGTCAAGCTCTGAGGAATGCACGCCCTCGGCGTGCTCATCCTGCTCCGCTCTTCCGGTCCGCCGGCCCGTGGACTTCACTTCCGGTATGGAGAGGATCAACTCCTCGGCCTTTGCCCCAAGTCGATTTGATTCGGCCAACGAAACACCAGGGTCGGCGAAGATGTTAATCGTTGCCGTTCCTTCGTTGAACGCAGGAAGAAACTCGCTGCCCAGCCGCGAAACAAGAATCGCGCCTAGTGCGACAAGGCCCAGAGCCACGCCAATCACGGTCCACGGCCTCGGCATCGTGAGGTCGTATAACTTGCGTGCAAATCGCTTACACACACGCAGCACCGGTCCGTCCCTCTCATCCGCCATTCGCTTCATGCTGGGAAGCAGGTAGAAAGCCATGGCCGGCGTCACGGTGAGCGAGACGACCAGCGAGGCCAGAATACTGACGACGTAGGCGATCGCGAGCGGCTGAAACAACCTTCCTTCAACTCCGGACATTGCAAAAAGTGGGAGGAAGACAAGCAATACAACGGCCGTGCCGTACACGATGGAGTTTCGCACTTCGCTGGATGCGTCAAACACGACATCCATCGCCGGACGAGGCTGCGAAAGATGCCGGTTTTCTCGCAATCGGCGGAAGACGTTTTCGACATCAACTACCGCATCGTCCACCAGTTCGCCGATGGCGACGGCAATACCGCCGAGTGTCATGGTGTTGATCGTCTCGCCGAAGAATTTGAATACGAGCGCTGTGACAAGCAGGGACAGCGGCAGCGCGGTCAGCGTGATGAGCGTCGTGCGAACGTTCATCAGAAATAGAATGAGTACGATGACAACGAGGATGGAGCCGTCTCGCAGCGCCTCGATGACGTTTTCGATAGCAGTTTGAATAAAATGGGACTGTCGAAAGAGGTCGGAATTGATGACCAGATCCTTCGGCAACGTCGGCCGAAGCAAATCCATGGCCTTGTCGATGCGGGCCGTGAGTTCGCGCGTGTCGGCCCCTGGCTGCTTCTGGATGGCCATAATCACCGCGGGCCGGGCATTCATGGACCCGTCGCCGCGTTTAATTAGCGCACCGCCCTCGCGAACGGTCGCTACGTCGCGGACGAGGATCGGCCGTGTCGTTCCCTCATGGGTGCGCGATGCAACCAGCGATTTTTCGATGTCCGAGATGGTGGCGACTCGGCCCAGATTGCGCACGACGAATTCCTGGTTGCTTCCCATTATGAAACCGCCACCGGAATTCTCGTTCGCCTTTTCCAGTGCCTCTTCAAGATCTGTTAGGGTCAGATCGAATCGTCGAAGCTTTTCCGGGTCGGCCAGCACCTGAAACTGCTTCACCTGCCCGCCCATGACGGTGACCTGCGCTACACCGGCGACTGAGAGCAGCGAGGGCCGAATAACCCAATCGGCCAGCGAGCGCACCTCCATCGGCGGAAGCGTGTCGCTCCGCAGGCCGACGAGCATGATCTCACCCATTATGGAACTGATCGGCCCCATCAACGGGATCACGCCCGGGGGCAGCTTTTCGGCGACTTGATTCAGCCGCTCCTGAACGACTTGCCGGTCGTAGCGGATGTCAGTGCCCCAGGCGAATTCAACGTAGACGACTGACAGGCCCAGACCGGACGTGCTTCGGACTCGTTCGACGCCAACGGCCCCGTTCAGGGCGGTCTCAAGGTGAAAGGTGACCTGCGTCTCGACTTCTTCCGGTGCAAGTCCCGGTGCCTCGGTCAGTACAGTGACGGTGGGACGATTCAGATCCGGGAGTACATCGGTGGGCAGACGGGTTGCCGTGAACAGGCCGTATGCGACCAACAACGCCGCGGCGGCAAGAACGAGCACACGGTTGTGCAGCGAGAATCTGATGATCGCGTTCAGCATTAGTGCTTATGCTCCAACGGCTGCGGTGGGGGAGTGGCCGCGGCGATGGCGGTCGGAGCTTTGGGCCGCAACTGAGTCAGCGAATAGGCGCCTTGCGTGACGACAACGTCGCCCGGCGCAAG
>JACRIM010000003.1 GCA_016235815.1 Planctomycetota bacterium
AACAGGAACAGCTTGAGAGTCAACAAGGTAATCTCGATTTGAAATAAACGTGAACAACGGCCCCAACGGGGCCTTCCCAACGTGAACGCCCCCCTTTGGGGGGCTTCCTAAAGCCACGCCCTATGGGCGTGGTTGATTACTGGTGCAGGCGTCCCTGCCTGCCAAGTGTGTGCACCCGATTTACATAATCCTGTCGTTTGAAGCTACAATCGCGGTTTCGCTTCGATAAGGAATAAATGACATGGCACCATTAACAGCCGCGCTCCAGCAGGCCCCGCGCATCTGCAGATTGGCTTCTATAGTTATTTTCATGGTCGCTGCAGCCACAGCCTTGGCCGATGACCCTAAACCCATACTGGACAAGACCAAGCGACCCTGCCTCGCCGTGCTTGACTTTTACGTTTCCGGAAAAGTCGACGCTGCGGGCAGCCGCGCGGCCGCTGCACTGGTCCGCAAGGAGGTGAACGCCGGGAGCAAGTACGACCTGATCGACCGGCAGATGATGGTCGAGCGCATGGGCGAGAAGGATTTCGCGGCGACGACGGAGTGTGATCAGCTCAAGTGCCTCGTACAGTATGGCAAGAGCCTCGCAGCGGACAAAATTGTTGGTGGGTCAATGGTCTCTTTCAGCGATTCGTGGGTGATCGAAGTACGCCTTGTGGATGTGAACACAGGGAGAGAGGAAAAGACGTTCGCCAAGCGGCACAAAGGAACCATGGATGACCTGCTCGATTTGGTCGTAGAGGGGGCCGCGGAGTTACTCGGGGAAAATGCCGCAACTCCGCCATCCAGCCAACTTCCGAGCAGTGAAAGAAATCCAAAAAAGCCTGACAAAATGCTTGATTTGGGTAGCGGCGTAAAACTCGCGATGATGTTGATCCCGGCGGGCGAGTTCGCAATGGGCTCGCCGGAAACCGAGCCTGATCGACTGGACATAGAAGGCCCACGGCATCGCGTGCGGATTACTAAGCAGTTTTACATGGGACAGTGCGAGGTGACGCAGGCTCAGTGGTACGCGATAATGGGCAATAATCCGTCGCATTTCAGCGGAGCGGACTTGCCCGTTGAGATGGTTTCGTGGGAGGATTGCCAGCAATTCTGCCGCAAATTGTCGGCGAAGACGGGATTAAGAGTGCGGCTACCGACGGAGGCCGAATGGGAGTACGCGTGCCGTGCGGGGAGTAAGGACCGGTTCTGCTTTGGAGCTGGTGGAGATATGGATAGCGGCTTAGACGCATTCGCGTGGTATCGCTTCAATTCAGATATGCAGACGCATGCGGTGGGTGGCAAGCGAGCGAATGCGTGGGGGTTGTGCGACATGCACGGCAATGTATGGGAGTGGTGCGAGGACGTGTATCTTGGGGACTACACCGATACCCCGACGGATGGAAGTGCATGGACGGGTAACGGCCCCGGCCGCGTCATACGCGGCGGCTCGTTTGGTTACTATTCTCCCGGCTGCCGCTGCGCTCGGCGCAACGGACACAAGATTGACATTCGCGGCGATAGCCTGGGATTCCGGCTCGTTGTTGAAGTGCCGGGTAGTTGACCCTTTGCGCACTTGGCACTGAGCCCTTGACCTGCTTTCGCCCAGCCCCCGCATTTTTCTATTGCTTCGTGAGCGTGACGGTATCACTCCCCCCTGTGACCGTAAGCGTGTTGCCACTGATTGAGAATGTGTCAACCACGGTTCCGAACAGAGAAGTAGTCACAATGGTAAGCTGGTTGCCTGAGGTCGAATAGTTAACGAGCAGCGTCGCGGCGCTACCCGCATTTACTCCAGGGAATTGCAGCAGCGTAGCGGTCCCGTCCGCGTTGAACGTGGCTTTAACTGTTTCGTCGGGAACCAATGGAAAACTGGGGCTCCTCCGAGTGCCTTCCCAACTCCCCACCAGCGGAGAAGGCGGCGTCACAGGGCAACCCGCCCCGAACAGACAGATTGGCAACAGTACGATCAAACCGACCTTGACGATTTTCATGCTCGGACTCCAAAAGGGACTGTACGAAGACAATACCGGCTTACCTGCCTGCTGTAAACCACGACCAGCCCTTCCAAATTGGTGGCCCAAAGAAGCAACGCATTCAATTCCTCCGCCCGTTGACGCCTCTCCCGCCATCGTTAGAGCTTCGAGTGGAGTCGATTTCGCAAATCCCTCATTCAGTCGGTGACCTCCCAAAGTCGATCCAGTAGTGGCGGCGGGAATCCAATAGTTCCGCAGATTAGTATTGCGGTATTGCAAACTGAGTTTGCGGCCTCATACCACAGTCCACGGCCGATCTAGGGGTGGTCGCCACCGTCTTCGGATCCTGCTATGAATTCTCGAATATCGTCCCCATGCTTGGGTCTGGAGGCTGTTCGATCCGCATCGGTTGAAGCCACGACTCGCCGTTGTGGGAGAGGAGCCCCTTCCGCTTACCCTTCCCCGAGTCGTAGGTGTAGAGCACATCGCACCCCGTCAGGATCGCCGTCGCAACATGAACCGCGTCCGACGGCTTGATCCCGTGGTCGCGGGAGATGAGGTTGGCCCGCTCCGCGATCATTCTATCGAGTGACCGAATTACAATGTAGGGATTCTCGAAAAACTCCAATATTTTCTTGGTCTGATCGTTGGGTTGCTTCCCTGTTTCGGGCAGCTTGCAGACCTCCGCGATCGTCAGTGCTGACGTCACGATGACCAAATCATTCACCGCAGCCTTCTGGCACAAGTCGGCGACCGCGGGCGCGCGTCGCTTCACGTCTTGCAACAGGTCGATGAAACAGCAGGAATCGAAGTAAACCCTATTGGGCATCGCGCAGGCTCCGGATGTACTCTGCCGAGTCCACGCCGCCTGAGATGTCTACCCGGCCCGCCCCCTCGAAGTCCTGGGCCTGCGGGAGTTCGTTCTTTTCCTTGAGCACGCGGATTGACGCGACCTCGATGGCCAGCGGCTTGCCTTTGCGCGTTACTTTGGCCCGCCCCGTCACGGCCACGCGCTTTCGGAACGCGTCTTTGGCCTCCTCCAACTGCGAATCGTTCACCAAACATTCGACCTTGGTGTTAGTCAGTACGTCCCAGATCGAGAGCTTAGTCCCGTTGTGGGCCGAAATGACCTCCAAGCGGCCCTCGATGGTGGTCTCTTCCCAGTAGTGTGCATGCTGTTTCTTGCGAATTTCGTCGATGTTTGCGGCAGTATGCAGGGTGGGCTCGATGGCCGCTTCGCCCTGCGACGAAAACGCCATGCTCGCAACGCCGTTGTTCCGCAGGTCCACGAGCGAACGCATCTTCTCCAGCGCTTCTTCGCTCCAGTGGGCCGGGACCGTCGCGCCCTTTTCCAGCGTGCGCATTCCACCCAAAAACGACTTGACGACTTCGGCGCTGGTGTCGCGGCGGTTCTGCGGAATGCGCGGCCCCAGCGTCATCGTCAACGGGCTGTTCATGGAAACCTTGACGACCTCCCATTGCAAACTCGCCCGTTGATTGTCGGACATCTCGATGTCAAGCTCGCGCAGCACCCCCAGGGCTTTTTCCAGCATCTCAATGAGGGACCGGACAGTTACCCGCGTGTCTTTTCCTTGCACCGTGATGACGAGTTCTTTTCCCATTGCGCGTCTACTTTAAGTATAGGGGTTTTGACCGTTGTACGGACCACGGCCGTTTATGACTTTCGTTCCCCCCCCCATTCATCGTCGGCGTTTCTCGCGGTATCCCGCCAGTTTGTAGGCAGACTACACGATCGCCGTTGCCATATTATTATCAGCCCGTCAAGCCGTGTGTGGCTGCCCAACAGCTTCCCTGTCCTCCCAGCCCGGGCCAAGCTCCGATCGACGTCGATTTCGCCCCTCCTTCCCTATCCACAGGCCTTCAATGGGCCGTTTGGGGCCGCCAAGGCTCAATTCGCGTCCGTCGGCAATCGGCTTTTTCAAAATCCGCCCCCAACCCTCGCCCGCCACAAGACTTACCCTGTTCCGATATTTCGGCTTTTCGGTTTTTCAGCTTTTCCACTTGCCTTCCCCGGCCCATGCGCTATATTTGTTAGGTAAGAGTTAGGAATGCTCGGAAAGGAGGCGTTCCATGCACGCACCCCATCATCATTCTCTCAATCCACGCACGTGGACGCCGGCCACGTTCTGCCTTCAACACAATCGGTATCCATTTGCGCAATCTTCGGTTTCACCATCCGCAACGACCCGCAACGAGTTGCACTTTCTTGCGGCCAAAAACCGCGTTTTGCGGCTATTTGCGGGTACCTCCCGTTATGGGGTCGGGCCAGTTCCCGCTGGTGCGAGTCGCAGAGTCGCCTTGGAGACAATCCCTTCTCGCACCTACCCGTTGGTCGAATCCTTTCCACCTCGGCTGGTGCGAGTCGAAGATCGGCTGGTGCGAGTCGCAGAGTCGCCTTGGAGACAACCCCTATCGCGTCGAAGATCCGCCGCGGCGGACACCCAATCTCCGGGGAATCCTTCCCCCTCACTCAGCCTCAGCCCGACACAAAAACGACGCAAACGGTTTGTGCGTTTTTGTGCGCGCTAAAACGGTTTTTCGCGCTTTTTTGTGGGGGTAGTTTTTTTCACGCAAAACTCGGTCGCCCAGCGACTGCTTCCCAATGCCTCAAGCCTCAAGCCTCAAGCCTCAGGTCTCAGGACTCAGGTCTCAAGACTCAAGACTCAAGACTCAGGACTCAGGACTCAGGACTCAAGCCTCAGGTCTCAGGACTCAAGCCTCAGGACTCAAGCCTCAGGACTCAAGACTCATTCCTCCGGCAGCACCTCGTTGAGGTACTTCTGAAACTCCCCCATCTTGTAGGAGATAAAACAAAAGGCATGATGCAGCGTGAGCCACTCGATGTCCGTCTCGTCGCCCTCGGCCTCGTGTCGCAACTCGTTCAACTTCGCCAATATCGTCTCCGCTTTCATGGTGTGGGTACTCCGTCTGTCGTGCGCCATTGTAGGGTCCGCTGTGCGGACCGATCTCTCGTCATTGGTCCGAACAGCGGACCCTACGCCTCAACAAGCGAAGTATCCGCTCACGGCCGCGGCGTGACCAGCAGCTCATTCAACATCGCCGCAATGTCCGCGTTGTTCGGATCAATCCGCTTGCCCGCCTCCAGCGTCGCCGCCGCCTCATCGCGATTGCCGCCCGCCAGCAGCGCCTGCGCCAGGCGAATCCGCGCGGCGGCATTGCGAGGCGCCAGCTTCACGGCCTCCCGCAGCGCCGCAATACCGCCCGCCGTGTCGCCCTTTTGCATCAGCACCGAGCCGAGATTCACAAACGCCTCGACGCTCTTCGGATTGCGCCGCGTAACCTCGCGATACTGGTTGATGGCCTCGTCGCGCCGGCCCATCGCCCACAGCAGATTCGCATCGTTAATCCACGCCTCCCAGAAGTCGGGCTGCAATCGCATCGCCTCGGCATAGGCCCGCCGCGCCTCCTCGTTTCGGCCGAGCTTCGCCAGCGCATTGCCGCGTGCATAGTGGCCGGGCACGAGCGTCGCATCGAGTTCCAGCCCCTTGTCGATCCACGGCATCGCCTCGGCCGCCTGGCCCTCGTCGAGCATCATCGCCCCGATGTTGATGTGCGCCTTGGCGTAGGTCGGCACAAGCCGGATGGCCTCTTGATAGTGTGCCATCGCCTCGGCACGGCGATTCACCCGCTGCAGCGCGAGGGCGAGGTTGAAGTGAATCTCCTCGGAGTTCGGCCGCAGCGCGAGCGACTTCTCGTAGTGCGGAATCGCCTCGGCATACTTGTCCTGCCCGCTGAGCCAGTCGCCAAGATTACCGTGGGCCATCCACGCGCCATCATTCTTCGCAATCGTGTCCTTCCAGAGCGTGCCCAGGTCGTAATACGCCTTCGATTGCTCGAACGAAAGCGCGGTCAAAACGAGCACCACGGCCACGGCGATCATCCCGCGCACCCCGCCCGCGACGCGCTTCGCCGCGATGGCCAGCACCGCCGCGATCAACGTCAGCCCGAACACGCTCGCATGATATTGAAAGTGATC
Organism: Planctomycetota bacterium; assembly: GCA_016235815.1. GTDB lineage: Bacteria > Planctomycetota > Phycisphaerae > UBA1845 > UTPLA1 > JACRIM01. The sequence continues at coordinate 5,980 of JACRIM010000003.1, forward strand.
GGCCACGAACGAATACCGATGCGGAAACACATTGAGGAAACCAATCGCCGGAAACAGCGTCCCCCCGAAACACATCGCCGCCACCACCGGCCCGCGCCCGATTCGCCCGCGCAGCGCCCACAAGGCAACGACCAGCGCCACCGCCGCGACGGGAAACGCAAACTGCCACGCCTGCCCCGCGTCGATCACCCAGCGCGGATAGACAAACATGATCGGGTACGGCCACACCAGCTTGCCCGCGTAGAACCACACCGCCCGCCCCGCGAGCAGGCCGCGCTCCAGCAGCGACAGGTTCCACTCCTCGCCCTTGGCCCCGACATGGTGCTGCTCCATGTACGCCGTCATCAATCCAAACGCGATGCCCAGCACAAACATCGGGATCAGCGCGAGCAAGTCGTCGCGGCCAATTCGCCCGCGCCGCCACCATACGATCAACAGCAGCACCGCAGGCAGCGTGGCCGTCACGGTCTTACTGAGCAGCGCACCGAGAAAGCACGCCAGGGCGACGGCATAGAGGCTCCAGTTGCGCGGCGTGGGGGCCTTGTCTTCGTCCAGCGCTGCGAAGCGCGAGAAGTACGTCAACGAAAGCAGATAGAACAGACCGCTCAGTGTGTTCTTCCGCTCGGTGATCCACGCGACCGTCTCCACCTGCACCGGGTGCACCGCGAAGAGCATCGCCGCCAGCCACGCCCCCGGCACGCGCCACCGCGATAGCAATCGCCCCAGCAGGATCGCCGTCGCCGCGTGCAGGAGAATGTTCGTGATGTGATAGCCCGCTGGGCTTTGCCCCCAGAGCTGATGCTCCAGCCAATACGTCGTGAACACCAGCGGGTAATACTGCGGATTCGTCCGAAGCTCCGTCCACGTCCGCACCAACCCGCCCGGCTCGGAGACATTCTTGTTCTCGCTGAGGTACTGATGATCATCCCAGATAAAGTCGCCGCGAATAGCCGGCGCAAAGGCGATGAAGCTGCTCGCGACGATCAGCAGCGGAAAAAAAAGTTCAGACGCCCCCCGCGACGGAGCAGACTCGGTCATTCGTTTGGCGCGCGCATGTGGCATGGAATGAGTGTAACGCGAGGCAACAGCGAGTTGAAACGGCTCATGTTACTTCTTACTGCGTCTCTTCTTCTTTTTTTTCTTCTTGCCCCGGCCATACTTGAGAAGTGATTCTACGTCCAACAAGTCCTTGGGACGCCCGACCGCCCGCTTATTCTCAAGAAGGTCCGCCCAAGAAATGACATGGACAGGCACTCCTCCAAGCGATGCGGGCACGCGCTCGTTCCACGCCTCGGAAAATTTCTTTGTTCCAATTCCCATCAAGATGTCGACGCGGCTTGGGAGCTTGCCCATCTGATAGACCTTGCGATCGTCAGCGAAGTCGCTCTGCTTGGTGTCCTCAAGTGGCGCGCCAAACGCCACAAGCACCTTCCAAACGCGCGACGCGTTCTCAGGGGTCGGCTCCACCCACAAATCAAGATCACCGGTAAACCGAGGATCAGCGTGAATGATTACGGCGTGACCGCCGACCACTAAGAAGCGAACGCCGCCGGCATTTAAGGACTGCAATAGTTCGATCCATTCGGAGCATAGATTCATCGCCGCCTCGCGCCATGACATACCATTTTGTTAGTTCCCACGCTGCATTCAACTTGCCTTCGGGCCCAACACGCCGCCAAAACTCTCGATCAAAGCTCCCGTCATCCTCTTCGAATGTTGTCATTTGGGCCATGAGCAGCTTGCCGTTGCGGCGGCCATACATGATCTTGCCGCGCGTGGGTTTTCTGTTGGCCTTCCCAGTTGCCTTTGCAGTTGTCTTTTTCTTCTTCATAGCTTCGCCGTCACCCATTGGCTCGCCTTCGTCACCGCCTCGCCGATCTTCGTCGTGTCCGACCCGCCGCCCTGCGCCAGGTCCGGCTTGCCGCCGCCCTTGCCGCCGACGATGGGCGCGATCTCCTTGATCAGGTCGCCCGCCTTCACGCCCTTCGCCACCACGTCCGCCGTCATCGCCGCGAGCAGCACCACCTTGCCCTCGTTTTCCGCCGCCAGCAAGATCGCAGCCGACCCGGCCCGGCTGCGCAGGCTGTCGCACGCCCCGCGAAGCTGATCGACCGTCGCCACGCCGAGATCGCCCGCAATGATCGCCGTCGCCCCGACGCGCGGCGCATCGGCCAGAAGTTGATCGGCCTTGGCAACAATATCCGCCGCGCCGCTCTTGGCCTGCTGCTTGGCCGCTTTCTTCGCACGCTCCTGCAAGTGCGCCAGGTCCGCCCGAAGCTGATTTCGCTCGACGATGGGCAGCTCCATCTGGCTCATGACCGCCGTGATCTCCGCGACGCGCTGCGGCAAGGCGTCTTCATTCGCCTGCGACGCCTCTTTCAACATGCGCATGATCGCCGTCGCATCGTCCTCCGCCTTCTGTGCCCGTTCGCCCGTCACGCCGACCAGCCGCCGAATCCCCTTGGCGACGGCCGACTCCTCAACGATCCGGAACCTGCCGATCTCGCCGGTCGATTTGACATGCGTGCCGCTGCAGAACTCGATGGAGTACTTCATCCACTCCGGGTTGTCCGGGTTCGCCAGCAAATCCTTCACCGGCGCGCCGATGGAGACGACGCGCACCTTCTCGGGGTACTTCTCGCCGAACACGGCCCGCAGCCCCTTGATCTTCATCGCCGCCTTCTGATCGACCGGCACGTTGTCATTGGTATGCACCGGCAGATTTTTGGCGATCTGCTCATTGGTCAGTTGCTCAATCCGCGAAAGTTCCTCCTCCGTGATCGCCGCGTGATGCGAAAGATCAAACCGCGTCTTGTCGGGATCGACGAGTGAGCCTTTCTGCTGCACATGATCGCCCAGCACCTCACGCAACGCCCAATTCATGACGTGCGTGGCCGTGTGATTTTTCATTATGGCTGCACGAGGGGCAGAATCGACAATTAGTATTGCTGTTTGGCCATACTTCAGTCCCTGTTCGTCAGGTATGTTGTCTAGTTCGTGATAATCGAAAACATGGAGAACTTGATTCTGACTCCTGATTGTCGACGTAACTCGAATTGTCCCCTGCGCAAAGGTGATGCACCCAGTGTCGCCAACTTGCCCACCTTGTTCTGCGTAGAAATTGGTCTTATCAAATACAAAAGCCTGTCTATTCTCGCCAACGCCAACTGCGAAGCGGTATTGCGCCGACAATTGCGTGAGTGGAAACGTGTACTTCTCACCGTCATCTGTGACTTCAAGTAGATGCTCTTCAGGGATTCCGAGGACCGCGCTTATTTTCTTGGCCCGTGATTTCTCCCTTGCCTCCTCCATCAACCGCTCATACTCCCCAATATCAACCGTCATCCCCCGCTCTTCCGCCATCAGTTCCGTCAGATCAATCGGAAAGCCATAGGTGTCGTGCAGCTTGAACGCATCATCCCCGGCGATCCGCCCGTGGTGATGCTTGCTCGCGTGGTCGGCCGCCTCCTCAAACAGCGCTATGCCGCGATCCAGCGTCTTGATGAACGACGCCTCTTCGTCGCGAATCAAATCCGCCACGCGCTGCGGGTTCTTCTTCAACTCCGGAAATGCCGCCCCCATCGCCTCTACGACGGCCGGCACCAGCTTGCACATAAACGGCTCGCGCGTGCCGAGATACTGCCGCCCATACCGCACGGCGCGCCTCAAAATGCGCCGCAGCACATACCCGCGCCCTTCGTTGCTCGGCACCGCGCCGTCCGTCAGTGCGAACGTCAACGTGCGAATGTGGTCGCCGATGACGCGGTAAGCGATGTCTTTCATCACGTCGGCGTGCGCTGGAACCGAGCCGCGACCGTCAGGGAGCGGGTTCGTTTTCGCCAGATCGGTTCCTTGTCGCTCTAGCGTGTATTCACAAGCCGCCGCAATCGACTGCTCATCCCACAGGTACCGCGTACTGCCATGTCGTGACCAAGGATGCGTTTGATCATCCATCAGTTTCGCTTCGCGAAGCCGACGTGTGGCGTATGCCTTGAAGTCATTCATGATGCGTTCTGGTGTGTCGTTGCCCGTAACCACAACATGGACGTGATTTGTGCGTACGTGCAATGCGTGAATCTCCCACTTGCGATGGTCGGCAACCTCTCGAACGGTCCGCTCAACTACCGACCGTTGCGATGCATCCAGAACAATCGGCGCGTGCCTCTGAATGTCTCGCTCGTGTTGTTCAAGTCCTCGCTGTGGATCGAGGAAAGGGGTGCCGGGCAGATTGTGTTCCGCGTCAACCGATCCATCATCACGGCCATGAAGCCATGTTCCGTAGGTGTGCCATGTGATGAAGTATGCGTGTGGGCCGTCGGAACCCGCTCCCTGACGGTCGCGGCTCGGAAAAGAACCCGCTTCCTTACGGGCGCGGCTCGGATCGTTGGCGCGGCTTTCCAGCAACCCCGTATACGCCGGTGCGCCGGTCACGTTCTGAATCGCCGCGAAGATCGGCGTGAACACGTCCGTGTCGTAATTGCTGAAGTTCCCCAGCCGGCCGTGCCCCATGCCCTGCAGGATCGACGTGATCCGCTCAAACCCCATGCCCGTGTCGACGTGCTTCGCCGGTAGCGGCGACAGCTTCCCGTCGTTGCCGCGGTTGAACTGGATGAACACCAGGTTCCAAATCTCCATCACCCGCGCATCGCCCGCGTTCACCAACTTCGCGCCGCTCTTGTCCGGCGTCAGATCAATATGAATCTCGCTGCACGGTCCGCACGGGCCGGTGTCGCCCATCTCCCAGAAGTTGTCCTTCTTGTTGCCGGGGTGGATGCGCTCGGGCGGCAGAATCTTCCCCCACAAATCCCGCGCCTCGGTGTCCGGCTCCAGCCCCTCGGCCGCATCGCCCTGAAAATAGGTCGCGTGCAGCCGCGTTGGGTCGATGCCCCAGACCTTGGTCAGCAACTCCCACGCCCACTCGATCGCCTCCTTCTTGAAATAATCGCCGAAGGACCAGTTGCCGAGCATCTCGAAAAATGTGTGGTGATAGGTGTCGTGGCCGACATCGTCGAGGTCGTTGTGCTTGCCGCCGGCGCGGATGCACTTCTGCGTGTTGGCGGCGCGCGTTGCCATGCCGGGCCTGACGCCGGGCCATTTGTCCACATCCGGCGCCTGTTGGCCGAGGAAGATCGCTTTGAACTGGTTCATGCCCGCGTTGGTGAACATCAGCGTCGGGTCATTCAGCGGAACGCACGGCGACGACGGCACGAACGTGTGGCCGCACTTGCTGACGAAGAAGTCGATGAACTGCTGGCGAATCTGGGCGGCGGATGGAATACTCATAACGCGAATTATCGTCGTTTTTCGCGCGATCCTCAACGTACGATCCCCTCCCCTTGCGACGGGGAGGGCAAGGTCTCCAAAGGCGACTCGCCGTGGCGAGGTGGGGTCGCGAAGCACAAATTGTTTCCATTCGCCCGCTCCGAAATGACGTCCACGTTGCGAAGCAACCCTTCCTTCATTAATCATTCTCCATTCGTCATTCCGCATTGCGAACAACACATCCCGCCCCCGTTCTTCTGCAAACGAAATCCCCACCCGATATCATGCCGATGCCATGCCCCCCCACCTCGCCCGCATCCTCGACGCCAACGCCAACCGCGCCCGCGAGGCCCTGCGCGTACTGGAAGAACATTGCCGCATGGTGCTGGACGACGGGCCGCTCACTCAGCGCGTCAAGGATGTGCGCCACGAACTCGCCGCCGCATTGAAACACTTCGGCGCCGACTCGCTCCTCGCCGCCCGCGACACTGAGCACGACGTCGGCACAACGATCACAACAGAAAGCGAGTCGCACCGCGCTGACACCCAATCGGTCGCCGTCGCCGCCGCGAAGCGCGCGGCCGAGTCTCTGCGCTGCATGGAGGAATACGGCAAGATCACCAACGCCCCCGCCGCCGCGGCAATCGAACAACTCCGCTACCGCGTCTACACTCTTGAACAAGACATCCTTATCGGCGGCCCGCGTCGCGCCCGACTGCGCACCGCGCGGCTGCACGTCCTCGTCACCGCCTCGCTCTGCAAACGCCCGTGGCTGGACGTCTGCACCGCGGCCCTCGCCGGCGGCGCGGATGTGATTCAACTCCGCGAGAAAGAATTACCTGACACGGAATTGCTCGCCCGCGCCAAGTCGCTCCGCGAAATTACTGCTCGCGCGAACGCACTGCTCATCATCAACGACCGCCCCGACATCGCCCGTCTGGCCGACGCCGACGGCGTACACCTCGGCCAGACCGATTTGCCCGTTGCCGCCGCGCGAGAAATTGTCGGCGCAAACCGCCTCATCGGCGTCAGCACGCACAGTCTCGCCGAAGCGCGAGCCGCCATCGCCGCGCAGCCCGACTACCTCGGCGTCGGGCCGATGTTCGCGTCGCCGACCAAACCGCACGTTGCCGTGCAGGGTCCGAAGCTTCTCTCGGAGATCGCCGCGATCACCCTTCTCCCCCTCGCCGCAATCGGCGGCATCAACGCATCCAACGCCCGCGACATCCTCGCCGCGTCTCCGCGCGCAGCGCTAGCCGTGAGCCACGCGATCCTCTCGGCGGATGATTGTGAGTGTGTAGTGCGGGCGCTAGTCGATCACAGCAAGTGACATGTTATTTTGATTGCAAGTATCTCAGTGGACGTGTGTGCTGCTCCGCCAAGTCCGACGGCAGCCCGGACACCGATCCGACGATCGGCTGAAGTTGCTCATAAAGCGTCGGAATGTTTTCGGACGCATCGACGGATTCCACGCGCACGACCGTCCCCTCGGCCAATGTCGCATCACCATCGAGCACGACGACGCCGTTTCGGACTGTTCCACGCATGGTCATTTCAAAAACTCCACATTGGATTATACCAATCCCCAACGGCATTTCCGAGCGCAAGTTTCGCACCCCTGAAATCGGACACCCCCTCAACCATTTCCCAACCCCCCGCCGATAGAGCTACGTCGCCATCCGAGTCTTCATGACAACCTCGCTAGCCACTGCACCGCAAACGCTTCCACCACGTTCCGCGCCCGCCTCCGGCCTGCTCGATTGGCCGCGGCTCTTGCAGCGATTCACCGACTATCTCGTCAGTGAATGCGGCCTCGCGCGAAACACCATCGAGGCCTACTCGCGCGATCTGCGGGAGTTCTTCGTCCATCTTCACGATGCGACCATCACCCTTCCCGCGCAGATCAGCACCAACGTCGTGCGCGGTTTCCTCATGCGCCTCTCCGAGCGCGGTCTCGCGCTCTCGACTATTGCGCGTCATCTCGTCTCCGTGAAGATGTTCCTCCGCTATCTGCATATCGTGCAGGTCATCACCGAGGATGTCAGCACGCTCCTCGAAACACCCAAGAAATGGCGCACGCTCCCGCACACCCTCCGCCCCGGCCAGGTCGAAGCCCTCCTCGCAGCACCCGAACCCGGCGACCCGTTCTACTCGCGCGATCGCGCCATCCTCGAAATGCTCTACGCCACCGGCATGCGCGTCAGCGAGCTCGCCGGTCTCCGAATGCAGGATGTGAATCTCAACGTCGGCTATGTCCGCGTCTTCGGCAAGGGCGGCAAGGAGCGAATCATCCCCATCGGCTCGCACGCCATCGACGCCGTCAACGAATACACCCGCGGCCTCCGCGCCGTGCTCACCGAGTCCGGGCCTCTCGACGCCCTCTTCGTCAGCCGAACCGGCAACCCCATGGACCGCACCAACATCTGGCGACTCGTCAGCCGCTTCGCCGGCCAGGCCGGCCTCTCCGGCAACGTCGGGCCGCACACCCTGCGCCACTGCTTTGCGACGCACCTGCTCGAAGGCGGCGCCGACCTGCGCATCGTGCAAGAGTTGCTAGGCCACGCCGACGTCGCCACGACGCAGCTCTACACACACGTCGACACCACGCGCCTCAAATCGATCCACCAGAAATTCCACCCACATCAGTAGCCCGTGTGGCGATAGTAGACTGCCTAGCGAAGAAGTCCCGGGCAGCTGTATTTTCATTGACTGCTTATCACTCGCAGTGTCATCAACTCAAAGAAGGGTGCGGCGAGGAAGCATGCGCTCCTCGAAGGCCGGGCTTCAGCCGGCCGGCGTTTGCCGCCAACTTCAGTTGGTGGAACCCGGTGCCATTTGTATGGACACGAGCCGGCTTTAGCCGGGCTTTGAACGGCAAAGTACAATCCCCTCCATGTTCCCTTCCGTTGGAAGCCTGTGGCAATTGGCCCCTCTGATTGCCCTCGCTTTCGTCGGCTGCGCCGCACCGACCCGCGCCCCCCGCACCATCGACGCGCTCGCCAAGGCCCCCATCCACACCTTCACCGATCAGGAGCTGGACACCTACCTTCACAACCTCTTCCTACAAAAACTCACCTTACAAGATCGCGTCCGCCTCCTCGCCCGCCAGTCCATCGGCCAACCCTACAAACTCGGCCCGCTCGGCGAATACCCCTTCGAACTCACCGACCCCGATCCGCTCGTCTGTCTCGCCGCCAGCGACTGCGTGACCTTCGTCGAACAAACCTACGCGATGGCCCTGGCTGACGACTGGCCGTCGTTCGCCCGGCAACTCATTCGGCTGCGCTATCGCAATTCCATCATTGGTTTCGAGGATCGCAACCACTTTGTCGAAGCTGATTGGAATCCAGCGAACAACTGGCTGTTCGACGAAGTCTCGCGCCCCATCTCCCGCGGCAGCACGGTCACGATGAACACGCAGATCGATCGCGCCGCCTTCTTCGCCAAGCACGGCATCCACAAGCAAATTGCCATAAGAGACTGTGCGGGCATCTACATCCCCACCGCGAAGCTCGGCCAATGCCTGGACCAAATCAAAGACGCCGACATCGTCGAACTCGTCAAAGGCAACGACAAACTCCAATACGTCTCCCACATGGGCCTGCTCTTTCACGATGCCGCCGGCCGCGTCACCATGCTGCACGCCGGCAAACCCGCCGTTCACGAATTGCCGCTCGAAGACTATCTCGCCGCACACCCCACCGTCCTCGGGATCAAAGTGCTCCGTCCGCGTCAACAAACGCTCCCCCTTCCGTAGGGTCCGCTGTGCGGACCACGAGTACGCACAACGCACCATGTAAGTCGTTTGTGCATGACGTGGAGACTTCTTCTACTTGGCCCCTCGGCCCCTCAAACCCTCTCTTCCCCCACTCGATATAATCCCAACCGATATGCCCTCACCGAACGTCGCCGTGGAAATGCCAACCAGCGAGAACAACCGCGATCGGCCGTCTCCTGCGCCGCAGCCAGAGAAACCCATTCCGGCCCTCGTCCGCGCCCGCATCTGGATCGTTCGAACCTTTCTCGTCCTCATCATCCGCTGCTTCAGCCTTTCCGGCCTGTTCCTCTTCGGCCGCGCCTTCGGATCAGTGGAATACTTCATCGACTACCGCCGCCGCCGCCGCGTCCGCCGCGAATTGCGCGATATGTTCAAGGATGAGTTTCCCCCCGCATGGCACCGCAAAATGGCATGGCGCTACTTCATGCGCATCCGCTGCGACAAGATGTTCTACACCATCATGGATCGCATCCCCCGCGCCAAGCTGATGAACCGCATCAAGATGAAGGGGCGCAAGCACATTGAAGGTGCCCTCGCGCAGAACAAAGGCGCCTACGTCGCCCTCTGCCACTTCGGCTCGTTCCACGTCGCCGGCCTCCTCGGCGCATTACTCGGCTACGACATCGTCGGCGTGCGCGACCCGAAGGAAAGCCACGTCCGCCGCTACATCGGCCGCAAGTATCGCGAGACCTTTCCCGAAGTCGCCAAGATGCGGCTCTTCTACAGCGGTGCATTCCCCCGCGAGATCTATCGCCAATTCCAATCCGGCGGCATCGTCGCCAGCCTGCTCGACGTCGGCCGCCGCCGCGACGATCACCTCAAGACCTGCCCGGTGCAAATCTTCGGCGAGACGCGCGAGTTCCTCACCGGGCCGGTGCAGATGGCCTTCCGCGCCGGCGCCCCGATCCTGCAGGCCTTTGTCGTCTCACGAAAAAACTTCTACTACCAACTCCTCGTCACACCGGTGCTCTACAAACCAACCGGCAACGAGGATGAAACCAAGATCGTGCCCGACATCGTGCAGATTTACGCCACCGGCGTCGAACAATTCGCCCGCCAGCACCCCGATCATCTGATGAATATCTAGCGCGTCGCGTCTTGTGCCGCCGCAATCAACGGCCCCACCGTCCCCTGCGAAAAATCAAACCGCACCCCCGCCGCGGCGAACAACTCCGGCAACGGCCGACGCCCGCCCAGCGCCAGCGCCTTGCGATACGCCGCCACTGCCGCCGCGTAATCACTCCGCGAATTCCGCCATACGCCCAGCGCCCCAAGCTGCGCGATGCCATACTCCACATAATAAAACGGCACCGTGAATGGGTGCCCCTTGCGATGCCACGAATCGGCGATCACATCCTCGTATCCCGAATAATCCACCCAGTCATTGAACCGCGTGTTCAGGCTCAGCCACGCATTGTTCCGCTCGGCCCGCGTGTGCCCCGGATGCGTGTAGACCCAGTGCTGAATCATGTCCACGCACGCCATCCACGGAAAGAACTTCACCGTCTCCTGCAAATGATCCGCCCTCGCCCGCCCCGCATCCGCCGCCGAATAGAACTCTTCCAAATACCGCCCCGCCAGCAACTCCATCCCCATCGACGCGACTTCGGCAAACTCAATCGGCGCATCCCGCAGCGCGACCATCTCCTCATTCCGCGCCGCGAACCCGTGAAAGGCGTGTCCTCCTTCGTGCAGCATCGTCTGCACATCATCGTGCGTGCCCACCGCGTTCATGAAGATGAACGGCAGCCGCCGCCCCTCATACATCATCATGTATCCGCCCGGCGCCTTGCCCTTGCGGCTCTCCAGATCGAGCAACCCCTCGCGGCGCATCCGCCCGAACTGTTCGCCAAGGTCGGGCGCCACTTTTGCGAAAATCCTCCCCACGCCGTCCATCAACTGCGCCGCCCCCTTGAATGGCTTCAGCGGCGGACGCCCCTCAACATCCACGAACATATCCCACGGCCGCAGCGCCGACACGCCCAGCTTCGCCTTGCGCTCCTGCGCCAGCTTCCGCGCCGCCGGCACCACCACGCGCTCAATCGTGTCGGCGAACCCCACGCAATCGGCCGGCGTGTAGTCGAACCGTTCCATCTCCGCGAACGCCAGCCCGCGATAATCGGCAAACCCCGCGTTCTTCGCCATGCGCTGACGCAGTGCCACCATCTTGTCATAGATTTCATCGATCTCATCGCGCGCCGCCCGCCACGGGCCGCACACCTTCTCCCACGCCTCCTGTCGCACGGCACGGTCCGGCTCTTCCAGATACCGCCCCATTTCCTCCAGCGTCTGCTCGCGCCCGTCGTGCTGCACCGTCATGCAACCCACGACCTTCTGATAGTGCTGCCGCAGCTTCTCATCTTCGGTCTGCAGCGGGATGTTCTCCTCGCGAAAGATCGCCACCTGATTCTGAATCGCCCGCAGGAACACCTCGTACCGCTCCCTGGGGAGCCGATTGACATACTCACACGCCAGCAGCTTGCGATTCAGCCGATCGCAGCACGCCTTGATCACCGGCGAGACGTTCTCAATGAAGTCCAGATACCGCTTCTCCCGCGCCGGGTCGTCCGTCTGGCAGGTCGACTCCACATAGCGCACCGACCCCTCCTCATCCAGCCACGCATCCAGCTCCGACCAATCACGCAACCACCCCTCCAGCGCCGCCGGGCTGCCTAACGGTCGCTTTTCCAGCGTGTCATACCATTGCCTGGCCACGGCCGGGTCGCCAAGGTCGGCCGTCGAATCGATGAATTGCGGCTTGAAATCGCCAATGTGCAAGGGCATAAAGGGTCTCCGTTGTCGCCATGATAACAACAGGCCTCGTCTCGCGCCTCAAGCCCACGAATCTCCATCCGTGGGTCTCGTTGCCCCTCTCGCCCATCAAAATAAACGCCCCATCGGGTCCAATACCACCGTTGAACGGTCGCCGCGGCACCGTTCTGTCTAAGTAAAGGGTTCGCGCGGGCATTCGCCCCGCCTCATTCTGGAGTATCACCATGATTCGTCACTCGCGCTGGTGTGGTCTCGTTCTCGTCGGCCTCCTGCTCAACACGGCCGGCTGCATCGTCTACCCCGTTCGCGTCGAAGTGCAGGACCACAAGTCCGCAACGCTCGACGGCATGACGCGCGTCGCCGTCGAGACCCGCAACGGCGCGATCGAGGTCCGCTGCGATCCGACCGCCAGGCAAGTCGAAGTGAACACCACGCGCTCGGCCCGCGGCATGACGGAGAAAGATGCCCGCGAATTCGCCGAGAAGATTGAAATCGAAGTCGGCAAGGACCCGTCGCGCCCCGACACGCTCCGCATCGCCGCCCGAATGCCCGTTGTCGAGGCCAATCGAAATCAGGGTGCCAAGTTTGAAATCGTCATGCCGCCGAGTGTCGAACTCGCCCTCGACACCCGCAACGGCCGCATCGACGCCGCCGGGTGCGACAAGGACATCCATGCCAACACCAGCAACGGCCGCGTGAACATCCGCGATTGCGACGGCTCCGTGTTCGCCGAAACCTCAAATGGCGAAATCTCCGCGTGGGATATCAAAGGCGATGTCGACATCCGCACCTCGAACGGCCACATCGACCTCCAGCGCGTCGGAAAGAACACGGTAAAGGCCGTCACCTCAAACGGCCGCATCAAAATCGTGGACGCCACCGGCGCTGCCAACCTCCGCACCAGCAATGGATCCATCGCGCTTCATTGCAAATCCGTCCCGCCCAGCCCCGACATCCAGGTCGTCACCAGCAACGGCCACGTCGAAGTCGAAGTGCCGAGCAACATCAACGCCAGCGTCGATCTGCAAACAACGAACGGCCGCGTGCATTCAGATTTGAAGGGAGTGCAAGTCGCCGACCTCGAAACGCACCGCTCGTCGCTCCGCGCCAAGCTCAACGATGGCGGCGGCCGCATCAACGCCAGCAGCAGCAACGGCTCGGTCACGCTCCGCACCGTCAGCGACACCGCGCCGACCACCCCGCCGACGACCGTGAAGCCAACCAACGCACGCTCGTGATTTGCACTGATCCGAGCCGCGCCCGTTAGGAAGCGGGTTTTCTTGTAGCACGCACGCTCGAGCGAGTCGCAGAGTCGCCTGGGCGACAATCCCATCTCGCCCGCACCAAGGCGGAACCCCCTTCCCGCGCACTCCCCCGCGCTTGCCACCGCGCGCACCTTCGCGTACGTTCCCCGCATCAACTAAATCATTCGAGGAGCCACCGCCCCCATGCAAGTTCGCTTCGACTGCCCCGCCTGCAAGCAATCCCACGTCCTCGACATGCCCGAGACGACGATTCACATGACCTGTTCGCGCACCGGCAAACACCTCGAACTCCGCCTCGGCCTCGGCGGCGAAGTGAAATCCAAGATCGTCGAAGATTCCGCCGACGCCGAAGAAGTCGCGGCGGAAGAATGAATCGCTCCGCCCGTCGCGCCACGTCTGGCGCCGATGGAACTTCCGCCTGGAAAGACGATCAGTCGTTGAGCGCCCGCCCCACAAACCCCGCCACATCCACCTCGCTCACGATCCCGTCCCTGCTCATTCCTCTACCAGCCCCTCAAATGACGCTTTGAAGTCTTCTTCGGTTAGCGCCGTGTCGAACAACCCCACGTCCAGCCCCTTGTGACGGCTTACCCCCATGTACCGCAAGCTCGCATCCTCATACCGGCGGAACTTCCACACCGCATCGTTCATCAGCGCACTATTGAACACGCCCAGACTCACAAGCCGTTCGAAATCTTCGGTCGTCAGCCCCGTGACGCGCTTGAACAGCTTTGGCTCCAGCTTAGTGATGACGTCCTTCAATCGCTGCTCGCGAAAATCGGTCAGATACATGAACACCGGCACGCGCGCCGCAAATTTAATCAGCTTCTCCTGCACCTGTTTCCGCAGGCTCTTACGTTCTTTCTCGGCCTCGGTCAGTTCCTTCTTTTCCTTGGCGGTGAGGTCTTCGCCCTCACCCGCCTTGCGTTTCGCGTCCTTGATCTGCTCGGATCGGTTGATGATCGTTTCCAAATCGGCGTTGAGGTTTCGAAAGCCTTCGATGGCTTCCAATGCCGCCATCGCCGCCGGATCGTTCATAAGTCGTGTCAGCGTGCTGTCGTCCACATTCACAAGAAGCACGCTCTCCCACCGCTTCGCGAGCAGCGTCGCACTCGTTCCGCTGGTGGCAATGTCGAGAATCGCCGCCGCATCAAGTTGACGCATGCTGCTGCCGTCGTATGCCAGCACCGGCAGGAACCCCACCAACTCCGCCACCCGCTGCTCCGGCGTGGTTTCGTCCGTCGCCAGTCGCGATCCGTAGTCGGCGATCTGCCGCAGCGCCCGATTCGGTGCGAAGTCGAATACATAGCACTCGGGCTTGACGACAATCTCATTCCCAGCCTCATCCGACACCGTCCAAGGAGACTGCACTCGAAACGCCGATTGAAAGTACGTCTCCGGGCTGCTGCACTTGCGCAGCATCAGCATCCCCGCCCACGGGCGAACCGTCACGCCCGTCGTCAGCTTTCCGCAACTTAGAGTGATGCTCTTGCTCGAAAGCGGCTCGTCCATCGCATCCAGCACAGGCGGGAGCGCCGCTGCCCCGATCCCTGCCCTCGAACCCGCCGCAATCACCACGCTGTAATCGTGATAAAATGTGTTGTTCTTCGCCTTCAGCAACTTCGCCATCGCGTAACACGATGCGACGCTCGGCAGGAACCAGAACGAATGCTGCAACACGCCCAACAGCCGCGAATCGCTGAACGGCAGCGGCGGCCGGTCCTTCCCCAGCTTCAAATCGTCGATCGTGGTCCCGCGATACGCCCCGCGGATCAGGTCCAGCCACTTCTGCACCTCATCCTCATGCTCAAACTTCGCGTCCTCGCCTTCCCCCTCGGCCAGAAAGAATTCGTTCAGATCGAACTCGTTGAACTCGCCTTCCTCCGCCACCTGCCGAATGTCGTCCGGCAGCGTGTACGTCATCAAGACCAGTCTGGGCAACGCCGCATACGGGTTCGGCCCCGGCCCCTTCCAGTCGCGCTTAGCCCGCTGCTCGTCGCTGTAGGTCCAGTTGTAAATCTGTTCTTCGATAAACTCGCCCGACGCCAGCGCTCGGAACGGCGTGCCCGACAAATACAGGTAATGCCCCGTGGTGATCGGCAGGATCGACTCGTCAAACTCCGCCTCAACCTTGGTCACTTCCTCTGCCACTTCGCCAGTGTCTTCCTCGTCCGCGCCGAACAACCCCTTGGCGTTCTCTCGCCACGCGCCATAGTGGTACTCGTCCAGAATCACACAGTCCCAGTCTGTATCGTGTACCCACTCGTTGCGCGGCTTGATGGCTCCGCTGGCCGTGCGCTGGAGGAAGTCCTGAAAGCTTCCGAAGCACACGATCGGCTTCTTCTTGTCCGCCTGTTCGTAGGTCAGTTCCCCGTCGCGCGTGATGAACTGCCACCCCTCAAAGTCGATATGCCGGGTCAAATCCTCCGACCACGCGTGAACCACCGCCGGCTTGAACGTCAGCACCAAGACTTTCTTCCAGCCCATCGTCTTGGCCAGTTGATACGCAGCAAAGGTCTTACCGAAGCGCATCTTCGCATTCCATAGAAAGTGCGGCGTGTGCCCCGGCTGTTCGGTCTTCGCCTTGCGAAAATAGTCCGCCGTCATCTCCACCGCTTCGCACTGCTCGGGGCGCATGCCGAAATCTAGCGTGCGGTCTTCGACGTTCGCGGTCCGCTCGCGCACGGCCACCACCGCCGCCCGCACCTGCTGCACAGTGCATTTGAACCACTCGTGCGTGGTGTTCTTGATGCCCTTTGCGCGCAGATGCCGGTGGATGTCGTGATCGGTAAAGCTCGACCCATCCGCCCGCATCGCCGGCTCGATCAATTCGATACGATAGGCGTTCAGGCCGGTTGGGAACTGCTCCGCGATCCGATCGGCCGCGATCCGCTCGGTGTAGCCGACTTTCAGCAACCCCGCATGATCCGGGTGCGTACTGGCGAAGGCGTAGATCGTCGGCGCGGCGGCGGGGCGTGGGGGGAAAAAATCGTCGGCCATAGAGATCTTTTACGTTCGAATCGTTTCAGTTCACGCCCAAGCGAAACCCGTATTTTTCAACCAGTTCCCACCACAGCTGATTGTTATTGATTCGGTACCGATACCGATCTTTATATGGATGCCCGGTCTTAACTTTGAGCCCCAATGATGTCGCGGCGCATGCGACAACATGTGAGTTAAAATAAACTCTACATTCTGCTGCGCGCTTATTCGGCTGTGACTGATACTCGGGAGGGTTCTTAGGAGTTACATTGACTCCTGTTGCGCCACGATATCGTTTCTGAAAGTTTGGTTGCGCCTTTGGCGAGACTTCGGCCTCCAAAAAGGCATTGTCGAGATATGCAAATCCATATGGGTCGTTTTGCGGCATATCATGATCCCTTTCGCGTAGTCTTAGTCTTCGGTTCGGTCAAATGAACGAATTTTCGATTCAATGAACACCACCTCGTCCGTTGTCAGCCCGTACCTCGCGATCAATTCGGCATCGTTCCAATGGTGCTTCATATCGAGGACGGGAACGAGTGCATACGCTTCCTTAGTGATGTGGTGCGAATACATGAATTGAGACACAAGGAATCGGAAAAACCGTGTCTTCATATAGGCGACAAGGTTTTCGGCCTCCTTCTTCGATGTGTAGTGGCCTATCACGAGATAGGTTTCATTGCAGATCGTGCCGGGCGGAATTATGTCAATCTTTGAAAGCACTCGCCTGCGTCCGTCCGTTCCCGGATTACCCGCGTGGTCGTGTCCGACGTACGACGTGATGACCTTCCAACGATTGATCATCTCGATCCCGGTTGTAATCTCATCGCGCGGGTAGGGGCCTTCACCTTTCTGCCAGCGCAAGACCAGATCGCCGGTCTTCTTCGGTCGCTCGGTTGTTGCCAGTCCGAATGGTTTACGACCCGAGACTTGCTTGTTCATGCGAGCTTCGTCCTTCTCGACGACCTTGCGCACGATTGAGACCGCCTCGCCATGGCGAATGAAGGTCTTGAACTCGTCTAATCTTCGCTCGGAAGTAGTCTCAGTGTTGCCGTGAACATTCGTCACACTACACAACCCCGGATTGTCTCTATCCCAGAGGAAGTAGCAGACACCGCCCGCAAGATCGATCCCTGAAAACACGTCGTTCACGTCCTCGAAGTCGACGATTCGCCGTACTCGATCGTCCGCAAGCATTTCTTCACGGAAATCATCCAGTCCCTTTCCGCCACCGAACCAACGAGAAGGGATGATCATCGTCAAATAACGTGGCTCCAGCTTCTTCGCCTGCCTGACAAACTGATGGTAGATCGGCGATGCGCTGCGACCGAATCCGCCATCGCTCAACTGATACGGCGGGTTCCCAATGATGACGTCAAACTTCACGTTAAATACCTCCGTCGGGTCGATGCCGTGGATGAACGGGTAGGCGTAAGCCTCGAATGTTTCGTCGCGGTCATATTCGCCCTGGTTCGCGCCGCACAACTCGCACTTTCCGGCGGCGTTCCAAGTGTGATCGGTCTTGGGCAGGCGGATGTTGCCATCCGGCTTGGGGAACGCGGTAGCGATGCTGTATTTGCCGTCCGCCTTCTTTGAGCAATAGACGCTCCGCCGGCTGAGCAGCGCGGTGAGTTCGGTAATCGCCAGCCCGAAGACCTGCTTGGTAAGGATGTGATTGATGCGGGCCTGCTCATCCGGCATCTGATCTTTGAGGCCGTCGTTGAGTCGGCGGGCGATTTCGCGCAGGAAGACACCAGACTTGCAGACGGGGTCGAGAAATGTGGTATCGGGCCGTCGGAACAAGTCCTGCGGCAGGATGTCGAGCATCGCGGATGCGAGTTTGGGCGGGGTGAAGACTTCATCCGCGCTGAGATTGGCGAGACAAGTAAGGATGTCGGGGTTATGGCCGTTCATGCACAGCCTCCGCGTCGGGCACTCTCAGGTAGTGGCACGGCGGAAAGTCTCGAACGGTCCTCGGAACGTAAACGTCTTTCCCTGAGTCGCTGAACAGCGGCATGTTTGACACATGCGCGGTTTCAAGCAAGTGATCGTAAGCAAAGTCACGGCGTTTGAGCATCGTTCCGTTCACGGGCGACCACTCGGGGAAAACGATCGGACGGTCACCGGAGGTGCGGAGCGTAAGGGCATCGCCCTGCACGACGTTTTTGGAGAGGATGTAAGCTGCGGCGCGGACGGCATCTTCGGGGAGAGGAATATTAAAACGGGCCGCGTGGGCTTCGGCGACAACCCTTAAGAGCCGATCACGACACGCGACGATGTTGTCGGCCAGCAGGTCGATGCCATAAAGGCTGCACACGGATAAAACCGCGTCGCGTTCCCATTTGTCTCGGTTGCGGGCGTTCTTCTTGTCGACGTTGATCAGCTTTCGCCGAAGCACTTCGGCAAGGAAATTGCCATCGCCACACGCAGGTTCGAGAAAGCGCGAGTCGATGCGTTCACACTCGTGGGAGACGAGGTCGAGCATGTCGTTCACAAGCTTGGCCGGGGTGAAGACTTCACCGTGGTCGATGATGCGCTGTCTCGATTTCACGGATGCAATCATACTTGTTCGACCCATGACGAGCAGATTGTGTTGAAGCGGCCCCGGGCCAATCGAGCGATGCCGACATCGCACGCGTTGTCGCTGCACAGGACAAGATTGTTGTCCACCAACCAAGCCAGTCTCGGAAGTCGTCCAAACGTGTCGACTTCTTCTCGAATAGCGCGAGCGTCCCGGCCGCTGCCTCCCGCGCGCACTCTCTGCTGGCCCGACAGTTTATTCGCCTTCTCATGTGATTGGCCCATTCCCTTAAGGTAACACCGCCGCCCCGCGACTCGCAACCCAACACACCCCCCCCCCCCCCCCCGCTCCCCGCCCGCGCCGCCCGTTTCGATTTTTCGACTTTTCGATTTTTCGGCGTTTCGGCGTTTTGGCGTTTCGGCGTTTTGGCATTTTGGCGTTTTGGCTTTTGACATTTCAATTTCCCAATCCCCCCGCCCCTTCGCCCCCTCGACCCCTCCGCGCCCTTGGCCCCTCGACCCTTTGAACCCTTGAACCCTTAAACCCTTAAACCCTTGAGCACCCCTATCCCCACTCCCAAGTCCCCCATTCCCCCGGCCCCCAGATCCCCAGATCCCCAGGTCCCCCGATCCCCCGGCCCCCCGGTCCCCAGATCCCCCGTTCCCCCTTCCCCATATCCCCAAGTCCCCCAATCACCGCCCCCCAAAGTCCTTTGATGCCCGCACCGCCCCCAACCCCACCCCTCGCGACGACGACTATGGAATGCGATATTTCAACTCCTAATATCATCATAAAACAATGTTCCACGTGGAACATCGCTTGCGCGTCCACATCGCGCCACCCTATCCAGTTGCCTCCGCTCCATCTCGTTGCCCCCACCCCATCCCCCAACAACCAATGTTCCACGTGGAACATTCGTTTGCCAAACCAACCTCGCCCCCCTATCCTGATCCGAGGCAAGGCCCGCCGTACGGGCCGCATTTCACCAAAGGTGCCATAATGTCCAAGCAAAACCCCCCTCGCCTGGGTCGCGGCCTCTCATCACTCATCTCCCCCGAACTCCGCGCTGGCCCCCAACCAGCCATCGCCGAGGCCCCAGACGCCCCACCCCAACCAAGCCAAACCGCCCTATCACCCACCCCCTCAAGCCAGATCCGGGCCTTGGTCCTCCCACTGACTGCCATCCGAGCCAACCCCTCCCAGCCCCGAAAGCTCTTCGAAGAAGACCTCCTCCAGGGCCTCGCCGAGTCCATCAAACAGTCCGGCATCATCCAGCCCATCCTCGTCCGCCCCTCCGGCACCGGTTACGAACTGGTCGCCGGCGAACGCCGACTCCGCGCCGCCACCCTGGCCGGCCTAACCGAAATCCCCGCCATCGTCCGCCCCGTCGCCGACACCGACATGCTCGAATTGGCCCTTATCGAGAATATCCAACGCCAAGACCTCAACCCCATCGACCGGGCCAGGGCCTACCAAGCCCTCATGACCCGCCACGGCCTCACCCATGACCAAATCGCCGCCAAAACAGGCGAGGACCGGGCCACCATCTCCAACTTCCTCCGCCTCCTCGGCCTCCACAACGAGGTCCAGGTCATGCTCATCACCGGCGAGCTTTCCACCGGCCACGCCAAGGCCCTCTCCGGTATTACAGATAAACAACTCCAATATACGATTGCCCAAAGTGCCGTCAACGGCGCCTGGTCCGTCCGCCAGGTCGAAGCCGCCATCGCTAAGTCCAAGCAGGGCGGTCCACAACCCGCGCAACCCGAGGCCCGCTCTGTGGTTAAAGATGTGGAGGACGCTCTCAGCAAAGTCCTCGGCCTGCGCGTGCGAATTCACGAGGGCCGCCGAAAGCACACCGGCAAGTTGATCATCGAATACTATAACCTCGACGACTTCGAACGAGTCACCGCCCGGCTGGGCCTGGCGCCGGAGCCGGCGTGAACTGTGCCGAATGAGTGGCACAACTTCTGACCGAGTGGAACGCGGATGCAATCGCCCCCACAACCCGATGCCGCTTTGCCGACCCCGCCGCGTAGCGGGCCGTGGGGCCACATCCTGGTGGCCGCGTCGGCCTGCGCGCTCACGGTCTCGATCGTCGGATCGGCCGTGTTTCTCACGCATCGGGCCTGGTCGCGATATGAATTACAGGGAAAGATTCGCGATTTTCTCGTCTCCATCGAAAATCGCACGCCCGACGAATTGCAACAGCGGCTGGATCAGCTCGGCGACCGGCCGAAGCTGGTGGAGCAGATGCTGCCCGAGCTGATGGAAACGCTGCGCAACCCGCGCTCCGAGGAACAGCTCGTCGCCGTGCTGCACATCATCAAACCCTTCATGAAACACACCCGCGTCGTGAACGCGCTGGTTCAAGCACGAAGCGACCGGCGCGAACGCATCGCCGCGGCCGCCGTGGATGCAATGGCAAAAATCGACCCGCCGTCGAAGGCGGCCGAACTGCTCGGCCAGTGTCTCGATGACGCGGCAGGGGGGACGGTCGGGCCGGCCGCGGTCGATCGGGCATGTGCGGGGTTGTTCGATCTTGGGCGCGAAGGCATGGACGTGGCCCGGACGCGCATCGGCAAACTCAGTGTGGATCGGCGCGTCTGGATCGTGACGTATGTGAACGAAGTGGGGGGGCCGTATCGATTGGCGTGGCTGGACTTGATGGCGGCCGATGCGGACGAGCGGGTGAAGCTGGCGGTGGCCGCGGCGCGGGTGCCGGCTCCAACCACGGCGACGGCGAAGCAGGGGTAGTGCGAGCGTGCAGGACTTTTTCTTTGCATTTATTGGCAAGTTTTCCTACATCGGCCTGTTCGGCATCCTGATCGCCGCGGGCCTGGGGATTCCGCTGCCCGAGGATATCCCGCTGATCGCCGCCGGCTGGCTGGTGCATAAGGGCCAGGCAAATCTGTATGGCATGATGGCGACGGGCCTCTTTGGTGTGATGGTGGGGGACTCGCTGCTCTTCTTCATGGGCAAGCGCTACGGGGATCATGTCTTCGAGCACAAGTGGCTGCGCAAGATCGCGAAGCCGTGGTTGATGGAAAAGGCGCGGCTGAAATTCGAACAGCACGGTGCGAAGATCCTGTTCGCGGCGAGGTTCATGCCGGGGCTGCGGTCGGTATTGTTCCTGACGGCCGGTGCGTTTCGCGTGCCATATTGGAAGTTCGCGATGATCGACGGCTTCGCAGCGCTGATCTCGGTGCCGCTCTGGGTGTGGGCCGGTTGGAAGTTCAGCGGGCGGATCGAAGAGTTCATCGGCGAGGCAAAGGTCGCCACGATGATCGTCGGCGGCGTGCTGTTCGCATGTCTGGTCGGCTGGGCCATCTACGAGTACCGCCACAACCTGAGCAAGCGCGCGGCCGAGCGCATCGCGGCCGAGGTCCACGAGAAGGAAGTGGCGCTGGCCGAGCGACGAAGCAGTTCGGGCCTGCTTCCGACAGCGGGAAACCTCGAAACGGCAAAACGCCAGAACGCCGAAAAGTCGAAAAATCGAAAAGTCGAAACGGGCGGCGCGGGCGGGAGTTAGAACGGTTCCTGCGTGGGGAGATGTTCCGAGGCACGCCCTTCAGATCCGAGCCGCGCCCGTCAGGAAGCGGGTTCAGCCGAGCGTGCATTGCGTCATCCCCCTGAACGACGTCTGGGCCGGGCCGCAGCGAACTTGGCGCGGAGGCTGCAATCTTGATATAATGGGGAACGAATGGTGTAGGTGGCCGTTCGCAAGGAGCGACGCATGGGCCGGGTGGGTTTTACGATTGCTATCGCGGGGATGGTTGCATTGTGTGCGGGCGCGGAGAGTGCGCGCGGGCAATGTACTTACGACTGGCAAGCAGGGCACGGAATACCTGTGATTCGCGATGCGAAGCTATACGCTACATGCTTTTGGGATCCTGATGGGACGGGACCAAAACCGGAGTATTTCGTTGTGGCAGGCGATACAGAGCAATATCCGCAATGGAACATCATGGCATGGAATGGCACGACGTGGCAGTCGCTCGGTGGTGGGTTACTTGCTGACGGTGAGGTAACCGTTAATTCACTGGCAGTGTATCAAGGTGATCTTTATGCGGGCGGTAACTTCAAAACTGCGGACGGAGTATCCGCGAATGGGATCGCCCGGTTTGATGGACTGGCGTGGCACCCATTGGGGGCCGGACTTACTCCTCCCGAAGGGTTTGATTCGTATGACTTATTGGAGGGAGCGTTTTCTCTTGTTGTGTTCGAGGGAAAGCTCGTGGTGGGCGGGTGGTTTGCCACTGCGGGCGAATTAGACGTTGCGAATGTCGCATACTGGGACGGCGCTAATTGGAATGCGTTTGCGTCAGGGCTTGGCGAGCCGCAGTACCTCGACTTCGTATGGACATTCGAAGTTGTTAACGGTGAGTTAATCGCTGGAGGGCGCTTTCGAATTGGAAGCGAATTTCATGGGGTGGCACGCTGGACTGGGCAGTCATGGCAACCACTGGCCGGTCTCAATGGGAGCGTGTTTGATTTAGCGGTTTGGAACAATCAACTCTACGCAGGCGGTTACATTGATAGCGCGGGTGGTTTCTATTGCAGAAATATCGCCCGCTGGAACGGTATAGCGTGGCGACCATTTGGTGGCGGCGTTGATTCCGCGGTAAGGAAACTATTGCCAAATGGTGATGCCTTAATCCTCTCGGGGGACTTTAGCGAAGCGGGCGGAACATTTGCCTATGCAATTGCAGCGTGGAATGGGTCTGTATTTAGCCCGATTGGTAATGGCCTGACTGGGTTTGACAGCGTGCACTCGATCGCGCTGAAAGATGAAGAATTGGTTGTCGCGGGGTATCCCGGCGCGGCACTTCGGACCCGGAGTAATGAGACATGGCGCGAGTTTGATCGCGGGACGGGCATTGATGGCTGGGTTACGGACACTATCAAATGGGGCGACGAGATCGTTTCTTGCGGCGCCTCCAGTGATCCTAAGAACCCCGGTGTCGACATGATTTCGAGATGGAATGGTTCTTTCCTCGAGCCGCTTGCCGTCGGAGTCGGAATTTCCGACCGACAAACCATGTACACACTCGGCACCTACAAGGGTCGTTTGATTGTTGCCGGAGCATTTTCGCAGATTGATGGGACTCCTTGCCGAGGAATTGCACAGTGGGATGGTGTCCGTTGGAGTCCATTGGGCGAAGGCATACCGGGCGCTGTTTACTCGGTAGCGGAATTCGAGGACGACTTGTATGTTGGAGGTTCATTTACTGTTGCCGGAGAGGTCGCCGCGCACAAGGTGGCACGCTGGGATGGAGCGGAATGGCACGCGGTAGGTGCGGGGTTTAATGATTCGGTCTGGGCATTGGCTGTATTTGAGGATCAATTGGTTGTGGAAGGATCGTTTGTTTACTCCGGATATACCCAACTGAACTGTGTCGGGCGATGGGACGGAAATCAATGGTTGCCAATCGGATCAGGGTTCACAGGCATACCCGGACAATTGAGCAATGGGCGTGTGGTGCTTGCATTAGAAGTGTATCAAGATGATCTGATAGCGGGCGGAATTTTTCCTCTTGCAGACGGACATCCAGTTCGAAATCTCGCACGTTGGAACGGTAACACCTGGTGTGCATTTGGTGATATAGAACCACTTTTTTCGAACGTCAACGCACTTAAGTCTGATGGCTCCAAACTTGTTGTTGGCGGCTACTTCTCAAGCGTCGATGGACAGACTGCAAATAACATTGTTTCTTGGAATGGGAGTAGTTGGTCTCGATTGGGGGGCGGAGTTAATGGGCTAGTTCTCTCAATTGCCCAGCGCGGGACAGAAATCTTTGTTAGTGGTGTTTTCTGTATTGCGGGCGATTATTTATCCGCTTCTTTTGCTCGATATGGTCCTGCTGATCCAGCCCCTGAAATTACTCAGCATCCCGCTTCACCTTCGGTCTGCGTTGGATCTGCAATTTCACTTCGTGCGACGGCGGCAGGTGACGGCGCGCTTTCGTATCGATGGCGCAAGAGCGGCGTGGAGTTGGTGGATGGCGGGGAGATGATGGGGGCGCAGACGAACACGCTTGTCTTTGTTCATGCGGGGGTGGGCGATGCGGGGGAGTATGATTGTGTGGTGAAGCTGAATGACTGCACGCAGGCCACGAGCAATGTTGCGACGCTGACGGTGTATCCGACGAACACGGCTGATGGGAATGGCGACGGTGTGGTGGATGGGCGGGATGTGCAGGGGATGGTGGATGCGCTGGTTGGATTCTCGCCGGTGAGTGCGGGGCTTTGTGCGTATGAGTTGAACGGCGATGGAATCGTGAATGAGGCGGATGTGGCGGGGTTTGTGGGGCGGGCGCTTGGGGGGTGAGGGTTCAAGAGTTCAAGGGGCCGAGGGGGCGGGGGGAGAAACGGGTCGGCTGGGCGGCGGAACTGCATGTCGAAAAGTCGAAAGTCGAAACGCCGAAAGCCAAAACTGAAACGGGGAAACGGTGAACGCTGCCACGCAATATCCAACAGCTGGAAACTGAAAAGTCGAAAAATCAAAAGTCGAAAGCCGAAGACTCAAATTCGAGAATCTGAAATCTCAAATCGGATACCGAACGCCGAAAGCCAAAATTCTAGATTCTGAAATCTAAAATCTGAGATTTAAGAATGAAAGCCAATCGTCGAGCGCCCTGCCGGGCGGAGAGCGCGAAGAGGCCAACGCCGAAAATTCGAAATCCGACTTGCAAACAGCCAAAAACTAAAACGTCGAAAGCCGAAACGCCAACAGCCAAAACTGAAACGGGGAAACGGTGAACGCTGTCACGCAATATCCAACAGCTGGAAACTGAAAAGTCGAAAGCCGAAGACTCAAATTCGAGAATCTGGAATCGCAAACCGAAGAATCGAAAAGGCGAAACTTTGAGACCGCGGCGGAGTCTGCGCCATGTTGTTACTTTGGGGCGGGGGTTAGGCGGATCAGGACTGCGCCGTGGCGCGGGATTTTTGTGGTGAAGGAGCCGTCGGCGGGGGCGAGTTCTTGTTTTAGCCAGAGATTGCGCACGTTGTGTTTGCCGCGGATGCCGAGGTCGGGCCAGCGGGCGGTGACGGTTGCTTCGCCGGCACCGCGGTTGAAGAGGCCGACGGCGATCGAGCCATCTTCGAGCGGGCGTGACCAGATCTCGGTGACGTCGGCTTTGGGTCCGTAGAGCAGCGTGCCGGTTCGGGCGACGCGGGCGGCTTGGCGGCCGAGCGCATCCTGATTGATCGCGAGCACGTCGGCATTGCCGAGCAACGAAAACGTCAGGTCGTCGAGTTGCGACAGATCGCAGCCGATGAGCATCGGTGCGGCGAGCAGTGACCAGAGCGTGATGTGCGTTACTTGTTCGTTCGGCGTGAGGCGCGTGGCGTGGAGTGTCGGCCCCCAGCCGACGCGGCCGACGACGAGCATGTCGGGGTCGTTCCAATGGCCGGGGCGGGAGAATTCGGCGTGGGCATGTTCGGCAAAACCGATGACGGACATGCAGGCCCAGGTGTCGATGATGTCGCCGGTGGTTCGCCAGTAGTTCCCGCCGACTTCGGCGCCCCACTCCCAGACTTTGCCGCGGCCGTATTGGCAGATGCTGTAGACGATGTCGCGTCCGCAGACGTCGAGTGCGGCGCGCATCAACTCGTAGGGCTTTCGCAATTCGGCGCGGGGCAGGTCGTTGCTGATTTTTCCGTAGCTGCACCAATCGTATTTAAGCAGATCGATGCCCCACTCGGCGTAGGTGCGGGCGTCGTCGAGTTCGTGATCCTTGCTGCCTTCGAATTCGGCGCAGGTCTTGGGGCCGGGTGAGGAGTAAATGCCGAGCTTCAGGCCCATGCGGTGCAGGTGGCCGGCGAGGGCGCGCATGTCGGGGAATTTGTCGTTGGTGCGAATGCGGCCTTGTGCGTCGCGCGAGCCTTCCCATGCGTCGTCGATGTTTACGTAGGCATAACCAAGTGCGGCGAGACCGCTGGACTCGAAGGCGGCGGCGGCGGCTTTGACCTTTGCTTCGTCGACGGATGTGCCCCATGCATTCCACGAGTTCCAACCCATCGGCGGCGTCTGGGCGAGGCGGTGTTCGACGCCGATGATGGTGAGCGTCGAGGAGGAGCGGCCGAGTGAGCCTTGTGCCGCGATGGTGACATCGGTGCGTCCGCGCTCCTTGAGCGTGCCGGAGATGATGCCGGAGTTGGCGTCGATTTTCAGCCCGGCGGGAAGGCGGTCGGCCGTGAAGCGCATCGGCCCCGCGCCGGTGGCGGGGACGCGAAAGAGGAAGGGGCGGCCGGGCGTTGCACCGACGACGAAGGGCGGGTGGATCTCGGGGACGCCGGTGAGATGATCGCCGGGCTTCATCATGACGATGGCGGGCGGGGCGGGGTCGACGATGCGACTGATGCGCGGTTTTGTCGTTGCACCGGGCTTCATTTCGATGCGAGCCATGGCCCAGTCGGCGTAGTCTTTGTCGATGCCGTCGCCGCCATCGTCGACGACGAGCCAGAGGCGCTTGGCGTTGGTGAGGTCGACGGAGATTTCGCGCGGTGGGCCGCCGCCGCGGAGGATCGCGGTGTGAGCGGCGTCGCGGTCATCGACCCATACGCTGAAGACGGCCGAGCCGAGCTTGCCCACTTCGTCGTCGATGCTGACGACGGCTTGAAAGCGTGTGGCAGCACCGTCGAGGTCGATGATGATTTCCGATGGAGCATGGACACCGACACCACGAGGATAGGTTTGGCCGGCGAGAATGATGGGCTTGCCGACGAAGCACTTGGACTTGCCGGGCGAACCGGAACGGTCGTCGACACTGGAAAGCTCGCAATCATCGAGCCACACGGTGTCGGCAGGTTGTGTGGTAGTGGCGATGATTTCGGCGGCCTTTCGATTCAGGACTCGCGCGCCGCCGGCGTCTCCGCAGCCGGTGAGTATGACGACGGCAAGAAATAAAGCTGCGGAGGGTCCGAGGGGCCGGGGCCGAATGACAAATGACGAATTACCAATTACCAATGACATACGACCTCGCGCCATTTGTAATTCGTAATTCGACATTGGCAATTTGCTCTCGGTTGTGCCGGGGATTCTTTCGTCATTCGCTTTTTGCTGCCTTGTCGAGGCCGACGTCGATCTCGGCGGGGGGCGGGGCGCCGCCGGGGCCTTTCAGATAATGATCGAACCATTGCATCATGCGGATGGTGTAGTCGAGTTTCAATGCGGCTTTTCGATTGCCGTGGCCCTCGCCGGGGAATTGCACGAGGCGGACTGGTGTCTGGCCGACGGTTTTCAGGAAGCGATAGAGTTCGAGCGACTGGCTGGGGTGGACGCGCGTGTCGTTCTTGCCGCCCATGATGAGGATGGGCGTCTTTGCTTTTGCGACGTGGAAGATCGGGCTGCGCTTGAGCGAGAAGAGCCAGTTCTTTTCGTCTTCCCAGATTTTCATGCGGGTGTGGACGAGGAAGTCTTCGTTGGGAATATCCGTCGTGGCTTTCTTGGAGATGGTGTCGCTGATGCCGACGGACATGACGCCGGCGGCGAAGTGCTCGGTGAGGGCGGTGCAGCACCATGCCGTTGCATAGCCGCCGTAGGAGCCGCCGGTGACGCCGACCTTGCTCTTGTCGATCGGGAGCGTTTCGCAAAGATACTTCGCGGCGTCGACGAGGTCGTCGAATTCGGCACCGGCTTCATCGCCCTGGCTGAGCTTGCTGAACGGCACGCCGCGGCCGGTGCTGCCGCGATAGTTGGGGTAGAAGGTGAAGTAGCCGGCGGATGCGCCGAGCTGGCCGGGTCGCCAGTAGTTGGTGAGCCAGCCGTCGCGTTCGTGGGATTCGGGCCCGCCGTGAACGCAGAGGATGAGGGGAAACATCATGCGCGGGGCTTCGTCGGCGGGGCGGATGAGGATGCCTTCGAGTTCAACTCCGTCGCGGGCCTTGTAGCGAATGACTTCCTGCTTGCCCATGTTCATGTTGGCGAGCCAGGGGTTGCTGTCGGTGAGTTTTCTTGGTGCGGCGTCGCCGTGTTTCATGAAGAAGAGTTCGGGCGGATAGTTTGCGGTGCTGCCGATGAAGGCGCCGTTCATGCCGTCGCGCGAGAGAGTGAAGTCGGTGAGGCTGAGAGGGGAGTCTTGAGTCCTGAGTCCTGAGTCTTGAGATTTGAGGCCCGCCACGGCGGATGTTCCATTTGAGGCTTGAGATTTCGTCCCCGGTGCGACAATCAGCTTCTTGTTCGCCCCAGTCGCTTCCACCTTGCCGAAGCCGGTTTCGCAGCCTTCATCACCGAGGAACATGACGGTGTTGTTGTCCTGCCAGCCGAAGGCACTGACGGCGCCTTCGTATTTTGGAAGCACGTCGGTGAGTTTGCCGGTGGCGACACTGCCGACCATGAGGCGGCCGTCGGAAGGATCGTGAATGTCTTCGGCGGACATGATGGCGATGTGTTTTCCGTCGGGCGACCAGGCGAGGGGGCCGAGCTTGCCGGGGTTGTCGAACATGAGCAGGACTTTGCCGGTTTCAACGTCGACGACGTGGACCTTGCGTTTCATGTATTCGTCGTCGACGAGGGGCGTGGGCGAGAGGGCGACGAGGAGTTGATCACCGGTCGGGCTCCACTTGATCGTCGAGGCCGAGCCGGGGAGGTCGAGCATGCGCGGCTTGGCGTCGTCTTTGCCGAGTTCGGCGATCCAGATGCGGGTGTTTTGCAGTTCCTCTTCGTAGACTTCGGCGGTGAAGCCTTTGTCTTTGGCGTCCTTCTTGGCCTTGGGGGTTTCCTCTTTGGCGAGGAAGGCGACACGGTTGCCGTCGGGGCTGAGGGTGTAGCCGTCGAGATCGGTCTTGGCGGAGGCGATGCGCTGGGCCTCGCCGCCGTCGACGGCGATTTTGTAGAGCGAGGTGTTTTTATCTTTCGGTCGCTTGGCGAGGAAGGTGATGTACTTGGAGTCGGGCGTCCATTGGACGTCGTTGACGTTTACTTCGCCGGTGATGAAGGGGCGGGTTGCGCCGTCGGCAACGCGGACGATGTGAAGCTCGGCCCAGTTCGGACCGTCTTCGTATTTGTCGTCGCCGGTCTTGAATGGGTCGCGCGGGACGGAGAGGACGTAAGCGATGTGGGAGGCGTCGGGCGCGATGACGGCACTGGTGACGCTGCGTAGTTTTGCGACGTGGCGCGGCGTCCACGGTTCGCCGGCCGTAGCGGCGGCGGACATGGCGGCAAGCAGGCAGGCCACCAGACAGATTGATCGTCCACGTTTTTGAATCGTGCGCATGTCATCCTCGGTTATGAAGAAGGGCTTCCTTGCGGCTCGAAGCGAAAACGGTAATGGCAGTTGTGGGGCGTCGTCAAACCCCCCGGCTCGTTGCGGCGATGGGTAACAGCGAATTTGAGAATCCGCTTATTGCTCGGGGAAGGCAGGCAGGGACGCCGGCCCCACTCGAATATCACCAGAGCACTTGGCGCGGCGAACTGTCATTACGGGATCGCGCGGATTCGATAGGACTGGATCGTGTTGCCGACTCGGGAGAAATAGAGCCAGCGGTTGGCGCTGAGGTAGCGCGATTCGCTGCCCATGCCGTCGGAGTAGTCTTTGGTCGCGACTTCGGGCGATTCGAGAACCTTTTGCCATGTCTGCCCCTGATCGCGCGAGGCCAGCAAACAGGCGCGCTGTCCGGCTCGCGAGACGGCGGTGCCGACGAAGACCTGTCGCGCGTCCGACACTGCGAACCACATGAACTGTGAGCTGACATCCACGAGGCGCGTGCGGCCGGTGCGTTTGTCGATGGACTCGACGCGGCCGGATTGGTCGTCACTGGCCCAGACGATGCTGTCCTGGCAGAAGGCGACGTCGGTGTGGCCCTGGTCGGGACCGCTGTCGAGGATTTCCCATGTGGCACCGCGATCCGTGCTGACGGCCTGGCCGCGCGTGGGGCCGTCGCCGTATGCAATGTAGAGACGCTTCACGCGGTCATCCCAGCGGACGGTGTGTACGTGGTGGTTCGCGGCATCCTGCCACCCGGTTGTCCATGTGTCGCCGCCGTCGGTGCTTTTGTAGAGCGTGGCGACGTGCGCGGCGTCTTTGGTGTAATTGCCGGCGTAGAGATTGCCGGCGTCGTCTTCATCCATGCGCCAGACGGGGATGTTGAGGCTGGTTTGATAGGTTCGGCCGTCATCGGTGGAGCGCACGAGGGGCAGGCCGGTGGCGGAGGCGAAGATCGCGCCGGTTTTCGATACGAAGAGGCAGCGCCCCCACACATCGAAGGGGCGGCCCATGTGGATGGGGATGGCGTCGTCGGTGTTGTCGTTGTATTTCCAGAGATTGCCGGAGGGGTGGAGGAGATAGACGTCGTTTCCGCGGGCGAACGAAGCGGCAAAGGTGATCGGGAGCGGCTGGATTTCGAAACCGGTAGTGTCCACCGGCGTGGCCGACATGTCCGGGACGCCGAAGTTGACGATTCCGCAACTGGTGAAGAGTGGGAACAGCGCGAGGCAGACGAGCGATCGCGCGCGATGCAGTGTCATGTGGGTATGAATCCTGAATCCGTATCCGTCATGCGAGGCGTGTTGGGGTTCGTGGCAATGGGATCATAGACGAGCGCGGGAGATTTGTGGAAGGGGGAATGGTCGGTGGGCCGGTTGCGGGCTTTTCCTGCGCGGCGGTGAAGGGTACGCTAACCGGATCGAGGGCGTCCAGTATGTGCGCCGCTCTGCATCGCCCTTTCGCCTGAGGGAACATCCCATGTCCGACACACTGGTCAAAACGCGTCTGCCGGAAAATGCCTACCGCGAGTTGAAACCCGGCGAGACCTATGAGCCGATGGTGCCTGCTGGGGCGGTGGTGCCGGAGGTGACGATGCGATCGATCGTCTTCGGCATCGTGATGAACATCTTGTTCTCGATGGCGGCGACGTATCTGGCTTTGAAGGTGGGGCAGGGGATCGAGACGGCGATTCCGATTTCGATTTTGTCGGTGGGGCTTTCTGGTTTTCTGCTGAAGATGGGGCGGCGGGCGAGTTCGCTACTTGAACACGTCAATATTCTCGCGATCAGCACCACGTCTGGAATCGTGGCAGGCGGCACCGTGTTCACGATGCCGGCGATTTACGTGCTCAAGCTGAACGAACAGTTGAACATGAGCCGGACGACGCTGTTTCTCGAAATCTTTCTGGTGCCGCTGTTTGGCGCGGTTCTTGGCGCGATCTTTCTGGTTCCGTTCCGACGGTACTTCGTGAAGGAAATGCACGGCAAGCTGCCATTCCCCGAGGGGACGGCGACGAATGAGATTCTGGTGGCGGGTGCGTCGGAGAGCGGGGGGCAGGCGTGGATCCTGATTTATTCATTCCTGATCGGCGCGGTTTATAACTGGCTGTCGACCGCGATGAAGCTCTTCAGCGAGGTCTTCACCAAGACGTTGATTCCGAAGATCGGCGGCCTGGCGCACGACGTGAAAGCGGTGTTCTTCCTTGGAACCGGTGCGGAATTGCTGGGGCTGGGCTTCATCATTGGTTTGCGCTATGCGTCAATCATCTGTGCGGGCTCGTTCCTGTCGTGGTTTGTAATTATTCCACTGCTCGCGCCACTGACGCACGATCAGTTGAAGCTGCTGAACCCGGCAGTCGTCAGTGATGCCCCGGAGCACATCTTCCGGGCCATTCCGCGAAACATCGGCATCGGCGGAATCTTCGCGGCGGGGTTGATCTCGATCATCAAGATGAGCAAGATCATCGTCACCGCGCTGAAGCAGGCGCTGGGCGGGCTATTTGCCGGGAAGTCGGCCGGTGTGACGGAGCGTACCGATGAGGACATCAGCTATCCGTCGCTTCTTGGCGTTGGTGTGGTGGTGACGATTGCGATGGGTTTTTACTTTCGTTACGTCGTGATGGACGGCATGGACGGCGCGTGGACGCTGACGTTGATTTCGGTCGCGCTCGCGCTGGGCGCGGCGTTTCTCTTTACGACGGTCTCGGCGTGGGCAATTGCGATGATTTCGACGACACCGATTTCGGGGATGACGGTGACGACACTGATCATCACGGCGGTGGTGCTGCTCAATGCGGGGCTTCCGAAGTCGCCGGCGGGGATGATGGCGGTGCTGATGGTGGGCGGCGTGGTGGCGTCGGCACTGTCGATGGCGGGTACGTTGGTGACCGAAATGAAGATCGGCTACTGGATCGGAGCGAATCCGCGAAAGATTCAGTGGAGCGCGATCATCGCGTCGGTGCTGGCGTCGATGCTGGTGACCGCCACGATCATTTTTCTTTCGAAGACAAAGGGGTTCGATCAGACCGTCAGCAAGGACGCCCTCTCCGCGCCGCAGGCCAACGTGATGGCCAGTGCGTTGCAGAGTTTTGTCGGCGGCGGCACGGTGCCGTGGCTGATGTACGGCGTCGGCGTCATTATTGCGATCATCATGACGATGCTCGGCATTTCCGGGCTGGCGTTCGCGCTGGGCATGTATCTGCCGATGGAGCTGAATACGCCGCTGCTCATCGGCGCGATTGTTGCTGAGCTGATCGCCAAGAGTTCCAGGGAGGAGAAGGTCTCCAAGGCGCGGTCGGACAAGGGGATGCTCGTTGCCTCGGGGTTCATCGCCGGTGGTGCGATCATCGGTGTGTTCATCAGCATCCTGACAGCGGTCAACGATGAGTACTTCAAGAAAATGGCGACGCCGTTTGACTTGATGAAGTGGATTCAGATTCCGCCGCGGCTGCTGTCTTCGGGATGGACGGAACACAGTGTGGAGCAGTTTACGAATTGGCTTGGGTTGATCATGTTCCTCGCGCTGTGCCTGTTTGCGTATGTCGATTGTCGGCGGGCCAAGGCGGCGGCGCATTAGGCGCAGTTGCTAGAGCACGGCGGAGATGAGCTGGGTGATCGCGTCGGATTCGACGGGCGCGGCGACGGCGGCGGTGGCTGCCGTGGTCGGCCAGCGCCAGGGGATTTTTTTCCGTGGCGAAGCGGTGTTGGACCAGCCGGGATCGCCATGGAGGCGTTGATAGATCTCGGGGCGCCAGCGTTGGAGGGCGGCGGCGACGGGGGCGCGGAGGCGAAGGCGCGTGGGGACTTCGTGGGGGACGAAGCCGAGGGATTGCTTGAAGGCTTCGAGCGTGGGGATTCCGCTGACCAATGAATAGTGCGCGTGGGCGAGGCCGCGCTGCCTTGCGGCGACGAGCGCCGAAAAAATCATCGTGTCATTCGGGCGTTTTTCGAGTCGCCGGGTGTGCGAGGCGACGGTGTCGATGTAGAGCGTGTCGTCGATGCAGCGAACGATCATCCAGGCGCAGAGGGCGCGATCCTGCTCGGGGTCGCGGGCGGTGATGAGGGTCGTGCCGGGCCAGCGGTCCAATTCGGCGAAGCTCGCGGCGAATTCGCCCGGCCCCATGGTGCGGTTCCAGCCGGTGCGGGCAACGTGCTCGTTCCAGACGTCGAGTGCCTCGTCGATGACACAGACGTCGGCGGTCGATTCAGCGGTGATCTCCAGTTCGCGGAGGCCCTTCGCGACGGCGCGGCGCTTGGTGGGCGTTACCGAGTTCAGACCGTAGCTTTCCAATCGCCAGACGGCGTTCATGTGAACGCAGGAATCGGCGAGGTCTTGCAGGATCGGCCATTGCCAGCCGAGCAAAGCCCAGTGCGGGGCGCGCTCGGGCGCTTCGACGATCGGGCGGAAAAAACTGACGGGCCAGGCGAACCCGGGCTTGACGCGATACCACCAGCGGCCGGTGCGGTCGTCGAAGAACGGTTTGCTGTAGCCGCCAAACGGAGCGAGGCCGTTGAAGTACCACCAGAACTCGTTGCGCGAGGAGGCGAGGGCGGCGCGGCAATAGCGATCTTCGGAGGTTCGGGCGAGGCGCAGCGCGGGAAGCTCGAGGCGCGGATTCAGATCGGCCGCCACAAGGGCGGGGACGACGCGCGGAGATTCTTCGGCATTGGCGGGGTAGGTCGGCACCCGGGGGCCCTCCATCGTTGGAAGGTCGGACCGACAAGGAGGCCACTTAAGCGCGGTATCGAATATTGTCAGACATGACACCGACGAATGGTCGGTGCCACGCGAATGTTTTGGGACGCAGGTTATTTGTTGGCAATGGTTCGCCTAGCGGACCTTGCGGAAACAGTACGTCATTACGGACAGGCAATGCCCAGGAGACAATTGACGAAACTGGTGACGTCCGCGGTAGTGAAGGCGTTATCCACGTTCATGTCGGCACAGATGCAGCCCGAGGTGAGCGGCGTGCCGGTTACAAAGCAGCGCGTAAATGCGGCGATGTCGGCGCCGTTCACTCCACCCGAGGCGGTCATGTCGCCTTTGGCCACGGGACACGGCACCGCGCAATTCGCGACGATCCTGGACATGACGGTCTGTCGATCGGCGGCGGAGGCAATCGCCTCGAAGGGGAAGCCCATGTACACGGTGCGATAGTTGAGCGCGGATTTGTAAATCGCCGCGTCGCCGGAATTGCCGGTGAACGCAAGGCCTGTCGCGGGGCCAAACGGTGACACGCGATCACTGTAGTTCGTGAAGGGATAAGCCAGCGTGTACGGGCCGAGTCCCGCGAACGGTCCACCGGCGGAGCCCGTGACGGTCGTCTGCGCGACATCCGAGGTTGCGGGGTTGGCCAATCCCAAATACGCCTGCATGAATGTCGTCGGCGTGTTGTGGCCGGCACCGCCGCGATCCCATAGATAATCCTGGCTGGAGATGAAGAAACACTTGCCGCCTGTGGCGAGCCACGTTGACAGCGCCGCTTCGCCCGCCGTTCCCGGGCCGCAGGCTCCGCCGAACTCGTCGCCGGTGAACCAGATGACGAGCGTGTAGGGCGACAGGTCGCCGGCGGTTGGCTCGGTGTCGGTGTTGTTGGTGTTCCAGACGTCATACGACCAGCCGAGCGAGTCGAGCGCGGCGGTGTAGTAGGAGCGCACATCGGGACCGTTGTCATCGTCGTCGACAAGCAGGATGCTCGGCGAGAGTTTGGTGATGAAGTAGAACGGAGCCGACCACGCGCCGGTGCCGCACAGGTTCGTTGAGCGCGAACGCCAATAGTAGGTCGTACCGGTTGTGAGCGGCGGCGAGACGCTAAAGGTCCCTGTGGCAAGGCCGGTCGCGCTGGCCACGATGTTCGTGAAGCCCGCGTCGGTGGCGACTTGCACGTCGTGGGTCACAGCCTGTGCGCTCGGTGTCCACGTGAGCGTCGGCGAAAGCACCAGATTGGCCGCGCCGTTGGTCGGCATATTGAGCGTCGGCGGCGTTGGAGCGGCGGAATAGAGCTTCAGTGTCACGGCGGCCGAACGGTTGATGATGCCGGAGACGCCGTTGATGGAGAGGTTGTATGTTCCCGCGGCAGCCGAACCGGTGCCGGTGAGTGTTAATTTGGTAACTCCCGGCGGTGACACAGGGTTGGCAGAGAAGTTTGTCGCGGTGCCGGCGGGCGTGCCGGTAACGGAGAGCGTGACCGGATCGGTAAAGCCCATGACCTGCCCGACGTTGATGTTGTATTCGGCGTCTGACGGGGCGCAGATGCTGAGGGACGTCGGCGTCGGGACGAGTGTGAAGCCCGGGTTTTGGGCGCAGTTGTAGCAGACGAACGCGAAATCCTGATCGGTGGCATCGCCCTGATTCGGGATGCCGTCGGAGGAAATGTTCGTCGCCTTGACCGTGACCGAGTAAGTTCCCGGAGCTGTGGGGCCGACGAAGACACCTTCGGTGTTGTTTTTGTCATCCGCGACGCCGCCGGTGGTCGACCATCCGCTCGCGTTGAAGACGTTTCCGCGATAGGTGTTGCCGCCATCGACGACTTCGAGATCGAGATTGTTGTTCCACGCCGGCGTCGCGCCGCCGAGTCCGTGGCCGGGGGCGTCGGTCCAGACGAGCATCATCTTCACCGGCTTCAATGGATCCGCGGCGGCGACGGTGATGCTCCATTGCTCGCCGGTGTTGTCGAAGATCTGCGGATTGTCGAAGTAACGCACGGATACGGATGGATCGATGACGGCGTCGAGATCCATTCGGCCCCAGCCTTGCTTGCTGTCGAAGGGGTGGCCGAGGACGCCGCCACTGGCATCGAGGTGTGTGGCGAGGTCGTGCGCGACGGGGAGGAACGCGGCTTTCACCAGCGCGGGGCTTGGGTCGGAGGTGAAACCGGGCAGGCCGCGGTAATACTGGAAGAAGAGGGCGACCGCGCCGCTGACGTGCGGCGAGGCCATGCTGGTTCCGCAGAGCAACGTGTACGTGCTGGTCGTCGTGGTTGAATCGACATAGCAACCGGGCGCGACCATGTGCGGGATTGTTCGGCCGTCGAGTGCGGGGCCGTGGGCGCTATTCGAAGAAACATCGTCGATTTGCAGGATTTGCGTTCCGGTGCCGCTGTTCTGCATTTTGGTCGAGCCGATGGTGAATATGTTCTTGCCTTCATCGGGCGTACCTTGTGTGCTGGTGCCGCCGTTGCCGTTCATGAAGGAGAGGACATAGGTGAGCGGCTGATTGCCTGCAGCGCCTGGGTCAGCATCGCGCACACCGACGTCGACTTGTCTCGTGTCATCGTCATATCCGAGCGGCGAACCGGCCGGCCCCCAACTGTTGCCGGAAAGTTTGGCGCCATTGTTGTAGGACTGGGTCATGAGCAGGAGCATTCCGCCGGGATTCTGAAAGGTCGGGCTGTATACCTGTTCGACCAGATTGGCGCCCGGCGCAACACCGAGGCCGCGCTTAAAGCCGCGTACATCGAGCGTTCCGGAGGCTGCGTCGCCCGCCATGATGCCGGCGGTGTGTGTTCCGTGGCTGCTGGATGCCGCGCCGCCACAGGTGGAGCCAACGCACGCGATAAGGCGACCAACCAGATCAGCGTGATTGTTCTGCACGCCGCCGTCGACGTTGGCGATGATGACGCCTGCGCCATTGATTCCGAGGTTGGTGAGATAGGATTGATAGCCGACGAAGGCGAGGTTGGTGCCGTCGTAGTTGCCAACGTTGATCTGATCGCTCATCTCGCCGCGGAGGCCGCCGTCGGTGGGGATCGGTCGCAAGGCATAGACGCCGGAAACCGAGACCGCGGAGTTGATCTTGTCGGCCGGGAGGACAAGCCTCACGGATTCGAAGGTCGCGTCGATGGTGCCGCGGCCCTCGATCTTTGCGCCCATCGCTTCCATCTCGGCGATGACACGGTCAACGTCGGCGGCGCGATAGATCATGATTCGTGCATCGATCTCCGAAGCGGCCATTGCGCGCCATTGCGGGAGCACTTTGTAGGCGGGAACGAAATCGCCGGTCCATCGGATTTCGGAGGCGGCGCGATTCGCGGTCAGCGCCGCTGCATCGCACCAGACGACATAGGTGTAGGGATGGATGTATTGGACAATATGCACGCCGTTTTCTTGGAGCCGGGTGAGCCATTCGGCGCGGGTCGGCCCGACGAATTGCACCAGGCGCAGATCGGGACCGGTCGCGCGGGAGACTTCCCAGCCGGCGGGCAGTGTCGGCGCACCGTGTAGCGGGTCGAACGAGACGCCGCCGAGGTGAAGCGCGAAGGTGTTGGTGTGATCCTCGATTTCATCGGGCGATAAGGCCAGCGCGGCAAAGTCGGCCTCGGACAATTCGAGCCAGCGGAATGCGCCGTAGTCATAGGCGTTGATCGGCGTGAGCGACGCGGTGGCGGCGCGGGCTGACGGTGTATTAACGACTTTGACGAAGCGACCGCGCGCGGGTTTCGAGTCGTTTGGTGCGGCATGGGCAGACACGGCCAAAGCCAGAACGACGATGACAGCGCGCGGCATGGAATCAAGAAAAAACATTACACCCTCCGATTATTTTGGAACTCCCGAGCGCCCCCAGCCCCGTCCATCAGATTGACGGACTTGGTTCCATGAGTACCAGTATACCGAACGGCGGAATGTGGCACAATGATTTGCGAAAGGGGATCAACAGCCGCCGGCGAGAATGCACTGGGCAAACGCGTCGGCATCGCCCACGTCGATTAACCCGTTGGTAGGCGGCGCGACATCGCCGGCGCAGTGCTCGACGGGGAATCCGATATCACCCAGCACGATATCGATAAATCGCTGGATATCGGCTCCGTCAATGAAACCATCCCCGTTTACATCGCCTTTGACACATTCAACATTGACGGTGAATGCGGCAGGCAGTGTCGCGAATTGTAGATCGGGGTTGGCCACTTCGACATCCCATGCGCCGCCAACCACCCCGAAGAGCGGCAGGTTGCAGGTGATCTGCGATCCGCTCACGACATTGACCGCCGTGGCGTTCACATCGGAGAAGCCGGCGCGCTTGAGTTTCACTGTTGCGCCGACCTGGAATCCGGTTCCCGACAGATTGGTGATGTTCACAATGTTCTCGCTGTCGCCGGAGGATGGAAGAATCGCGGCGGCCGTCGGCGAGGCCCAATTCGGGAACACTGCGCCGGTGAGCACGATCGCGTAGCCCTGGGTTCCGACATTCACCGCGGGCGCCTTGACCTTTACGGTCCACAGGCCGGCTTCGGGCGAGTTGAGGTGAACTTGCTCGACGTTGTTTTTGTCGTCCTTCGAACCGCCGGTCACCGAGACGCCTCCGGAGAAGACGTTTCCGAGATAGGTGACGGCGGATGGCGTTGTTACTTCGAGGTCGAGGTCGTTGATCGCCGCGGGGCCGCCGCCGGTCGCAGCCGACGCGGGCGGGTCGGTCCACACGAGTGTCGCGCGAGCCTGTTCAGCCGACGGGATCACACGGAAAACGTATGACTGCTCTTGTCCCGTGGAAAGGCCGCTTGCATTTCGAATGTCCGCTGGGACGTAGATGCGCCTCGCGTCGCCGGGAAAGTAACAGGCATTGTCTAACAGGATGCGTCCCCAGCCTTCCTGGAAACTGGGATAACCGGCGATGCCGGTGGCATCGACGGAGGCGTTCAGCAGCGCGGCCTTTAGCAATGCGGCCGATGGTGTGTAGGCATTGGCGGGGGTGGCGATGCCGGTGGGATAGAACCCGTCGGTGAAATACTGGCGCACCATCGCGCCGGCGGCGGTGACGGCCGGGCAGGCCATCGATGTGCCCATCAACGGTGCGACGCCGCAGCCCGAACCAGAGGCTGCGGAGTAGACGTTGCAGCCGACGGTCATGATCTCCGGCTTGCGACGGCCGTCGAGGGTGGGGCCTGTTCCGCCCTTGCAGAAAAGATTCTGGCCGGGGTCGTCTTGCACGGCGGCGACGGCGAGGATGTTCTTTGCGTTCTCGGGGTTGGTGCAAATAGTCCCGTTGGAGACGGCGAAACAAACAAGGCTTTCTTCGAAGTCATAGGCGAACGAGTCGATGCCGCGGCAGAGGTCTTCGTAATTCCGCGTCGAGTCGTTTCCCCAACTGTTGCAATGCGCGCGGGCGCCCTGCGTGTGGTGGAGCTGGAGAGCGGAATAGACGCCCATTTCCGTGAAGGTTGGATAGTAGTTGTAGACAAACTTCGCGCCATAGGCGATGCCGCGTGTGTCGTCGTTGATGCTGTTGTCGCCCGCGGCGATGCCGGCCACATGGGTGCCGTGGGTGGAGAGGCCGAGGGTCGTGTTGTAGGCGAGAATCTTTCGGTGCAGCGGGCCGATGGGGTTCACGGCATCGAAAAAGGAGCAGTGGTTCGAGTCGACGCGAAGGTCGGTGATTCCGATGATCTGACCGACGCCGGTGATGCCGTGGTCGTAGATCGGCGTGACGTTGGGGATATTACTTTGGATGATCCATCGCGTGGTGGAATTGCGCGGCATGATCTCGGGGGCGTCGCTGACCCACTGCACATCGACCAGTCTTGCGAGGCGATGCACGTCGTTGGCGCGGATCGTCGCGGAAATCGTCTCGCAGTCGCCGACGCGCTCGACGTAGTACACGGCCGCGCCGGGCCACTTCGAAACCTCCGTGAGCGCGGATTGCGCGGGGCGGCCGGCGAAGAGCGTGATGAGGACATGGGCGTCGCCGCGCGCGGCGGACGCAAGGCGTTCCGGGGTCGCATAGTTTCGCTTGGCAATCGTCGGGTCGAGTTTCCACGCCGCTTCATAGTCGCCGACCCATTCGACGAAGGGTAGTTCGCGCAGGCGCGCTGCGCCGCCGGCGCTGAGCGAGACCACGTAGGCGTTCGTCGGCAGGTAATCGCCCAGTCGAATGCCGGCGGCATCGAGTGCGGACTGCGTCTCTTTGGTGATGGGGCCGCTCAGTTGAATGATGTATGGTTGGGTCGTGTCCAGCCGGACAGTCTTGTCGGTCTTGAGGTTTCGGGTGCGCGTGGTGTCGAGGACGCGGTCGGCCACGTGGATGGGTTTGCGGGCTTGTTTGCGATCCTCGGCGCGCAGGCTATTCGACCATGCAAATGCAATGGCGCAGCCCAGGATTAGGTGCCGAATACCCACGCCTCTTCCCTCGATTCCCACCGGTAGGGATGTTAATTATATCCACTACGCAGGTGGGCACGCGGGCCGATAACGCGTTTTCGGTGACGGTCGGCAAGGGTGTGCGATAGAATACGCCCGCCCGTGACCACCACCGACACGACACTCGATGCCCGCACCGCCGTCTTTCTTGACCGCGACAACACCCTCATACATGACCCGGGGTATTTGAAGGACTCAGGCCTTGTGGCATTGCTACCCGGTGTGACCGAAGGGCTTGCGCGGCTGCGCGCGG
Source organism: Planctomycetota bacterium (assembly GCA_016235815.1). Taxonomy (GTDB): domain Bacteria; phylum Planctomycetota; class Phycisphaerae; order UBA1845; family UTPLA1; genus JACRIM01. The sequence continues at coordinate 47,152 of JACRIM010000003.1, forward strand.
CGGGCTACCAGCTCATCGTGGTCAGCAATCAATCCGGCGTAGCGCGCGGGCTTTTGACAGAGGCCGATGTCGTGGCGGTGAACGCGCGGGTTCAGGCGTTGCTCGAACCGCATGGGGCGGCCATCGACGCCTTTTATCACTGCCCGTTTCTGCCGGGGGATGAAGCGATCGTCGCCGAATTCCGGCGCGACAGCGACCTGAGAAAACCAAAACCCGGGATGCTGCTGCTCGCCGCGAAGGAACACCACATTGATTTGACCCGCTCGTGGATGATCGGCGACTCGGTGCGCGATGTGGAGGCCGGGCGGGCGGCGGGGTGTCGGACGATTTTGATCGCGCGCGGTGGGTCCGCGCAAAGCGACGCGGCGGATCACGTGGAGCCCACGTTCTCCGCCGCGGCGATGAGAATACTTGAGGAGGGGAACAGGAATCAGGGAACAGGGGCTATCAACTAAAGCCTCCTGTCTCTTGCCACTGTTTACGGCTTTGACTGCACGATCGGGGGCTGCACCTCTTCCACCACTTCACCGTTTTCGGTGAGCAGTTGGCGGGCACGCATGATCACGCCTTCGAGCTGGCGAACCTCGGTGTCCGCCGGGTTGCGGCCGGACTTGAGCAGGTCGGCCCGCTTGCTGATGGCTTCTTCCATCTTGACGCGAATCTGGGCGTAGATCAGGTCTTCGGCCTGGGCGCGTTTTTCGTCATCGGTCGCGGCCGCCGGCTGGGCGGGCGTTTCGCTCTTGGGTGGCGGTGTCGGCGCGGCTGTGACGGTTGTCTGCTTCGGCGGAGTGGAAACCGGGGCAACCTTCACCGGGGCCTCGGTTTTCTTGGTGGGCGCGGCCTGCGCCGTGGTGTTGTGGGTTGTGCCGGTCGAGGCCGAGCCGCCCATCTTGTCGGGGGCCTTCATGGGCTTGGCATCGGACCCCTGCTTGGAATCCGACACTTCCTTCTTCTCGTTGCAGGCCGCGACGATTAAGGCGCCGACCACGACGAGACAGCCGACACGGAACAAGTTTTTCATCGATGCATTCATTTGTTGATACTCCATCGCGCCGCGGCGTCGGCACGAAAAAACAAGACTACCCCATTACGGATTTTTTGCAGGCTGCGTCGTTGCGGGTTTGGCGGGTGTGGTGCTTTTCCAGCCGCCCTCCGAAGCCCGCGTGACTTCCACCTTGGTGGCAACAAACTTGACGTCGTCGTCCTTGCCTTCCTTGAAGCCATAGACGAGAACCTTGTCGCCCTCTTTGACGTCCTCCAGCTTGGCGGCGCGGCCGTTGATGACGACTTCGGTGTCTTCCCGAATCGTGCCTTCGCGCGTCATGGTCTTTCCGGATTTATCGACCGTCTCCATGGAGACGAAGTTGTTTTTCAGGTCGATCTTCTTGGCGATGCCCTCGACGGCCTTGACCTTTTTGGCCTTCTTCTTGTCGTCAGAGCAGCCGGCACCGGTTGCCAGCACGACGCCCACCAGACCGGTTAACAGGATCGTTCCGTATCGCATTCGTCACCACTCGCTTCAATCAATCAGACGGCAACGCCCTGTTGCCTGTGAAATGCAACTTTAACCTGACGGCGGAGGAGTGGCAAACAACGGCGGGCATCCGCCTTGCTAATCAACACGGTCGCATCTAACGTGTTGCCTGACATGAACCTATCGACGGGAGAGACTGCGACCATTGAGAGCGCGGGAGAATCGCCCGCTGCGGTGCGGGCCTGGCTCTACGCTCAGGTGCAATCTCTGCTTGTCCTCGCTGCGCTGGGGTGGCTTCTGGCCCGGCTGGTCTGGCTCTACTACTTCTTCGGCCTCTTTTTCTATCTTGTCGCCGGGCTGCTTGTCGGGGGACTGGCGTTTCGGACGGCTCGAAAGGCGCGGCCGTTGCCGAAGGCCCGGCTGGTGCGCGGGATTGTCATGATCACACTCGCCGCAACTGCCATCACCATCACGTGGGAGTATCGACACTTCTCCGGCACGGTCGGCCAGCCGCCGAAATTCGCCGAGGAGCGGAATCGCGCCATTGCGGATGGGCGTTCTTCCCGCGACATCATGCATGAGGCGGCTGATCAGTTTGAAAAAAACCTGCGCGCCGACCATTCGCCCGGCGGCGTGCTGGGATATATCAAGTGGTCGGTGCGCGATGGAAAGATGTCGCTGACCGTCGGTGGGACGACCGAGCCGATCGTGAACGATCATGCCGGGTGGGTATGGCCGGTGCGGACGGCTGCTGGTGCGCTCCTTTTGGCGGCGGGGCTTTGGTTCAGCCTGGAGTCGCTTCGCTCGGCGGTGCCGGTGGCAAACGTGCTCAAGCCGGGTGAGGAATACATGGAGGATGATTGACGCATCGTTGTTTTCGGGCCGGCGAAACGCGCAGGTCACACTTGCCCACGGGGGTGCGACGGTCCTAGAATCAAACAGAGTCGTGGAGCGAATTCTCGCTTCCGCCTGATCGGCGACCTGCATCTCCCTTCGCCGATGCAACTAAAACGGCCATTGAGGCAGACGTGAGGCGCCGCCGAACCCGCACAGGCGCAACAAAGTACTCACGTTTATTCCGGCTGTGCCGATGATTCGGTGTCGGCGTGTTTGCGGTCCTTTGACGCTTTTGCGCCCGGCATTGTGCGGGGTTCGATTATGTCCAAACCAAAAGAAGTCCTGACAACCGGCGAAGTGGCGTCGCTCTGCAAGGTCGCGCCGCGGACCGTGTCCAAGTGGTTCGACAGCGGTCGACTCAAGGGCTATCGCATACCCGGTAGCAAAGATCGCCGCATCCCGCTCGATCAGCTCATCCGCTTCATGAAGACGCACAACATCCCGCTCAACGGGTTGGCATCGACGACGACGAAGGTCCTGATTGCCGAGGGTGATGCGGATATCGCGGACCTGCTCTCCACGGCCCTCGCCAAAGAAGCGGGCTACGAAGTGCAGGTGGCCCGCAGCGCGTTTGAAGCCGGCGCGGTGGCCGAGTCGACTCATCCACATGTGATGCTGCTGGACATGGACCTTGCCGGGCTTGGCGGCCGGGAGACCGTGCGATCGATTCGCAATCTGCCGAGCTTCGTTGAGACAAAGCTGATCGCGATTACATCGGTTCGGCGCGACGGTGAGGCCGAGGCACTGAAGCAGCAGGGCTTTGACGCGGCGCTGGCCAAACCGTTTGAAATCTCCGCCGTGGTCCGGGCCATCGAGGGCGTGCTCAACGCTTGAGCGGCGCATCGAATTCCTTTTTTGGGGGCAGCCTGACGTGACATCCGCACCCACCGTCGATTTCACTAACTACCGCGAGCTTCTCGCGACCGCCATCCTCGTTGCGAAGGTGCGCCTGTCACCGATGACATCGCGGTTTTTCGATCGCACCCCCATCGGCCCAATGGAGACGGCGACCGTGCTGGAGCGATATCCGCATTTGACCATGCCGCTGATTCGCATTGCCAACACGGTGCAATATGGCGCGGGCATTCCGGTGACGAGCCTGTCGGCGGCGGCGGTTCGACTCGGGCCTGATCGGATGCAGACGATTGCCATGGCGTATGAATTGACGCGGGCGCTGGCGGAGGTCATGCGTCCGGCGGGTGTTGATGTCGGCGAGTTCTGCCACAAGGGCCTGCTGCGCGCCAGCCTCGGCCGGGCGATGGCGATGATGCAGGATCGCAACATCGCGGGTGCGGCGTTCCTGGTCGGCTACTTGCAGGACGTGGGAAGGCCGTTGATCGCGGCGGCGTTTCCGGAAGAGTATCGACGGCTAAGCGATGAGAGCGAGGGCTGCCCACTGCGATTTGCAGCGATGAAGTATCACGCACTTGGGATGAATCACATTCACGCCGGCGTAGAGTTGCTGGAGGGGGCGCGGTTCTCGAAGCTGGTGATCGATGCGATCGGCCGGCACCATACGAATGCGCCAACGACGCGGGCGACGGATGCGTCGCTCATGCTCTGGCAGATCGGGTATGTCACGGGCCTTGTGCCGGTTGGCGCAATGGCGGACGAGGCCGGCGCGCTGTCAATGGCACGGCGTTATTTGCCTTCGATGCCGGAGGGGGCGGGCGACCCGTTGGCGCGCGTGATGCGAGCTGCGGGTGAAGAATACGCCGACGTGGCGGAGTTGTTTGGGGAGTTCATTGGGGAGCGGGCGGGCAGGGGCCAACTTCTTGGTGGAATGGAACGGCGGCACGAATCAGAGACCGTGTCTACCATCGATCGGCTGAAGAGCGGCTTGTTCGCGCACGAGAGCGCCAACGTGTATTAGCTGAAGATTCTCCTTTGTAGTCAGAATGCTCACTCCGCCGTCCAATTATCTGTCTTTCGACTTGGCGTCAGCTTTGTGACTCTGTTCGCCCGTGAGTAAGCCGTTCAAGCGCTTCTTCATGTCCTCAAAGATGAACTTGATCGAGCCCCGCTCGATCTGTTTTATTGTCTCCGCTTCCATTGCCTTCGTCCTATCGTCGCCACCGTCAGGATTGGCCGGGCGAAATGTTATTCGCCCGGGTTCTTTGATTTTCTTGATTTCATCAAAGGCGTTTGATTGTGACCGCTTGAGAATCGCGTATGCCGCCTGAACTTGTTTTTCGTCCGCCGAGTGAAACAAACACCAGCGGCGAACAAAGGCCTCCCATTCGCTTGGGCTTGACGAAACGTTCTTAACTCCAAAAGTACCGTCGTTTTCGTTCCACCATGCCGGGTAAGCGTAGTGGCCTGAGCCGGCGGCACGAGCCAGCATTGCTTTGAACGCGGACTCATCGCGCGGGACGGATTTCCAGACTTCTTCGGTCACGACTTCGGAGCCTGTCCAGTAGCGATCTTCGCCCTGCTTCCATCCCATGTTGGGCTTGGCAGCGATGCGAACTCCAGGTGGCCAGCCAAATGACTCAAGCCCGATCTTTTTCGCATGATCTTGGCGGTCAAACGAGACAGATTCAGTTTCGACCGTAAATCTCATGCCGCCCGTGTCGGTCTTCGAGAATTGGGGCCACCACCTCCCATCGACTTGAGAATATGTGGTCTCAACTCTGGCCGCTGGGAGCGCCGTGCCGGACTCGGGCACGGTTTCCCATGTTGCTAACACAATGGAATTGCCCCGTTCCTTGTCGAGATGCCATTCCCATTTCTCCGGCTCAATTACGGAATCTCCCTTGGGAATAATACAGGTGACGGTGATACGTGCGTCGCTGTCGTTTACTTGCCACTTGCTGCCCGGTGATACCTTTTCGTGGAGAAATTCTAGGGCGCGCGAGGGTGTTGAGTCCGGCAGCCAAGCTGGCAACAGCCCGACAATTCTACCGTCGAGGCGGCTATTCAACCGGGACTTGCTAACGCCCGCCGTGTCCTCGTCCTGACTCCACATCCAGTTATCTGCTTCGCGATCGCGCGTCAAGAACCATCGAGGTGCACACGCTAAGCCCGACCCAATTCCGGGTTGGCTACCGTTCCGAATGGAGACTATTCCGTCCCGGCTTCCGTGGTTGACAGATAGAACATTATGGCCAGACCATCGCTCTTCCCACCGCTGCTCCCACTTTATTTTGTGGGCGTCGTTTTCCATCGACAGGATATAACGCAACACACATGTCGATTGCTTTTCACGGCTCAGGAATGCCTCTCGAAGCACCTTGGGGATCTCGGGCATTTCGCCAATTGGGCCGAACACGAGTATCACAGCAACTACCTGTTGAAACATATTTTCCTCACAATCGAAGACGTCTGCTGTGTCCGTTTTCCGTGAATTGCCGGATAGGCAAGAGCCTAGTAAGCGCTAACGCAACAAGGAGTGTCTCGCTTATACCAATCCAACGAACCTGACGATCCCCAGTATACGTTTCCACAGTCAAAGGACGTGACGCAAGTCCGGTTCTGCGAATTACCTTGAATCGGATGAACGCATATATATGCGTCGGTACACTCGTACGAAAGGAACTCAAAACACGAACCTGAGCAACCGCTTTCCGAACAAAAAGGAGAGTCATAGCTAGTTAGGTCACCCAACAGATACCTCTCTAGACCAATTCCGTAAATTGCAAGCGGAGGATTGCATAAACCGCTTACACATTCGCATGGATCGGGGTCTGAGAAATCAAAACATCTCGTTACATTGGCACCCTCTATGCAGGTGATCGGAACCGAAGACGGCGGGCATGGGCAAATGGCCGGAATCGGATCGGGCGGCGGCTCCGGTGCCGCCAACAGAATCGCGGTCGAGACCAAAACCAGAAATACTGCACATCGTGTAATCAATGTCGAACGAAGTGAATCCAACAACATGACTTGGCCTCCGGGTCACTCAGGATTCCGTTACACCCAAACGGCTGGCGTTGTCTACGCTCAAGCAGCGGCTTGGTTCGGCGAGTAAGAGGGGCAGACCCAAAATCCCCCTTACGATTGAATACTTTACCCCCCCCCCCCGGTCTATTGTCAAGATTGAAATGGCCCCTGCGTTAGAATTTCTACCATCGATTTGGGTGCGTTATGCTGGAAAATACCATACCCAAATAAAACAGGGGGGCATTTACATTGTCTCCCCACTCAAATTATCCAACATCCTCGCCGCGTTCGCTGCTGCGCCGGGTTTGGCGAGGGGGGCGAGGGTTTGTTGCAGATCGCGGCGGACGCGGGCCAAGGTGGTTGGCGTGGCCAGCCACTCCGTGACGCGGGCGATGATCGGGTCCGTCGATTTGTAATACGGCATGAACTCGGGAACGATCTCCCGCCCGGCGAGGATGTTGGGGATCGACAGGAACGGCGTCTTCAGCAGCCAGCGGCCGACGAGTTCGTAGCCCCAGCGAGCCGTGTTGTACATGACGATCATCGGCGTGCCGTGGAACGCTACTTCCAGCGTGATCGTGCCCGAGGCGACAAGCACCAGGTCGGCGGCGCGAATCGCAGCGGCGCGGTCGGCCTCGCCGCGGAGCAGTTCGAACTTCACGCCGGGATTCACTTCCTTCGCGACGGCATTAATCTGCTCGGCCGCTTGTTCGTTCGCCGCGACGACAAGAAAACGCGCCTTGCGATTGAGCGTCGACACGGCCTTGGCAATTTCGAGTTGGCCGGGAAGGACTTCATCGATGACGTGGCCGCGCGAGCCGGGGAGAATGGTGAGCACGGGTGCGGCATCCTTGCGGAGGCTCGCGATGCGCTCCTCGTCAACCCGCAGCGCGCAAAGCCGGTCGAAGGATGGGTGCCCGACGAACGTCGCGTCGATGCCGTCTGCGCGAAAGTGCGGCTCCTCAAACGGCCAGATGCAAGCGACGCGCGAGACGCGGTCGCGCAGGCGTGCGTTGCGCCATTTGGTCCAGCCCCATGCCCAGGTCTGCGGGGCGATGTAATAGAGCACGGGGATGCCTGCGTTGCGACAGATCTTTGCGACGGAGAGATTCAGCGCTGGTGAATCAATAACCACTGCCGCGTCGTATTTCTCGTTTGCGACGTGGGCCCGAAGTCGCTTCATGAGCCGAAGGCCTTCGGGAATTCGGGCGATCGCCGCGGCGGCCATCGCCGACTTGGCGGTCATGTCGTGGAAGCATTCGCAGCCTTCGGCACGAAGAGCGGCGCCGGCAAGGCCGTTGAACTGCGCGGCGGGGTGGAGCAATTTGAACGCCCGAACGAGGCCGGCGGCATGTTCGTCGGCGCTTTGCTCGGCCACGCTGATGAAGATTCGAGGGTTTCGGGGTTCGTCGGGCACCGGGTTCATTCCTTTGAGCGTGCGTACCTCATCTACCTTGAATGGTGGTGTTGGATTGCGCCACTACCAGATATTGTAGAGGCTGGAGGCAACCGATAATCCCACACGAAATCGGGTGAAAAACGGGTCTTCGGTTGCTTTGATGGCCGGGCACGCCGGTATGAAAACCGGCTTGACGCGGTATGTAAATCCCCGTATCTTCCGGGGTTCGTCGTCATCGTAAAGTAAGAGTTCACAACTAGATACCGGGAGGTGACTTTTGGCGTCGGCGTTGGTCCGCGGACTGATTGATTCGGGCATCCACTTCGGCCACCAGGTGAGCCGGTGGAACCCTCGTATGGCCCCGTTCATCTTCACGAAGCGGAATTCCATTCACATCATTGATATTCGCGAGACCGTTCGCGGATTGCTTCGAGCGAAAAAGTTCCTCGCGGCCGTCGTCTCCCAGGGTCAGGATGTCCTGATCGTCGGGACGAAGCGACAGGCCCGGGACATCGTGGCAAAGCAGTCCACCCGCGTAGGCATGCACTACGTTAACGAACGCTGGCTCGGCGGTACCCTGACCAATTTCAAAACCATCCGTTCGCGACTCGCCCGGCTCGAAGAGCTGGAGGCCCTTGAGACGACCGGAAAGATCAAAACGTACACCAAGAAAGAAGCCGCGGTCGTCAATCGCGAGCGCAAGAAGATCACCCGCAACCTCGACGGCATTCGGCGCATGACGCGCCTGCCCGGCGTCCTTGTCATTCTCGACGTTCGCCGCGAGCACATCGCCGTCAAGGAAGCGCGGAAGCTCGGCATCCCGACGATTTGCCTGGTCGACACCGACAGCGACCCGACCATCGCCGACATTGTGATCCCCGGCAACGATGACGCCATGCGCGCCATCGAGCTGGTCGTAACCGAGTTGGCCGACGCTGTCGAAGAAGGCAAGCGCAGCCGACCGGCTCCGACCGAGGCTCCCGAGGATCCGAACGCCGCCCCCGGCGCAGCCCGCCCACGGCGCTCGCGGCGTATGACGACGTCACAGATCGCCGAAGAAGGCGCGGTGCCGGCCGACGTAATGGCCGCCCCTGCCGGCGCGGCGGTGCAAGTGCCCGACGGCGTTTAATCGACGCAGTAGCGCGTGGAACCAACTACGATCGCCTGCCGTCGCGCGGGCTGGTCGATGGTAATTGTCTTACCACGAGTCGCCCCGGCGACTCGCAGCCCAAGGATTTTAAAAGGACAGCAGCGATGCCCGAGATCAGTGCAAAGCAAGTTCAGGCCCTTCGAGCCAAGACCGACCTCGCCATGATGGATTGCAAAGCCGCCCTCGTCGAAGCCAACGGCGACGAGACCAAGGCCATGGAGATCCTTCGCAAGAAGTTCGCCGACAAGATGAGCAGCCGCGCCGATAAAGAGGCCGCCAACGGCCGTATCGGCGTCCACGCTTGTGGCACATGCGTGGCGCTCGCTGAAATGCGCTGCGAGACGGATTTCGTCGCCGGCAATGAATCCTTCCGCGAGTTGGCGGATTCGATCGCCAAGACGGCCGGCTCCACAGGCACGACCGATGTCGAGGCGCTGAAGAATGCAAAGATGGCCTCGGGCCGCACGGTCAACGAGACGCTCGTGGATGCCTTCGGCAAGCTGAAAGAGAACATGAATATTCAGCGTGTCGCGCGGCATGATGGACCCGGCGCGGCGTATGTTCACCATAACGGCAAGGTCGGCGCCGTCATCGCCTGCGACAAGGACCCCGGCGAAGCTGGTCGGCAGATCTGTATGCACATCGCGTCGAGCGTTGTGCTGATGGGTCTCGTGCGTGAAGACGTGAAGCCCGACGAAGTGGCCGCCGCCAGGGAAAAGGCCCGCGAAGAGGCCAAGGGCAAGCCCGAGCCGATCATCGAAAAGATCGTCTCCGGCAAAATGGACAAATGGTTCGGCGAGCGCGTTTTGCTGGAGCAACCCTTCGTGATGGACGACAAGAAGACGGTCGGCCAGTTCGCCAAGGAAAACGGCTTCACCGTGAAGGCGTATCTGAAATACGAAGTCGGCGGGTTGAGCTAAAGCGGCGCAATTCTCCAGGCTCTCTCAGTGTTTGCTCCATAGCCTCCAATACGAATGGCTTCCAATTGCCGAGATTGCAATCAATAACACAAAGACCATGGGGGAATCCACGCGCAGGTCGAGTAGGCCCGATCCCCAAAGTGCAAACGGGGCCACGATTATGCACACAAACGCTTTGATGGTGTGAAGGTCTCGCGAAGCCCGAATTGCTTCGCGATCAATCGGCGCCCCAATCTCTGTCCCGCACTCCGAGCATATTCCAGATTTGTTGCCGCGGAGATTGTATCCACATTTCAGACACACGGGGTATTTGAGTGGGCGAACTCGCGAATTCTTGGACACGCGGAGTGTAAGAATCCCGAGCAATACAGGCGGCACGATCCACAACAAGAGTCCTAATGATTCAACAAGACCATGCCCAAGCTGGCCCGCTGTCGGCAGGGTGGCGGCGTCGATGAACCATGGTACCACGAGAGTAATCGCTAGTACTGAAACAAAGAGGGGAATCGCTAAGAGCGTCCACCCGCCGAAACGGGCGCATCGCCGATGCCCTGTTAATAGTCCGAACAACGACACAAGTGAAAGGGAAAGGACCGTACCAACATAGGCAAAAATAGTTTGGCCGATTAGCTCCATCACCGCCTCGTTTCACAGTGTATTCTGGCCCAATCGCCGGTATGATGCGACCCGTCAACCGGCAACCATTACGTGACATAAAGACTGCACATGACCAAAGCAAAAGCTCGTTCGAAATCTGTGAAAAAGAAGATCAACCGCGTCGTCCTGAAGATCTCCGGCGAAGGCTTCGGCAAGCCCGGCGGGTTTGGGCTGGATGGCGATGCACTCAAGCGCATTGCAGAGGAGATCATCTCGGTCACCAAGCTCGGGGCCCAGGTCGCCGTGGTGGTTGGCGGCGGCAATTTTCTTCGCGGCGCATCGGTCGCTACGCAGCTTGGCATTCAGGAAGCCTCAGCGCATTACATGGGAATGTTGGCAACGGTTATTAACGCCCTCGCGTTGCAGGACCGCCTCGAAGCGATGGGCCAGCAGACGCGCGTGCAGTCGTCCATTTCAATCACCAGCGCCTGCGAGACGTTTATCCGTCGCCGATGCATTCGCCATCTGGAAAAGGGTCGCGTGGTCATCCTCGCGGCCGGCACGGGCCGACCCTATGTCACCACCGACACAGCAGCGGCGCTGGCCTCCGTCGAAATCGGCGCGGACCTACTGATAAAGGCGACAAACGTGGATGGCGTCTATACGGCGGACCCCAAGAAAGACTCGTCGGCGAAGTTCCTTGAGTCGCTCAGCTACAATGAAGTGATCGACCGTCGGCTGAAGGTGATGGACGTGTCGGCCGTCGACATGTGCCAGCGGCATGGCGTGCCCATCGCGGTGTTCAGCCTGCTGACGCGCGGCAACATGCGAAAGGCCGTGCAGGGTCGGCTGATCGGCACGCGGATTCATCATTGATTGTCATCACAACACGGGGATCGCACTGATTGAAAACCGGTGCCACACCACCATGACGACGCGCCAACACCTACTGGACTTCGATCAAGATCGTGCGTTGCAACTCTTCGCAACGCTCGGTGAGCCGGCGTTTCGCGCGACGCAGGTGCTGGAGTGGATCTACGAAAAATCCGCCCCCTCCATCGAGGCGATGACGAATCTATCGAAACCCCTGCGGCAGAAGCTGGCCGACGGGTATGACCTGTTCACGTCGACGATCATCCGCCGAGCCGCCTCGAAGGATGGCACGGTGAAGTTGCTGCTCCAGTGGCCCGACGGCGCGACCAGTGAATGCGTGATGATCCCGAGCGAGGAACGCAAGACGGCCTGCATCAGCTCGCAGGTCGGCTGCCCCGCGGGTTGTCGCTTCTGTGCGAGCGGGCTGAACGGCGTCGAACGAAATCTCACGGTCGGCGAGATCGTCGAGCAAATCCTCCGCGTGCGCGTGGAGGCGGCACTGGCGGGCGGGCGGCTCTCAAATATCGTCTTCATGGGCCTTGGCGAGCCGCTGGCGAATTATGAGAATGTGATGCGCGCTGTGCGGATCATAAACGCGCCGTGGGGTTGCAACATCGGCGCGCGGAAGATCACCATCAGCACGGTCGGTTTGCCCAAGCAGATTCGCAAGCTCGCCGATGAGGGGCTGCAATTGAATCTCGCTCTTTCGCTTCATGCGCCGAGTGATGCGCTTCGCGCCGAGTTGATTCCGTGGGCAGAGAAGATCGGGCTTCAGGAGTTGACGGCCGCGTGTCGCTACTACTTCGAAAAGACCGGTCGCGAGATTACGCTGGAGTACATTCTGCTGCACGAAGTGAACGACCGCCAGCCCCATGCGGCGCAGCTTGCGAAGTTCACCAAGAACCTGCGCTGCAACGTGAACCTCATTCGCTACAACCCGGTCGAGGGTCTGCCGTATGAACGCCCCACCAGCGAGGCGACGGCGGCTTTTCAGAAACACCTGCGCGACAACGGGGTGAACTCGCACGTCCGCAGCTCCCGCGGCCTCGATATCGATGCCGCCTGCGGGCAGCTTCGCCGCAAGGAGATGCAGGCGGCGAGCGCGACGGTGCAGTTGACGACGCATTCAGAACAGCAGCCGTAGGGTTGCGTGTTCCGCCGACACAAACCCACCGCCTGTTACGATGAACTCCCCTGCTTTTTTATCACGATGGCACCTTTTCCATCAATCGTGATCCGTGGCGTGGGCCGCAGTGGAATCGGAAGATGGTATCGCGCGTATCGCCTTTCCCCTGTTCGATTCAGCGCGCCACAGGCGACCATTTCGGCGAGATCGCGCGTCGCAGTGGCCGGTGAAGTCTTGGCGATGGTCGCGTAGTTGCCGGCGCTGAGGCCTCCTTTGAAGCCCTCCGGACCTTCCTGCAATACGCGCACAAGCACCCGACGTTGTCGGGCGTTCAGCCGGTCGCGATATCGATCGAGCAACCTTGCTTTGTCCAGCACGAATTCCACCTGGTCGAGCGTTCGCTGCTGCGCCTCGAGACCGATGCCGGCAAACCAAGCGAGCCATGCGGTGATCTCGTTGTCTTTGTTCGCCGCTTCGAGCGCCGCATAGTAAGCCTTGCGGTGAGCCAACAGAGTCGCGGAGAGGGCGGCCAACGTGGGCTTGCCCATACCCTGGGCCATGATCTTTTCCGCAATCGCGCGGCCGATTCGACCGTTTCCATCTTCAAACGGGTGGATACTCTCGAAATACAGGTGGGCGATTCCAGCGCGCGTCAGGATGGGCAGTGGTCGTCGCCCTGCAGGCGCGGTGTCGTTGAACCACGTGATGAACCTTCGCATCTCGCGCGCGACGTGGCGAGAAGGAGGCGCCTCAAAATGGATCACAGGCTCATAAATCGGGCCGGACACCACTTGCATAGGCTCGGGATGCGTTCGATAGCAACCAAGGTCGCGAAGATCGGCCCGCCCCTTCATGACCTTGGCGTGCCATGAGTACAGGGTGCGGTCGTCCAGCGCCTTCGAGTAGCTGCGATACACATCCACTGACATTTCGCTGATGCCCTGTTCGGCGGGCGAGACTCGTCGGTGATCGGTCGCGAACCCGAGGCAACGACGGATTGATGATTGCACGCTGTCGCGATTGAGAATCTCCCCCTCAATCTCAGATGTTGTGACCGCTTCTTTGCTGATTGATTCAACAATGACTCGATCGCGGTCCTCTGAAGACAGGTGTTTCACTGTCCCGAGAAACTGGCCGCCACCCAAAAGAAACCGCTCTTCCGCCTTGGCGAGGCGAGCCTTGTCCCATTTGAAATCGGGCCAATCGGGTTGTTGCCAGTTCCACGTCATGAGCGATAGGGCCGCCTTCTATCGATCATAATATCACTATTCATGATCGATAGCTATCCATCCCATCGCTCAAAGAGAGTGCTGCTGTTGAATCGTGTTGGGCCTGACGTTTTGCCGCACATTCCGGCGGCATGACAACCGCCGACCTTGTCCGTGCCCGGCTCCAATACAATTCGCTTCATGGATGCCCGACAACTCCACAAACGTCTCGCCGACGCCACGGCCGAGTCGCTACCGGCCGGTGCGGCGATCGTCTGCGCTGTCTCGGGCGGTGTTGACTCCGTCGCCATGCTTCACGGGCTTGTCGCGGTGAATGAAATCCATGAGCGGCGGTGGCGGCTGCATGTGGCACACCTCGATCATGGACTGCGCGAGGCCTCGGGCGGCGACAGTCGTTTTGTGGAATCGCTTGCGAAGTCGCTGGGGCTTCCGTACACGCAGCAATCATCCGACATTCGCGGGGAGGCCAAGCGGGCGCGCAGGGGCATCGAAGAGACCGCGCGGCGCATTCGTTACGATTTTCTCGAATGCGTCGCCTGCGAGATTGGCGCAGCACACATCTGCGTCGCCCATCACGCCGACGATCAGGCCGAGACGGTGCTGCATCGCATTCTTCGGGGCACGGGCATTCGCGGGCTTGCCGGGATGGCCGCCGCGCGTCCGATTCGGGAGGGCAGCGACATTCAGCTTGTCCGGCCCGTGCTTTCGTTCTGTCGCCGCGAATTGCAATCGTATCTCGAAACTCGTGGCGTAGACTGGCGGCACGATGAAACCAACGACGATCCCGACGCCGCAACACGCAACACAATTCGCCATGACCTCCTGCCGAAACTCTGCGACGCCGTGAACCCCGAGGCCGCCGCCGCACTTATCCGCCTCGCTGAACACGCACGTCGATGCGACGAGGCCATTCGCCAATTCGCGCTCGATGCCCTGCGGCATATGCATGTCGATGAATCTCCCGGTTCGGTTCGCCTTGCCGCCGCGTCTGTCGCGGGCCTGCCGACCGCCGTGCAGAGCGAGATTGTCACCATCCTTCTCGATCGAGTCGCCGCATCGCGCAAGGAGATCGGCCTTGAGCGCATCGACGCCGTCCTGGCCCTCATCGGTGGCGGCGATCACAAGCGGCATATTGAGCTTCCGGGTGGAGTCGCCGCCACGCGCCAGGGCAAATGGTTCACCCTGGCGTGCATTGCAACCGACAACAGGGCCGCCCTCGAATCAACACGCGACTCCGCGCACAATCCAACGCCGCGATGAGAGAGCGCACCACCGAATCCAATTCATCCGGCCCCTACCGCCGCCGACTCACGATGATCGTCCTCGCCGGCCTCCTCGCCCGCGGCGCGGTCATCGTCTACGCCGGCCAGCATCCGAAGACATTCGACTTCCCTGATTCGCACCGCTACTTCACCGTGGCCCGCAACATCGCCGCCGGGCTTGGGCCGATCGACTCGCCGACGGTCCGCGCAGGGACCGATCCGATCTATCCCGGCTTGCTCTCTGTGGGCGTCTGGTTTGGCCTGACCGCCGATGATCAGTTGATGCGCTGGGCGCAGCTCATCAACACCGCGACGGGCGTGGCATCCATCGGTGTTCTGGCCTCGCTGGCTCGGAAACTCTTCAGCGAACGTGTCGCGCTCATCTGTGCCGCCATCGTCGCGGTTGATCCGATTACATTGTTCTTCAATGCGCTCGCGCTAACAGAGACGCTCTACTCGACACTTTTGGTCTTTGGTGTCTACCTGCTAATTCCGGGCGGAAAGAACAAATCCCAGCCAAATACTGTTGGCGTGGGTCAATGGGCATGGGGTGGCGAGCACATGGAACAGACCATTGCATCAATGCGCGGAGTGTTCTTGGCATCGGGTGTTTTAGGTATTTCCGCACTTACGAGAAGCAGTGGTCTGCTTTTCCCTTTCTTGCTTTGGGTGGTGTTGTGGAATTGCTTTGCACCCACATTTCGGCGTGTCGTGTTCGCCCTATTCTTCTCGATTCTGTTTGGTGTGATCCTTGCGCCCACAATGGTGCGCAACCTTCATTTCTTTCACACTTTTATTCCCGTTCGTGTCGGCTCGGGCGCGAGCCTTATGGAGGCGCTTGGCCCATGGGCCGACGGCGCGCCGGGTATGGATCGCATCGTGTATCCGACCTTTCCGCCGAATGCGAACGAGCATGAGCGCGACCAAATCTGTCGCGACGCCGCCATCGAGTGGGCAAAGCAAAACCCGGGCCGCGTCCTCAGCCTCGCGTGGACCAAGTTCTGTCGGACATGGTCCATCACTATTAACGCCTCTGACTATTCGTCCGTCGCTTACAAACTGGTCGGCTGGCTGACGGTTGCGCCGGTGTTCGCGCTGGCCATCGCCGGTGTCGTGATGCTCCGTCGAAATGTCGCCACGCTTGCGTTATTGCTTGCGCCCGCGGCGTACTTTACGATCCTGCACATGATTTTCGTCGGATCCGTCCGGTACCGAATGCCGGCGATGCCGTTTGTCTTCATCCTCGCCGCGTTCGCACTCAGCCGACTCTTCGACCGCAAGGCCGCGAATGTCTGATTCACCCATCATGCGCTCCTTCAAACCCACCGTCGCCCAGCCGCGGCGGCCCGGCCTGCGCCGCATGATCGAGGAGCGCGCCTGGGTGCGGCACCCGGTCTCGACGACGCGGCAGCGCGTGTCGTTCATCTTGCTGTGTCTGCTCGTCGCCGGGTTCGCGTCGTATCTTTACAACACGCGCGACGAGGCGATACGCCAGCGCGTCATCGCCATTCTGGAGGATGCCACGGCCGGCGAGGTGAAGGTCAGGCAGGCGCACTTTCGCATGTTCGGCGGCATTTCGCTCGATCACATGCAGATCTCGGTGCCGTATGACGAACAGCTCGACCCCGCCGCGAAGGACCCTTTTGCCCGGCAGATTTTTTCCGCCAGTTCGGTCACGCTCATTCACAACCCGTGGCGCTTGCTCATCGGGACATTGACGATCGAGCACATCATCGCGGCCGAGCCGACCATCACGCTGGTTCACAACGTGGACACGGGCCTGCGCAACTGGCAACTGTTGGCGCGGCCGGATAAGCCCCGCGATCCCAGGAAGCCGCCCGCCAACCGCCCGCGGATCACCATTCGCTCGGCAAAGGCCGTCGCCGTCAGCGTGCATTCCGACGGTCTGCGCGAATGGCGGACGGAAGAACTGGATGCCGACATCCGCCCGCAGGCACAAAACGACACCGGCTACTTCATCGAGATGCGCCGCACCAGCGACCCGGCCGAGCGGACGACGGTGGTGTTTGATCCGACGACGAAGCTGGTCACGAACACGCCGTTTGTTGACTGGCGCACCGTTCGGTTGCAGTTGCCGAAGCTTGCGCTCCAGTTTTTCGACCAGATCAATCTTCAAGGCGAGGTCAAGCTCGGCAGGCTGGTCTATTCCGAGCGCACACCCGAGACGATGGACACCGAGATTCAGCTTCGTCGCGTCCGCTGCGCCGTGCCGCTGTCCACGCTGAAATCGAACAGGCCGGCGCGCGACACTCCAACACCGGAGGGCGCGGAGGAGACCGTCGCGACACTGACCGACGCCTCCGGGCGCGTGGCGCTCCGCGCGGGCAAACTGGAACTGGACCTCACCGGCCAATTCAACGGCGCCAAGTGCGCCGTGCGCGGCGCGCTCACCCACGTGGAACTCGGCCTTGCCGAGATGGGCATCGACGTCCAGCTTCAGGGCACCAAGGTCCCCGCGCCAACCGACGCCGCACTCGACCAGTTGATTCGCGACCCGGCCGTGCCCGAGGCGCTGCGGGCATTTTTCGAAGACTACAACCCGCGCGGCGAATTCGATGTCGACCTGAATCTTCGCCGCGCGTCGGGCGCCGGCAATCATGCGGAGCTTTACGGCACGGCCAAGCCGCTCGGTGTGTCGGGAAACTGCAAGTTCTTCCCCTATCCGATGCACGATCTTCAAGGCCTGCTTCGACTCGAAGGGCCGTTCCTGTTTATTGAGAACATGACGGGCACCCACGGCGCGGCGACGTTTCGGATCAACGCGCAGATCGATCGGCGCCCGGTCTGGGCCGATGCGCGTGTCAACATCGAGGGGCAGGGCGTTGCGTTGGATGAGTCGCTCTATGCCGGGCTTTCGGATCATCATCGCGAACTGTGGCGGCGTTTCAGTCCGCGCGGTACGGCGAATCTCCAACTCCGGCTGCGGCGACCCGGAGGGCAGGGTGACGCGCCGATGCCGGCATGGAAAAGCCGCGTGGAGGCGGAGTTGGTCGACGCGCGCCTCTTGTTTGCCGAGTATCCCTATCCACTCGATCGTGTCGGCGGAAAGCTGATCATGGAAGACGATCATATTCAATTCTCGGCGCTGACCGGCCATCGCGACGCGGCGACCGTGCAGTTTGACGGCGAGGCCACCTTTCCGCTGCACGGGCCGCCGACCGCGAATCTGCGACTCGATGCGCGGGACATTCCACTCGACCAGACACTCGCCAAGAGCCTTCCGCCGGAGGGGCGCGGGGCGTTCGATCAATTTCAACCCGTGGGGCGGATCGATCTCTCCGGAAAGATCACGCTTGATGATCCTGCGAAGGGTCTGCAGTACGACCTGATCGCCAAGGTGTCGAACGCGGCGATCAGCTATCAGCAGTTTCCGTATCGTATTGCCGACGTCTGCGGCGACATCGCGCTTCGCCCAGACGGGATAAGCCTGATCAATGTTTCGGGGCGTCATGGCCCGGCGATCATTACGGCGCGCGGTGATATTTCCCGCGAGCGCGACGGATATGTCGCGGACCTGATCTTTGATTGCCAGAAGTTGACACTGGACGCCGAACTTCTGGACGCGCTTCCTTCATCGCTTCGGGCGGCGTGGAACATGCTTCGCCCGCGCGGGGTCATGCGGATTCAGACGGCGTTGCACCACGTGGCCACGGCAAATCACAGCGAGCAGCGCCATCGAAGCAAGTTGACGCTTGATTCGGCGTCGTTCTGTTTCACGGGTTTCCCCATTGAGTTGAGCGACGTGGCCGGCGAAGTCACCGTGAGCGACAACCTCGTGGAGATCAGCTCGCTGCGAGGGAAAAGCGGCAGCGCCGACGTGGGGCTGAGCGGCCGACTGATGCTCGATGGTGATGCGATGAACGGGACGCTTGCCGTTGACGCCAAGAACATGATGTTCGGGAAAACGATCTTCGACGCCCTGCCGGCAGCGCTGCGAGATCCGCTTCTCGCTGTAAGCCCGGTGGGCGGATTCGACCTGCGATTCGATCCGCTGCAATTCGAGACGGATGCCAACGGCAAATCGAGATGGTCGTACAGCGGCGAGATGACACTGCGCGATGTCTCGGCGAACCTGGGCATTCAGATTTCACGGGCCAGCGGCAAACTTGTCGGCAAAGGATCGCTCAGCGCCGACGGGGCCTTTTTGCTGGATTCGACCGCGTCGCTGGAGCGCGCCACGGTCGCAGGTTGGGATCTGGAGGAGCTGCGCGGAAAGATCACCAAAGACCCCGAGACGCCGCGCGTCGATATCGTCGATGTCACGGCCGCGGCCTATGGAGGACACGCGACGGGCGCGGCACAGGTGCGCTTTGCGCGGCCGGGCCTGGACTATCAGTTGTCCATCGTGGCCCGCGACATGCAGCTTGCGCGATACCTTGCGTCGACGTCGGCGGCGACGCAGTTGGTGCCGGGCGGCGGGCCCTCCGCTTCGGCATCGCAGGGCAGCATCGACGGCAACATCATCATTCGCGGAGAAACCGGGCCTGTGCCGCGCCGCGAAGGAAGCGGGGAGATCTTTGTCCGCCGGGCGGAAATGTGGCGCCTTCCGATCTTCTTCCTGATTTTTCAGGTGTTGAATCTTACGCCGGATGAAAACGTGTTCCACGACGGGTGGATCAAGTTCTATCTTGAGAATGACGAGATGACGCTGTCCACCATCGACCTGCAGGGCAAGGCGCTCTCCTTCATCGGCAAGGGGCGCATGAACATTCCCACGAAGGAACTCGACGTGACACTGCTGGCTCGCAGCCCGGTTCGGCTGCGGCTGCCGGTGCTCACCGACATGCTGGAGGCGTTTTCGCGCGAGGTGATGGAGGTTCACATCAGCGGAACATTCCATAAGCCTTCGATCAACCCACAGCCGCTACGCAGCGTCGCGGCGTTCATCAAGCTGTTTCTCCCGCCGCCAAAGCCGCCGCCATCCAAGGCCGCGCTTTCTCCTGCGCAATCCAAGTAGCGCCGGGGCGGCGGGCGGTCTTGCGTCGGCAATCGAGATGGGAAAATGTCCCCCGCAAAATAGTGCAAAAGCCCGCAAAAGGCCGCAAAAAGTCCTGAGGCCCGCCAAGGCGGATCTTCGACTTGAGGCGCTGAGGGAACGGGGAACAGGGAACGGGGAACAGGGAACAGAAGGAAGGCACAGAGGCACTGAGGCACGAAGGCACCCGCCGCGGCGGGTAAACTGCGGCACGAAGGGGAGGAAGTGGTCGCTTTGCGACGATTGGGGTGAAAAAAAGCACCCCCCACAAAAAAGCGCAAAAAACCGTTTTACCTCGCGAAAAACGCACAAAGGGATTGGGGGGGAAGAGTC
>JACRIM010000052.1 GCA_016235815.1 Planctomycetota bacterium
GAGCGGCGGAAGCAAGGGTTCGATCAGGCTCCACAGTTTGTCATCCAGTATTGCTCTTGCCATTGGCGGACCTCCATGTCCACCCTTGATCTCGACCATACGGGCTATTCGCCGATACTCTTTTTGTTAGGCGCTCTAAGTATTGCGACGTAAGACGTATATGTGCCTTAAACAAATCAACGCAGGTATATAAGTACACTTGAATAAGAACTAGGAAAGAGAAACGTACCGCCATCCGTGATTATGCGAGGCGCTTTTCCGTTGCCGCGCCTCCACACTCTGCATAGAATCAGATCGGACATCGGCAGACCGCACGGGCGCGGGTACTGAGTTCAAGAGCAACTCAGCGTGTAGAGCCGAGAGGGCGATTAATCTGCACGCGCCAACAACGAAGCGATCCTCTCGCGTAGCCTGATACAAGCGCGGCTGGTCGCCATCAACGGAAACCCGTTGTGGTGACACGTGCGCCGATCCCACTTTCCTCCATGCGATAACGCCTCCGAAATCACTCGGGCAGACTTCCAATTACTCTTGGGCGTACTCACCCGTTTGGCCCTTGCCATCGATTCATACAACAGCCTTGGCGTGTCCGTTGCCACGCGGTACACCCGTCGTCCCGACGATTGTCCAGACCTCGTCAATGAATCAACGATGGCTCAACTTCTTGATATATCGCCTCGTACCCTTGCCCAATATCGCCGCCGGGGAAAGTTCCCAAATTGCTGGGTTCGAAATGGTCGGCGGATACTTTGGAAAGTTGAGCAGACCATCGCCGCATGGAAGCGAGGGCTGCCGTAGTGGCCGCGCCATGCGAAACATTCAAACTACCCCGTGGAATGGGTCGTCTTTGTCGCTATACCGTAAATGGCCCGTGGTCATGGCAGCGATGGGATGCACATTCGAACAAATGGGTCATCACACCGACCGGAAAACAGAATCGTTCCCAGGCCGAACAACTGGTTTATCAACAGGCAGCGAGTCAAGCCCATGAGAGCTGTCGCCTTGAGGGCGTGCCGCTCCTGTTTCAGACAGTCGCCGATGAGTACGTAGAAGCACGAACCCTGGGCCACGCATGCAAACGGTTGCGACCCAGGAGTTTATTGAAACTTAGCGGCGCAATACGTCGATTCGGCGAATTTGTTGGCAAAGGATATGAGTCACTATTGATCGATCAAGTGGATACGACGACCCTGACCAGATTCGTGGAGAGTGAAAGCAAGCGCGTGACCGTCGACAGTGCAAATACTCACCTGAATTTCATAAGTCAAATTCTTGATTACGCCGCGCAAAGAAAATTCATCGCCAAGGCTCCACAGGCGACGCCTCTCATTCAGAATCAGGATCTTGATGATGATGACGCCATCGCGGGTTGGCCCTGTCCGACGGCGGAGGAACTAAAACAGATACTCGGAGCCACTGCTGTCACGCTCGCTCCAACCGGTAAGCGTGCCAACAACGGCAGCGAAACCGGCCGTGCTATTTACCGTGGCATCAATCAAAACGACTACACCGATCTGTACACGACACTGTCGCTCACTGGCCTGCGATTTGGTGAGGCTCGAAACCTGACATGGGGTGATGTTGACCTCGAAAATAAGGTGATACAGGTCAGGCCTGGACGTAAGAACGGAATCTACTGGCAGCCCAAGACGAAGTCATCCATTCGACGGGTACCAATCGTCCCGCAACTCGAACCAATCCTCCATCGGCTCCGTGAAATGAGCCGCAAAAAGCTGTGGGTATTCGAGACACGTCGTGGGACACAACTCAATCCAAGCAACGCCTCGAAGCGTTTCCGTGAAATCTGCGATGGGCTGGGCTTCAAAAAGCACTTCGTCGTCCATTCGCTCAGAAAATACTGGGCCTCAACGGTGGCATCGCAGGGCATGGACGCCATGATGATGATCAAGGTGTTCGGCCACACAGATTTCAAACTCATCATGAGCACCTACTACTCCCAGAACGACGATGCCCGGATGGTCGCTGAGGCCAGCAGAATCGACTTTGGCCTGTCACCACCACCTACTGCGGCCTAATGCAAGGTGTAGCAACTCTGTTCACAACCAAAGTCGTCCAATTCCAGCAGATGGAATCTCCGAGCCAATAATCTGGCGGTATGCTGGCGGTTCGTGTGTAGCGAGATGTCGCCGAAAGGACTTACGCCGTATCGAAAGGTAGCGAACAGACTTGACGAGAGGGCGTAAGCCTTGATAATTGCGTGGGTAATAGCTTGCGGGCGTAATTCAATGGTAGAATGCCAGCTTCCCAAGCTGGACGTCGTGGGTTCGAATCCCATCGCCCGCTGTTCTAAACCACGTCTGGACGGTCGCTTACAGAATCTCGAGGAGCGACGCTAATTTCATTTGCGTCCATTATTGCATCCGACCAACGATCGCAGCCGTGATATCTGCGATACGCAAATCCGCATTTCCGAGCACGTCATGCAGGTCCGGCAAGACTGACGCGAAAGCAAAACGACGTTCATGCTGGCATTCCATTTCCGTTGATGTCGAATGGTGGCAGTCCGGCCCACATTTCCGTTGATGTCGAATGGTGGCAGCACGGCCCACACAGAATCTCCACCCAAATTGAATCTTCATGATTGGTGGACTTGGCCCTTGTGCATCCCCCTGCCGGCATGTCACTCGACTCTATGGAGCCTTCTCCCAAATCCGCGCCTCACGTGAGAATTGAGAGACCCTGTTAGGCACAAACCGCGCCTTGCAGCAAGCCGTCGACGAGTCCCTGAACATCCAGGCCGTTGATCTCATGGTTGCTGTTGAGATCGCCGGGGCAACAGGCCGGCTCGCAGGTCACACCGTCGCAGTCCGTACCGACGCCGCCGAACACGCCGCTCAGCGTCGCGCACGAATCGGGTGAAATCGGCGAGCAGGCGCCGTTCACGCGGCACGAACCCTCATAGCGCAGGTCGAGTGTCCAAGCGTTGCCCGTGTCTCCTTGATCTGAGCATGTAACCACAGACGCGCTGGTGCATCCAACGGGACATACATGCGAGTGTGTCGAATCGCATTGCCCGGAATAGCATACGGTTGTGCCTCAGCTTGACCTCAAGATGAGGACTCGCCGAGTCACTTTGCCGGTGAGGCAATGGCCGAATTACGGCGACCATTCGTCGCGACGTCTACACGCTTCGAGGTCCACGAATGGCTTTCCTGATCTTGCTCATATTGTGGCTATACCTGAGCATCGGCGTGATGTTCGGTGTCGCTTTTGCCTGGCGAGGCGCTGATCAAATCGACCCATCGGCGCACGGTGCCCCTGCGATGTTTCGACTACTGATTCTGCCAGGAGCGATCGCGTTTTGGCCGATGCTGGCGCACCGCTGGCGTCGAGCCGTGTTGACAAGAGACGAATCATGACGCGGTCGTTGCGGCGCTGGCACATCCGTTTCTGGTTGATACTTGGACCCTTGATTGCGATCGGACTCCTCGTGGCATTGATCGACCGTCCGCCGGCCCCCGCACAGACCGAAATCCAACCTGTTCTCAGGCACCCCGATCGCTCGGCCATCGGCACCCAAGTGACCATGAATGGGAGAGATCCGTGAGCGTAGGCTACGTCGCCGTCCAGTGGAATCGCCACAAGCGCATCTATGATGGGCTGGTTGCCAGCGGGGTTGCCTGCTACCTGGTCGTGTTCTTTCTCGCCGGCCGGACGCTGTA
This sequence comes from Planctomycetota bacterium, assembly GCA_016235815.1. GTDB lineage: Bacteria > Planctomycetota > Phycisphaerae > UBA1845 > UTPLA1 > JACRIM01. The sequence continues at coordinate 3,684 of JACRIM010000052.1, forward strand.
CACAGGTCAAAATGCAATCAGCCCAGAAATCCTAGTAATGCGGGCCCTGGGCACCTGTGCGTATCTGCTGCTGCACATCATCCTCTGCATCGGTCCCCTGGCTCGGCTCGACCGACGGTTTCTTCCACTTCTCTACAACCGACGACATCTCGGCGTCGCCACCTTCCTGGTAGCGCTCGCGCATGGTGTTGTGGCAATCGGTTTCTATCATGGCTTTGGCATCCTGAATCCGTTTGTGTCACTCCTGACCAGCAATACGAATTATGGTTCGCTCACAGCATTTCCATTCCAGATTCTGGGCGCGATCGCGCTTTCCATCCTGTTTCTTATGGCTTCGACCAGCCACGATTTCTGGCTCAGGAATCTCGGCGCATCGGCGTGGAAGCGATTGCACATGCTCGTCTATCCCGCTTACGGCCTGGTGGTCATGCACGTTGCGTTGGGAATACTCCAGGCACAACGCAGCCCCTGGCTTGCGGCACTGGTCGCGACAGGTGTCACGATGGTCGCCGGCCTCCACATCCTGGCAGGCACACGCGAACATCGACGCGATCAACACGAATCACATCGCACAAGGATCAACGGCGAGCCTTGGGTGGATGTCGGTTCGGTCGATGACATCGCCGACGAGCATGGATCGACCGTCTCCGTAAACGGGGGCGAACGTATCGCCCTGTTTCGCCACCGCGGTTGCATCTCGGCAACGACGAATGTCTGTGCACACCAGGGTGGCCCGCTCGGCGAAGGCCGGATCATCGACGGCTGCATCACATGCCCGTGGCATGGCTGGCAGTACCGATCGGCCGACGGTCAATCTCCGCCGCCTTTTACCGAGAAAATCGTGACCTATCGCGTGCGCGTGATTGCCGGACGAATCCAGGTCGATCCGACAGCGCTCACGCCGGGGACAGCCGTCGATCCGGCTCGCATTGAGGAGACCGTGCATGTCTGAGACAAATGACTTTTACGTGGGATACCTGCGCATGCCGACGGGGTTGAACCGTTTCATACGTTGGACGGCACCCATGCTGATTGCGGCAGCGCTGGCCACAGCGTGGTCCCTGTCGCGGTCGCAAAACAATCCCGGCGATGGCGTGTGGCATGACGACGCAGAGTCCCTGGTGGGGCGCCTGTCCACATATCCGTACCCCCATATTCGCATCTTGTCCACGCAGCACGGAGACGCCGTCCAATCCATTGAGACGGTGCTTCTGGTGTCCGAAGGCAAGCATGGCGGTGGCGAACGCGTCGCCGGATTGGATGGACGAATTGCCAGGGTGCGTGGCACGATACTGGAACGCGATGGTCGGCGATTGCTCGAATTATCTGAAACGGACGCCGCGAAAGCCGAAGATGCGACGCCGTCGCCAGATGCGGCACGACTGGCGGCCCCCCATGTCGTCGCGATGGGATCAGTTACATTGCAGGGGGAGATCATCGACCCCAAGTGCTACTCCGGCGCGATGAAACCGGGCGAGGGCAAGGCCCACAAGGAATGCGCAACGCTTTGCATCGCCGGCGGCATTCCACCAATGTTCGTGACTCGGAATGCAGCCGGAAAACGCAACTACTACCTGCTGACGGACCCCAATGGCCGGGCCCTCGACGATCGCATATTGCCGTTCGTCGCAGACGCCGTTCAAGTCACCGGCGAGCTGGAGCGGCGCGACGACCTTCTCGTGCTCAGAATCAATCCGGCTGACATCCGCCGTCTTTGATGCTCGTTCCCGTAACCGGCTGTAACCGCCTGACCAAGCCCGCATCCAAGTTCTGAACATCCGCCAAGGGTTTGGTTGCCCGGCGGAATGTTCATTGATTATCGCACTGAAGGGCCCACTCGATGTCCATCGTCCGTTTCGCTTTCATGCCTGCGCTCGTCGCGACTTCAATCGCAAGCGTGGCAGCCTTGAGCGCCGCGCCCGCTGATTTCGCGGTCACCTCCAGCGACAAGTCGTTTCGACTCTCCGAGGCGCGCGGCACGTTCGTAGCGCTGCACTTTCTTCTCAAGACGGATTGCCCGTATTGCCAGCGATACGTCGCGGATATCGTGCGCCGCGCGCCCGATGTTGCCGGCGTCACGCACATTTTTCTGAAGCCGGACTCCGAAGAAGAAGTCAAGGCCTGGTCGGAGAAGCTCAAGCAGGCCGGCGTCGACGCGACGATTTATCGAGATCCCGATGCCAAGCTCGCGGATGAATTCAGGATTCCTGATGGATATGCGTTTCACGGGCAGACTGTGCACTTCCCAGCGCTCGTTCTACTCGGTCCGGAGGGCCGCGAGGCTTTCCGATATGTCGGAAAGGACAACACGGACCGGCTTCCATTCGATCAACTGGCCGCGAAGATCGCCGAACTCTCGAAGAACGCGGCAATCGCGGAATACAACCTGTCCGATCGCGCCATGGCGCTGGGCGGATTCGATCCGGTTGCGTACATCGATGCCGGACAGGCGCGACCGGGGAAGCCGGAACTGACCAGTCGATATCGTGGCGTTGCCTATCGATTCGAGAGCAAACAGAACCAACGCAAGTTCGCCGACAATCCCGGGAAATATGTGCCCGCCTATGGCGGATGGTGCGCCACCGCGATGGCCGACGGCCGCAAAGTCGAAGTCGATCCCGAGAATTTCAAGGTGACTGACGGCAGACTCTTTCTGTTCTACAAGGGCTGGCTCGGAGACGCGCGCAAAGACTGGAACAAAGACGAGAAGAAGCTGACCGCCCGCGCGAATGAGCAATGGCGCAGAATCGCGCCCACCGATGCGATTGAAAGGAAGTGACCGATGCAGGCAAGTCAGGCACCCTCCATGGCAGGCGACGGTCAAACGATGACCGCAACGGAATCCACACAATCCATTCCACGAGGGCTTACGCGGCTCAGTTGGCTCCTGCAGGTGGTAACGGCAGCGATTCTGGCGCAGACGCTCTTCTTCAAATTCACGGCTGCGGAGGAGTCAGTTTACATTTTCACCACGCTTGGCCTGGAGCCGTGGGGACGCATCGGCTCCGGCATCGTTGAACTGTTTGCGTGCGTGCTGCTGCTCGTGCCGCGCACCGTTCCGGTCGGCGCATTGCTGTCGCTCGGCGTCATCAGCGGCGCGATCGTGAGTCATTTGACTAAGTTGGGAATTGTCGTGAAAGACGACGGCGGATTGTTGCTCGCACTGGCACTGGTGGTCTTCGTTTCCAGCCTGGGAGTCCTGTGGATCCGTCGGTGTGAAGTGGCCGCGATCGTTCGAACTGTCGCACGGACACGAGGTTGAGATGAATACGACACTGGTTCAGCGAAGTAGTGCTCTCATCAATCGCACAGCCAATCCGTTAGCCGTACTGGCCGTTTCGCTTCAACAACTGGCGGATTTGCTGGTCGTCACGTCGGACGCGCAATACACCCGAAAGCCGGTGGGCGTGATTCCGAGCAGCCTGGGCGGCCACGTTCGGCACTGTCTCGATCACTTCGAGGCGCTCTGTGCTGGTGCGCTGACGGGAGTTGTGGACTACGACGATCGACAGCGCGGCACGTCCGTTGAGACGGATCGGATCGCAGCCTTGGGCGCGATTCGACGACTCCGCGTTCAAATTGAAGCACTCGACGAGTCGGTGCTGACGAAAACAGTTCGTGTGCCGTCGATCATTGCGGGAGACGGCACGTCGATCGAGACGCGATCGTCACTGGGGCGCGAACTTGCGTTCGTCCTGAGCCACACGGTGCATCACAACGCCCTGGTCGCCGCAATGTGCAGGACGCTCGGCATTCCCATACCGGATCGATTCGGATATGCGCCGGCAACCATTGCCCATCTGGACCAGTCTGAATGTGCACGGTCACCATCATCCCGGTAAGCACTGTCGCGCAAGAGTCCGTGGGCGTTGGCGCGATCGCGCAACCGCGTGGAATTCGACTGGCTTGCAACCGCGACGAATTGCGAGGGCGGCCGGCGGCGCTTCCGCCCGTTTTTCACGCATATGGTACGCGTAAGGCAATCATGCCGATTGACCCGGTTTCGGATGGAACATGGATCGCCGTGAACAACACGGGCATCGCCGCCACGCTGTTGAATGTCAATCTCGGTCTCAACCCGGCGGCAAGCGGTCGCGGCATGACGAGTCGCGGCACACTCATTCCAAGACTGATGGTGTCAGAGGCTCTTGACGAAGCGATTGAATTGAGCGCCGACATTGACCCGAGTCAGTACGCTCCCTTCCGACTGGTGGTTGTCGACGACACTCATATTGCCGACGTCTACAGCGACGGACAAAGGCTACGGATCGAGCGGTCAATCATGGGTGGCCGCCCCATACTCTTCACTTCTTCGGGCCTGGGCGACGCCCTCGTCGAAAGCCCGCGCCGCGAACTGTTTGAGCAAATGTTCACCACTGACGATGACTGGCCCACGGCGCAAGACGCGTATCATCGACATTCATGGCCCGATCGCAGGCACGTAAGCGTGTGCATGGAGCGCAGCGAGGCGCGGACGGTCAGCCACACCGTGATCGAGATCGAGCCGGACCGGGTTGCCCTCACCTATGTCCCTGACGCCCCCGACCGCGCAAGACCTCTTGTGCCGGTCGCATTGATAAGGTTGAGGGCGCGCATATGACCCCTGGGGGAATCGATCATTGGCTGCAAGCGGCTTCGCTCATTGCCGCGACGTGTGTCTCGGAGGATGCCACCTGCATCGGCACGGGGCTGCTGGTCCGAGCGGGACAATTCAACTGGGCCGTGGGCCTGGGAGCCTGCACGGCCGGCATTTTTCTGGGTGATTTAGGGCTTTGGCTGGTCGGTCGCGTGTTTGGACGGCGAGCGCTCGAGTGGAGTTGGGTTCGCAGGCGACTGCCGGAAACGCGCGTGGATGAATGGGGTCAGTGGTTCGACCGGCGCGGCATGTCGGCGGTGCTTGCTGCACGGTTCCTGCCGGGAACGCGCCTGCCGGTATACATCGCGGCCGGAATGCTCGGCCGCCGCGCAGGTCGGTTCGCGCTGTGGGCATTTTTGGCGGCACTGTTATGGACGCCGCTCTTGATATTACTGGTTGCATCGCTGGGGAATGCCGTCGTCACGCCTATGCAGCGGGTCCTCGGGGCCGGATGGGCGCCGATCGCTGCGACCTTGGTCGTACTCTGGCTGACGATGCGTATCCTGCAGCAGTGCATGTCGCGGATCGGACGCGCCAAAATCCTGGCGTGCGTTTCCCGATTGTGGCGATGGGAGTTCTGGCCCGCGTGGATTTTTTATATTCCGCTGATTCCGTGGATTGCCTACCTCGCGGTGCGCTATCGCGGACTGATGACCCTGACCGCGGCTAATCCCGGCATCGTGCCGCATGGCGGCATTGTCGGCGAGTCCAAGTTCGACATTCTGTCGAGGTTGCCCGCGGAGTGGATCATTCCGAGTGCCTTGATTAAACCCGGCCCGTTGGAGCTGCGCGTTGCGCAGTTGACACAGACGATCGCCGAGCGCGGTTGGCAGTTTCCACTGATCCTCAAGCCGGATGCCGGACAGCGGGGTGCCGGCGTGCGACGGGCGCAGGATATCGATGCCACCACGCGATATTTCGAAGCGCATCCGCAAGCCGTCCTCGTTCAGACATACCATCCGGGCCCCTTTGAAGCCGGTGTTTTCTATTATCGAATGCCAGGCGAAGCGCGGGGACGCATCTTTTCTATCACGGACAAGCAGTTTCCCGTGCTGATCGGCGACGGCGTCTCGACGGTCGAATCACTCATCTGGCGCCACCCGCGATTTCGCATGCAGGCCGCTACTTTTCTTGCCCGCAGAAACGGACAGGCGGAGACCGTGCTTCAGTTGAACGAACCCCTGCCGCTGACGATCACCGGCAATCACTGCCAGGGTGCGCTGTTTCGCGATGGAGCCCATCTCATGACGCAAGAGCTTGAGGATGCCATCGACGCCATCGCCCGCCGGTTCGACGGCTTCTACTTCGGTCGCTTCGATGTTCGATACAACGACGTAAACGAGTTCAGGGCCGGGCGCGGTTTCGCCATCGTTGAACTCAACGGCGTCACGTCGGAGTCGACGAATTTGTATGATCCGTCGTGGTCACTCATTCACGCCTACAGCGTGCTATTTCGGCAGTGGTCCATGCTATTCAAAATCGGGAATCGAAATCGGCGTCGGGGTCAACAATCCTCGTCGCTTGTACAGGTAATAGCAGACGCGCGGTGTTTTTATCGCAGACGAAAGGATCGCCTCGTTGCAGATTAATCAACCTGGAATGCGAGAAACTCCGCGACGTTATCCATTCCCAGGTAACGATTCAAGATCGTTCGATCGACCTTTGCCAAGTCTACCATGACAAGCCCGTCGAGCACGTCGCCGAAGTCCGGGTCGATGTTGAATCCCAGTAGTTTCGCGTTGAGTTTCAGATACTGCCGCAACAGCACGGGGACATTTCGGCGATTCGACTCAATCTCGCTGACCAGCTCTTCGACGTCGGCGACATCGTTCACCATCGTCGCCAAACAGCGCGGCTCGGCGTCGCGGAAGCGTTGCACCTTCGGCGGCTTCTTCGGCCGTACCAGCGAGGCCAGTTCATGATCAAAGCTGTTGGCCTTCAGGAACGCCATCAAGAGCTGTTTCGTCATCGATTGAAAATCGTCGCTGATGCTGACGGCCCCGAAGAGCCGGCGGTATCGCGGGTGCAATGCAACGAACCGCCCGATGCCCTTCCAAAGCAGAAGAAGTGGCGAGAAGTTCCGCTGGTAGTCAGGTATGACGAATGACCGGCCCAGCTCAAGGCCCGGCGTCAGTTGTTCCAGCAAACGCGGCCGATAGTTGAACAGCGTGCTCGTGTACAGGCCGTCCGCGCCAAACCGCTTAAGCAACACGTCGGTCTGTCCCATGCGATAAGCGCCGACAATCTGACGGCTTTCGGTGTTCCATACGAAGAGATGCAGGTAGTGTTCGTCGAAACGGTCCAGGTCGATCTCGCGGCCGGTACCCTCCCCCACAAGGCGAAACGTCGATTCACGCAAGCGTCCAATCTCCCGCAGCACGTTCGGAAGTTGGGCCGCGCTGCCATGGAACACACGAAACTGCCCGCTTGCGCACAGTTGCTGCGCGGTCGGGATCGACTCCACCTCACTGGCGACGATCGCCAACGGCAATGCACTTACGATCGGTCGTTGCTCGACGGCCTTGCCCGGGCTGGGTAGACCTGCGTGTGATCGCGACGCCCCTCGACCCTTCAGAATGTACGTGCGGACGCGCAGGTACTCGGTCAGCTGCGAGGATACACCACGCGACACACGCGATTCGGCGCCGATTTCAACGACTCGCGTCAGTCGTTCGAACGGAATGGAAGTGCCTATTGCGACCCTCACCGACTGGCCGCGCCGCCGCAGCAACTCGCGCGGTAGAAGCGCCGTCCGCAAGCGCGGATGAACCAGGCCGGCAAGTTGAAACAGCCGGCTGTTCCGTCCCTCAAAGTAGACAGGCAACACCGTGGCCTTCGTATGCATCACGAGTCGTGCGAGGGAGTCACTCCATTGAGGGTCTGTGACGCAGCCGCGCCGAAGCGAAAAAGCGGATACTTCGCCGGCAGGAAATAAGCCCAGGACGCCGCCATCTCGCACCCAGCGCAATGCGAACTTCATCGATCCATGATTTCGGACGGTTGCCGCCGGGCCGCCGAAGGGATCGACGAAAAAACAGGTCTGTTTCAACTCCGGAACCTGACTCAGCAAGTAATTGGCCAGCACCCGTACATCCGGCCGAACGCGCTGAAGCAGGGCCGTAAGCACGAGGCCATCCAGACCGCCAAATGGATGATTCGCCACGACGATCAAGGGGCCGTCTTTGGGGATGCGTTTCAAGTCATCCGGTGCGAGGTCAATGCGTACGCCGAGTGCGCGAAGTGTTTGCTCGCAGAACGACGAACGATCGCCGTGCCCATGCATCGATTCGTAAATGGAGTTGAGCGTGGGAAAGGCGAGGGCTCGCTCAGCCAGAAAGCGCAGCGCCCGGTTTACCGGCTGTGGTAGCGTAGGAATCAGCGTTGGAGAAACTGCGAATGGACCGGGAATGGCGATGGCAGAAGTTGATGCAGGTCTCGTAACTCGCGAAATCGCAGGCGTCTTTGACGGGTGAGAAAACGCCAACGCGTCATGCTTGGAGGCGCTCATTGTCTACTCCTCGATGATCTTTAACGCATGGCCGTCCGGGTCGCGGACGATGAACGCCTTATTGTCGGCAGAGCTTCTTTTCTCCGATGAGAGCGTGGGATCGGCGTGGAACCGCGCCTTACCCGCACGCAGTTTGCTGGCGACACCGGCAGCATCCCTTACGAGAAGCGTCGTTTGCCAATGCAGCAGGTCGTTCGACTCAGCATTGGTCGGATAGGGGCGACCGTCACGCGGATTGAGGTACTCAAGGAACTCGATCGCGGGGCCGGCCCTGGCGCGCAGCGTCGTGATCCGCAGGTGCGCGCCGGGCACGTTGTTGAGCGCCTGCTGCTCTGGTCCATGGTTCTCGCTTCCGCCAACGACATTGAATCCAAGCGCGTCGCGATAGAACCGCAGGCTCGCATCAGTGTCGCTCACCACGATGGCAGTGTGATCAATCCCCAGAAACAGCCTGTCGGACTTGCGGTGCCACCTCGGGTCTCCCTTGTCGGAAGGGAATTCAAGCAACTCCATGTAGTGTCCGTCAGGATCGCGAAAGTAAAACGCCTTGATGCCTGCGGCGTTTTTGTTCCAGGCCGGCAACGTTTGCGGTCCCTTCGCGGAGGCTGGGCGCACGTTTTTTTCTTGTAGTCGCCCGTAGGCCTTGTCCATGTCGCTGACAATGATCGCGATGTGCTGGAACCAGAGATCGTTGCTGCGCGAGTCAGATGGAAACTCTCGCCCTTTCGGCGATGCATACTCCGTCAGCTCAACGAACTCATTGCCCAATTGGAGCTTCGCGACGCGGGCCTTGGCCGACGGCAGGTGCTGGAGTCGCGCGAACTCGTCACCGGCCAGCTTCGTCTCCGCGACCTTTTCAAACATCAGGACGTCAGTAAAGAAGGTTGTCGAGCGATCCAGATCGCCCACCGTCATGCCGATCGCACCAACAGCATCAACCGACCTTGACGCTGTCTGCGCGAATGCCGGTGCCCCATGGAAGCCGAGCAGGGCGCATACCAAAAAGGCGGTCTGGTTGGATCGATGACGTGCGAGCGGGGTTCTGTTCACGGCATCCATGCTGATTAGGATGCGGCCCATGCCTGCCGGTTACGCCCACCCGGTGGACTTAGGGTTTGTCGTTAGCCTGCCCGAGCTTCATCTGGTCGAATTGACACCGAAAAATGCAGCGCCGACTGTTGCAATGGTCGAGTTTCGCGCAATAAACGCGGTGATGGGTTGGTAACGTCGCATACACCGCCGACGCCATGAGCATTCCGACGACTGGCGCGGTCAGGTAAATCCAAATCGACTTCCAATGGCGTGCCACCAGCGCGGACCCAAAGGTTCGCGCCGGATTGAGGCTCATACCGGACAATGGCGCTTCGAATGTAATGTACAAAGCGACGAGCACACCCGCGAAGAGCGCGGTGAACGGGGCCATCGCGGCGTCGTTGCTGACGTAGAGAACAACAAACATCATGCCGAAAGAGATCGCCAACTCCGCGGCCCACGCCACGGTCACGCCGTACCGACCCGGCACTGTCACGACGTGATTGATGGCGGCGTGACGCAGCCTGTCTTTCAACAGGACTCGCGCAAGGGAAACACCGGCAACGCCACCTGCGAATTGCGCCGCGATGTAGAAGAGTGCGTCCCAAGCCGCGACCTTTCGACGCAGGAAAAACGTTAACGTGGTCGCGGGGTTCATGTGCGCGCCCGATTGTTGCCCCCACGGCGAATAGATGAGCACGACGGCCGTCAGCCCCATGGCGACACCCATGATCATTCGGCGAACAAAGGGGCTTTGAATGTGCCGAAGTACCGGCGAATCCGGGTGCCCAAGCAATGTTCCAAACGCGCAGGCCGACAGCATGAAACAGCCCAGTAGCCCCGCCTCCATCAGGTATTCCGGCCAATGATAAAAAAGCGCGTTGAGCATTGTTGCGAAATTGGCCGTACGCGATGGGGAGTTCGGATCAGGAATTGCGCGAGCGACTCTCCAGGATCAGGCGGACCAGCTCGTCGGGCATGCTTTCGGTAATCGAAACGTCAGCCGCAGATTTCGATGATCGCGCGAGCGTCACCGTCCGTTCGTAGGACTCCACATACACCCGGCATGCGGGACAGTTTGCAAGGTGCAATTCGAATGTGGCACGCTGCCGCCGCGGCAATTCGCCGTCGAGGTACTGCATCAGGAAATCTGCGATCTCGCGACAGGTCATGGGGCCTCGAGGGGTTGGATGCCAAATGCTAGCGGTCGGTTACGTGATCACGGTTCCAATCGGGACATCCAAATGGTCCGCGTGGATCTGACAGCGAGTAACCGCGCCCAAACTGTCGCATCGAAGAAATACCGCACCAGGGTTCATTGCAACAGCCGAGGAGCGAAAATGCAGTGCAAGGCTGAATCGCAGCGTCTTGATGAAGTTCGCAACGGACATACACACTGGCGCAAGTGGGGTCCCTACCTCAGCGAGCGCCAATGGGGCACGGTCCGCGAGGATTACAGCGCCGAGGGAGCGGCGTGGGACTACCTCCCGCACGATCATGCCCGCAGCCGGGCGTACCGCTGGGGTGAAGACGGCATTGCGGGATTCAGTGACGACCAGCAGCGACTCTGCCTGGGACTGGCGCTGTGGAATGGCCGCGACCCAATTTTGAAAGAGCGACTTTTTGGACTGACCAACAATGAGGGCAACCACGGCGAAGATGTGAAGGAGCTTTACTACTACCTCGACGCCACGCCGTCGCATTCCTATTTGAAAATGCTCTACAAGTATCCGCAGGCGGCGTTTCCTTATGCGCAGCTCGTCGATGAGAACCGCCGGCGCGGGAAGGTCAAGCCGGAGTTCGAACTGCTCGATACGGGCGTCTTCGATGATGACCGCTATTTCGACGTGTTTGTCGAATACGCCAAGGCCGGGCCTGATGACATCCTCATGCTCGTCACGATCCACAACCGCGGGCCCGACGAGGCCGCGATTCATGTGTTACCTCAGTTGTGGTTTCGCAACACATGGTCCTGGGATGGAAAGTCGCTCAAGCCGTCGCTCACCCTGGAAAATAACGCCGTCGTTGCTCGGAATCCAACCTTGGGCAACTACCGACTCCATGCCGAAAGTGCCGCGGAATGGCTCTTCTGTGACAACGAAACCAATACGAAGCGGCTGTTTGGTTCATCCGGTGACACACAGTATCCGAAAGACGCATTTCACGAGTTCGTCGTCAATGGAAACGCACAGGCCATCAATCCAATCAATACTGGAACGAAGGCCGCGGCCTTGCATCGGGTGACAATCCCGGCGGGTGGCGTATCGCGGTTTCGGCTTCGATTGACGACCGCCGGCTCAAGTATGCCATTTCAAGACTTCGATTCAATTCTGGCAAGCCGACGACAAGAGGCCGACGATTTCTTTTCTGACTTGCAGGTCAACATGGACGATGCCGACGCACGCCTTGTCCAGCGCCAGGCCTTCGCCGGCATGATCTGGAACAAGCAGTTCTATTACTTCGACGTGCCTGAATGGCTGAAAGGCGACGCGGCTCAACCGCATCCGCCGATGCAGCGTCACTTCGGTCGCAATCGCGACTGGGAACATCTGAACAACGCCGACGTCATCTCGATGCCCGACAAGTGGGAATACCCGTGGTACGCCGCGTGGGATCTGGCGTTTCACATGATTCCCTTTGCGATGATCGACCCGGAATTCGCGAAGGATCAACTCGTGCTGCTGACGCGCGAGTGGTACATGCACCCAAACGGCCAATTGCCCGCGTACGAGTGGGCCTTCGGCGACGTGAATCCGCCCGTTCATGCGTGGGCGACCTGGCGCGTGTTTCAGATCGACCGCAAGCAGCAGCGGCTGGACGGTCAGCCGGAGTATGCCGGTGACCTGGCCTTTCTGGAGCGCGTGTTTCATAAACTCATGCTCAATTTCACCTGGTGGGTGAATCGCAAGGATGCTCAGGGCCGCAACATTTTTCAGGGCGGCTTTCTCGGCCTCGACAACATTGGCGTCTTCGATCGCAGTGCGCCGCTGCCGACCGGCGGCTTCATCAATCAGGCCGATGGCACAAGCTGGATGGCGATGTACTGTTTGAATCTGATGCGCATCGCATTGGAGTTGGCGCTGCACAACCGGGTCTACGAGGACATCGCGACAAAGTTCTTCGAGCACTTTCTGCACATCGCCGAGGCGATGAACAAAATCGGAACGAAGGACATGTGTGCGGAAGGCGGTGTCGGCCTGTGGTGTGAACACGATCAATTCTACTACGATGTGCTCAACCTGCCCGACGGCCGGACGGTACCGCTGAAGGTGCGTTCGATGGTCGGGCTGATCCCGCTTTTTGCGGTCGAGACGCTTGAGCCGGAGCTTCTTGATCGCTTGCCAGAGTTTAAGCGGCGGCTCGAATGGTTCCTGAATTACCGTCCAGATCTGGCGGCATTGGTTTCGCACTGGGACGTGCCGGGCAAGGGCCAGCGCCGATTGTTGTCGCTGCTTCGCGGGCACCGCATGAAGGCATTGCTCAGACGAATGCTGGACGAAGACGAGTTCCTGTCCGACTTCGGCGTGCGTGCTGTTTCCCGTGCCCATCGGGACTGGCCGTACGAATTGCGCCTCGACGGCCACACGCTGGGCGTTCGGTACCAGCCCGGCGAATCCGACTCCGGTGCGTTCGGCGGCAATTCCAATTGGCGCGGACCGATTTGGTTCCCGGTGAATTACCTCCTGATCGAATCGCTCCAGAAGTTTCACCACTACTACGGCGATGAATTCCAAGTTGAGTGCCCGACAAGATCGGGAAACACGATGAGCGTCGGCGACGTCGCCGCCGAATTATCCAGGCGCTTGTCATGCATATTCCTGCGCGAGAGCGACGGACGCCGACCGGTCGCCCAATCCCCATCATCGGGAGCCGACGCGGCCCGATACGAGCGTCTTCAACACGACCCGCACTTCAGAGACTACCCGTTGTTTCACGAGTATTTTGACGGCGATACCGGACGCGGAGTCGGTGCATCCCATCAATGCGGCTGGACAGGCCTCATTGCGAAGCTTCTGGCCAGGCCCGGAAAGTCTTCCACCAAGGTCGCTCATTGCCCGGGCGAGAAACTCAGATCCGCCCATGCAGGTGAAACCCTTCAGGTTGCGACCGCATCCAATTCCCGATGACACCGATGCATTACGCCAAGGACCTTCAACGATGATTGCGCCAACATCCACGCCGATGAGCAGCAGCCTCATTCGCAATTTGACTCCCGATCAGCTACCAAAGGTCGTCATGCCTGAGTGCGAGGCTCGGCCTGTTCTGAAGGGCCAGAAAGCGCTCGTCACCGGCGCCAGTTCAGGGATCGGTCGCGGCATCGCAATCGCGCTTTGCGCCGCCGGAGCCGACGTGATGATCAACTTCGTCGGCGATGAGGCTTCGGCCCGCGCCGTCGTGGATGAAGCGACGCACTGCGGCTGCACCAATCGCGGTCGTGCCATAGCGTATCGGGCCGATGTTTCCGATGAAGTGCAAGTCGCCGACATGTTTCGACGCTTACGCGACGAGTTCGGGACCATCGATATTCTCGTCAACAACGCCGGCTTGCAGCAGGACGCGCCGATTGAAGAGATGACGCTGGCACAGTGGAACAAGGTCATCAGCGTCAATCTGACAGGCCAGTTTCTCTGCGCCCGTGAGGCCGTGCGAGAGTTCAAGCGTCGCGGCGTTCAGAAGGACGTGTCCTGCGCCGCAGGCAAGATCATCTGCGTCAGCAGTGTGCATGAAGTAATCCCCTGGGCCGGACACGTGAACTACGCGGCCTCGAAGGGCGGCGTGTTTCAGCTCATGAAGTCCATCGCCCAGGAAGTCGCACCATGGCGCATTCGCGTGAACAGCATCTGCCCGGGCGCGATTCGGACGCCGATCAACATGCCGGCCTGGGCTACGCCGGCCGCGTATGCGGAGTTGATGAAACTCATTCCCTATAAGCGTATTGGAGAGGTCGAGGATATCGCCCGGCTCGCAGTCTGGCTCGCGTCAGACGAGGCTGATTACATCACAGGCGCCAGTCTGTTTGTGGATGGCGGCATGACGCTCTATCCGGGCTTTGAGGCAGGCGGCTGAAAGCCAGGCTCGAAGGACCATTATCAGTTGTACGGAATGCCCCTTGTGGAGCCGGAATATGGCGCAGCGCTACGACATCATCATCATCGGCACTGGCGCCGGCGGCGGCACGCTCGCTGCCAAGCTGGCCCCGTCGGGAAAGCAAATTCTCCTTCTTGAGCGCGGCGAGTATGTTCCGCGTGAGAAAGACAACTGGAACACGCGGGCCGTCAACGTCGAGGGGAAGTACAACACAAAGGAAATCTGGCGCGACAGCGCCGGTCGAGAACTTCATCCGCACACCAATTATTACGTCGGTGGCAACACCAAATTCTACGGCGCGGCCCTCTTTCGCCTGCGCAAGAGCGACTTCGACGAGATTCGCCATCACGGTGGGACCTCACCCGCCTGGCCCATCGCTTACGAAGACATAGAGCCTTATTACACGGCCGCCGAGCGGATGTACCACGTTCACGGTCTGCGCGGGGAAGACCCGACCGAGCCGCCCTCGCGAGAACCTTATCCGCATCCGCCGGTGAGCCACGAACCGCGCATTCAGCATTTGCACGACGACCTCGTTGCCCTCGGGCTGAAGCCGTTTCACGTGCCCCTCGGCATCATGCTCGACGAGAAGAATCCGCGCACCAGCAAGTGCATCCGCTGCGAAACCTGCGATGGACATCCCTGTCTCGTTCATGCCAAGGCGGATGCCCAGGTTTGCGGTGTTGACCCGGCCCTGGCGCATCCCAACGTCACACTGGTGACGGGCGCGATGGTTCAGCGATTGGAACCCAGCGCATCGGGCCGGGAAGTGACCGAAGTCGTGGTGAGTCGGGGAGCCACGGAGGAGCGCTACCGCGGCGACATCGTGGTCCTGTCCTGTGGTGCAATCAACTCGGCTGCACTGCTGCTGCGCTCGCGCAACCAAAAGCACCCCAATGGCCTGGCGAACGCCTCCGACGTCGTGGGACGACACTACATGGGCCACATCAATTCGATCCAGATGGCTCTCTCAAAGTGCCCGAATCCCACGGTCTTCCAGAAGACGCTGGCCATCAACGACTTCTACGGCCCGTCCAGCGAATGGGATTTCCCGATGGGTCACATCTCCTTCGTCGGAAAGCTTGACGGAGACACGCTTCGGGCCGGCGCGCCCGCGTTGGTTCCTGGCTGGACGCTCGACAAAATGGCGCGACACTCCCTCGACTTCTGGTTGACCAGCGAAGACCTGCCCGATCCTGACAATCGCGTCACGATCGATGCGCAGGGCAACCTGGTCCTCGGCTACACGCCCAACAACGAGGAGGGCCACAAGCGTCTGATTGCAAAGCTCAAGGACCTGATGAAGCAGACCTCCAAGTGCGGGGTTCATGGTCACGACTGCCATCAGGGATTGCTCACGCGCTCGCTCTGGGTCGGGCAGCGAATTCCGCTGGCTGGTGTGGCGCATCAATGTGGAACGATTCGATTCGGACGCGACCCGAAGTCATCCGCGCTTGACACGAACTGCAAGGCCCACGAATTGGATAATCTCTACATCGTCGACGCCAGCTTTTTCCCGTCCAGCGGCGCCGTGAACCCGGCGCTGACCATCATGGCCAATGCCCTTCGCGTGGGAGATCATCTGTTGAACAGGCTTGGAAGTTCCACGCCTGACCGATCGTGAGTATTCTCGGGGATTGCACTCTCGATTCATGGGTCTGCCGGGGTACAATCTCGCGGTGGACACATCCCACGAGTTGCTGATCGACACAAAGGAACTGACCGCCCTGCGCGCTATCGTCGAGGGCACGGCCGGAACCGCCGGCGAGGCGTTCTTTCAGACGCTTGTGCGTCATCTGGCCGACGCAGTCGGGACGAAATACGCCTTCATCGCCGAGTTTCTTGGCTCGACGCAGCCCTCGAAGGAAGGCGAGAATAAGTCAAAACAGGCGGGCCGGGCTCGAACGATCGCATTCTGGTTCAAGGATGCAATTGTCGACAATGTCGAGTGGGATCTGCACGGCACACCCTGCGAGGACGTCGTTGCGGGCAGCGAGTGTCATCACCCCTCGGGCGTCAGCCAGAAATTCCCCGGCGATGAACCACTCGTGCAGATGGGAGTCGAAAGTTATCTCGGCGTCCCTTTGCGCGACGTTGACGGCCGCACGCTCGGTCACATGGCGGTATTTGACGATCGGCCCATGCCGGCCGAACCCCGCAAACTGTACATCTTCAAGATCTTCGCCGCGCGGGCCGCAGCCGAGTTGATGCGTTTGAAATCCGAGCAGCAACTGCGCGAAAGCGAGGCCCGCTTTCGCGATCTGTTTGACGAAGCGCCGATCGCCTACGTCAATGAAGGACTCGATTCAAGGTTCATCAGTGCCAACCATGCCGCGATGAAAATTCTCGGCATCACGCCTGATCAAGTCGCCGGTACGGTCGGTATGTCGTTCATTCCCGACACGCCCGAAGCGCAGCGGCGCGTGAAGGAGGCGTTCGAGTCGATCAACCGCGGAACGAATACCAGCGGCGTCGTGCTGGAGCTGCGCCGCCGCGATAACGGAAAACCCATCTGGATTCAGTGGTGGTCCAAGCCCGATCCGGGCGGCCAGTACACCCGCACCATGTTTGTGGACATCACTGAACGCGTGCTGCTGGAGCAGGAGCAGGCACGACTGCGGGCACAAAATATCTACCTTCAGGAAGAAATCAAGTCCGTACACAACTTTGATGAGATCGTCGGACGAAGCGCCGCTCTGAACAGCGTCCTGGAACACGTGCGGCGCGTCGCTCCGACCGATTCGACCGTCTTGATTACCGGCGAAACAGGCACCGGCAAGGAGTTGATTGCCCGGGCGATTCACTCAGCCAGCGGCCGGCGCGACAAACCGCTCATCAAGGTGAATTGCGCAGCGCTGCCCACGGGGCTGGTGGAGAGCGAACTCTTCGGACATGAAAAGGGCGCATTCAGCGGCGCAATCGCCAAACGCATCGGCCGATTCGAACTCGCCAACGGCGGGACGATCTTCCTCGACGAAATCGGCGAAGTGCCGCCGGACGTGCAGGTCAAGCTGCTTCGCGTCCTCCAGGAGCGCGAGTTCGAACGCGTCGGCGGAAATGCACCGATCCAGACGGACGTCCGCGTCATCGCCGCAACAAATCGCGATCTGCTTGCGGTTTCGAAGGATGGCAAATTCCGGGCCGATTTATACTATCGGCTGAATGTGTTTCCGGTTCATCTGCCGCCACTCCGTGAACGCGCCGACGACATCCCGCTGCTCGTTCAGTTCCTGCTCCGGAAGTTCACGGCGCGAATCGGTAAACGCATCGAAAGGGTGTCAGACGAGACGATGAGGCGCTTCGTGGCCTACCCGTGGCCTGGAAATATTCGTGAGTTGGAGAACATCGTCGAGCGAGCCGTCATCCTGGCGAATTCCGATGTGCTTGATATCGCCCCATCAACACTTACTACATCCGCCACCTTCTCATCGCCTACGTCGACTCACGCTCCGCCGATGAGCTTGGAAACCGTGGAACGCGAGCACATCGTGGCGGCACTGCGTAACTCGAACTGGGTGATCGATGGACCGTCGGGCGCCGCAAAAACCCTGAACATCCACCCCAATACTCTCCGAAGTCGCCTCAAGAAGCTTGGCATCAACCGACCTGCCCACGACGGTTCGTAGGCGCCACGACCGGTCGTGAGCACCTGAGTTCTCCGTCGTGGTTGATACCGGCTAGACGAGTCGATCGTCCGTTTCTAAGTACTGTTTCTGCCACACGTTATGCGATTCTGAAACTCCTGCCTCCTCATGGCACGGCGAATGCTTTTGGTCGTCGCACCAAAGGAGTTCGCAATGCTCAGGATCACTCGTTTCGCGAAAGACGGAACCACATGGCTGCGTCTCGAAGGCAAGCTCATGGGGCCGTGGGTGGAGCACGTCCGGACGACGGTCGACCAGGAAACAGCGCGATGCAACTGCATTCACTTCGACTTGTCTGAACTCACATTTGTCGATGCGGCTGGCCTGCTGCTGCTTCGAGAGCTGTCAAGCTGCGGCCACGACCTGTCCCTTCGCTCCAATTTCGTCACCGAGCTGCTTCGTGCGGAGATTCACCCATGATCATGCAAACCTACAACGGGCGCAGCCGCGAGGCCTCGTGCGATCTGGAATTTGAAGAATCCGAATTGCTGCAGGCACTTCGGGCCGGCGAAGAGCCGGCATACGAGCGATTTGTGCGCCAATACGGCGGCGCCATGCAGGCAGTCGCGCGGCGGTTTCTTCGATGCGAACAGGACGCAGCCGACGCGGTCCAGGAGGCGTTTCTCTCCGCGTTTCGATCGATTCGCGGATTCGCCGGCGATTCAAAAATCGGCACCTGGCTTCATCGCATCGTTGTCAATGCGTGTCTGATGAAGCTTCGTGCCGGGAAGAGCAGACCTGTCGTCTCGATCGAAAGCCTGTTGCCATCGTTTGATGAAACAGGGCACCACGCGAACCGAATCAGTGATTGGAATGTGCCATCGCACCGACTCGAAGCGGACGAACTCCGCGCGACAGTTCGACGTTGTATTGACGAACTTCCGGACCCATTTCGCGTCGTGCTTCTCTTGCGTGATATCGAAGAACTGAACACGCAGGAGACTGCGGAGCGACTCAGAATCAGCGAGCCTGCCGTGAAAGTGCGATTGCATCGCGCCCGACAGGCGCTGCGGACGCTTCTTGATCCGACCCTCCGAGCCGATCGGGAGCACGGCAGGGCTGCTCGATGACGATGTCGCTGATTTTGCCATTTCTCACCTATGCAGGGTCGCTTGCCATGATGACATTCTTACCACCAACAGTTGCGTCAAAGTTGCGTCAGAGTCACTCTGAAGACACCCCGGAAAACAGTCCCGAGTCAGTTCGGATTTAGTGACGCGCCCGCTCGCCGCTTCGATCGTTACTGCTTATTTGGCAGTTGGTTAGCTTCGGCCCCCGGTGGATTCTCAAGCGGGACGTCGTGGGTTCGAATCCCATCGCCCGCTGTTTCCTTGTCTTCCATCGGTTTACGATTCTCGCGCGAGCATTGCTGCATAGGCAATGCCAGGCGAAGACCGTGTTTGCGGGCCGATGAGCGTTGTTCATGACCGTCGGCTTGGCGACGGTGAGTTGGTCAAAGGGTGGTCGAATAGAATGCGAGTGCGGCAGGTGTCGCAACCGTGACAGCTATTCGGCGGGATCATTACCGAATGACAATAAGGTAGGCCGTTTGCCAAGCCCCGCGGCGTCGTTTTGACTCGAGAACAGAGGCTCACGTGTTAAAAGGAAATAAGCATAATGGAATTGAGTTAATACCGTGACGTGGTTTATCCGACTGTCGGCGACTTCAAGCCTTTCCGGCTGAGAGGCATACGTTCCGAAATTGCGTGAAACACCGCCCTATGGAGTGGACGGCCCGTCTTCGCGAGGCGTCGTGACGCCGGCAGCGCCGCTTCGGGCTTCGTGGATTCTGGCGAGTTGCTGGGCGACGTTGCGTGTCGTGGGGTGCTGCGGACCGAGCGTCTTCGTTAGGTCTTCCATCGCTACCGTAAGGTGCACCAGTGCTTCGTCGAGGCGGCCGGCCTCGACCAGTGCTTTTCCAAGCGTTGCCCGCAGGGTAGTTCGATATACGTGCCCGTGCGGCAGCTTGTCACCGGCCAGGGTGACGGCGTCGCTCAGAATTGAGATCGCGTCGTCAATACGGCCTCGATGGGCCAGGGTTTCTCCGGTAGTGTTTGTAATGAGAAATGTGAGTGGGTGGGCCGGGCCGAAGGTCTCGCGGCTGGCGGAAAGGGCTTGAAGGGCCAAAGGCTCGGCCTCTTCAAAACGTTCGCGAGCGAGAAGGGCCTTCACGAGATTATTCATGGATAGAAGGGTATCGGCATGCGACGGACCGAGCAGGCGTTGCCGCAGTTCCAACACATGCCGCAGCGTTGCCTCGGCTTCGATCTGACGCGGTCCGCCATTAGCAACGTGGAGATTGGCAAGGCTGCTCATCGTGGTCAGCGTTTGGGGATGTTCGTCACCCAGAAGTCGGCGTCGAACCTCGAGGACATGGCGATACAATTCCTCAGCCTCGGCCGCATTACCCTTTTGGAACAACAGATTTCCAAGGTTGTTCAGCCAACTCAGCGTGTCGGCATTTTCGTCACCCAGCAGGGCACGTCCTTGTTCGACTGCCTTCCGCGCCAGTGGCTCGGCATCGGCCACACGGCCCTGCTCCGACAACAGCACGGATAGATTGTTGGTCGTGACAATGGTGTCAAAGTGATCCGGTCCCAGCCTGCGATTCATGGCGTCGAGTGTTTCACGCAACGTGGCTTCAGCTTCCGCAAGCTTGCCTTGCGCCTGGAGGAGGCGACCGTAGCTGTTCTTGTTCCGAAGCGTGTCAGGGTGATCCGGCCCGAGAACTTCGTGTGTCAACCGCACCAGTTCGTCATACACCGGCGCTGCTTCATCGAGCTTTCCGCGCGCCTTGAGCAACCTGGCAAGATAGTTCATCGTGCCCAGGGTGAGTGGCGAACGGTCGCCCAAGACCCGCCGCTGAATCGTCAGGATGGCGCGATATTCGGCTTCAGCTTCGTCAACCTGGCCCATCTCCTGCCGGATCGCGGCGAGTATTTTCCGCGTGATGAGTGTCGACTCGTTCTCCTCCCCCAGAACTCGGCGCGATCGTTCGAGTGCTTCTTCCAAAAGGACCTTTGCTTCGGCGTGCTTGCTCCGCTTACGCAGAAGATTTGCAAGGTTGTGCAACACATCAATGGCGAAGGAACTATCCGGACCTTGTACCCGCCGTACGGTATCGAGGCACTCCCGGAAAAGCGCTTCGGCCTCGTCATAACGGCTTTGGTCTTCAAAAGCCGTCGCCAGTCCGTTCTGTGCTACCAGGGTATCGGAGTGATCTACTCCGAGGGCGCGCACGGCGAGATCAAAGCCGGCGCGATAGCTGCGCTCGGCTTCTTTTGCGTGACCGAGCGAGAGATAGGTCTGACCAATGGTGCTATGCATGGCGACGGCGACCTGCGGCTCCTGGGTCAGTTGCTCGTCCACGCGGCCGGCCGCGGTGTCGAGTATTTCGCGAACCGTTACTTCCTTTCCTTGCGAGGTATTGGGGTCGGCTGCGGCGAGTGTGTCCCGCAGGAAGCTCGTGGTGATTTCCGCTTTGCGCGCTTCGAGTTGTGCTTTGCGATAAAGGATACCAAGTGCAATTGCTGAAACAGTGAGCACGAAAATAAACGCGGCGGCCACCCCGGCCTGCACGCGATATCGCCGAAGTGTTTTGCGCAGGACGTACAAACCGCTGTCGCGCTTGGCCTCGATGGCCTCGCCGCCGAGGTATCGCTGCACGTCACTGGCCACCTGACCGGCTGTTTGGTAGCGCCGCTCGGGATCCTTGTGAAGGCATTTGAGCGTTATTGTCGCCACTTCTTCATCAATGGCGGGGTTGTGGCGGCGCGGGTCGACCGGTGGTTCTCGCACGATGTGATCGAGCACTTCACGAGACGTGCCGGTCACATCATACGGCAGGTTACGGGTTAGAATCCGATACAAAACCACACCGAGTGAGTAAACATCCGAACGCATGTCGACCTTGTCGGGCCGTCCTTCGGCCTGCTCGGGGCTGCACCACGGGAGTGATCCGATGAACTGTCCGGCAATCGTGACGTCCGGCAGGCCATCGGAAAGCTTGGCGAGACCGAAGTCGAGAACGTGCGGCCGGCCCGAATCGTCGACGCGGATGTTTGAGGGCTTGATGTCTCGATGAATGATGCCGCGCAGATGTGCTGAATTAACCGCCTGGCAGATGGAATGAAATAGTTGAAGGATAGTTCGGATGTTCGTGCGAGTTTCGCCTGGTGCGATTCGACCCGATTTCGATGCGTGCTCCCATTGGCCGTCAACATACGTATCCAACGCGGAGCCGGGGATGTAATCCATCACGAAATAATGGCGGCCATTGACGATGCCACTCTCGTGGATCGTCACGATGTTAGGATGGTTCAAGCCGGCGAGGATTTTAACTTCGCGCTGAAAGCGCGCCCGCTCGCCTGGACCCGAAAACGGCCCTTCATGCATAACTTTGATGGCCACATCGCGCTGGGTGAACTTCTGGACTGCTCGATACACCACGCCCTGGCCACCACGGTGAATCTCCCCGCGGACCTCGTATCCCGCCAGTGAATAGGTAGACGGAGCCGAGGACTCGCCTTCGTCGATCCGTCCGGTCGAACCGAGTGCCCAACCCTTGCTCGATCGGCCGGCACGCCGTCGCGCTGCCTCGACGATTTGCAACTCACCCAGGAGTTCTCGAAGGCCAGGCATCAGTTCCGGATGCGCGCTGATAATGGCCTCGTCGGTTAGGTCTTCGCCCTTCAACCGACGGGCGATGGCGTCTTCAATGACGGGCAAAAGCCGGGCGTGTCGACCATCGGGCGCTTCACCGATCGAAGAGGATCTGCGCGACATACAGCAAACTCCCGGACCTGCCCAGCGCAAGCCGCCGGCCCAACTCCCTCTGATATCTAAACGTCCTGGAAGTAAGGCGCGCTCCAACCATTTTCTTAGTCAGCCGCCCGCCCGCTGCTGGTCAACCGCGGCTCAGAAAGCGGGACTCCGTGCCCAGGAGTTCTCGCAGACGCGCTTTGGCCTTGTAACAGAGATTATGGACTGCACGTTCGGTGCGGTTCATGCCGGAGGCGGCTTCTTTGACCGTAAGTCCCTGCAAATACACGAGTGAAACGGCCTGCTGGAGATCTTCCGGCAGAAGGCTCAGTGCCGCGCGAACGGCTTCCATAGCCTCTCGTCCCGCAGCGCATCGGCTGGGGCTTTTCTCATCGCCGGCCATCAGGTCCAGCAGCACAACAACGGATTCGCCTACGCCCGGCGCGGCGGCATGAACCTGCATCTTGGCGCCGCCATGTTTGTCCGCCCCTCGCGTCTTGATGGCATCCCGCAACTTACGGAGGGCGATGGTGCGAACCCATCGGCCGAAGGAGTCCGCCCCGCGCGACTCAAAACCACCGATGTGGCGAAAGACCTCGGCGTAGGCCTCCTGAACGAGGTCGTCGGCGTCGATTCCGCCGCGCAGATTCGAAGGGATGCGCCCGGCGACATAGTCACGGACATCGCGACGGTGCGTGGTCAAGAGCAACGTGAGGGCGACTTGGTCGCCTGCGATGGCGCGATGGACGGCATCGGTTGTGGTATCCGAGGGGTCCATGGGCAGCGCACCTGTGTGTGAGAAAGGCCTGTCGCCGCTACAACTGCGACGGGAACACCGTCGGATTATACCATACCGCTTTTCCCGCGAATTACCCACCGAATCCGTTTCCAGATAAGCACTTGTGGCAATCGGCGTCGCCCTTTGGAGTGGCAAATTGCAGGCATTGGAGCGCGCCAATGGGAAATTTCCTTTACCAAGTTGTGGGCGATGGTGGAAGCAACCCCAGGGTGGCGCTATCGAGCCTGTCCGAATCGAAATCTCCGTCCGGAGGAATCCCATGCGTACCAGACTTTTCGTCGTCGCGTTATCGATTACCACGACGTGCGTCATGAATCATGCCGAGGCCGGCGGCGGATTGTCGTTTCAGACGGTGGCCCTGTCCGGCCAAGCGGCGCCGGGGACAGGAGGTCGGATTTACTCCTTTTTCTATCCACCTTCGATTGGCAGTTCCGGCCGAGTCGTATTCCCGGGCTGGCTGACTGGCGCAACCTCCAACGACGAAGGACTCTGGTCCGGTCTTCCGGGGTCAATACAACTCGTGGCGCGGGAGGGGAGCGCTGCGCCGGGGACGACTGGTGTTTTTGGTCAAAACAGTTGGACTGCCCCGTCGTGCGTGAATTCAAATGGTACGGTGGCGTTTACGGCGAGCCTTACTGGTCCCGGGATAGACGGCACAAACAACACAGGAATATGGGTTGGACAGCCGGGGGCATTGGCCTTGGTGGCGCGAGCAGGCAACGCTGCCCCCGGAACCCCGGCGGGCGTCGTTTTTTCAGGCGGCATGCAAAACTGGCTGATGCTCAATGATCTGGGCCACATCGTGTTCCGCGCTAATCTCGTCGGCCCGGGTATTACCACCGCCAACGACGCCGGAATATGGGCCGGCGCGCCCGGGGCTTTGCAGCTTGTTGCCCGCGAAGGAGATGTCGCCCCCGGGACTGGCGGCGTGTTCGATCTTTTCAACTACCAATTTGAGGCATACCCCGTTCCTGTGATTAACGCGGCCGGAGACGTAGTCTTTTCGGGGCATCACACCGGCGGGCGCGGAATCTGGCGGTGGAGTGGCGGCGTACTCGAACTCGTTGCACGGACCAATACCAACGCGCCGGGAACATCTGCATTATTCGAATACCTCTTCGACCCGTGGATGAACGCGTCCGGCGAGTTGGTGTTCAAGGCATCCCTCATGGGCGAGGGCGTTGATTTCACCAACAACAACGGCATCTGGGCCGGCGTGCCCGGCGCGGTGGGACTCGTCGTTCGCAAAGGCAGTCCTGCTCCCGGGACCAGCGGTCTATTGTTCGTTCTGAACGCCGACAGCGTCGGACTCAATTCCATTGATGACGGTGGCTTTGTCACAATTCTGTCGTCAGTTGCTACCAGCGATTGGACCAGTACTCCCGGTCTCGGGATTTGGCGTTACGGAATCGAAGGGGGCGGCTCCGCATGGATGGTCTACAGTGATCCTGCGCCGGGCATGTCGGGCGTCATCATGGGAAACCCGAATACTTGCGGTCCACACCCGGCGTCGAGCATGCCATTTCCTTCGCAATTGACAGGGACGGGCGTGACCAACTCGAACGATGAATGTTACTGGCTGAAAGATGTGGGCAGTTCGCCGCGCCTGATCGTCAGGGAGAATGACCAGTTCGACATCGGCGGCGGCGTGATGCGGACGATCGGTACGATCACGACCTCACCTGGCGGCCACCGACAGTCGGGTTACAACGCAAACAGACAGATGGTCATCGGCCTGGGCTTCGCGGGTGGCTCGTCGGGCATCTTCGCGGCCAACGTTCCCGTGCCGGCGATGCTGGGCGACATGAACTGCGACGGAGCGGTCAATGGCCTGGACGTCGATGGCTTCGCGCTGGCGATCGTGGACCCCTTGAGTTACGCCTCCGAGTGGCCCAATTGCGACCTCCTCAACGGCAACATCAACCTAGACAGCGTGACGGACATCGCCGACATCGAATTGTTCGTCATGTGTGTTATGAACGGCGGCTGCCCATAAGCGATTGACCGCCACGGGCTGAGCGCCGCTTTCCGAGTTTTGAGTGACCGTCATGGGATCGCAGGCCGCGGTTCTCTCGCGACGGATCGTGCCGTTGCCGTCACGTCCGATGTGCAGGACGTGATTCAGACACTCGCGCCTGAATGAACCGGTTCACCCGGTGAATGCATTGGCCCCACGTTCGAGGGCCGGCGTTTGCACGCGAGTGTCTCCCGGGTCCGTAGGGGTCGAATTCGTGAAAATGTACAGCGGCCGATGGGCAGCGATTGCGGAATTTTCGAAGGTCGGACGACTCGACGCTCGAATCGGTTGTGCTCATCCACGATCACGCTGATCGGTTTCAGCTTGTCTCAAGGAAGCTGAAATGCTAATGGTGGGTCGCCATCTCCGCCTCGCGCGGTTTGTTCGCCTTGCCGGCGCGGATGACGGTTTCGACGAGGTTCCGATATCCGCAGGGGAACGAAACGCGTTCCATGTGCCGGCCGCTTGACCATTCCGCGGGTACGCTCAGCGACGGGTCGGCGGTGGCGACGATTGTTGCGACGGCCCGTGGGCAGACGGCGTCCAACTTTTTGAGTGCCGGCAGATACTTCGTAAAATCGAACTCTGATTGGGGAAAGAGCAATGCCACGCTCGGCCGTACCGCATCAAGCCAGCCGAGCTGATTGAAGAACAGCGAGAATGGATCGGCGGGGGAGTCGGGCCCGAGGACTGCAATGCGAGGCATGGCCGCGGCACTCTTTGTGAGTTCGGCCGCCATCGAATGACAGAACTGTTGACTGGACTGTGCCGCGTAGAACATTTCCATGTCCCGCGTTTTTTGCAAAGCCCCGGTGGCGATCCTTTCAATGGAGTCATTGTTCAGGCCCAACTCCGCTGAAAGTTCCTGGTACGGCAGCAGGCGTGCGTTGCCGCTGTTACCCGACACGAGTGCATGGGCCAGTCGATTGGCAAGGGCCACGGCCGAGATGCTCTTTGCGTCCTGTTTCACGCGTCTCAATGTCGCTACTGGCGACTCGTGAAGGGACGCCGCTTCGATGATCAAGGGCGGCATGTTCCATTTGCCCAGGAGCGTCCGCGTGACATCGACGTGACTCACCTCAAACGTCTCCAATTCAGCAGTTTCCAAGTCCACGTCCTGCTCCACGGCCCTGGCGATGAGCGTTGCGTATTCCTTCGGGTAGATGGTGCCCAACACCATGCGCCCGACGTCGTGAAGCAAACCGGCCAGAAACAATTGATCCGCCTGCCTGACGCCAGCCGCGTCACCAATCATTTCTGCCAACACGCCCGTGGCGAGCGAATGCTCCCAGAACCGCAGCGGGATGATTCCAGAGGACGTCGCCTGTTCAAAGTGATCGATTGCCAGGATGGCGATGACCGTATTGCGCACGGCCGTCGTGCCGATCCGCTGCGTCGCTTCCATCAAGTTCTTCGCGCCATGGCCGCGCTGATAAAAGCTCGAATTGGCCACGCGGAGGACTCGCACCGTCAGCGCCTGATCCTGGCGCATCGCCGAGGCGATTTCGTCGATGGTGCTGGTGCTGCTTCGGGTGAGGGCGATCACATATTCCAGTACCGGTTTGACAGAACGCAGCTCGATCTCGTTTTCCAGGCGTTGAAGCACCTCCGACTTCGTCAGGCGGTGGGCCGGAGTTGGAGTCGGCGTCGGGGCGGTTGCAGGGCGCGACGCTGGGTTCGCCGGGACCGGCGCTGGTTGCGGTTCGGGTTCTGCTTTCAATGCCGTCGGTGGCTTGATCGCGGGAGGTTCGGCCCCGCCGATCAGCGACTGCACGCGGGTGATCAACTCCGCCGTTGAAAAGTTCGTCTTCAACAGGAACCCGGCGATCCCGCTCTGGCTCGCCTTCAAGACGACCTCACGCTCCGACATGGCCGTCAGCATGATTACTGGAATCGTGGCCGTCTCGGGCCGATGTCGCAATTCGTTCAGGCACGTCAGGCCATCCATGACCGGCATGGCCACGTCAAGCAGGATGAGGTCCGGCTTTTGTGCCTGGGCAATCTGCAATGCCTCCTGTCCGTTCGCTGCCGTGAGCGTCTTGAACCCTTTCAGGCGAAGCGTTGCCGCGATCGGTTCTCGGAGGATCGCCATGTCGTCCACGACCAGAATTGTTTTCATGATTTCACCTTGCTTATGATTATTGCAGCTTCGTCGATTGCGGCCGGTTTTTCGAGGTCGGCGCGGATACGCACCTGCACACGAGTCCCTTTCCCCGGGGCCGATTCGACGGACACCAGTCCGCCGTGCGCGGCCACAATGCCACGGCAGATCGCCAGCCCCAGTCCGCTTCCCTTGACATGCGATTCGCCGACGACTCCGGAGTTCAGCGCAAAGGCTTCGCCCAAACGTGCCGACACGTCCGCCGACATGCCCTCTCCCGAATCGTGCACGGTGAACTCGATCCAGCGGCCGACCGCATCCGAGCTTTCGCGGGCGCCAAGCCGGATGGACCCTGTGGGCGTGTGCTTCCGCGCGTTTTCCAGCAGATTCACAAGAAGCCGTCGGATCGCCCCGGCGTCTCCGGTCATCGATAGATCGTCGGGTTGAACGTCCTTTTCCAGCGAGACGCTTTTAGCATCGACCAATGGCTGGACGGTTTCCATCGCGCGGTCACATATCTCGCTGACCTCCGCCGGGGTCCACGTCCACTGGGCAAGACCGCTGTTCAGCCGGGAAACCTCGAGGAGGTCGTTCACGGTCTGGCTCATGCGGATCACTTCATCGTGGATACCCTGGAGGAATGTGTCGAACTCGGCCGATTGGCGGCCGCTGTCGTCCAGGAGGAACTCCGACATCGCCCGGAGACCGGCCAGCGGCGTGCGCAGCTCGTGGCCGACAACGCCCAACAACTGCTCATGCGCTTTCAGAACGCCTCGCAGATTTTCGCGCTGCCGGAGGAGCTCGGCCGTGCGATCTCGCTGAAGACTTGCTGCCAGTACGTGCGAGACGGCCTGGATGAAGTTCATGTCGTTTCGCGTGAACGTCCGGTGTTGGGTTGAGTGCGCCCCCAGCACGCCAAATGGCGCTTCCCTGGTTCCCGCAATCACCACGCTCAGTCCGCTGACGACGTTGTGCTCGAGAAGCAGTGGCGAGCCGCTGAATCGCGTCTCCTTCTTCAACCGGTCGACGACCACCGGTTCCCCGGCCAGGAGTGTGTAGCCTGCCTGTGAGTCGCAGCCGGCCCCCTCCGTCGCCTGTCCCACCAGCCCATCTCTCCACCCCACGCCGGCCCGCAGCAAGAACCGATCGCCACTGGGAAGCAATTCCAATACCTTGCACAGCTCGATCCCCAACGTGTCGGCGACCGACTCGACGACCCGCTGCATCACGGCCTGCTGATCGTGGCAACTCAGTGTGAACTGACCCAGCGCCGCCAGTACTTCTTGTTGATGAACGCGCGTCTCCAATTCCGTCTCGGCTCGCTTGTGTTGAATGTCGAGTGAGATGTGGTCTGCGATGGCATGGAGCGATTGAAGAATCGCCGCTGAGAATGGCTGCCGTGCGAACAAGGCCATGACTCCCACCAGATCGTCGCCGATCTGCAGCGGGAAGCCGGCAAAGGCGACCAAGCCCTCGCGCCTGGCCCATTCCTGTTCGCACACGCGCGGATCGCCGATCACCTGATTGGTCACGTGCGGCTTGCGCTCGGCGGCGATTTCCCCGATCTTGCATGTGCCCACGGGTACACGGGCATCTCCGCCGTCGAAGTGGGTGTTCAGGCCGGTGCTGGCCTGCAAGCAAAGCATGTCATCGTACTCGTCGAGCGTCCAAATGCGGGCGGAGGCGACATCCAGATGATTAACAATGATATCCGTGCATCGCTGGAGTCCGTCGCGCAGCGAGCCTGGTTCGACGAGCGCAACGCCGATGGCGGCTGCAAACGAGGCCAGCGTCGCTCGCTCGGCCAACTGGTCCGCGGCCTTCTTGCGCTCCCGGACGTGCCCAAGCTGGATCCCCAGGTTTTGCATGACCGCCAGGTGATTCTCGTCGGACGCCACCTCGTTGGGGTGAAAGAACTCGAGCACGGCGACGACTTGTCCGTTCTCCACGACGGGAAACCCGAACGCCGTCTTGATACTTAGTTTGGCACAGCACTGCGCACGTGGAAAGTTATTGTCCTTGAGAACGTTTGGAATCCAAACTGTTTGCCGCGATTGTAGAATGCGTCCCGGCATCCCAACGCCGGGTGCAAAGCGCGTCTGCTCGGTCACCTTGCGGAATTCGGCAAATGCATCGGGATCATCAAAGTGCCAGATGGGTGATGACACCAACTCACCGGTTCCATCGTTCGCCGGAAAATAGACATGACCCATAGGCCAGCCGCCGATGGCGCAGATCAGGTCGACGATTTGTTGCAGCGCATCGTTAAAATCCTGGACGTCGGATGCAATTTGCGCGCCGCGGTGCAACAGATCGGATTCGACCGCCCGTTGCTTGAGCAACCTTTCATGCTGCTTGCGAGCGGTGATGTCGCTGCGGATCGAAACGTATTTCTCGATCCGCCCGTCAGCGCCTTTGAAGGGAGCGATGATGCTGTTCACCCAGTAATGCGAGCCATCTTTGGCCCGGTTGCAGACTTCGCCGTGCCATACACTTCCGCCCGCGACGATGCGCCGCATATCGGCCCAAAAACTTCTGGGATGATGGCCTGAGTTGATGATCCTGTGGTTCTGCCCGATCAGCTCTTCGCGGGAATACCCACTGATTTTGCAAAACGCGTCGTTGACCTCGGTGATCCGCCCAAAGGCATCGGTGACCGAGACGATGGAATGTGCTGAGACTGTGCTTCGAAGGGCCTCCGACTCGCGCAGCGTGGATTCGGCTTCTTCCACCGCCTCAAGCAACTGTTGGGTCCGCTCCTCGACCTCTTTCTCTGTTCGGCGAAACGAGAACTCCAGCCCGCTTTGGCGGACCGCGATCGCCATGATTTCGCGCACGCTGCGACGGCACGAGGCGATCAGAAACAGGTCCTCAAAAACGACCCAACCCGCATGTTCGATCCAACGCCACTGGCCGCCGCCGGCGACCCCAAACACCGAGATCGGCCACCAAATGCCGCGAAACATGTGATCCAGCGTAATGACCACTGTGGCGGTCGTGATCACCTTCCAATCGCGGTAGAACGATAGGAACGCCAGCGACCCGAACACGTGGAAATGCGTCTCGATGCGACCGCCTGTCACGTGGATCAGGAGCGCCGACCAACCCATCTGTGCCACGGCAATGACGTGTCGGGTCCGCGTGGACCCGGATCGATATTGAGCGAGCCAGACTGGGTAGATGGTCAGCACCGCTCCCAGGGCCAATGAGCCCCACACGTGGATATGAACTGCGCGGTTCGTGCCGATCCAGGTGTAGGGAGAGATGAAAATTGTTGCAAAGATGCAACTGATCCATTGCAGCATCAGAAGGAAGGAGAAGATTCGATCCGTCGCGCTTCGCAGTTCGAGCAGATGCTCAATAAAGATAGCGTCCGCGCGGCTCGCCTCTTCGCCCGAAGTGCGTTGGCTCAATGCGGCCTGCATGAAGCGTCCTTCCCGGTGCAAGGCGAATTCGGATCGAAGATCGCACACCCGTAGGTCGGGGCTTGCGCGATTTCCGGAAGTAGGCCGCGGACCAACTGGCTGACCGCTTCGAAGCCGTCGCACGGCCCTTCGTGGCCGCGGCTTGGCGTCACTCCCCCGCTGAAGGCCCGTCTGCCTTTTTTGTCGAACACCAGCACATGCCCCGATGTGCACACGCCGAACCGCCGGGCTTCCGCACCGTCACGGTCCATGAGCATCTGCGCGCCGGGCAAGGCTCCGGCCAGATCGACCAGTCCGGTTTTCGTCCACTGATCGCCCAGACCTGTTGGCTCAAACACAACGACTCGCACGTCCACGTGCTCCGGTGAGGGGGCCAAGGCGCGCTCAAGCTGCCTTATGCTTGCCCGTGTGCATGGGCACCTCGGATGCACGAATATCACCGCACAGAGGCGCCCTTCTTGACGTTGGATCGCCGAGCCTGCGGGCCACGAAGGCGAAACCAGCGTGTGGTGGCCGGGTGCATTTGCATACAACGCGAGCACACCAAAGCCTGCCGGCAGCAGGCAGACCCAGGCGGCAAAAACAATCCGTTCGCTCGGATGTACTTTCACCAACCGTCACCACCCTTGAAGCCGCTACTGCCAAGAAAGGCGGCGCGAACCGCTGGAAGGGTCGACTCCAGCAGCTCGCGTGCCGCACTCCCGACATGCCGGATCGTGTTTGGCTGTGCAAAGTTCCTCTTCCGGCTACCTTGATATGTGTTTCGGATGTATTTGCGCACCAGTAAATAGGTAGTACTACGTGTACGCAATAATGCGTCCGTGAAGAAACCGGGTAGTTGTACTTGGTTTTAAGAGTTGTACTGTGCTGGCGGGTCGTACCGTTAAACGTTATGGTGTCAATAACAACTGCGATGGCCGATTGGATATGTGGAGTTTTGATGTCCACGTTAGATATACATTTCATTGCGATAAAGTCCGCGATTCCGAAATCGACGATTGCTCAATTGAGTGATTCCGGCGGCGAGATATTTGAGTACGCGTCGGTGGAGGAGTTCACGGTACGACCTCGTGTCGCGAACATTGTTTGCGCGATACTTGAACTTAAACTCAGCGTCAAAAATAGCTTGGCTTGCTTGAGCGGGCTTGTCGGAGTGCCGAACGCCCTGGAACTTATCATCGCGACCGACCAAGCCGGTTGCGCAGACATCATGGCCGCAATAGACGCGGGGGTATCCGGCGTCGTCAGCACCCCGCTACAGCATGAATTGCTGATTGGTCGTATCAGAATTGCCCAAAACCGCGCTGCTCAGAGAAACTACGATCGTGATCGATGCCTGTCCGCTCAACGAATGATCGATACACTGACACCGCGCGAGTTGGAAATCGCTCAGATGATCTACGATGGGGCCAGCTCCAAGCAAATCTCCGCTTCCCTTGAAATCAGTGTCCGAACCGTCGACGGACATCGCGCTCACGTACTGCGCAAGCTCAGTACCGATAGCGCTGCCGGGATCATCAAGTGCCTGATTTGGGCGAAGTTCACGGCCCGGTGCGACTGGTGTCGCGAACACAGCGCCAAGCCGGGCGCGTGGGATCGACCAATGAAAGCACGTGCGATGACCACAGTCGGAGTTCGCCATTGAGGCGAGGTAGGGCCGTTCGAGGATTCCCAGGCAAATGCTTCCGTTGCCCGACCGTGCGATTCACGCGCGTACGGGGAATTGATCTTCCCCGCATGCGAGCGATACACAATCGGTTCGTAGCACAAAAACTTGTACGCCGGCTTGCGATTTCGAATCGCCGAGTCCCCGTGGGTTCGTCAATATTCCATCGGGTTTCAACGTGTTGCAAGGCCGATCATTGCGTTGCGGCCAGTGGCGAGCATGAATCCAACGCGTTGTCCGAAACAAGATGGAATGCACCAAACCGAAGCGCCAGCGTGGGCAGGACGAGAAGGTTGAGTAACGTCGACGTGGCCAATCCGCCAAGAATGACGATGGCCATGGGGCCTTCGATTTCGCGACCGGCCTCACCGCTGCCCAGCGCAATGGGTAAGAGCCCCAACGCCGTGACAATTGCCGTCATGAGCACGGGGACGATTCGTTCGGTAGCGCCCCGAATGGCTGTTTCAAGACACCAGATGCGCCCTTCGGATCGAACCAGATGGTCGAAGTGCGAGATCATCATGATGGAGTTTCGCGTCGTGATGCCGAAGAGTGTGACAAAGCCGACGAGCGAACCGACGGAGAGCGAGCCGCCCGTCATAAAGACGGCCAAAATCCCGCCGACCATGGCGAAGGGCAGATTGACCAGCACGAGCATCAGGTTGCGGAAGTTGCCAAAGACCATGCCCAGCAGCAGGACGATGCCGACGCCTGCAAGCGTTGAATGCATGAGCAACTCCGTGCGCGCGGTGCGGCGCTCTTCCTCGGCGCCGCTGAAAACGGCGTAATAACCGGTGGGCAGCTTGACGTGATCGGCGATTTTCGCCTTGGCCTCGGCGACGACGTCGTTCAAATCGCGACCTTCGATATTGCAGGTGATGGCCTGTCGGCGGCGTGCGCCCTCGTGAGACACGGTATAGCGGCCGTTCTTGGGATAGATGTCGGCCAGCTCACGAAGCGGAATTCGGACGCCTTGATCGTTGTGGATCATCAGGCTGCCGATGGATTCGGGGTCCTGCCTCGATGCCGCATCGAGAATGACGGCAATGTCGAACACCCGATTGCCTTCATAGACTTGGCCCGCCGTCGTGCCCTGAAATGCCGTTTGGATGGTGTCGAGCGCGTCGGCCGGCTTCATGCCGAATTGAATCAGACGATCGGGTCGAAGGTGAACGATCATTTGCGGAAGGACCGGCATGCCCGGGACCTGGACATCGACCGCGCCGGAGACCTCTGAAAGTACACGGGCGACGTCACGGGCCTTGTCATCGAGTGTATCGAGATCGTCGCCATACAGCGCGACCACAAACTCGGCCGTTTCGCCGGAGATGGATTCTTCAATGCGTTCAGTCAGAAATGCCTTGATGCCGAAAAAGGCGCCGGGAAATTTGCTGAGCGTCTCCCGAATCTGCGACTGCACCTCTTCCTCTTCCTCGCCGCTTATTCTTTCCAACTCGACGTGATACTCGCAGAGGTGGGGTCCCCAGGGATCCTCACCCAATTCGGCCCGGCCGATTTGCTGCTCGACCGTGGCGATGTGCGGGATTTTCAGAAGTTCCTCGGTCACCCGGCTGCCCAGTCGGCGCATTTCCGCCAGGCCGGTCCCTGGGGCAACGGCCATGTGGACGACGAAATGGCCCTCGCGGAACTCCGGCAGAAACTCGCCGCCGAAGAAGGGAATCATCGAGGCCGCGGCAATACAAAGAATCACGGCGCCGACGATGAGACGCCCCGGGCGCGTGCTCCACCGTTGCAGGAGGCGGGCGTAATGATCCTTGATTCGCACGAGGATGGCAGGTTCGTGCCACGTGGTCGGCTTCTTGGCCAGGAGCACGGCGCTCAGGGCGGGCGTGACGGTCAGCGCGACCAGCAGTGACGCCATGACGGCGAGGATGTACGCGATCGCCAGCGGGGCGAAGAGGCGCCCGCCGATACCCGACATGGTGAGCACCGGCAGGAAGACGAGTGCGACCACAAACGTGGCATAGACCACGGCGCTGCGTACTTCCAATGAGGCGTCGAGCACGACGCGGAGGCTGTGGATGGGCGATCCGGCGGACCAGTTCTCGCGCAGGCGGCGGAAGATGTTTTCGACGTCGATGATCGCATCGTCCACGACTTCGCCGATGGCGATGGCCAGACCGCCGAGCGTAATGGTGTTGATGGTGACGCCAAACCAGTTCAACACGGCGACGGCCGTCAGCAGTGATAGCGGAATGGCGGTGAGCGAGATAAAACCGGTACGCAAATTATAGAGAAACAGAAAGAGAACGACGCCGACCAGCACACCGCCAAGCAGGAGGGAGCTTTTCATGTTGTGCATGGCGTTTTCGATGAAGTTCGCGGCGCGGAACATCCTCGGGTACACCTTGATTTCGTTTGCGTCGAGAATTGGCTTTAGTTCATCAAGTGCTCCCTCAACGGCGGTGGTGGCTTCGAGCGTGTTCGCGCCAAATTGGCTGAGCAGGGTGAGCAATACGCCGTTTCGCCCCTGCACAAGACAGTCGCCGAATTTCGGCTCTGGCGCATCGACGACGTGGGCCACGTCGCGTAGCCGTACCGATCCCGAGTCGCTGGACCGCACGACAACCTGACCGAGCTGCTCGGCGGTGATGGATTGCCCCTCGCTCTGGATCACCACGCGCTGGCCCGCCGTCTCGATGAATCCAGCGCCGCGCACCGCCGACGCGGTGCGCGCGGCCGAAAGCACTTCAGTCAATGAAAGGTGAAACGCAATCAACCGTTCCGGCTGAACCTGAATCTGGAGCTGCCGAACGTCGCCGCCGAACACGTTGACCTTTGCAACCCCCGGCGCGGCGAGCAAACGTGGTCGAATGGTCCAGTCGGCCAGCGTTCGCAGTTCCATCGGCGACATCTTGTCGGTAACGAGGCCGATTTTGATGAGGTCCATTGTGGCCGACGTGAGGGGCGTCATGCGCGGGGATTTGACTCCGACCGGAAGACGCTCGGTGGTCTGGGCAAGAAGTTCGGAAAGAAGTTGCCTGGCGAGGAACACATCGCTTCCGGACTGAAAGACCACTGTAATTACGGAAAGGCCCTGAATGGATTGTGAGCGAATTGCTTCCAAATGGCCCACGCCATTGACGGCGTTCTCAATCGGCTGCGTGACGAGGACCTCCACCTGTTCGGCCGAGAGGCCCGGCGCCTCGGTTTGGATCGTGACCTGTGGCGGAAGGAACTCCGGAAAGACATCGAGTTTGCTGCGCGATGCGACGAAGGCTCCATACCCGAGCGAAAGACATGCCAGTGCAATGACAATGGCACGATGCCGAACCGAAAACGTAACGAGACCGGTCAGCATTACTCGGCTTCCGATTCAAACTGAGATTTAAGTTCTTCGGACAGCAGAATCTGTGCGCCGGCAGTGACAACGCGATCATTCGGTTGAAAGCCCTTGTCGACAAACCAGCCTTCCGGGGTAGGCTCGTTCAGGGGTGCTTCCTTTCGGATAAAACCGTCCCCCGTGCTTTGCACATACACCCATGCAGCACCGCCAAACCTCACGATCGCATCACGCGGGATTGTCACGCCGTTTCGCACGTCCGTCGTTCGAGGGATAAAGGCCTGCACCGCCATTCCCGGACGCAACGTGCGTTCGCCAGGGGTTACGCGCAGGATGAGACCCTGCCCGCGCGTCTTCAGATCGACGTCAGGAGCAACGCCCACGAATTCCGCCGCGAGGGCGTTTTCTTCATCGCCCAAAATCGCAAGTCGGCAAGGCTGCGACTCATTGCCCGCCGGTAAGCGCATGGCGACCGGCTCGATGTACTGACCGGCGGGAAGCTCGACGCGAGCAAGCAATTTATCGAAGCGTTGAACCCGCATGAGTGCCTGGCCGCTCTCAACGGACTCGCCGGGTTCGGCAAGCACGTCCGCCACATCGCCGCCGCCTTCGATTGCGAGCGGTAGCGGGCGGCTGGTGCCGGAGGCTTCGGTGAGGGAGGCCTCAAGCATTTGGACGTTTTCCCTCGCCGAGTCGAGGCGGGCTTCCCAGGCTTTGACTTTTGCCTCAACTTCTTCAAGCGTGCGATCGGACACGATCTTGTTTTCCGTGTTGAGGCGTTTCTTATTCTCGAAGGACGCGCGGGCGGCGAGAAGCTCGGCCTCATCCTCCTTGACGTCCGCCTTCGCCGTGGAGAGTCTCGCCATCAAATCGACACGATCCATCGGGCCGAACCTGGGAGAAATCAATCCGACCACCTCGGCATTCGCGATGTGCTCTCCGACGTTTGGCCAATTGCGATTCGGTGCGGCATGAAGGGTCCCGGTCAGGGGCGCGCGCAGGGTATGGCGGCATGAGGGGTCTTCCTGCAAGGCGCCGATTGCGATCATGTGTGGTCGCAGGGTGACCGCGGAAAGTGCAGTGGTTTTTAGGGCGATTCGCTCCTGCGTTGCAAGGTCCAGTGTGATAAGGATTGTTCCATCGGGCGATCGTTTGACACTGGACGGCGCGTGAATGGATTCTTCCGCCTCTTTCTCATGCTCGGCTTCGCTTTGACCAGCGCGGAACCCCCAAAGTCCCAACGCGGCGAGGACCGCGACAAAAACGAATCCCAAGACATAGTTGATTGACCGAGTCATTTCGACGCTCAATTCGGGAACGGAGCGAACCGTGGCTCCATTGGTTCAGAACAAGAATGCGGCGAGGAGTTGCCGCAGGAAGTCGGTGACGAAGGCAATCAACGTCATAACGAACGCGCTCAGTGGATCAAACGTCGTGTTCATTGTGGTCCTGCTCCCTCGGTATCGTTCATTGTCCGGCTTGTGGGGTGGCGACCGGTTGCGTGGTCGGCGTCATCACCACCGGCAGTCGTCCGCCCTCGATACGCTGCAGTTCCGTCATCGCGATTGCGTAATCGCGGCGTACGTTGTTGTCAGCCAGCCGCTGGCTGATCATGAATCGCTGTGCATCGATAAGGGCCACGATACTCTGTTCGCCGGCCTTATAGGCTCGCATCGCTACTTCGACGTTTTGCCGGGCCTGCGGAATCGTCGTTTCTTCATAGTATTGAACAAGCTCACCGGCGGCCCGAAGCACGGCCGTCGCTTCCTGCACCTGTCGAGCGATGGTATCCAGCAATTCTTCGTAGGACTTTTTCTTCTCCACGAGTTGATACTGTGCTTTTGCGATCTGGGCCTGGTTCTGATCCCAAATCGGAACCTTGACGGTAAGCGTCGGGCCGAAAAGAGAATCAATGATCTGGCGACGTTCGAGGTCACGCTGGCCCTTGGTCTGTATTTCCGGTGCGGTCAGGGTTCCGGCTCGCGTCGACGCACGGGCGGTGTCAGCAAGAACCTGGCGACCAGGAAGCGCGCGGCGCTCGGTTCGTTCCAACTCGGCTCCGACGGTTACGCTGGAGAACACATTGAGAAGTTGCCTGCGTACCTCCGCATCGGCCTGTCGAACAGCGAACTCGGCCGCTCTCGCATCGAGGCGCTCGTCAAGTGCGAATTGAAGATAGGAGTCGTCGTCGGCGACCACGTGACGCGGCAGATCCAGCGAGCCAGACAGGTTCCACGCGGCGTTCAATCGCGATAGCCCCATTTCCTTGGCCAAGGCTGCCTTTTCGGTTTGCAAATCGCGCTGAATGGTGATGCGGTTGATGCGCACCTCGATGAGGCTGGCCCGTACCAGATTAACATCCAACTGGCTCGTTTCTCCCGCCTTGAAGCGATCCTCCGCAAGCTTGAGGGACCGATCCACCAAGGTCATGTTTTCACGGGTAATCTCCTCCGCGCGTTGCAGCGCGAGAAGGCGATAGCACGCTTGGCGCGTGGAGGCGGCGAGGTTCACTCCGCTCTGAACGACCTCCATGACCGTCTGCTCAAGTTGCGCCCGGGCAACAGCCTTGCGAACCGGAATCTGCCAGAGATCGACGAGTTCCTGGCCGAAATTAAACGTAAGGTTGGAGCGGCCGCCCCCTTCCGGAAACCGTGCCATAAAGCCGAACGTCGGATTGGACAGAAGGCCGGACTGCACGACATCGGCGCTGGAGGCGCCGATTCGCGCGAAGAGCGCCTGAAAGCCGCGATTGCGCAGCAAAGCGATTCGAACAGCGTCGTCGACCGTCAGTCCATCGGAAAGAAGCGCGGTTACTTTATCATCCACAAAGGCATCCGCTGCGGGATCGTAGGCCTCGTCGAGGTTGTTTCGTTCCTTTAAAGCGGCGGCGGTTCGTTGGTAGTCCGGCTCTGGGTGAACTTTGGCGCAGCCAACGAGTAGGCATGGCACCGTCAACAAAGCACATCCGCGGATCGTATGAAATGGACTCATGCGGCGAATTGTCGGCAGAATGAGCATAATGGGAAAGGGCCCACGATGGTGGGAAGGAATATTACGAATCGGCCATCCGCGGCTGATCGGCGACGAGGCGATGCGAATTCTCAAAAGGAATACATGATTCGGATCCCTGCGCCAAAATTGGGAGTTTCTTCGTTGTCATCCAGGCCGATCAGAATGCCGGGGCCGATCGTGAGGTGCTCGGCAACATGCCATTCCGATGATAATTCCAGCGCATTGACGTTGGCATGGCTGTCTTCTTCGCTTGATTGGTGGAAGTAGTCGCCGATGAGGGCGAAGTCGTCGCGGAGCCGCCACTTGTAGCCGGTGCGAAATCCCCACTGGAAGTGTCGAACGTCTTCAACGTTATTACCATTGGCCGTCGTGACGAATCCGTTTAGGTACATCGTCCCGGGGCCAATGTCCTTGGCCACAATGCCGGTGAGCGTACCGTCCAAACCCGAGGATTCATATCCCGTGGGGAGTCGAACCTCGGCATAGGTCGCCAGCGTGGGCATCGCGCCGTCTTCCTTCACCTACCGTTGCTGCCAGCCGAGTTCGATATCACCGTTACCCTGAACGCCGCCCAGCCCCATTTCGAGTGGGACACCCAGCGTTAGTTGCATGTTTCGGAGGAAGTCGGTCCCGTCCGGGTTGTACTGTAGTTCGCCTCTCCACAACGCAGGATCATGTGAACCCGACGTCGTAAGCCAGCCAAACTCCAACTGCAATTCAAATGTTCCAGGGTCTCCTGGCTGGCCGTCCTCAAGGGAGCAGTAGGAGTCCACGGATTGCCGGGCGGTCACAGGGTCTTCCGTCAGGCGGCTCTTTGTTTCGCTTGTCGACGAGGCTTTCTCGTCGGTGGTTTGAGCCGATTGTCGACTCGGACTGCGCGAATCGTCCGCCTGGACGAGCTGCATGGGTTGAGCATCATTCGCATAACCACGGACTGCCCGGGTTTGATTTCCCTTCGCAGGGTAGCCGTCTCGAGGATATTGCGACTGCGCGACGGCCACACCGGCAAAAAGAAAAAAAGCAGCAACTGTGAAAAACCGTGATTCCGAACCAAACATAGATTTGTCCTTTATGGAGACGGCTGGAATTCGCTCGCTTTCGGAATTAACATCGGATTCCATGTGCCGCTCCAAGTACGGTACGATAATTGACCTTCGGCTGGCGTCCAATCCTGAATTTGTATTACAAATTTGTCATTTTCAAACGTTTTTGGCGGGTCGGCCGTGAATGGTTTAGGCCAGTCTGTGTCAAAATGGGCGATGTTTCAGGAACATGCACATGTGGTAAGAGCGGATTTCGGATACGACATGTCTTCGTAACAGCCGCCGGCCGTTTTTCCAAATGAGCGAAAATCATCGGACCGCGCGGGTGAGGCACCCGCTTCATGCCCAAATGGCCCGATTTTGACACACGCTCGAGGCGGACTCTGCCAACCCGCATTGCCCTTACACGGAGCCGGGAGGTAGGCATCGATTTGCGGTCGATCTTGATCGGCTGTGATACCAACGAGCCTCTCTTCGTTTCAGGGCCGTCCTGCGAAGTCGTCGCATGGTTAGCGATGATTTGATTGGACCGCAGAACACTAGCAAGGTTGCCAACATGTTTATGGGCATAACCCCGCAGAGTGGCGGTGTCGGGAGTGTTACGGAATTAAGAGTGGCAATCGGCGTGGACGAATCGGTCGGATCGGCGGGTATGCCTTTGTGCGTGAATGTAACACTATCAGGAGAGACATCGACAACCAGGTAGGCATACCGATTGGGTTCGAGAAATGCGAGGCTGTTACGCTGAATGACTTGAATCTGTGCCAGATCGATCAAAAGATTCGGGATGAATGAACAAATCTGCAGGATTGGCGGAAGTTGAAGGTAGTCTCCCGCCACCCCGCTAAGCTCCTGTCGAATGGTCGCCTGTCCGACGGGGCCGGTAACGAACTCGGGAACATGAAAATCCGGCGAAAAGGACTGACCGAGTGAGTTGCGAAGGTAGTAGGCAATGTCGGGGTTGTATGTGTTTCCGTGGATGTCAGCCGACAGGAAAACGACTCCTTCAATGTTCTGTTCGTCGATGTAGCGCAACAACTCATATCGCTCAGCGTCATACCCGTCCCATCGATCGTAGGGCAATATCAGAAGCGAGGTGAATGTGACGGAGCTTAGAACGAACTTCCAACGTGCGGTTGATGTCGACAATCCCTGCTTAAGCCACGCCAGTTGTGCGGCGCCGAGCATGGTGCGCGTCGGATCCTCTAGCCGGGCAATGACGGCGGGGTCGGGCGGCCCGAGGATATAGCCGTACGGATCGAGGCCGCCGCCATCGCGACCTGCATCTCGCGAGCGATATTGCCGACAATCCAGCACGTAGAACTCGGCGAGAGATCCATGACGAAACGAACGATAGGTACGTCGCGGATCGTCCGCCGCACCCTGACCGCGAATCGGCTGATTCTCGAAAAACGCCTGGTATGCATCGGAAATCTGTTGGGGCGTGATTTCAGGCTCGGGATCGCCGCCGTCGTAATCGTTGGTGACTTCGTGGTCGTCCCACTGAACCCAGACCGGGGCGGTCGCTGAGAGTTGTTGAAGCGAAGCGTCGCTTCGGTTTTGGGCATACTTTGCCCGATAGTCCGAAAGGTCGTTGGCAATTCCGAGATCACCGGCCGCCTGATCGCTGTAGATGGTGTCGCCGGCGAGAATCCAGAATTCCGGAGACGCTTCGGCGGCGAATCCGAGCAGGCGGAACGGTTGATTGGCCGCGTTGGAATCGCCGGTATAGACGAAGCGGAATGAATGTTCGTCAATCGTGGCGGGGGCCGTAACAAACGTACCGACGGGGCTGCGCTCGCCAGTGTCGAGGCGCGTAAATCGAAAGTAATATCGAGACCCTGAATTAAGCGACGTGACGTCGTGTTTGATGGAAAGCCCGGTTTCGGGTGTGGCAACTAAATTGGATGTGGTGACGATCTGTGAAATCGCCTCGTCCAACGCGACATCGATACGGACGGTCCCCGCAGAGGTAGTACGAGTCCAGCAGATCGCCCGGTCGGGCAATGCGTCGCCGCTTGCCACGCCCTGTGGGAATGCAGAATCCGCGACGGCATGGAAAGGCGTAATCGCGATTACGCCAATGAAGAGTGCGAGTCGCAAAGTATGCACAAAAAATAGCCCCGCCGACGACATCGTTATGCGCCTCGCTCACGTGACAGACCGATCTGCTTATTGTCGTCTTCGGTCTTGCCGCTCATGGCGTAGCCGGTGTCCTGGCGTTGGTGATTGACAGCCAGCTTTTGACGGTAGAGTTCGAGAACGTCTTTGGCATCCAGGCCGACACACATCGCCATGCTGATCCAGAAAAAGAGCAGATCGATCACTTCGACACGGGCGTTTTGCAGATCGTGCAGTTCATAGCGACGACCCTCTTTCGCTTCTTTGCACCAGTGCTTCCAGTAGGTGCAGTTACGCAGTTCTTCCAGTTCGTTGGAGGCGGCCATGAGGTAGTTATTCAGCCACTGGCCGGCAAGCGTGGGGTCAAAGGACTTTCGCAGGGCCTCTGGGTCGAAGCCAATCCGCCGGTTTAGCTCAGCCTGATGTTGGAACAGCTCTTCGAGCATGGGGTTCTCCTGTCCGTAAGCTACCAGAATACCGCGACTTCGGAGCGGGCCAAATCCGGGGTTTTCCCGTTCTTGACAGGTCTCCTGTGCAGGCGTATGACACGTGCATGGAGCGTAGTTATAGGCCCTGCAATCGGGCGAATGCGTTCAGAATCCATTGTCTGCGCTCAATTCTAATTGTGTTTCACGCGGTCCGACCAGGTCGCCGCATGACGATCCGTTCACTGGTTTTACTGTCCTCAATAGCTTAAGGAGCCTAACCCCATGAAGCGAATTGCCGTTGTCGTTTGTCTTGCCGTTCTCGCCGGCTGCGGTCCAAGCAAGCGGACCGCCACGATCCAGATCAGCCGAATGGTGGAGCCGAAGACGCCGCTTTCGTCGCAGCACATGCAGATTGCCGTGATGAATGCCCGGATGGAGGGCGACACCGACGAGTTCGATCAAAAGAAGTGGGCCGAGATGACCGCCGACATGCTCGCTGGAAAGCTCGAGCAGGCGTCTGAGCAGAACAAGATTCCGATCAAGCTCGTCGACCGCGAACACATGAAACAGTCGCTCGGTGAGAAGGATCTGGCTGCCGCGGGCGTGACGGACGGCAGCGATCAAATGGCCGCTGCAAAGGTACAGGGTGCCAACGCCATTCTGAGCAGCAAAGTCACGATCAAAGTTGACAAGCAAAAGGGCACGGGCAAGACGATTGACGCCATGAGCGCGATTGGATGGGCCCGTGGCGGCGGTGGCAGCGTGGCCGCTTCCGACGTGGAGAAGGAATCACGGAACATCACCGTGCAGTGCCAGTTCCAACTGAAGGACCCGGGCACGAACGAAATCATCGTTTCGCACAATGGCATGCCCAGCCAGCACTTCGACAAGGCCAAGACCCCCAGTCCGTTCTTTGGCGGGAGCAAGACGGAAGCCAACATGACGCCGCGTGACAAGGTCATCGCCGTCATGATCGAAGAGCAGGCCCAGGACTTCCTTTGCAAGATCGTCCCCATGAAGATCGATACGACGCTTCAGGTTCAATCGGGCGGAACCGATGCCAGCGTGGCGGCCGTCAGCGCGATGGTCGTGGATGATTTCGAGGGCGCCCTGAACCACTTCAAA
Source organism: Planctomycetota bacterium (assembly GCA_016235815.1). Taxonomy (GTDB): domain Bacteria; phylum Planctomycetota; class Phycisphaerae; order UBA1845; family UTPLA1; genus JACRIM01. Next base: position 47,394 of record JACRIM010000052.1, read on the forward strand.
TCTGCCATGAGCGAGACCCCCGACGATCACAATTCGATGTACGGCGCGGGTGTCTGTTGTGAAAAGCTCAACAGGATTGAAGAAGCGAAGAAATACTACAAGCAGGCCCAGAGCATCAAGCCCAAGGAAGAAAAATACAACGAAGCCGTCGCCCGCGTGTCTCGTATGTGATGGCCATTCGTCCCGAAACATCGTAACACAGGAGAACCACCATGATCCGACATCGATTCCAGAGTTTTGCGGTCGTCGCGCTCGCGGCGATTTGCACGACCGGCGTCCACGCCGACCCGCAAAAGGATGCCCAAAATAAGGCCCTCTCGCAAAGAGCCGCGACGGCCGACGCTTATCGCAAGCTGGGCGAGATGATCCTTGGGTTCCAACTCAATTCCGAGACCTATGTGAAAGATTTCGTCGCGGAGTCCGACAACATTCGAACGTCGTTCGATGGCTTCGTCCGCGGTGTCCGCCTTGGAAAGCCCAAGTGGGATTCTGAGATGGTCGCGTCAATTGAGGCCGAAGTCACCGTTGCCAAGGTGGTGGAGGAACTTAAATCGATCCACCAGCGCGAGTACAAAGGCAACACCATCAAGGCGACCGACTTCGACAGCATCACCAGTTATGTCAAGAAGGACATCCTCAAAGTCGTTGGCATGGGCGCGCCGCGTCCTGATTTGCCGCCCGGCATTCCCGGTGGCGAGCTTGCCATGCCCGCCGGCGTGACGGCTCCCGAGCCTGCGGTTCCGGCCATCTGGAAGCAGATCCCCGCGCAGGAGCGACTCATGGCGGCTAAGGCTGCCGAGCGTGATGCCCAGCGAAAGCTCGTCGAGCGTATCAAAGGGCTGCGCGTCACAAGTGAGACACGTGTTCGCGATTTCGTGGCCGAAAGCGATCGGATCGACACCGAGGCGGCCGGAATGCTGACCGGCGCCCATCAGGTCGGCAAGCCTTATTACCACGATGAGGAGTTGATCGTCGAAGTGACCTATGAGGTTCCGGTTGAATCCGTAATTACGACAATCAAGGAACTCCACAAGCGGCACTACAAGGGCGACAAGGTCTCCGGCATGGATGTCGAGCACGTTACGCAGGAGATCAAGACGCAGAACTTCCAGGCCACCGGCATGGGTGTGCCACGACCCAGTGCAATCAAGGCCGTCGCCGCGACGATGCAGATGCCGGACTGGGTAGGCCAGAACGTCAGTGCTGAAGGCAACGGCGTACCACCGAAGGACGCCCAAAGCCCCGCTCAAGCCCGACTGATGGCCGCCCGCGCCGCAGAGCTTGATGCCAAGCGCCGCCTCGGGGAGCAGGTCATGGGCTTCGCGATCGATTCCAAGACAACGGTGCGAGATTTCGTCACCCAGCACGACGAGATCAACACGCAAATCATGTCGTACATGACGGATGCCCGGGTCGTCGAGACCAAGTTCGACGGCGAAGGCACCGCCACCGTCCGCGTCGAGATTCCCGCGATGAAGGTCTGGGAAATCGTCCACACCTCCATCAAGGTGTCCAAGTTCTAACTACAAACGTTTGGAGAGTAGGATGTTTCGAAAACTATTAAGCCTGATGTTCGTGGTCGCCGTCGCGACGGTGTTCACCGGTTGCGCCGAAAATGAACACAAAGTGACAACCAAGAAAGAATCTCAGCACGAATCGCAGCCGGAGGACAAGTCCCCCGGCACGATGGTGGTTGAGTAACCTCCCATGAGCATGAAAAGTCATACTCGGCCCCGTTCGGCCCGCGCGTTCGGGGCCGTTTTTCTGCCCCTGTGCCTGGTGGCCGCTGCGTTGTTTTGCGTCATGCTGTCGGCCTGTCAAAAGGAGCAGAAAATCCGCGATCGCCACGAGGAGATCCTTAGAACTGAGGACGAGTAGGCCCATCTCGCTCAATTCGAACACCGTGGCGCAAGCCCGGTGGCTGGTCGACGCTGTAATCCCGTTCAGTGAACCTTGTGAACGGCGAATCGTTGCCCGATCGCCGTTTTCAGCCGCGCCAGGCGGGGTTCCAGCGGGAAAGAGTGGCGAGATCGAAATTGTTTGCCGATTCGACAGTATACCTCTTTGGTGGGCGTGGCCCGAACGGTCGGGCCGCGCGCCAATCGGTGGCGGGCGGTGCCGCACAGGTTGATGGCGGAGTTGCCGGTGAGTGAGTCAGTATCAAGTTTCTCCCGAACGGCCGGTCCCGCGGCGGAGCCGCGCGCATCCCGCCCCACGATTCCAAACGCCTCGTCGGAGATGAGTCGCGCACCCATTGGTACATCAACCGCCGGCGAGGTGGCGACGTCCTCCGCCGCGGCTCGACCTCCGGGACCGATCGCGGATCGCGCGTGGCCGCGCATTGTCGGCCTCTATGTATTCATCGGATCAGGCGCGCTCGCCGGCATGACGGCCGAGTCGTGGTCGTCGTGGATGGCTTGGGCGGGCGAGCCGTGGTCGAGTGAAGCCTGTCGGTGGTCCATTGTGGCGCTGGTCGGGACGACGGCGCTTTCATTTCTGAACACCCGGCCGATCTTCGTTGTCATTGCCGCGGCACTTTTTGCAATGACGGCCTATTCGTCGAACCTTCTCCTCGCCAACAAGCTGGCGAAGTGGACCCTGCCCCTCATCGGGAATGCCGCCGCGTCCACGGTTCTCGCGGCGTCGGCCGCGGTTTTTGGATATCTGGTCCATACGTCAAGCAAACCGAAAGCACCCAGCGTTCGCGGTGTCCTGAGCGTTGCCATCGTCTCCATCGCCGGAATCGGTGCAATGCGTGGATGGTTTACGTGGAGTGACGTGGCCACGCGCCTCGGTCCGGGTGCTGTGAATGTCGTGACGGAGTGGGGCCAGGAAGTGGTCTGGGCCACCGTACTGATTCTCACGGCGATCGGTGTGTCGTGGTCGCGGACGCGGCCGGTGCACTTGCTGAATGCCGTCTTGCTGGTGTCGCTTGCATACGCATGCGTAAAGGGCGGATACTCGCGCGAGGTGCAATTCCCCGAACTGTCCCAAGGCGGCACGCTCATTTCGATCGAACATGACAGTTATACCAATGTCGCGTCGTGGCGCTGGGTCATCGCAGCGGAATTGGTGTGCCTCTCGGCCGTGTTGATTCACATGGCCGCCGGGCTTGGGGCGTTGACGGCGTTGTTTGCCATCGTCTGGATGACCGTCGGTTTAGGCCTGTATCACTCGATTGGCACCATGGCGCTCGTGCAGGGCGGCTCTACGATGCTGGGTGGTGCGCTCGCTCCATTGGGTGGCATGGGCCTGCCTGTCAATCCGCCGGTACGCCCCGCAACGATTCAACCGAGTAGAGCCACCTCCGATCCGATTGGTAATCCCGATCTTGCGAAAGCGAGCGCCGACATCGAACGCGCCCGAATCAAATCCGAAGCGATGCTGGCATTAAGGAATGCCCGTGGAGCGGATGCAGAGCGTGCAGCGGCCATGCAAAAGGCGGCGCGCCCAAGCATCATCAGCGACTTGACCGTATATGGATGGATGTTGCTGACATCAATGTTTGCCGGTGTGCTCGCGGTCTGCGGTTTGCGAATGCTCTCAGAGAATGCTGGGTATCGCTACCTTGTCACGACGTTACTGTGGGTCGCCTTCATTGGCGGTACCGTCGCACTTGCAATGTGCTGGCCAAAGGAGTCGGGCCAGGCGTGGGACAAGTGGCTCGCCGCATTTCGATACGGCCGCTATCACGAGTATGTCTTCTGGCTCGTGTTTGTCGGCGCGATGGCATTCGTTGGAATTTGGGCACTGGCCGCATCAAAGCGACCGGCCGCGTGGATAAATCTTGCAGTGGCGTCCATACTGTTGGGCACGCTGACAAGTCTGACGGCGGCGGCAATTCTAATAAGCTTTGGTGGTTTTCCGCCTTTACCTGTCTGGTCCTATGTCGTGGCGGCGGCGAGCCAATCGTCACTCATGTGGGTCTTGCTGTTTCGTGTGAACCCGATGGGTACGCCGCGGCATTCGACAGCGAACTAAGGACCGCATGCTTCTCGACCTTGGAGGATTTGTCATACTTTCATTCAAACGCACAGTGTACTTTCTCATGTCGGGACTGCTCTGCCTTTCCGCGGGCGCCGGGTGCAGCTTGAACGATCTGCAAACCCCAGAACGCATGGAAAAGGGGCTCGTGCTGATTCTGCCCGGCATTGAAGGGCGAAGCTCGTGGAATTACGAGCTGGCCCGGGGCTTGGATGACGGCGGCGTTGGATTTGGCATCGAAGTGTATGACTGGGGCACGGTCGTCCCCGGCGGAATGTTGATAAATCTGACGGACATTGAACGTAACCGACGTGTGGCCACGGAACTGCGTGATCGGATCGTCACGTATCGTCGCGCTCACCCGCGCCGACCGGTGCATTTGATCGGGCACTCGGGAGGAGGCGGTATCGCGGTGCTGACGACGGAGATGTTGCCGTCGGAGGAGCCGGTGTCGAGCGTCGTGTTGTTGGCGGCTGCAATCAGTCCATCACATGACCTGCGCGCAGCGCTGTCGCATTCGCAGTATGGCATTTTCAACTACTACTCGCCCCTCGACGTCGTGTTGCTTCGCGCCGGCACGACCGTTGCCGGAACAATCGATCGCGAGCACGGCCAGTCAGCGGGGGCCGTCGGCTTCACCAGGCCCGCCAGCCTGACCGAAGATGAGGCCCGCATCTACAACCGAAAGCTGCACCAGGTTCAGTGGTCGCCCGAAATGCGATTCGCGATGAACTTCGGCGGCCACATGGACTGGACACATCGGCCCTTTGTGAAGCAGTATCTTGCACCGCTCGTAACGAGTGTCAGCACATGGCGGTTTGATGAAGAATCGACAGGCGATTCGACGCGGCATCGGGCCGAGGCGGACGGTAATCTGCCGTAAAGGGAGATTCTAGAAACCGTCGGGCTTCTTGAAATCCGCGATAAACACCTGGCTGTTCCCCGTCGGAGTTCGCTGGCTGGTCCACATCATGGACTTTCCGTCTTTGCTGATCACCGGCAGCCCGTCAAATCGCGGAGAATGGGTGATTCGCTGCTGTTTTCCAGTGTCGATGCTCATCAGGTAGACCTCATAATTATGGTGGCCGTGCAGGCTCGTGGTGAAGACGAACGATTTCCCGTCGGGCAGGAAGTAGGGCGCCCAATTGACGACATCGGAGTCGCGGGTCAGTTGCCGCTCGTCGGTGCCGTCGGCATTGATGATGAAAACCTGCAAGTGGTCGTTGAGGTGGCGATCCGATCGGTAGATGATTTGGGTGCCGTCGGGTGAGAAAAATGGACCGCCGTCGTAGCCGGGCTTGTTGGTGAGTCGCCGCAGGTTCGAACCGTCGGCGTTCATGATGTAGAGGTCGGGGTTGCCGGCGCGGTCACTGGAGAACACGATCTCGCTTCCGTCAGGGCTGAACGAGCACTCGGCGTCATAGCCGCGCTCGGTGGTCAATTGCCGAGGATTGGATCCGTCGATGTTCGCGGCGATCACGTCCATGCCACCCGGCATGTTCCACTTGTAGGTGCTTCCGGCGCGGTGATACTGATTCGGGTTCGGCCAGTCGGGATGCAGATAGCTCGATGCAAAGATGATGCCGCTGTTGTCGGGGCGAAAGAAGCCACACGTGCAGGCGCCGCCTCCGGGGCTGACCTGTTTGAGCGAACCGGTTTTCGCCGTAAGCCCGGCGTCAAGCTCCAGCGTGAACATCTGATATTCACTTTGCCCTTTGGGATAGGACTGGAAGATGATGCGCTTCATGTCGGGGGCGAAGTATGCCTCGCCGGAGGCGCCGATGCCCATGTCTTCATTCGTGATTTGGCGAATGTTTGTGAGCACTTTGGACTCGGTCGCGGACCATTCGGCCTGCGGCGTGGTGTCGACGACCAGTGAATAGCCGGGCGATTGGCACGCGAGGTTGAGCAAGAGAGGGAGAAGCGTGGAAACAGCGGCGATACGTTTCATGGATGGGCCTTTTTCTAAATCACTCATTGTGATCCTTCACAGTGGAATCGCATTGTCGGCCCGCCATGGGCCGGCATCAAGTGACGGCTGATGCAAATGAACGACCGGGTTATACTCGCCCTCGCACCGGTGGCCGGATGGTGCGACGAGGCGATGTTGTGGAAGTCACGCTGCTGTGTATTGGAGATGTGGTCGGTCGGCCGGGTCGGGCCGTTGTTTCGCAGGCCGTGCCGAAGCTCGTGAAGGAGCGACAGGTCGACTGCGTCATCGCCAACGTCGAAAACGCCGCTGCCGGTTCCGGGTTGACCCAGCAGCTCTACGCAAAGTTCCTCCGCTATGGCGTAAACGTCATGACCATGGGGGACCATATCTATCGCAAGGCGGACATACTGCCCACACTCGAACAGTCCGAGCAAATCGTCCGCCCCGTGAATTATCCGGCCGAAGCCGTTGGGCGCGAAGTCGCCATTCATACCACGCCATCAGGCGTGAAAATCGCCGTGATCTCGGTCATGGGGCGTTTATTCATGATGCCGCCCTGTGATTGTCCGTTTCACGCGATAGATCGCGCGCTTGCCGCGCTGTCGCCGGACGTAAAGGTTGTCGTCGTTGATATTCATGCCGAGGCGACCAGCGAGAAAGTGGCGATGGGCTGGCATCTCGATGGTCGCATAAGCGTCCTCTTTGGTACGCACACGCACGTGCCTACGGCTGATGAGCGCATCCTCGAAGGCGGCACGGCCTACATCACCGACCTCGGCATGAGCGGTCCCTACGACAGCATCCTCGGTCGCCGGAAGGATCGGGTAATGAAAGCGATTATCACCGGCATGCCGGCGCCGTTCGACGTCGCGGTGGGCGATCCGCGAATGTGTGGAATTCTGGTCCGTGTGGACGCCGTAACGGGCAAGGCCACTCATATCGAACGCATCTGCATACAGGGAACGGGTGAAGGAGAGGAAAGCGGCGAGGTCGAATGATTTCGTGGCGTCCGCCGTGCGGACCCGGCCGCGTCTTCCATATACAATTCCCGCTGTGTTTACGATTCAACCCTATCGAGCGACTCACCGAGACGGAATCGTCGATGTTGTGCAAGAAGTCTACCGCGAATACGGTTGGACTTGGGAGGCGCACGGCTATCATCGCGACCTTTATGACGTCGAGGATGCATATCTCAAGCACGGCGGGATGTTTTGGGCCTTGATGGATGGCAATCGCGTCATCGGATGTTCCGGCGTCACTGTTCACAATCGCGAGCGACCGGTGCACGATCCCCAGGGATCGGCGCCCATCGAGCGCGACCCTACACTCAAAACAGCTGAGCTGCATCGGCTCTACTTGCTCAAGACCGCACGCGGCCGTGGATGGGGGCGGCGCTTATTGAAGGAGTCCGTTTCCTTCGCCCGTCATGCCGGATGCACGCGCATGATCGCGTGGAGCGATTTTGTATTGAAAGAAGCGCATGGCCTCTACGTGCGCAACGGGTTCGTGCAGGAGAATTGGCGAATGTGCGACGACCCGGATAACAGCAAGGAGCACGGCTTCTGGAAGGAGCCGCTATGAACCGCGGGCGCGATTCCAGCGGGCGACTTCCCTTCGACCCCGGCCGCGTGAAAGCTGGTGCGGGCGGTGCCGACACGCCCCCGGCGAAATCGAATGCGTCCGTCATCACGGTCTCCGAACTGACCCGAATGGTAAAAGGCGCGCTGGCATCCGCAATGCCGGGGACGCTCAGCGTCGTCGGCGAGATATCCAATCTTTCGCGGCCGGCCGGAGGGCACCTGTACTTCACATTGAAGGATGCGGCCAGCGAACTTCGATGCGTCATGTGGCGATCCTCGGCCGGCGATGTGAAGTTCAAGCCCGTCGATGGAATGGAAATCGTCGCGACGGGTTCGGTCGATGTCTATGAGCCGCGGGGACAGTATCAGTTCTACGCGCGCCGCTTGGAACCGCGCGGTGTCGGGGCGCTCGAGCTGGCGTTTCAGCAACGAAAAGAAAAGCTCGGCAAGGAAGGCCTCTTCGACCCGGCCCGGAAGCGCCCGCTGCCGGCCTTTCCGCGGCGCATTGCCGTGATAACCAGTACGACCGGTGCGGCTGTACGCGACATCCTTCAGACCATCGCCCGCCGATGTCCCGTCGTGGAAGTGTTGGTGTTCGGCGTTCGCGTCCAGGGCGACGGGGCGGCAGATGAAATCGCGGATGCCATTCGGCGCATCAACGCATCGAGCGAGCGGCTTGGCGGTGTTGACGTGCTGATCGTCGGCCGGGGCGGCGGTTCGCTTGAAGACCTTTGGGCGTTCAACGAAGAAGCCGTGGCTCGCGCAATCTATCAAAGCACGATTCCCGTTGTCAGCGCCGTTGGACACGAGGTCGATTTTTCCATCGCCGATTTCGTCGCTGACGTAAGAGCTGCGACACCGACTGCCGCTGCGGAATTGGTCGTGCCGATGTTGGCGGACGTGTTGGACGGCCTCGACGCATTGGGTCAACGACTTCGCCGCTCTACGTCGCGCATCGTGAATGACTGTCGAGCCCGCCTTGCCGTGCTGCAGAAGGCCGAATGGTTTCGTGACCCCGTCGGCCGAATTCACCAATATCAGCAGCAAATCGACGAAGTGGTAGGCCGGTTGCGTCTCGCGGAATCGCGGCTGTTTGCGGCGCGGCGGACGACGCTTCATCAAATGGAAATGCGGCTTTCGCGCGTGCGGCCCGAAGCTCAATTGGCCCGCCGACGCGAGCGGCTCGCGCGGATCGAACAGCGATTGACAATTGCCGCAATAACCAACCTGCGCCGCGAAGATTCCCGATGGTGTGACTTGGCAGGGCGGCTCTTGAGTGTTTCACCGATCGCTGCCGTGGAGCGTCATCGAATTGCACTGACGCAGTATTTACACCGCTTGTCACGGGGTGCGCAGCGTGCCCACGCAGACGCGGCGCGGTGGTTGGAAACACTGGAGAAGCGTCTGCAGGCCGGCAGCCACGAAGCCGTCCTCAAGCGAGGCTTCTCCATCACGCGTCGCATTCGCGGCAGGGCCGTCGTCCGAAGCGCGAAGGAAGTTCGCGAGGGGGATCGCCTCGAAACTCAAACCGCCGACGGCGTCATCACCAGCCGGGTGTCGGATGCGAATCAGGCCGAGTTGTTCGAGTGATGGGGCGGCTGGCTTTCATGCGTTATCATTTCCGGTCAATGGGAGCCTAGTTATGAATGCCACTTTGTCCGCCGCCGCTGCACTGGATCGGTACTTTCTCGAAACGCGATGCAAGATCATTGAGATCGCCGCGAACCTCGATCGCATTGACCGCGGTGGGGGGGTGGCCGGTGACCCGCGCATGACGCAAATCGCCACGTCCCTAAACGTGCTGCTCTCTCCAGGCCCCGGCCGCGCGGAGAAATGTCAGCAGGTGTTTTCGCTGCCTTATGACGCGAATTGGAAGCGCCCGCGATGAAGTACGTCGACCCGCATATTCACATGGTGTCGCGCATTACCGACGACTACCAGCGCCTCGCGATGGCCGGCTGCGTCGCGGTAAGCGAACCCGCTTTCTGGGCGGGCTTCGACCGTGGAAGTGCGGCGGCGTTTCACGATTATTTCCGGCAACTCACCACCCATGAACCGAAGCGGGCAGCCCAATTCGGCATCGCGCATTACTGTTGGATGTGCATTAATGCGAAAGAGGCGGAGAACATCGCCCTGTCGCGCGAGGTCATCAAGCTGATTCCCGAATTCCTCAAGATGCCAAACGTGCTTGGCATCGGCGAAATCGGTCTGAACAAGAACACGCCCAATGAATGCACGATCTTCTGCGAGCACCTCGACCTCGCCGCGACACATGACGAGTTAGTGTTGATCCACACACCGCACCTGGCGGATAAATTCCAGGGGACGCGCATGATTCTCGACATGCTCCGCGCCGATCCGCGGATCAAGCCCGGGCGCGTCTGCGTAGATCACGTTGAGGAGCACACCATCAGGCATGTGCTCGACGCGGGGTATTGGTGCGGAATGACGCTGTACCCAATTACTAAGTGCACGCCCCAGCGGGCCGCCGACATGATCGAGATGTACGGAGCAGAACGAATCCTCGTCAATTCCGCCGGCGACTGGGGGCCAAGCGACCCCATGGCCGTGCCGCAACTTATTCAGGAAATGCGTCTGCGGGGAATGAGCGAATCGGTCGTCTCGAAGGTGGTGTACGAGAACCCGCTGGCGTTTTTCAGGCAGTGCCGTCGGTTTTCTCCGCCCTGTTAACGCGCATACTCTGTTTGGGAATGTAATCGGCGTCGCCTTTCCGACAATTGGTCCGGCGTAATGCCCTTCCACAAACCCAATCCCCTGAGCGCCGCACGTGTTTCTCGCTCACCAAAGAGGCGCTTCATAACATGTATGGACCGCGTATCGGCGTACGCGAATCCACGATCCAGCAGCATTTCGTTCAGCATTTCCCCTGTGTCGGCCATGTACACATAGCCCTGAAGCCGGCCGTCTCGATCGCGACACGCACGGTGAGGCTCCAAAACAAGCCGGACGCGTTTGCTCACAACCTGCGCCCGCAGAAACTCCTCCGCGTTTTGGCCCATCGAGGCGCTTTCACCGCCAACTGCGTTCACGAGCTTTGGACAATCCAAGCCCAGGAATCGCACTTGCGTCGTTTCGTGTTCGCCATCCTCGATGGCTATCTCGATCGTATCGCCGTCCACCACACGCGTGACAATTGTTTCAATGTCGGAATAGCGCTCCCGGTCTGGTCGTCGTGCCCCAAATGCCCCGGCGTGATCCAGCACGGAAAGCGCAACAAGCAGGAAAAGTATGGTAATTCGAAAAACGGTGCGAGGCCTTCTCATCACACAATCTTCGGAAGTTGAGGGGCTACGCCCCGGCGGGCGAATGATCGAGTTCAAAAGCCGTGTGGACGGCACGCAGCGCTTTGTCGCCATCATCAGCGCTGACCACGCAGCTGATCACAATTTCACTGGTGCTGATATTTTCGATGTTTACGTTGGCCCGGTGCAGCGCTTCGAACATTCGACCGGCGACTCCAGTGTGCGTCCTCATGCCGACGCCGACGACGGACACTTTCGCCAGGTTGTCGCGGACTTCCATGTTCATGCCCGGCATCTCGCGGGCGAATTCCGCATGCAACGCACGAATCGATTCCACGTCGGCCTTGTCGACGGTAAAGGAAATATCGGCAGTCGAGGCGCCCTTGTGGATCACTTGAATGATGTCATCGACGATCACGCCATGCTCGGCCACACGCCGGAAGATCTCGCTGGCGATGCCGGGCCGATTCGGCGCGCCCACCAGTTCCACGCGGGCCAGACCCTTTTTGAGCGCCGCCCCGCGCACGATCACCTGTTGCAGATCGGATGATTCTCTCACGATGTCCGTTCCTTTCCGTTCGGAGAAGCTGCTGCGAACGTGCATGGTTACGCCGTAGTTCTTCGCCAGCTCGATGCTCCGCGAGTGCATGACCTGCGCCCCCAGCGAGGCCAGTTCCAGCATCTCGTCGTAAAAGATGTATTGAAGCTGCCGGGCATCGGGCACGATTCGCGGGTCGGCCGAATAAATCCCGTCCACATCGGTGTAAATCTCGCATACATCCGCGCCAAGCGACGCCGCCAGTGCGACGGCCGTCGTATCCGATCCGCCGCGACCGAGCGTGGTGATGTTCAGCGCCTCGTCCACCCCCTGAAAGCCGGCGACGATGACAATGGATCCCTTGTTCAAATGCTCAAGGATGCGGTTTCGTTCCGTAATCTCCCGAATCCGCGCCCGGCCGAATGATTTGTCGGTTCGCAGGCCGACCTGACCACCCGTCAGGCTGATGGCATCGTGCCCGGCGTGGTGGATGGCCATGGCCATGAGCGCGATCGAAACCTGCTCACCCGTCGAGAGAAGCTGATCCATCTCTCGCCGGCTTGGCCGATCGGTGATCTGATAGGCAAGGTCCACCAGTTCATCGGTGTGCTGGCCCATTGCCGAGACGACGACGACGACCTTATTTCCCTCCAACTTGGCGCGGATGCACCGGCCTGCAGCGCGGTGGAACAACTCCGCGTTGGCCAGGCTCGTGCCCCCGAATTTTTGAACAATCAGCCCCATTGGCTTTTCCACTCCGTCACGCAGTATTATCGCCAAATCAGTCGGCCACTGCCGCGTCGAATCGTTCCGATTCTATACACCCTCTCGCCGCTTTTTTCCAGAAAGGCCGCCACGGTGTCCGCGAAGGCCCGCCGCACTACGACCACGAACCCGATTCCCATATTAAACACACGGAACATCTCAGCCTGCGCCACGCCCGCGCTCTGAATGAGGCGGAAGATTGGCGGAATGGGCCACGACTTCCGAGAAAGTTGCACGTCGCAGTTTGCGGGTATCACCCGCGGCACGTTGCCCGCCAATCCTCCACCGGTGATGTGCGCCATGGCCTTTACCACACGCTTTCGACGATAGAACCTGAGCAGCGCCTGAATACTCTTCACGTAGATCCGCGTCGGCCGCAGCGCGGCATCGATCAGCGGCTCTCCGAGTTGGACCTTCGCCTGCGTCGGCAGGCTCGCGAGTGCCTTCCGGGCCAGGGCGTAGCCATTTGAGTGAAGACCGCTCGATGCCAGCCCCAAGACCTCGTCCCCCGGTTCCACGTCACGGCCGTCTATGATTCGTCTCTTCTCGACCACGCCGACGCAAAACCCCGCAAGGTCAAAATGGCCTTTGGAATACAAGTCCGGCAATTCTGCCGTTTCGCCGCCGAGCAGTGCACAATTCGCGAGGTTGCACCCGCGCGAAATACTCTCCACCATCGCCGCGATCCACGTGGGCTCCAATTTGTGACATGCGATGTAATCGAGGAAAAAAAGCGGCTCAGCCCCGCAGGTGAGCACATCGTTCACATTCATCGCCACAAGATCGATCCCCAGCCCCTCCACGCGCTGGTATTTCATCGCCAAGAGCAGCTTACTGCCCACGCCGTCCGCCCCGGACACCAGTACCGGGTCCTTGTAATTGCGTCGAAGTAGCGGCTCGCGAAAGTCCAGCTGCATCAACCCAGCAAACGCATTGTGCCGCGAGAGCACACGCGGGTCGTACGTGCGTTTCAGGGCGTGCCCGATCTTGTCGACCATTTCGTCGTTGGCCGAGATATCCACACCGGCGCTACGATAGGTGAGATTGGCTTTCTTCGAACGGACAGAGGGCATGAAACACCTTGAGTGGGACAACGAGCGATCGTGTCTCAGATATAACGGACCTTTCCCCGCATGTCGACCGCACCGCAGCCGCACTGAAACGCCGCGACAATCGGCACGCTTGGACCGGCCCGCGCCTCGCCCTAGAATGCGTCAATGTCCGACGCACCGCACCCCGACGCGCCGACTCCACCGCGCGCCCATGACGCTGATCTTGCGATTCTCATCGCCCTCATGCTTGCGGTCTCCGCCGCAGTGGCGTGGACCCACTGGCCCGCGCTATCCGCACAAGCCGTATGTTTCGACGATTCGCAATATGTCATCGCAAATCCATTGGTGCGTGTTCCAAGCTGGGATTCCGTCAGTCGTTTCTTTGGCGAAGTGTTAACACCAACCGCCGTAAAGGGCTATTACCAACCGCTCTCGTTGACCTCGCTGATGTTGGATGTCGCCCTCGCGGGAAACGCAAACGACCTCGCCGTCTTTCACCGCACCAGCCTGTTCCTTCACGTTGCCAACTGCCTGCTCGTCGTCTTTTTTCTTTTCCAACTTTTTGGACGGCCCGTTCCTGCAGCGCTCGTGGGGCTGCTGTTCGGCGTGCATCCGTTGACTGTTGAGTGCATCCCGTGGAGCGGCGAGCGCAAGACGCTGCTGGCCACATTTTTCGCCCTGTGGTCGCTCGTGTTCTACCTGCGGCACGTGCAAAGTCGAGATGCCCGATGGCTCATCGGGGTCGGTGTCGCTTACGTACTCTCCCTATTGTCCAAGCCGACGACCGTACCGCTACCCTTGCTCATGCTCGTGCTCGACTGGTGGCCTCTGAATCGATTGAGCCGCGCTGCGGTGATTGAAAAGCTGCCGCTGCTTGCCCTTGGCGGTGTGTCGGCCGTGATCACGTTCGTCTCCCAATCCCGCACGGCCGGTGCGGGCCTTCAGGGCGAGCACGTTTTCATCACCGCCGCGCTGACGGTCTGCCACAACATCGTGTTCTATCTGGGCAAGTTTCTGTGGCCCACGAACCTCACACCGTATTATCCGTACCCAGAGCCGTTTGATTTTTCAAGCAAGGCAATCCTCTTCGGCCTCATCGGCACGCTCATTCTCATCCCCGCCGTTCTGTGGTCACTTCGCCGCACGCGCTCCATCGCCGCCGGGCTGCTGTTTTTCTTTATCGCGCTTCTGCCGGTCATGCAATTCGTCGGATTCACCATCACCATCGCCTCCGACAAGTTCATGTACTTGCCGATGATCGGCCTGCTTGTCTTGGCGTGTTCCGCGGTATCGGCGATCTGGGCGAAGTCGATGCCGGCGCAAGTCGGCATCACCGGCGTTGCTTTGGCGTTGGCCATTACAGGCTCGGCAAAGGCGCGGGAGTATTACCCGGCATGGAAAGACAGCGAAACGCTTCATCGCCACATGATCTCGTTTGCCCCCAATTCCGGAATGTTGCACGATCTGCTTGCGGGGGACCTGCTTAATCAGGGAAAGCTCGACGAGGCGATCGAGATTCAAAAGAAAGCGGTCGAGCTTGACCCGGCGTTTCCAGTCGCCCGACACAATTACGGCACATCGCTGATGAACAAAGGGCGCCTGGATGAAGCCCGTGTGCAATTCGAGGAAGCGATCAAGCTCGCGCCCGATTATTGCCTGCCCTATGGGAACCTCGGCAATATTCTCGCAATGCAGAAAAACGTCGACAAAGCGATTGAGCTGATGAAAAAGGCCGTCGAATTGGAGCCGGCTCTGCCCGACGTTCACTACAACCTCGCAACCCTGCTCGCACAGCAGCGCAAGGCCGAAGAAGCGGCGAAGCATTTTGCCCAGGCCATTTTCTACAAGCCCAACTACCCCGAGGCTCACAATAACCTCGGCATCCTCCTTGCCCAAACGAACAACATGGACAAGGCCGTCGAGAACTTTCAACAGGCTGTCCGGCTTCGACCGAATTACATCTCGGCCCGAGGCAACCTCGCCCGCGCCCTCGATCGGCAGGGCCGCAGAATGGAAGCGCTCAAGGAATACATCGAGATCACAAAGCTCGACCCCAACGACGCAACCGCCCGTCGCGCAGTGAACGCGCTGACCACGCGCCTCCCGCTGAATGCGACTTCACGCCCGGCTCAGCCCACGCCATCGATGCCGGAGCCGCAACAATAAAATCAGCGGCGTCTTGCCTTGCGACTCAGAACTCAACTCTATTTCGCCCGCTTCGGATACGTCGGCACGGTTGGAATCTTCTTCGGCTCCTTCGCCAATAGATCCAGCAAATGGCCGATCGTCGCTTCGAGTTGCGCATCGCGGCCCTTGATGACGTCACCGGGCATGTTCTGGACCTCGATATCCGGGTCGACGCCATGGCCTTCGATCAACCATTTTCCATCGCGAACGCCATACGGCGCGAACTGCGGCGGCGTGATCGTGCCGGAGTCGACCAGTGGCTGGTGCGGTTCGATACCGACTGCGCCGCCCCACGTGCGCATGCCGATCAGCTTTGCCAAGCCTTTGATCTTGATCGCCTCGGCAAAATACTCGCCGTTGGAGCCGGTGTCCTCGTTGATCATGACCGCGAGATGCCCGAAAAACGCGCCCTCGGGGTTGCGCACGACCTTGCCTTCGCGGGCCTGCGTCACCGACCAAAGTTGCCGCTCCAGCCGATCAATGATCATGTCGCCAACGAACCCGCCTCCGTTGTAGCGTTCGTCGATGATGATCGCCTCCTTGGTGTGCTGCGGGTAGTACCAGCGGTTGAATTCAATCAGACCCGGCTCACCCATGTCCGGCAGATGCAGGTAGCCGATTCGCCCGCCGGATGCCTTGTTCACGGCCTCACGGTTTCGCTCCACCCATTCGCAGTAGCGAATCGCATTTTCGTTCGCAATAGTCTTGGCAAGATATGACTTCGCGCCGTCTTTGCTGTCTCGGCTGTTGTACATCACGTGAACGGGTTTGTCGGACTTGTTCTCGAGGAACTTGTACACATTGTCTGTGGCGCGAATCTCCTCGCCATCAATCGCGATCAGGAAGTCTCCCTCTTTGATCGGGCAATCCGGCTCGGCCAGCGGTGAGCGGTGGGCCTCGTCCCAATCGACGCGCGGCACGATGTTGGCGATGCGATGGTGGCTTGCGCCCGCGGGTGTGTCGAAATCAACGCCAAGCAGCCCGACGGGCATCTTCTTGGGGTTGATCTGCTCGTCGCCGCCATAGACATAGGTGTGCCCCGCGTTCAACTCACCGATCATCTCGCCGATGAGGTAGGTCAGGTCGCTGCGGTTGCCGCAGTTCGGCACGAACTTGCGATACATCTCGCCGATGGCGTTCCAATCGACGCCGTGCAGGCCGGGGTCGTAGAACCAGTCGCGCTGCACGCGCCAGGCCTCGTTGAACATCTGCAAGTATTCGGCCTGGCGGTCGACCTTGAACTTCACTTTCCCCAGATCGATCATGCCGTCGCCGACCTTTCCCTCCTTGCCGACGCCGAGCACGCCGATGGTTGCGCCGGAGCGGTAAACCATTTTCTTTCGGTCGGCTGAGAAGTGATAGTTGTTGATGCCACCGACGAGCTTCTTGGCCTCGCGGTCCTTGGGTTTGGCATCGATCTCGTAGTGATAAAGATCAACCTTGGACGCCGTGTGGTCGTTGACCACCTGATATTTCTCAAACTCCAGTTCCTCCTTCTCCAGGAAGCAGAAGCCGTCATCCGTTGCTTCCACGCGGAAGTAATTCCCCGCGTCCACGCCTTCCACCGGAATGATGCGTCGCTCGATGCCGTCGAGGTCAATGGACGTCTTGATTGGCTCAGCCGCGTCGTCCTTTTTGTCCTTCTTTTCGTCTTTCTTGTCGTCCTTCTTTGCGTCGGCCGCTTTCTCCATGTCTTCCTTCGGTGCGAACGGCGACGGCGCATCGGCCTTCAGCGTCACGACGTAGGGCCGGCACATGTTCAGGCAGATGTGATTCTGATCGATCATGCCCATTGTCGGCTGCACTGTTCGATTGGAGAGGAGATACAGGTAACGCCCCTTCGGATCGAACGACGGGCTCCACGATGTGTGCCAGTCGTTCGTCACGGCCCGGCTTTTCTTCGACTCCAGCGAGTACAGGTGGATCGTCTCGTTCATGTTCTCCGTCATCTTGGTGTAGGCGATCCACTTGCTGTCCGGCGACCAGACGTAATCCTGAATGCCCCACCGCTCCCAGCCGTCGTCGTAGTCGGCGGCGTCAATCGTGGTGATGCCCCCGCCCGCCGCGTCGACCATATTGAGCTTCATGAACTTGTCGGAAAAAAGAATCCACTTGCTGTCCGGCGACCACGTCAGCGAATTGCGAAAGCCCTTGTTGCCCTTGGTGAGCTGCTTCCACTCGCCTTCGCCGGTCTGATTGACGAGGTAGATTTCCTCCTCACCCGTCTTGTCCGAAAGGAAGGCGATCCACTTTCCATCCGGCGACCACGCCGCGTTCTTTTCCCGGCTCTCCGAGGTGTTGGTCAGGTTAACCGGCTCGCCTTGTTCCGCGGCGATGTTGAGGATTTCTCCACGGGTCTCCAGCAGCATTCGCGTGCCGCTGGGCGAGAGGTTGAACGTCCCCTGGTCTTTCGTCGCATCGACATACCACGGCCGCATCTTCACGAGGTCCGTCGGGATGTTCACCTCCACCTTGCGCGATTTGCCCGAGGCGAGCTCGAACACATACAGCGACTCGGCGTACTGATACACAATCGCCCCCGGCCCCATCGACGGGTATTTCACGTCGTAGTCCTTGTAGTGCGTGAGCACGCTCGTCTGCTTCGAGCCGGTGTCGTATTTGCAGAGGTTCAGCGTGCCGCTTTCGCGATCCGACGTGAAATAGATGCCATCCGCCGCCCACATCGGCCAACTGTTCGTGCCGGCCCAGTCGGTGATCTTCTGAAAATCGCCGGACTCGAGGCTGCCCATCCAGATGCTTGGGGCCATGCCGCCCTGATAGCGCTTCCACGTGCGGAACTCGGTGCTGATTCGGTTGTAGGCGATCGATTTGCCGTCGGGCGAGATCGCCGTCAGTCCGGCGCGATCGACCGGAAGGCGCTCTTCCATGCCGCCATCGACGGAGACTTTGTAGATCTGATCGGCGCGGTTGGGGAAGGTGCGCTTCGAGCGAAACAGAATCGACCGGCCATCCGGGAACCACTCCAGCATGTTGTCGGCCTCGGGGTGCCAGGTCAGCCGTCGGGGCAAACCGCCGCGCGTCTCCATGACATAGATATCCGTGCCGCCGTCGTATTGCCCGGTGAAGGCGATCATGCTGCCGTCGGGGCTGAACTTGGCGTACTTCTCCTCGCCGACGTCGTTGGTCAGCCGCGAAGCATCGCCGCCGCTGGCCGCGACGAGCCAGAGGTCGCCTTCGTAGGTGAAGACGATTTTGTCGTTGTGGATGTCCGCAAACCGCATGAGATGACTTTCAGCGGAGGAGATGGAACATAGGGAGAGGACGACCGATGTCGATGCGAGAACTCGACGAAACATGTGAAGACTCCTGTATGTCAGCTGAGGCCCCCAAACGGTCTCAGGGCCGTCCACGCGAAGGGCGTCCCCCTTCGTCCGAGGCGGCTTGGGCTGAAGTGTAAGTCAATTGGTCGGAGCGCCCAAACGGGGAGTCGAGTATTTTCTGGCACTGCCGTTTTTGTGCCAATCTGAGCCGCGCGGCGCATGCCTGCGGTTCGAGCAACGATTGTATGATGAATTGTTTCCGGGCTGGGAAGTTGTTCTGCATGCCGCCGGAGCCTCCACAGCGACGCTCCGACTTGCGCCGCAGTGCTCGGAATATGGGGACCCGGTCATCGAGACGTCGACCGCACTCACTCACACCGGCCCCACCAACCCCATCACCGCACCGGCCGGGTCTTGGATCGCGCAGAACATCTGGCCGCCCATGTCGCGCGGGCCGTCGAGCACCTTGCCGCCCATTGCTTTGCATGCCTCAATGCTCGCCGTCAGGTTCGCGACCGGCACATACACCAGCCACTGCGGTGGAATCTTGTTGTTCATGCCGCGGGCGTGGCATATACCCGCCGCCGGCTCTTTTCCGCCCGGCGGTACCATCGAGTAGTCGCTGTAGCCGCCCATCGCGACTTCCTCGAACGACCAGCCGACGACCTTCGCGTAGAAATCGCGGACTTTCTCAGCGTCCTTCACCGTCAAATCCACCCAGGCGACTTTGCCAAGCTCAATACTCATCATCGTCCTCCAAATCACACATCGATGCGCACACCGAAGCTGCATAAGGCGTAGCGAGGCCACCATTTTTCTTTCGCTATTCGCTATTCGCAATTCACCCAAGAACTCGCGCCAGCATCTCATCCCACTCGCGCTGAATCCGCTGGCACGTTTCCTCCGCCACGCCGTAGGTGTTCATCCACATCCAAACCTCCGGCGCGCCGCCGCAGGCTTCGGCCTGAATCAACAGGTATGCGTTGTTCAGCCCGGTCACGGTTGCCGAGAATTGCTTCGGCGGATTCACCAAGTCGAACCGCCCCTCAAAGCGCGTGCCGGCGGGGGACGTGAATGAATACGCCGCTCCGCTTGCCGCGCCGGTTATCGATGCAAGCGCGCCCATTCCTTTCGGCCCCATTACGTCTTTCCATGTTTGCTCGGCATCGCGCGATGTTGGATGCCGTGACCAGATCACGCGCCGCGGCGTTCCTCGGTGGTTTTCCAGATAGTGCCGCATCCCGCGAAGCTCGAAGTCCCAGCCCTGTCGAACGGCGTCGTACTGCGTGTCCCAGTCGGCGCCATGGCCGAAGCCCGAATGCACGAGTCGCAGCGTCGTCGCGCCGCCCCGGCCTTCGAGCAGGTAATCCACCGTCAACACCACGCCACCCATCGTGCCATGCCCATCGGAGAGCGGCCACGTTGTCTTCAACCGTCGATTCGGCTCCCAAATCTGAATCTCGCTCTGACCCTCGATGGGCGCGCCCCACGACATAAAGATCTTCCCGCCCACGCCCGGCGTCGCCTTCGCGTGCAGTGGGAACCACCGCGTCAATTCGTCGGCATCTGTCAACGCCTTCCACACGGTCTCGATGGGTGCGTTGATCTCCATCACCTTTTCAACCGCCCGAACGGCCGCGGCCGCTGGCGTGTTCTGTACGTTTGTACTCATGCCTGCTCCTCGTCGTGATTGTCGTTCCTCATTCGGCATCGTCGCTTTTCGTGATCGCCGGATATCCACCGACGTAGAACTCAAACACGCGCCCGCCGGTCGTCGACTCGTCGTGATATTTCGCGGTCAACTCCGCAAGGGCGTTCGTCAAATCCCGTGCGAATCCCTGCTGCGCCTCCGGTCCTGCAAAGCGCACGCTCACCTGGAGTGTCAATGTCGGCAGCTTCTTCCTCACGGACGTCGCGCGTTTCTCCAGCACAGCCAAATCCCGAATCGCCTTCGCGGCAACGGCCACCTGATAGGTTGATGAAAACCGGTCCTCGATCATGGCCGGATCGCTCGCGAGAGATCCAAGCGTCGCCGGGTTGATGACATAGCTCGTGGCGGTCGCCCGCACAATACGCTCGTTGCAATTCCCTTTGCGGCGCTCCTCAACGAACTCAACAAGCTTGTGCCGTTCCAATTCCCGGAGGTGGTAGTTCACCCGCTGGCGCGGCATCTTCATCACCTTGGCCAACCCCGTCGCGGAATTAGGTGATTGCAGGTGTTCCAGCATCCGCAATCGAAGCGGGTCGAGCATTGCGGCGACCTGTGCCACGCCCGAAATCGTCTCTAGTTTTCGTGCGGTCGTAGTGGCCAAGGGGTGGGTTTATCTCCTCAAGTTCGCGGTTAGCGAATGACCCGTTTCTCGTGTCGACAGGGTACTATAGAAAAATTACTTTGTCAAGGAAATTTACGGTTTCCACAAAAACGCCCCAACCCTAGCCATATCAACAACTTATTTAGGCTGGTCATAATCCGCAGTTCCGGATACTATTCCACATCATTCGCTCGGTGCCCCACACGCGGTCTGACGGCACTTGCGAAGGCCTGACTACGGAGCTTCCTTTGGAACTACCTCGCCGAAAAGCAAACGACGTCTATCTGCCGGATGGCGCGTTTCGATCCATCCTCGAAACCCTCCGGTCCTACACAAATGCCCACGATCTCAACATCGCCGTCGTCTATGCCTTTGATTTTCGGACGCGGATGCTGCCTTATTGGTATGCCGACAAGCGGATGGCACCGTGTTCGGTGCGCACCCTCGGCGACTGCCTACATGATGCCGGCTTTAAGAACGTCCGGCTGATCCTTCAGCAATGGACCCCCAACTTCAAACCCAGCAAGGCGCAACTCGGCGGCAAGCCGATTGACGTGCTCCTTGTGTCGGCAATGCAGATCCATGCCGAGCACGCATACGAGTTTATTCGCGACGCACACACACTCGGGGCGAAGCGCCCACTCATTCTCGCAGGCGGCCCAAAGGCCATTTACGAGCCAACGGACTACTTCGACCTCGGCCCGCGCCCCGGAATCGGCGCCGACTGCGTGTCCACCGGCGAGGCCTACGTTTTCCTCGAACTGTTCAAACGAATCCTCGACAACCGCGCCGGTGGCGAGACCATGCTGTCGGCCTATGAAAAGTGCCGTTTGTCCGGCAAGCTCGAGGACATCCCCGGGCTTGTTTATCTCGACCCGCAGTCGCCTCCGGATAAGCCTCACGCCATCAGCACCGGCGTGCAGCGATTGCTCCGCGATCTCGATGAAATGCCGATGCCCGATGCCGGCTATCGAATGCTGGAGCCTCCGCACCGCAAGGAGACGCTCGCGGCGCATCCGTATCCGCCGCGAAAAGTCGGCAAGCTGTCCATCGTCTGCTCGATTATCAGCACGCAGGGTTGCAAATTCGCCTGCACCTATTGCCCGATTCCCGCGGTGAACCAGCGCACGTGGCGGCACAAAAGCCCCAAACGGCTCGCCGCTGAAATCAAGCACATTTACGAAAATTTCGGCATTCACCAGTTCTTCAGCACGGATGACAACTTCTTTAATACGCGTGAAACGGTCGTCGACCTGATGACGGAACTGAGCAAGACAACGACGCGCGGGAAGCCGCTTGGCGAAGTCATCCAGTTCTTCACCGAGGCGACCGCCTTTGATGTCTATAAGAATCGCGACATCCTCCCGCTTTGCAGAAAGGGCGGCCTTCGCGCCATTTGGTTCGGCATCGAGGACATCACCGCCGAACTCGTCAACAAAGGACAGACCGCTGGCAAGGCCAAGGAGATCTACTCGCTCATGCGCGATCTTCAGATCGAGCCGATGGCCATGATGATCCACAACGATGACCAGGTGCTTCGATCGCCCGAGGGCGACCTGTCCGGCCTCGTCAACCAGGCCAAGTACATGTTCGACATCGGCGCTGTCTCCTATCAGTGCACCTACCTCGGCCCCGCGGTAGGGACGCTCGACTTCGAGCCGGCCGCCCGGGAACGACGTATCTTCAAGACCGTTGGCGGCGAGACGATTCCGCAGGCGTTTCAGGATGGCACGCATGTTGCCGCCTCCGCCCACCCGCGCCCGTGGGAGCGTCAGATGAACGTCCTCCGCGGTTATGCCACGTTCTACAATCCGATGAATACTCTTCGGGTTCTGATGAATTGGCGCCACGACCCGGTCGCCCCGCGACGGCTGCTCTTCCAGATCGTTGGCCAAATCGGACTTGTCCTGACCTTCCCGCGCCTCTGGAGCTGGGCGAAGAAGCTCAAGAAAGGCCCCATCGAAGTTTGGGACGGCCTCCAGCCTGCCCGCATCCCCATGATCGACGTGTCGACGAATACCGAAGTCCAGTGGGCCATTGAGCATGTGCCTTCGTTGGACGTCGGCAAGATTCACCGCGCTCCGCTGGTCAAGGACGATGCCCGCGAATTGGTTTCGGTGTGAGGTTTTTCGATGGATCTCCGTTTCGATTCTGACACGCAGAAGATCATCGACGAAAAGGTCGCGAGCGGGCAGTACAGTTCGCCGGAAGACGTGCCTCGCGCCGCGTTGGCCGCTCTACAATTTCAGGAATCGTACGGACAATTCAGCCCCGGCGAACTCGATCGACTTATTGCCGAAGGGGAAGCAAGTCTCTTGGGCGTCGAGTCGATTCCCGCAAGTGAAGCCATTGCCGACATTCGAGGCCGCTTCGAGAAGCAAACATGACGTCGGTGGTACTCACCATCGCCGCAAAGACTGACCTTGCCGACGCGTGTCAGTTGATTGCTTCGGACAATGTCGCCGCCGCAGAAAAACTGCTCCTACGAGTCGATACTGCATTAGCCAATGCTATCGGAGTTGCCGGAAATAGGGCATCAACGCCGAGACGTTTCCGGCAGATGTTACCGTTTCTTCACCGTCCATCCTTATCTCATCGTGTATCGATATGAGCCACCAATCGTTACGGTCGTGCGCTTCCTGCATGGCGCACGCAAGGTCTCGCGTATAATGGACGAGCGTCCTTGAGTCTGCCCTGTCGTCCTCGGAATGGTCACTCAGCGTCAGAATTATGCCCTTCGAACTCGGATACAACACCAACGGCTTCGCCCACCATCGGCTCACCGATGCGCTCGGTGTCATTGCAGACATCGGCTACCAGTCCGCCGCGATTACGCTGGATCACCATGCCCTTGATCCCTATGGCGACAACCTGCTCGCCGACATTCGACACGCCCGCGAGGTGCTTCGCGCTCGCGGCCTTTGTTGTGTGATTGAGACCGGTGCGAGATTTCTCCTCGACCCCGCGCGCAAGCACTATCCCTCGCTGCTCGATCCCGATGAATCGGCCCGTCGTAAGCGACTCGACTATCTCCACCGGGCCATTGAAATCGCCGTTGAGTTGGAGGCTGAGGCCGTCAGCTTCTGGGCCGGCCACGCTGCGCCGGGTTCAATAGATGCAGACAATTGGTCGCTCCTCGTCGAGGCCTGTGACGAATTGCTCACCCGCGCCGTCAAGTATGACCTGCGACTCGCCTTCGAACCGGAGCCTGGCATGTTCATCGAGCGAATGGCCCAATTCTCGAATCTCATCGGCGAGCTCCATCACCCGCGATTCGGCCTCACCCTCGACGTCGGCCACGTCCATTGCCTCTCGGACGGCACGCCCGCCGAGTGGATTCGTACCTATTCGCACTGCCTGTTTAATATTCACATTGAAGACATGAAGGCAGGTCGCCATGACCATTTGATGTTCGGCGACGGAGATGTCGATTTCCCGCCGATTTTTGATGCCCTCCGCGAGGTGGGCTACACCGGGAGTCTAAACGTCGAACTCTCCCGCCACAGCCACGATGCCGTGAACGCGGCGCGACAGGCCTTCGATTTCTTGAGTAGATTCAACGCATAACACCATGAGCCAGAATCATCTGATCTTCGTCTCCATGCCCGGCCTTCGCACGCGCGATCTCGCCCATATGCCGCGGCTTCAGTCCATCGCCGCCGCCACCGGTGAATTCGTTCCGTCCTTCCCTTGCGTGACATCGCCGGTGCAGGCCTCCATGCTCACGGGCCGAAGCCCCGACAGCCACGGCATCATCGGCAACGGCTTATACCATCGCGACCGGAACGACGTGGAACTCTGGGTCGGTCGCAACAGCCTCATTCAGGGCGAGCAAATCTGGGATCGTCTGAAGGCCGCGGGTATCACCAGTGCTGCATGGATGACGCAGAACATCAAAGACGCCGCCGCCGATTACATTGTTACCCCCGAGCCGATTCACCACGCCGATGGCCGCATGGATCTCTGGTGTTACTCGAAGCCGGACGGTCTTTATGAGAAGCTGCTCGGCGACCTTGGCCATTTTCCACTGATGAACTACTGGGGGCCGATGGCCAACATCAAGTCCACGCAGTGGATCGTGAACGCGGCGCTGTGGCTGCTCCAGCGCGAGCGGCCGAGGTTCAATTTTGTGTACATCCCACACCTCGACTACGCCGCGCAGAAGTTCGGCCCCAACAGTCCACAGGCCGAGGCTGCCTGTCGCGAGGCTGATGAACAACTCGGCCGTTTGATCGACGGCGCCCGGGCAATCGGCCTTCCGCGTGTCGAATTCCTCGTCGTCGGTGAATATGCCATCACGGATGTGTCGCGCGTCGTCTTTCCGAATCGCATGCTTCGTGACGCCGGTTTGGTGAAGGTGAGCGAACGCGATGGCGGCGAATACCTCGAAATTGCCGGCAGTCCGGCCGTCGCCGTTGTCGATCATCAGTTTGCGCACGTTTATGTGAAAGACCGAACCGACGTCGACGGTGTGGCAGGCATTTTCGAGGGCCTGCCTGGTATCGCTCACGTCCTTGTCGGCGACGATAAGAAGAAGTGGGGCGTCGATCACGCTCGCGGCGGCGAGGTCATTCTCATCTGCGAACCCGACACATGGCTGGCCTACTACTGGTGGAAAGACGATGCAAAAGCCCCGCCCTTCGCCCGCACCGTCGACATTCACGCCAAGCCCGGCTACGACCCGGTTGAACTTTTCTTCGACCCCGCAACGAAGTCGATCCCCCTGACCGCGAGTCTCGTCAAAGGCAGTCACGGTGCGCCAGCCGAATCGCCTGACCAGCGCGGCGCGATCATCTCCAGCAATGCGTCACTGCTCTCCAGTCAAGAGTCATTCCGAGATACTGACGTGTTGAGTCTGATCGCGAAGGCGTTGCAATAATCCAATCGCACTATGGTATTCGGCCTTCTCAACAGGTGCAATGGGCGTGGTGATCGGTCGTTCGCATTCCGGGCAGACACCGCTTTGATTGCCAGGGAGGTTATGTCCGCACTTATCGCAGCAATCCCTACTTACTTTGTGCACTGAACAAACGATAGGAACGAGAGGGATCAAAGCAAAGAGTATCAATGGTATATACAACGGAATTAAAAACGTATAAGCATCACTATTTGTATTATATTGTGTAAAGGGTGTCCAACGAACAACGCCAACCCCCTGAAAACCATCCACTTTGTACCCCGGCTTGTACATGACCACGGAGCATCGAATTGGGACACCTTTTGGATCGGAAAAATCAAAAGCAACGCGATCGCAAGGACGCAGTGCTTTGTAGTAGTCTATTCTGTCCGCCGTTGCGTTTGAAGGTAACACGCAAGGCATTGACGGCAACTGTCACTTTAGAATCACGTTGCCGGCGGTTAGGTGAAATAAATGTCGCCGAGCTTGAGGATCCCATTGAACGCTGAATAGGCTAAGTAACCAAGAAACGGCTACTATTCCTCACGGTGCCCAAACGAACAGCTTGATGAGCCGGCGACGATATTTCGTTGCGTTTGTTTTCATTTCTCAAAGCACCTTCGCATGGATATCGATGTCCAGTCAAGTTCGCCTGGATTTTCGCGCCTTCTTTTTTTGACTGGGTCCACTCAAGAAGATCTTGCCGTCACGCCATTCGCAAATTGGATTGCCCGCCCGCCTGTGTTGTCGAAGTGCATCTCTCACACCTTTGCGCAGTGCAGAGGTGATGAGAGCGTCATCGCTTAGGAGTTGTTCAAGCTTGCTGCGTTTCTTAGACTTCTTGACCATAGGAATTCTCGATAGCATCCCAAATCTTGTGATCCTTCACCTGTATCGATAGCCGGGCGTGCCCACGGGCCAGTAATCGTGGTCCATTCGTGGACATATTATTATAGAAACGCCACGTGTTTGCGAGCGGCCGATAGAGTTTAAAGAAATTTCTCAGCCCGCGATCAAAGCGACGGCGGATAGTCGCCTCGGGAACGGAGTGTCCTCCGGCTTGAACCCGCGCAGCCACACGTCCAACTGCGGCGTCGGCGGTTGGAAGCCAAAGGAATACCAGATGAAACAGGTAGCCGGCGTTCTTTATCTGCCTTATCCACGGGGCATAGGTGCGGCTTGCTAGGGTCGTCTCAAATGCAAAGTCAGTTCGTTGTTTCGCCAGCTTTCGAATCCGATCAAGCATGATACGACCAGCATCCTGGGCCGCAGATTCAGGAGCATACGCCGAGAGCCCGTGTGCAATCGTGTCGGCGTTGACGAATTCGGTGACGCCGAGTGTGCCCCTGAGCAGGGCCGGTGCCGTGGTCGATTTGCCAGCCCCATTCGGTCCGGCGATGACGATAATGCACGGCCGATCCGATGCATTTCGTGAAGTATCTAATTGTCTCTTACGGCTTTTCACGTCTGAAAGCTCACCCGCCCGTGTTTCGTCGACCGGCTGATCTTCTCGTGCGCCCACAGCCCCGCCAGCACGAACTCCACGCAACTTGCCCGCATTGCCGCGTCCGTGGAGGGGTTGATCTCGAACGCCTTCTCCCACGCAGGCGGTACGCGCTTTAGCTTCTCTGCATACGCAATGGACGGCAGCATGTCGCCCACTTCCACGGCAACACCCTTGCCGAAGATCGCGCTGATCTCCTCGAAGCCGTGCTGGTCGCAATACTCGTCGAAAACCTTCTTGATCGCCGCGGCCTGCACCGACTCGATCACCTGCTGCTCGGTCATCTGGTGGCTGCTCATCAGGTCCAGCTCCAGCTTGCCGAGCGAGGATGACGCGATGTGCGCCAGATCGCTGATCCGCGGCACGGCGTGCGATTCCCCCAACACCGCCGCCCGACGTCGCGCCCCAGCCACCATCGTGCGATAATTGGAAATCGAAAACCGAGCACTCACGCCCGACTGCGAATCGACGAACGGGCTTTTCCTCGCCTCGATCGTCACCTGCTCGCAAATCTCCTTCATGAAAAGCGGTACCTTGACTGGGAACGGCCCGTCGAGGTCCAGTCCGGCCTCCTGCTCCATGATGGCAATGCCCATCTCACGCTCGCGGGGGTAATGCGTGCGAATCAGCGAACCGATCCGGTCCTTAAGCTGCGGAATAACCTTGCCGCTGCGGTTAAACGTCGCCGGGTTTGCAGAAAAGAGAATGAATACATCGAGGTCGAAGCGAATGGGATATCCGCGAATCTGCACGTCGCGCTCTTCGAGAATGTTAAACAATCCAACTTGCACCAGTTCGTCCAACTCCGGCACTTCGTTCATCGCGAAGATGCCACGGTTCATGCGCGGGATGAGGCCGAAGTGCAGGGCGTCCTCGGTGCTCATGCTCGTGCCCGATGCCAGTTTGGATGGGTCGATCTCACCAATCACATCCGCGAATTTGGTTCCGGGCGCAAGGCGCTCGGCGTAACGTTGCTCGCGCGGCCACCACCCAATCGGCGTCGCATCGCCCTCGGCCGCGATGAGCCTTTTCGACATGGCGCTGATCGGCCTCAAAGGGTCGTCGTGCAACTCGCTCCCCGCGACGAATGGGATCTCGGGATCGAGCAGCCGCACAAGCCCGCGCATCAGCCGGCTCTTCGCCTGTCCCTTCTCGCCCAGAAACAGCATGTCATGCTTGGCAATGATCGCGAGACAAACCTCGGGAATGACGGTGTGTTCGTAACCGATGATGCCGGGGAACAGGTCCTCGTGCGCAGCAAGCACACGCAGCAGGTTGTCGTGCAACTCCTGCTTGACCGACTTCGATTTCCAGCCGGAGGCCTTCAGCTCCCCGAGTGTTTTTGGTTTTGGTGTGTTCATCGTACGGCCATTCTAGTCGCGCAGTGTTCCGCCGACTTTGCATTCTCAGCCGCGGACTTTAGAGCCGGACTTTTCCCGCGGGAATCTGACCGGTGTTGACACGGTCCACCACAGCGCGACGCCAGGCTCGTACGGCTTCCAGCGACGTGCGGGCACACTGAAACCCCGTCTCCCGCCGAATTTTTTCAGAGTCAATGACCCATCGATGCCGGATGTAACTCAGTGCCCCGGGCGGTGTTTCGTTCAGTCGCGTCCACCGCGTCCAATAGGTAAGCGCCGCAATTGCCCACAACATCCCCGCGGGTAATCCAGCCGGCGCCCGCTTGAACTCCGCCGCCAATTCGGTGAAGCGGATCGTGTCATCCGGCGCAGCGTTGTATGGCCCGCGGCCTTCGCACTCCAGCAGCGTTAGCAGGGCGTTGCACAGATCGTCTTCGTGTATGAACTGCATTGGGGGATCATCCCCGCGGAAGTAGACGACCTTAGGCTTGAAAAGCAGCCTGGAAAAATAGTTGTCGACATTCGCCCCCAGTACGATCGGCGTCCGGCACCATGCAAGCGATATCTCGGGATGCTCTGCCGCAAACGCAGCGCACATCTCATCGCAGATTCGTTTGTCATGGGCATATGGAAATCCCCGTCCGGCCCGCAACGGCGAGGATTCGATCAGTCGCTCCGGGTTGTCTCGCCACGCTCCGTAAGTCGTCGCGCTGCTGAGCACCACCGCACGCTTCACGCGCGCCGTCAAACACGCCTGAAGAAAGTTTCGCATTCCCTCGACGTTGACCGACCGTGCCGTCCGGCGATTGCGCGTCGGCCCAAATGAAAACGCCAGATGCACCGCCGTATCGACGCCTTCGCGCTGAAAGACATCCCCAAACGGCATGCGCACATCGGTCGTGATTTGCCGAAACACCTTTGGTGAATCAGTCGGCGGTCGAACGTCCAGCCCCAGGATTGACTCTGCCATGCCTCGCGTGGCCAGCGCATTCACAAGGCGCGTTCCGATGTACCCCGAAGACCCGGTAATCGCCACGCGCCTCAAGATGTGAGCCTTTCAGTTCGGCCAATCCCGCGGCCCCAGGCTTACCAACAGTCCCGGCCCTGTGATCGGCCATTTCTTGAAATACTCGCGCACGCGGTCCACCGTAACGGCGTCGATGTCTGCAAGCCGTTTCGCCACGCTCCGCGGTGCGCCGAGCACATCCACTTCGCCGGCGAGCTGCATTAATCGGTAGTAGGGGGCTTCGGCTTCGGTCGCCAATCCTGTGCGAGTGCGATTCTTCACCCGCTGCACCTCGTCCGGCGTCACACCTTCATCGTTGATACGCTGCATCTCACGGCGAATGGCCGCGAGTAACTCGTCCGCTTTCGGCGGTTCACAGAACGCATAGGCCATGAACATTCCATGATCGCAGTAGTCCACCCGAAACGCCGCGACGTGCGGGGCGATGCCCGCCTGAATGATGTTCCAATAGAACCGTGAGTTATGCCCGCCGAGGATCGACGCGACCACGTCGCCCGTCTCGCGGTCCTCGTCGGTTGCCGACGGCGCCGGGTAGGCCAGGATCATGGCCTGCTGAACAAATCGCTCCGACTTGGTTTTGAACAATCCCGGCTTCACGGCCGCCGGTTTCAATCGAGGCGGTCGCGGGGCACGGCCTTGCCATGATCCGCAAATCCGTTCGGCCATTGCCATTACATCGTCGGGTTGCACATTTCCCGCAACGACCAGAATCATATTTGCCGGGTGGTAGCGATCCTGGAAATACCCGTGTAGTTCGTCCCGTGTCAACCGTGAGATGGAATCCGTCGTCCCCAGCACCGGCCATGCCAGCGAATGCCCGGCGTAGGCCTTTTCATGCACGAGTTCATAGACCTGCCGGTCAATCTGATCGTCCGACATGGCGATCTCTTCGAGGATCACCTTTTTTTCCATCTCATATTCGTCAGGCGGTATCGTGGAACGCATCATGTCGGCAAGTAGTTCGATCTGCTTTTCCAGGTCCTCGGTTCGCACCCAGCCGAAATAAAATGTCCGCTCCTTCGACGTGAAGGCGTTGTACGTGCTGCCCATGGTGTCGAAGTCGATGGTGATCTGGTGCCACGACCGTTTTGAGGTGCCTTTGAAGCACATGTGTTCCAGGAAATGCGACACGCCCGCGAGGCGCGGCTCTTCGTCGCGTGCCCCGGTGCGCACCAGAAATCCCGCCGCCGCGCTTTGCACATGCGGCATCGGCTCGATGACGACGCGAAGGCCATTGCTCAGCGTCCGATCCACAAATCCATTCTCGTTCATCGCACACTCCGCAGCTTTCCTCCCGTTGACTAAGGGAGGGTAAGGGTGGAACTCCGACTCTCGCCCGTTAGGCTTGTTAACTCCGCTCAAGTTCCTTCGGCCCCAGCGTTAACACGCTCAACCGATCACGTGGGTGGTCTCTCAGGTATTTTTGCACATCCGCAATGGTCACCGCCGAAATCTGAGCGTTCTTTTCTTCCGTGCTGAGCGGACGCCCATGGTGAAACAGGTCCGCCCCCATCTCGCTGACCCGGGCCCGCGTGATGTCCCCGTGGGTCTGCGTCTTGGCAATCACGCCAATTTTTGCGCGGGTTAGTTCTTCGTCCGTCACGTCAACGGCCAACCGATCCACCTCGCGCAGCAGCGTCTTGAATGTCTGTTCACAACGCGCGGGCGTCGTTGATGCTCCCATGAAAATCATTCCGGCCTTGCGCGGATGTTCATCCCAGGCCCCGACCCAATACACCAACCCTTGTTTCTCGCGAACTTCCGTAAAGAGTCGCGAACTCATTCCGCCCGACAGAATCTCAAGCGTCAAATGCTCCACCGGATAAACATCGTCGGTCACCGCCACGCCCGGCCAGCACATCAGAATGTGCTCCTGCTCCAGTTCCTTCGCCTGATGCCGGAATCCCGGCGAAAACGAAACAGGAAATCCGTCGCGACCGCTGCGCTTCGACTCGCCAAACCCGGCGAATAACCGTTCGATCGTCCGGCTTACAGCCTCCACATCGACCGCACCGCCGATGACCAACTGCATTCGCCCGGCTGAGAAGCATCGTTTCCAATAGCCGACCACGTCGTCTCGGCTGATCCGCGAAAGCGACTCGCGCGTGCCCAACTCATGCCGCCCCAGGACGTTTCCATATGCATGAGGGGCGAGCATTTTTCGCGAGAGTTCTCCCGGGTCGTCCTCTAATGCCGTCAATTCCTGTTGTCCCAAATCGACGGCGACCTTGCAGAACTCATCCGGAAAGGTGGGGGTTCGCACCATCTCTGCATGCAGGGCCAGTGCTTTCTCGACATATTCCGGAAGGCAACTGCATCGAAGGAGCATCGATTCACGACCGACCGTTGACCCGGCCTGAGCGCCGATCGCGTCGAACGCATCGGTGATCTCCTGCGCCGTCTTTGCCTCGGTTCCCTTATCGAGTGTCTCCTCAACAACTCCGGCAAGGCCAAGTCGATCGGCCGGCTCATCGGCCAATCCGCACAACATGCGAATTTCATAGGTGGTCGTCCGCCGTCCAGCAAGCGGCAGGGCGGCCAACTCAATTCCACAATCAAGAGTCCGATGGATGTACGTGTCGTTCATCACGGGATTTATAACCGCGCTAACTCTCGTCGGCAAAACGGTTTGTAATAGGGCGGGTCTTGCACGTTGCGGTGCGTTTATGGGTTTGGCGGAATCCGTTGTATAGTTGTATACTGGTGTTATGGCAGTGCGTCTCATGATCGTCGCGCAGCTCCTGAGCTACCAACTGCTCACCATGCCCTGTCAGGCATGCCCCATGGCAGCGTCCGGGGTCGGAGAGTGTAGCGCTGCGGGGCGTTGTACGTCGGACAGTGAATCCGATTCGAGTGGGGGTTGCTGCGGCGGGCACGAGGTTCCCACGCCGGAGTCAATTTGCCATGAGTCGGAGGTCGCGCCTGCTTCAAGCTGTTGCCAAGCCGACGATGTGGTGCCGTGTTGCGAAGAATCGGCCCAATCTCCTTCCGCTTGTGACTCAGCGAAGGTCGAACCATCCGTCACGTTGCTCGACCATGCCATCGCGATGGACGGCTGCAAGTGCTGCCCGATTTCCATGCCGTGTGATCGTTGCGTGGCGCTCAGCGCCGATCGCCCGCCTCAAGTCCGAACGCAAATCGAAGTCTCGACCACGGCGATTTTCGCCGATGTGACGGTTGATGCACAAATCATTCGTGCCGTGGCGGCATGTTTGCATCCTCCCGATGCCGGCCACAAGTTATCAATGCAATCCCTCCTGTGCAGTTGGCTGAATTGAGTCAGCCGCCCTGCGCGCTGTGCGTTGGGGCAATTTGTTTTCAAGTCCAAGGTGAAGCTCGACCCTCGTTCGCGGCATGCGTCGCGCGTGGTTTGTCGCGCTGTTTGTGAAACATTTGCACATGGAGAAAACCATGAAACGGTCTATTTTGATTGCATGCGTGTTGGTTGCCGGCGTGGCGGCCACATCGTTGGCCCTGATGCCCTTCCCGGCAGGATACGTCGTCAAGGGCACGGATTGCTGTTGCCCCGACTGCAGCGCCTGCTGTGGTGATGAATGCAACTGCGACTGCACCTGCGAAACCAAGTGCAGCGGCGATGCCTGCGGCGACTGCTGCAACGACGAATGCACGTGCTGCTGCGAAGGCGGGAGCAAGGCCAAGGCCAAGGCCAAGTCGAGCTGCTGCGAAAGCGGCAAGGCGACCGCCAAGGCTGCCAAGTCAAGCTGCTGCACCAAGTAGCGACCAGCACGGCCGATTCGCTCGGTCGTGATCGAATGGGCCGGGTTCGCGGATTCGTCGAGCCCGGCCCGATTTTTGCTTATTGAACGTTTATTGCGAAACGCCAAGGTGCCAGAACCACTCGGTGTTTCCACCCTGTCCTCGAATCGGACTTGGTGTCTCTCCGAGTAACGAAAGACCCATCGCACTCAGCATGGCTCGCACGGTCACGACGACTTGTTCAACGCACTCGTCCGGCAAGATACCGCCGACAAGAAGTCCCGGTTCCGCTTCATAGTGTGGTTTCACCAGTGAGATGATCCGCCCGCCGGACCCCAGCAGCCGCTTTGCCGCGGGCAACACCAGCGCCTGCCGCGTCCAGCCGCAATCAATCGTCACGAGCGAGACGGTTTCCGGCAAGAAAACCGTGCGTGCATCGGTGCGCTCCATCACCACGATGCGGGGATCATTGCGAATCGAGTAGTGGAGTACGCCATACCCGCGATCGATGGAATAAACCTTTGCCGCACCGGCGCGCAGCAGGCAATCGGTGAATCCACCGGTGCTACACCCGAGATCGGCACAGACAAGTCCTTCGGCTGATGCGTTGAATTGTGTTAATGCGTGAGCGAGCTTGTCGCCTGCCCGCGAGACGAACGGTCGGGATGCGTCGGGTTGGTTCACAATGCAGGCGCAAGAAAAGCGGCGCTGGTCAGGCGCCGCAAAGATCACATTGGGGTACGCTGGCCTTACTTCTTCGCGCTCTTCAGCGCGTTCAATCGCTTTGCCAGTCGGCTCTTGCGACGGGCGGCCGTGTTTCGATGAATCGTCTTTTTGTTTGCGGCGCGGTCCAACACGGCGACCGTTTCAATAAAGGCCGCCTGGGCCTTGGCGGCGTCTTTTCCGGCAAGGGCGTCGCGGGTATTACGAATGCTCGCCTTGATGATGGTCTTGCGCGCCTGATTGCGGGCGGCGCGGGTCTTGTTCTGCCGAAGGCGCTTCTGAGACGAAATGGAACGTGCCACTAATGACTCCTTGGATCAAACCAATACGGGATTATTTTGACGCGGTCAGCGATTCGAGCCGCGGCCGCGCATCGCGGTAATTGTAATCGAGTTGGATCAAATGGCCATAGACCCGAACGGCCTCATCATAATTGCCTGCCGCCTGTAAGGCTCGGCCAAGCCAGTAGTTAAGCTCAAGCACCACCGGCCCACTCACCGTGTCCGTCTCTGCAAGGGAAGCCTGAAGCGTCTGGATGGCCTGGGGGTAGAACTGTTTTTCGAAGAAACAACGGCCCATGAGCAGTCGCGCTTCAAGCCGCGAACGCCCATCCGCCTGCGCCACCTGGAACAAGGGGATCGCGTCGTCGTACCGCTTGGCGTTCATATACCGAACGGCAAGGTGGAACTTCGTCCGCATGTCCGATGGGTAGGCCTTCTGGCGTTCGAGAAAGATCGCGATCTCTTTGTTGGTCTGCTCGACGCGAAAATCCGCCAATGCCTGACGCATCTGGGCATTTCCCGGCTGAGCCTTCGCTTGTGCCTCAAGCGAACGGGCGTGGCGTTTCATCTGCTTCATACGCAGATCATCCGCCTTCGCGCGGAAGGCATACACCTGTTGTGACGCGTATTCCGCTTCAAGCAGCGCGATGGCCTGGTTCTCATGTTCTTCTCGCTCATCCTTTACAAGCAAGTCGACGAGGTTGTACAGCTTCGTCGCGGCGTCGCGATTCTCCTCCCAGTCCTTCCTCGCCTTGGCCACCCACGCCGCGAAACGTTCGTCCGACATCACCGGTTTTTGCTTATCAATTAGATCACGCTGGGCCTCGGCATTGTGCAGCGAATGTTGGAAGCCGTCCGACTTGTCGAATTTGCCTTTTACAATGGTCAGTTTCCCCGAGGCAGACGACCGCGCCCGCGGCGCGCTCGTCGATTCGGGGAGGTGGCTGTTCCACACATCCGCCGTCGCGATCGCCGCCTTCAGGATGGACATTGCAATCTCATCCTCAGCCAGCGCCATGGCAAAGTCCGCCGCCACGTTCATGGAATCACACGCCGCCGCATAATGCGCCTCCGGCATTTTTTTCCCATTGGCGTAGGCCTCCGGCAGGATCGCCGCGATCCACGCTACGGTTCGGATCAGTCGCGCCTTTGCCGCGTTGTGCAGCACCTGTTCCATGTACCCGATGTTGCTTGGGTCCATTCCGAACATGTACAGGGCGTTATTCAGATTCTTGAGCAGATCCTTCGTGTTCGTGGGATGCTGCCGCCCAGTGAGAAATCCCGCCGCCTTGCCCCCGTCCTGACGCCGCATAATGCCGGTAACCCGAAGTGCCTTCAGCCCCTCCTCCACGGCGTCCGGCCACAAAGCCAGTCCTTCGACATACAGCTTGATGGCGTAGTCGTAGTTCTTCACTTCCGCTGCCTTACGAGCGGGCTCGAAGAACTTGCGCGCCTTGGTTTTGACTTCTTCCGTCGCCACATAGACCGAGGTCGGCGGTGGCTGCGGAGCATTTGTGCCTGTCGATTCGGAAGAACTCATCCTTGGAAAACGACTACCTCAACCGGCACGGGGCCGGATATGTTGCCCGAGTCGCGAACGCAATGGCGACATCGGCCGCCCTGTGGCCAACGTCCCGGCGCCGGACCTATTTCAATATGCCGCGTGGCCGACCCGACGTTTCGCAACCCTCGACCCGGCCACTAGACTATTATACCCGATTCGAACGAAAGGGAGCCACGCCTGCATGGACATCGACGTTGCAAGCCTGCGGATCATCCACTATCCGGATCCGCGCCTGCGAAAAGCAGCCAAGCCCGTTGAGTCCTTTGACGCATTCCTCCCGCGACTTGCCGAGCGAATGTTCGCGCTCATGAGAGCCGACGAGGGCATTGGCCTTGCCGCGCCGCAGGTCGGACTCTCCCTCCGCCTCTTTGTCTGCAACATCACCGGCGAACCCAAGGACGACCTTGTCGTCATCAACCCCCGACTATCCGATTTCGGCGAATCCGATCAGAGCGAGGAGGGTTGCCTCTCAATTCCCGATGTGCGAGGGACGTTTCTTCGATACATGTCGTGTAAGCTTTCGGCACAGGACCTCTCCGGCAAGCCCTTCGAACTTGCCGGAACCGACCTCGCCGCACGCTGCTGGCAACACGAGTGCGACCATTTGGATGGAAAACTCATTCTCGACCGTTTTAGCGAGGCCGACAAAATCGCCAATCGTCGCAAGCTCAAACAACTCGAAGCCGATTTCAAAGCCCCCAGGGGCGCGAAAGCGTAAGATGGCCCACGGATGCGTATAGCCTTCTTCGGGTCGGGCGAGTTTGCCCTGCCGACATTCGACTCAATCCGCATGGACGGTCACGAGATCGTCATCGTCGTCTCACAGCCCGACAAGATTCGCGGCCGTGGCAAGGATGTCACGCCCACTGTGATTAAGTCCGTTGCGTTGGAGGCCGGGCTTCCAAACATCACGCCTCCCGACGTGAATGCGCCCGATGTCGTAGCATTGATCAAGGCCGCCCGCGCCGATCTCGCTTATGTCGCGGCGTTTGGACAGAAAATCGGTCACGAACTGTTGTCGGCATTTCCCATCGGTATCATCAATCTCCACGGCTCCATCCTCCCGGCATGGCGCGGAGCCGCCCCCATCCAGCGCGCCGTCATGAACGGCGACCACGAGACCGGTGTCACCGTCTTTCGCCTTGTCGAAAAAATGGACGCAGGCCCTGTCCTTATGATCCGCCGTACCGCGATCGGCGACGTCGAGACATCCGATGAACTCCATGACCGCCTCGCCCGCATCGGCTGCGATGCCGTTCGCGAGACGATCAAGCTCCTCGCCGCCGACCCGAAAACTCCTGGCGAAACCCAGGATGAATCCCGGGCCTCGCTCGCTCCGAAACTTAAGAAGACCGACGGCTACATTTCCTTCGATGCTCCGACTGCGAAACTGGCTCACATCATCTGCGGCCTGTGGTCGTGGCCCGGCGCTGCGTGTCGCTTCGTCTCCGCCGATGGTCGCCGAAACGAGCAAGTCACCATTGCCCGCGCACGAATCAAACAGGGCCGCTCTGAAACAACGCCCGCGTTGACGCCCGGCGAAATCAATGAATTACTGAATGTGCGAACGGCGGACGGCGAATTGGAATTGCTGGAGATCAAACCTTCGGGCGGCTCCCTCATGCACTGGCGCGACTTCGTGAATGGCCGGCACGTCAAACCCGGCGACCGCTTCCTGCAAATCGAGTCGGCATAAATGCGAGCCACGGTCAATCAATCCACATCGGCGCGCCTTCGTGCCGCATACATCCTCACCGAATGCTATGACGGCGAGTTTCGCGCCAATGATTTGCTCGATCAACTCCAACGCGAGCACCCGCTTTCCGCGACCGATGCCGCCCTCACTGCCGAACTTTCCCTCGGCGTCATGCGTCATCGCATCACCTGCGAGCACCTCGCCGCACACCATTACCGCGGACGTTGGGAAGGCCTCCGTCCGAGCCTGCGCGTCATTCTTGCACTCGGCGTCTATCAACTATGCTGGCTCGACAGAATCCCCACCCACGCCGCCGTTGACGAAACCGTGAAGCTTGCCGGTCGACATGGCAAAGGCGCCGCCTCCACGACCAATGCCATTCTCCGAAAAATCGCCGACACGCGCGGCGAACTCATCGACCGTCCGAATGACGCCGATCCCTGCCGTTACTTGCCGACGGAACCTCATCGCGGACGTCTCTTCGCCGAGGCCGTGTTTCCCGATCCGTCCCGCCGCCCGCTTGAACATTTGATCGCGACGACCGGACACCCTGCCTACCTCGTCGAGCGATGGCACCGCCGCTTCAAGCCGAAACTCGCCCGGCAAATCTGCGACGCCGGCGCCCGACGGCCGGACCTCGTACTCCGCGCCAATCGAATGAAGACAACACCGGCCGACCTGTTGGCCCGCCTGGTCGAAGCCGGCCATCCCGCCTCCATGATCGACGGTACCGATGCTATTCGGATCACCGGTCATCCAGCCGTCACGGGAATTCGCGAATTCTGCGATGGACTTTGCCAGCCGCAGGATTCAACGGCACAACTCGCCGTCACGCTCGCCGCCCCGCAGCCCGGCGA
Organism: Planctomycetota bacterium; assembly: GCA_016235815.1. Taxonomy (GTDB): domain Bacteria; phylum Planctomycetota; class Phycisphaerae; order UBA1845; family UTPLA1; genus JACRIM01. The sequence continues at coordinate 85,916 of JACRIM010000052.1, forward strand.
GTTCATTCTCGACCTGTGTGCAGGCGTTGGAACAAAGGCAACCCAGTCCGCCGAACTCATGAACAATGAGGGTCTTGTCGTCGCAGCCGACATCGACACCGCCAAGCTCAAGCGCGCTGATGAAAACGCTCGCCGACTCGGTCTGACCATTGTCCGGACCGTTCCCGTTGACGGGCTTTCCTCGGCAATGGATGAAATCTCGCGCCGTCCTGACGTTATTCTCGTTGACGCTCCGTGTTCCAATACCGGCGTGCTTGCCCGTCGCCCCGAGGCCCGTTATCGAACTTCCCACAAGTCGATTGCCAGCCTCGTCGCGCTTCAGCGCGAAATTCTCGCGCACGCCGTTGCATTCGCCAGCCAAACGACTCGAATCGTCTACTCAACATGCTCGTTGGAAGAGGAAGAGAATGAACGCCTGGTTGAGTGGTTCGTAAGCCAGAATCCGACGTGGCGTGTGAAATCGCAGCGTCTAATCCTCCCCGGCCTCGATCGCGATGGCGGCTTCACTGCGATGGTGACTCAGCCCTGACTCGCTACCCCCGGGCCTTCAGCACTTCAATCGCCCGATCGATTCGCTCCCGAATCTCCGTGTCCAACTCATGCTTCAACGCCTGTTCCAGTTTCGGCACATCCGTCGGCGCGCCGATGGACGCCAACGCCTCCACCGCGTCCGCCCGGACGCCCGTCACTTTGTCATACACCATAAGCCGATCGATCTTGGCGACTAATTTGGCGACAGCGAAGTTCTCCCGCGCAACGCAGGTCGCGACGGCCTGCAACGCCCGACGACGGATCCCCGCCTCTTTGTCATCGAGCAGTCGCAGGAGCATCTCCGCGTCGGTCCGAGTGTTGCCCGCCGCCGCCAGCCCGACGAGCGCCATCGTTCTCACCTTGAGCGACGAGTCGTCCACGCATTTTTGCACGGCCTTCGCATCCTGCGGTTGCACGCCAAATGCCAATGCAAACGCCGCGGTCGCCCGCGTTTCTTCGTTCTTGTCGCGGCAGAGCTTCCCCAGGATCGCCCCGTAGTCGCGCGCCACGTCCGCCATCGCCCGCACGGTCACATCGAGCAAATCCGCGTCGCCGTTTGTTCGGGCCGCTTCATACGAAACAATGGCCTTCGCAATCGTCTCCTTGAGTTGCGTCCGCCCCATGCGATCCGCGCCGGAGGATGCCTTGGTGATTTGCTGCTCCAACTCCGTTACAGCCGGCATCCAGATGGAATCGGGCCAACTCTGCCGAAATCCCTTGCATGCGGCCAGTGCGTCTTTCGTGGTTCCCTGATTTGTCGCATTGAGTGCACCGACAAATGCCGACATTTGCTCCTTCACCTTGCCTTGTGCGTCGTCCGTCAATTGAGACGTCTCACGTAAATCCGCCTCGACGGTCATGTCGCACTCTTCGATTCCCTGCTGCCGCGCGCGCTGCCAGGACGCCGTGCCCTCGAACCGTGCCATGTGCTGGTCCAGTCGCGACCAATACAACACGCCCTCCGCCTTGAGAAACCGGTGTTCTCGCGCCATGGCGCCGCGAAACTTGCCAGTTACTTTCACTGCGACCCGTGAAACCGTTTTCCCGTCCAGATCACCGAGGTCAATGAATTGAAGTGTCTGCGTGCCCTCGAAATCGTCGCGATCGATTGGCCGCGTCCACGTGTGTTTCGCGTCGATTTTTTTTGCCGGCCAGTACGCTGCGTCCATCAGTGACAGAAGAATTATATTTTGCGGCGAATCCCCCGGCGGCAATCGCGTCGGAGATTCGCGCCCCGTGCGCTTCTCACTGGAGAGTTTCGTCGAGCCGCCCGGCAGATTGAAACGCGCCGCCGCCGGTGTCGGCTTGATTTCCTTTTTATCTTCAAGGAGCTTCAAGACGCTTGCCGGTCGATCCACAACCATTTGATAGCAGACAATCTTCGACGTGTCACCCTGTGCGACGTTGCACTGCACCAGTCGGGCTACTTGTTGCCAAACCAGAGTCTCGGTGAATTTCGCCCGCTTCGTCGTGCGGCGAATCGTTCGCTTGACGTCATGTGTCGTCAGGTGTCCCGGCAGCGTGTTGTTTTGCAGCGTGACTTGTTGCGGCTCACCCTTGGCAGGCTTGTCCTTCGGCGGACCGGGCAAGAGCAAAAGCAAACAGACGAGTAGTTGTGTCGCCACGGTGGGGGGCTCCCTTCGGCTCGCACGGGATGGATCACCGCTGTCGCTGTCTATTGTACTCCGCCAAAGTGCTCTGCGAGTCGCTCCCTCCGAAACGCGAAAATCTTCTCCAAATCGGGCGCGACAAACAGCCGTCGCACGATGGCACCGCCCAGCACCGCATATTCCACCTTGTCATTCACCAGCGTTCCACCGTCTTGCTCGATAAACGTGTGCTCGTGAATCCACACGCGATACGGCCCGCGCCGCTGCTCATCGATAAACCGGTGGGGCGGCTCCCATGTCGTAATCTCGCTCTGCCACCGAAGCGGAAATCCACGGACTTTCAACTTGTAGTCAATAAAGGCCCCCACGCGCATTGCAATGGGGGATGGAGTCAGCACATTGAACTTCAGCCACGGGGGCGTAATGAACTCCAAATTGCGTGCATCGGCGAAAAAATCAAACACTTCCGCCCGGGGTCGCCGGATGAACAACGAGGATGTCAGCCCGTACGTGGTCGCCATTTTTCACCGAAATGTCATAGGCGCAAGTGACACGTTCGTCCGAACTGAACTTTAGACGTCCGCTCCCAGCCTCGTAAAACCGCATGTATTCATGGCGCGCGTCCGCACTTTCCACACGCGAACGGCACTTTCTGCCGACCCTTAAACCCATGCTCCGACGTAGGTTACGCCCCGTCTTCCGATAAAGTAACCCTTTCGTTCCGCCGATACTCTCCAGAGCGGCCTGTCACGCTTCGTCGGCGTGCAAAAGGCCCAAAGGGATCGACCATGAACGAATCGCCTCTCTCCGGAGGGATGCTCGCACAAGAACTCCAGCGCGACTTGGAAGATCTGGACCTGTTTCGCGAGGCGCTCACCAAAATGAAGGAAACCGCCGCTTCCGATGCTGCGTTCCTCGTGGACGATCGTCCGAAGTTGACGCTCGTTCGACCCGAAGACCACGACGAATCCGCCGCAAGCGTGTCTCACGACGACACCCTCGACTCCGCCGCAGTCACCGATCTCGAAGAGGACTTCGGGGAACTCTGGCTGGAGTCTCTCACGGGTAATGTCGCCGCGGATGCCACGGTCTCCGGCGCGACCTCTGAAGCCCCCGCCGCCCCTGTCGTTTCGAAACACGCGGCGGCTGAAATGCTTGACGACGACCACGAGTTCCACCACCACGATCACAGTGCGGTGGAGGATGTTGTCCTCTCGAATCCATTGGAAAGTCTGGAAGAAGTCGACGAGTCGTCCAATGCTGATGCTCCCGTCGCCGTATCGAAACCCGCCGCCGTTGTAGGCTCGCAGCGCGGCCCGATTCGCCATCGAATCGGTAGCGGAAAGCTCGCCCCGACCAAGCTCAACTGGAAGCCGGGCGACCCCTTCGGCTGCAGCGACGATGCCCGTCGTTTCCGCTGGGAAGTCATGCTCACCACTGCCTGCGTCACGGCCATGTGCGGCCTCACCTGCATTTGGCTGCTGCGCACCATCCTCGCCTAGCGCCCGAAAGGCCGGTCCATGACCGTATTCCTCGACACCGAGCCGATTGCGACCGACACGCTCGGTCCCAATGCCCGCGTCGGACAATTGCTCGACATGGTCAAGGCCCACGTCAACGGTTCCGGCCGCCTCATCCTTGGAATGAAGTGCAACGAAGAGGACGTCGATTCGGATGACATCGCGTCGCTTGTCTCCGCCCCGATTACGGAGTTCGATCGCCTCGACTTTATTAGTGGAGATCCGCGCGACATGGTGCTCGATGCACTCGATGCCGTCCGTCGCGCGTTTGAACAGACATTTCAGGTGGTTCGCGAAGCCGGTGATGATCTCGCCCGCGGCGATGCCCAGCGCGCGATGAATCGGCTTGCTGATTGCTTTTCCGTCTGGGGCCAGACCGTCGACGCCGTCCAGTCCAGCGGCCGCCTCCTGGGGGTCGACCTCGATTCATTCACCATTGAAGATCGCACAATAACGAGTTGGGTGAACGATCTCGCAACGAAGCTCCGCGAAGTCCGCAGTGCGATTGAAGCGCGTGATTCCGTTCTTCTCGCCGACATCGTTCGCTACGAACTCGACGAAACCATGCAGGCATGGGATCGAATGCTCGCCGGTTTCATTACACACGTTGAAACTGCGTAGGGTCCGCTGTGCGGACCACGAACTTGAATTGACTAAACTGCGAGCGTTGCACTACTTCACATATCAACTCGAATAATGTGGGCCAATCTGCTCGCTAACTTCTCACTCCGCTCAACGCCGCTTGTCCGGCTCCCTGCGTTGAAGTGCCCTTGAGAAACGACCACCGGTCTCCGCTCAGCCCGCCCTTCTTTTTCATCGACTTGCGATGATCCAGAAGCAGATCGCATGGGCCTCGCCGCGTCGTCCCAAGGTCCGTGCGATGAATAAACCGAACACCCACCCGGGCGATGCCGTCCTCGGGTCGACGAACGTTTACCACAAGGGCCAACTCTTCGCGGGGCTTGCCTTCCGAGTCTCCGTCATTCGTCTCGAATCGTAAATAGAGATACTGGCCAAGGTTCGGGGCCGACTCCGCGCCGGCCATCAGGCCCGCTCCACCCGCCGAAAGATCGAGCATGTGAACGGGGATCTGTTCATCCTGCGATTCGTGGCGAATCGTGGTGGGGACAAATGCGTGGGTGCGGGGGTGGGCACGTCGTTCGAGGATTGCGGGGTCCATGTCCCTTGCTCCGTGGGTGTGTGTGGCGTCCTTGCCGGCGACCGGTCGCGCCAGGGATGGCCCTCCAGCATCGGTTCACGGACCAACGGTATTTACTTAGAATGCACCACCTTGCAATTGCGACCCGCCCGTGCCCTAATGCCCGGCCGATGTAAGTCGATTGCCAGGCATCCGGCGATCCTCCGTTTCGCCACAATTGATCCCCCAAAGAGGCTGTCTCATGAAATGGTCCGCGTTTCTGATCCCCACAACCAAAGAAGTTCCGAAGGACGCCACCGTCCCATCGCACCAGCTCATGATCCGAGCCGGCCTCATTCGCCAGCTTGCCGCCGGTGTCTATAGCTACCTCCCACTTGGTTATCGCACTCTTCGAAAGGTCGAGCAAATTGTGCGCGAGGAGATGAACCGCGCCGGCGCCATCGAACTGCACATGCCCGTCATGCACCCCCTCGAACTCTGGCAGCAGACCGGCCGCGTTGCCGCCATGGGCGACGTCCTCCTGCGACTGCATGGTCCGGAGGGCGACTGGCGTTCGCAGACCGTCCTCGGTCCCACCCACGAAGAACCCATTACCGAAATCGCACGGGCCTATCTCAACAGCTACAAACTGCTTCCCGTCAATCTCTACCAGATTCAGGTGAAGTTTCGCGGCGAGGCGAGACCCAAGTCCGGCGTCCTCCGCACGCGCGAGTTTCTGATGAAGGATGCCTACAGCTTCCACCGCGACAAAGAGAGTCTCGATGAAGGCTACCAGAAGATGTACGACGCTTACTGTCGTATTTTCTCGCGCTGCGGCCTGCCCTACATTGCCGTCGAAGCGGAAAGCGGTCCCATCGGTGGCGACGCCTCGCATGAGTTCATGGTTCTCACCGAGGCTGGCGAAGACGTCGTCGCGATTACGGAGAACGGCGATTATGCGGCCAATACTGAGCGCGCCGGTTGCGCGCCCTTGCCGCAAGACAACACACCGATGGGCGCAGTGGCAGAAGTCCACACGCCCAGGCAGCGAACGATCGACGAAGTCTGCGCGTTTTTGAAAACGAAACCATCGCAGATGATCAAGACGCTGGTGTATTCGCACCCTGTTCTCAAAGATTCGAAGAAGCCTCCGATGCCTCCCGTCGTCGTTCTCGTGCGCGGCGACCACGAAGTCAACGAAAACAAACTCAACCGCATCGCCGGTGGCAAACTCGAACTGGCCAACGAGGCGACGATCACCGCGCTCACCGGCGCCGCCGTCGGCTTTGCCGGTCCGCACGCGCTCAAAGGCACGCACCGCCTCATCATCGATCAGGCCGTCGCCACGATGCGAAACGCTGCCACTGGTGCCTGCAAGACCGACTACCACGTCACCGGCATAAACCCCGGCCGCGACTTCCCGCTCACAGGTGAACACGTCACCGTCACCGACGTCCGCAACGTCACGGACGGCGACCTTTCCCCAACCGGCAGCGGCTCGCCTATCCGACTGAAAAAAGCAATTGAGATCGGCCACGTCTTCAAGTTAGGCACGAAATACAGCGACGCACTCAAGGCCACCTTCCTCGACAACGACGGCAAGCCCAAGAGCCTCATCATGGGCTGCTACGGCATCGGCCTGAATCGAATTATGGCGGCTGCGATCGAATCGCATCACGACGAGGGCGGTATTTTGTGGCCGATGAGCATTGCTCCGTTCGAGGTGTTAATCGTCGCCCTAGACCCGCGCGAGACAGCGGTGATGGACGTGGCCCAGAAACTGCACGACGACCTCGAAGCCGCCGGCGTCGATGTCTTGTTTGACGACCGCGACGAGCGAGCCGGATTCAAATTCAAGGACGCCGACCTCATCGGCGTGCCGCTGCGCATCACGGTGGGGCGGAAGAGCCTTGCCGACGGTTTCGTGGAACTAAAACGCCGCGACTCGCAGGATGTTCAGAAGCTCGACCCCGCCGAGGCAAGCCGCGCTGCGTTTGAGTTTGTTTCACAGAGCAGAAAATGAAACTGCCAATTACGCAGATAGACGCCGCCCAGCATCCCCTCCCCTTGATAAGGGGAGGGCAAGGGTGGGGTCGCGATGGGAGGTATCAATTGGATTCGCGTCACCAAGCCTCGAATACAGGCGGCTGATAATGACAAGCATAATAAAATCCGTGTAAATCTGCGCAATCTGCGGTTTCAATTTCCCTCTACTTCTGCGGTTTCCAATGTACTTCGTCGTCATCATGGCCTTCGCCCTCGTCCTCTCCGAAGGGATGCCTCCGGACAGACTGAATCTCCTGCGCGACTACCCCGTCGCCGGCCCGGCCATTGTCCTCGTCCTCTACGTTCTCGCCGTCACCATTGCCGCAGCGCACGGCCGGCGCAAGACCTTGCGTCACCTCGATGGCACGCACGATGGCCACGAGAACGCCATCGATGCCCTCACCGACACCTACCACACAATCCTCTGGATCATCGCTGTCGGTCTCTGCGCCCTTGTTGTCTTTACCCCCTGGGCCAGCCTCGTCCGCGTCGGCTGGCGGCTAAAGCACATTCCCGTACTTCCGGACCTCCTCATCCTCGCCCCGTTCTTTATCGCCGTCACCATCGCATGGTCCATACTTTATGTTGCTGAGTTGCGCATCAAGCAAGCCGCAATGCGCCTCGACCCCGATGCCAAGCCGCCCGCAGAGAGTCCCACCGGCGAACTTCGTGCCGGTCCCGACGCCACGCTTGCGTCCTATCTGCTCGACAAGTTCCGCCACCAGATCCTCATCGTCGCCGCGCCGCTGGTCATCATCGTCTTCGCCAAATACTTCACCTCCACATACAAGCCCCAGCTCACGCGCACCTTCCACCTCGACTGGATTGCGGATTCGATCCTCGGCATCGTCTCCGTCTTCGTGCTTCTGATTTCGCCTGTCATCCTGCGCTATGTCTGGTCGACGACGCCGCTTCCACCCGGCCCTCTGAGAGAGCGCTTTGAGCTGACCTGCAAACGAATCGGCCTGCGCTATCGAGAAATCCTCCTTTGGAAAACGCACGGTCTCGCCGTCAACGCCGCCGTCATGGGCTTCGTCCCCCAATTGCGTTACATCCTGGTCTCCGACGCATTGCTCACGACGATGACCGACGAAGAAATCGAAGCAGTCTTCGGCCATGAGGCGGGCCACGTCCAGCATTGGCACCTGCACTTCTTCGGCCTCTTCGCCCTGGTTGCCATGTACGCCGCCGGCGGCGTCATCACCGTTCTCGCTCGCACACAATGGGTCAGCGATCCTGCCCTGTGGAATCTCATCGCCCTCATCGTGCTCATGGCCTGCTGGCTCTTTGGTTTCGGCTGGATCTCCCGCAAGTTCGAACGTCAGGCCGATCTCTACGCCATACGCTGCATCACCCCCGACATGAAGCACTGCACCGAGCGCTGCCTCGTTCATGGCACGACTGTTGCCGCTTCCTCAGGACTCAAGACTCAAGACTCAGGACTTGGGACTCAGGTCTCAGGACTTTGCAATTCCGCCTGCAGCCTCTTCGGCCGCACGCTGCTAAAGATCGCAGACATGAACGGCATTCCGCATTACGCCCCAAGCTGGCGTCACGGCAGCATCGACTCGCGCTGCAAACTCATCGAGCGATTCGCTCACGACCCGGCCGCCCTCGCCCGCTACGACCGCGCCCTTTGGTGGATCAAGTTCATCCTCGTCGCGTTCTCCGTCGTCGGTACGATCGTCGCCGCCTGGCTCTACTACCCCAGCATCGCCGAAGCCCTCTGGGGCCCGCCGAGGCGATTCCGCTAGGCCCATTGCGCAAGTACCGTCATTCATTGTCGCAACCTCTGCATACCTGAACGTGTCGTCCAGGCAAATTGGATTAGCCTCGCCAAATTACAAAATCTGCGCCTCCCCTCCTCTCTGATCGCGCAATTCTTGCCGAAATTTCGCATAACCGTGCAATTCGTTCGCACACCGAGCGCCGCCCGTCGCTCACTTCCAACACAACCCACAGGGTCCGACAACCGATCTAGGAGCCGACGCACAACGGAGTGTGTATGGCTTTGCCCTCACCCATGCGAAGGCCCAGCGCCTTTTCAGTCTCAACCTGCGATGACGCCCTGTGCGGCGCGATCCGCATCGCCGCGCTCGCACTGGCAATACTTGGTTCCACATACCTCGCGCCGACATTTGCACAGGAATCTCTCGCCAAACCCACCTCGCGCCCGGCGACCGATCAATTCATCCGCGTCTCAAAAGGTGATCGCGTCACCGTTCACGTCGCCGACCTGCCCATCGCCGACGCCATGCGAATGCTCTCAGAGCCGGCCAAGCGAAACATCATCCTTGCCGACGGCGTCAAAGGCACCGTCACGGCCAGCATGTACGGCGTCGACTTTGACTCCGCCCTTAAGGCCATGCTCGTCTCCAACAGCCTCGGCTACCGGCAGGACGGCGATTTCATCTATGTCTATCCCGTTGAAGAACTCGCCAAGTTCGCCGCCAGCGAACGACGAATCGCCATCCGCGTCTTCAAGCTCAATTTCGTGAACGCCGCGGCCATCAAGCCGTTGATCGATACGCTGCTCAGCACTGCCGGCAAGGCCGCCATCACGCCGCCCTCCAGCAAAGGCCTCGGCAGCGGCGGCGCTGGCGGAAGCGGCGGCTCCTCGGGTGGTTCCGCCGGCGGATCATCGAGCCTTACCACCGAAGGCGATGCCCTCGCCTCGCCCGATACCCTCATCGTCACCGACTACGAGGATCGCCTCGAGCAGATTGAAAAGGTCATTCGCGACCTCGACAAACGTCCAAAACAGGTACTAATCGAAGCAACCCTGCTCCGTGCCACCCTGAACGAAGACAACGCCCTCGGCATCGACTTCACCACCGTCGGCGGTGTCGACTTTGCATCGCTCTCCAGCGTCAGCCCAGGCGCGCAGAACATTCAGACCGGCATCATCCCCACCGCCGAGTTGAACAACACGAACTTCACCGTGCGCAGCGATTTGAACTCCGCGCTGCCCGGCGGCGGATTCACATTCGGCATTCTTAAGGATCAGGTGGGCGTGTTTGTCCGAGCACTTGAACAGATCACCGACACCGATGTCATCGCCAATCCGAAAATCCTCGCCCTCAATAAGCAGGTCGGCCAGGTCCTCGTCGGCCGACGCGACGGTTACCTCACCACCACCATCACCGAAACGACGGCGATCCAGAAGGTCGAGTTCCTCGAAACTGGCACGGTCCTCTCATTCCGCCCGTTCATTAACGAAGACGGCACCGTCCGAATGGAAATCCACCCGAAAGACTCCACCGGCGGCCTTACCGAAGCGAATCTGCCCTTCGAGCAGACCACCGAAGTGACCAGCAACATCATCGTGAAGGACGGCCACACCGTCCTCATCGGCGGCCTCTTCCGAGAAGTCAGCACCGCGACGCGTGGCCAAACCCCGTTGCTCGGCAATATTCCGATCGCCGGCGCACTCTTCCGAAGAACGCGCGATGCGACCACGCGCGAAGAAGTGATCGTCCTGCTGACTATTCACATCATCAAAGGCGATGGCGACAACGACGCCGGAAACGCATTGCGCGAAGACATCGAGCGATTCCGCGTCGGAATGAGGCAGGGCCTGCAATGGTTCGGCCGCGAACGCCTTGCCGAAGCCCACTACCGCTGGGCCGTGGAGCACTTCTCGCGCGGCGACACCGGCAAAGCCCTTTGGGATGTTCAACTTGCCTTGCACAACTATCCGCGGCACATGGACGCGATCAAGCTTAAGGAAAAGATCACCAGCCGCCGCGATTGGGAATCCGAATCGACCTCCATTCGCCACTACATTCTTGATCGCATTCACGAGGAAGACGGCACGACAAGGCCGCCGTTCGGCCGCCCCACGGCGCCGCCATTCGTCATTCCAAAGGAACTCGAAGGCCCCGCGGGTATTGAGGACGACGACCACGCCGAATCCACCAAGGCCGCGGCCATGATCGACGCCGTTCTGATTCCCGACGCCCAAACGGCGCTGCCCGCCGCGACCGTTGCCAATGGACAAGGAGCGATCCCATGACAAAATCGCTTCGAATCCTGATGTCGTTGATCGCCCCCGCGCTTCTGGCCGGTTGCGGCGATCTCAATTCGCCTCTGCTTACCAATCACAACGCCAAGGATCGACGCGGCCAGGCTCATGAGCGTTGGGACAATGTACGTGGTGAGGTGAAACTGCGCCTTGCCAAGCAACACCTCGATGCCGGTCGACTCGAAGACGCCGAAAAGGTTTTGGACCAGGCCGCCGGCGTCACGCCGAAGGACCCGCAGGTCTTTGTCCTTCTTGCACGACTCCGCCTCGAGCAAGGCCGACTCGCCGAAGCCCGACAGGCGATTGTCAGCGCCCGCGCGCTGAACGCCGATGACGCCGAGATTCATTACCTCGCCGGCATGATTGCGCAGCGCTATGGCGAGGTCGAACTTGCCGTGGATGCTTACCAGTCGGCGCTCCAGCGCATGCCCAACAACGCCAACTATCTTCTTGCCGTCGGCGAATCCCTCGTTGCCGTAGGCCGCGACATCGACGCCCTCGAACTCATTGAAGGCCGCGCCGCCGATTTTGACTCCAACGCGCCCGTTCAAATGCTGGCCGCGCGAATCTGCCGGCTCGTCGGCCTGCGAAACACCGCCGTGGAGCACGCCCGCGAGGCCCTTCGAATCACTCCCGACGATCCCTTTGTGATCGCCGATGTCGCCGAACTCATGCTCTGGGCCGGCCGCTATCAGGAGGTCATCGCGACGCTGCAACCCGTTACCGACCGCGCCGGGAATAAGCAGACCCAGGCGGCAGCCAGTCCGCAGTATTCCGTTACCTCCGGCATTCGCCGCTGCATGGCCTCCGCTTATCTCGCGCTCAGCAGGCCCGCCGACGCAATGCGCGCACTCGATCCCGTGATGAGCGGTGCCGAACTCGACGATGCCACCCGCATTTTGTTCGCCCGCGCAGCCCTCGATGCGGGCGACTTCACGCTCGCAGATCGCACCTTGCAACCGCTCCGCGCTGCCGGCCAACCCGCGCTGGAGGTGCTGCTGCTGTCCGCCGCTATCTCGTTTGAATCCGGCGATCGCGCGACCGCACGCAGCTACGCCGCGCGGGCTCTCATCCAAGATGCGAAATCCTTGGAAGCCAGGCGACTGCTCGACGTCTGTGATGGGGTGGCCCGCAGGCCTTCCGACGACTCCGATTCCAAACCCGTGTTCGACCCTGTCTCCTGCCAAAACACTGACGGAGTGATTCCGATTTACCGTGCCTCTGACCAGGAAAAGGACGCGAGGTGGCGACCATGACCACCCGCCCGTCGAAACCCTGGTCCATGGAAGAGGATGCCGTTTCCACCATGACAGAAGCGCCGGTCGTCATGGACGATGCACCGGTGTCAACGGCTCCCTGCGGCGATTCTCCCCTCGCAGCCTCAGCGCAATCGAAATCGTTGTTATCGCCCGCGAACCTCACGCTGGCCGCTGCAGCGCTCGCGGTCGCTGCCGCCGCGGCACAGGCTGCATTTCAATTTCAATTCGCGTGGCTTCCGGTCCTCATCGTCGCCGGAGTGAATATCGCCGCGTTCATCATTCTACGGACCAATCCAAGTCGTCCATCGACGACGCCGGGGGACCACAACACGCAGAACGACCCTCATCGTTCCGCAAACCCCGACGACTCGGATTCCATCCAGCCCATTTGGAACGCGGCCGAGCAGCAAACCCGCGACATTCAGGTTCGCCTCGATTCGGTCGTAAGTGACCACGAACAGATGTCGCTTGAACTTTCTCTCGCAACGGCTCAAAAACGTCAACTCTCAAACGTCCTCGACGCGCTCATACACCCGCTTCTTGTGGTTGACGCCTTCGGTCAGCTCTTTTACGCCAACCCGGCTGCCGCGACGCTTTTCCAATTCGACCGTGCCGCCGTGTCGCGCAAGCCGCTTGCGGATTTCATTACGGACAAGAAGCTCCTGACGCTTCTCCAGCAGGCGCGCGAGGCCGACGCACGCGCCGGGCGTCGGCGCGTTGAACTCGATATCAATGATCACGGATACGCGTTGAATATCACGCCCTATTCCGCGGAGGCCGAATCCTCGCGGCACGGCATTGTCGCCGACTTGCGCGACATCACGCGTGACCGCGAAGCCGCCCGAAACAAAAGTGAATTCGTCGCACACGCTGCGCACGAACTGCGAACCCCGCTTTCCGCGATTCGCGGCTACGTGGAAATGCTGGTCGATGGCGAGGCGGCCGACGAAAAGACCCGCGCCGAGTACTACGAAATCATCCAGGCCTCGGCTGACCGACTCGGCCGAATGATCAACAACATTCTCGACATCAGCCGCATCGAAGCAGGAACGGTCCGCGTAAACAAGGAGCCTGTCGCGGTCTCCATGATCGTCAAGGAAGCTGCCGACACCATGCGGCTCCAGGCTGAGAAGAAGAAAATCAACCTCACCGAGGAACTCGCTCCTGTCGTCGATCGAATCCTCGCCGACAAAGACCTCATCCAGCAGGCCATCCTTAATCTCCTCAGCAACGCCATCAAGTACACGCCCGATGGCGGCTCCGTCCACGTCCGAATGGTCGCCTGCGACGACGGGCGAAGAATGAAAATCGAAGTTTCCGACTCCGGCGCCGGCATCCCCAGGGAAGATTTACCGAAAATGTTTGAAAAGTTCTTCCGGGTCGAAGCCAACAAATCGCTTGCCGCGGGCACCGGCCTCGGGCTGAATCTCGTCAAACAAATCGTCGAAGCCGTGCATGGCGGCGAAATCAGTGTTACCAGTGAAGTCGGTAAAGGCAGCAGTTTCGCGATCACGCTCCCCTTATATGAGCCTTGATTCAAAGGAGACATCAGTCAATGAACGCGACAAAAAAAGTCCTGGTCTGCGACGACGAACCGCACATCGTTCATGTCGTTGCCGCCAAACTTCGAAATGCGGGCTTTGACGTGACCACTGCGTCGGACGGTCAGGAGGGCCTCGCCTTTGCCTGTGCTCAGCCACCCGACCTCGTCATTACCGATTATCAGATGCCGTTCCTTAGCGGGCTTGAGCTGTGCGCAAAACTGAAGTCAATCCCGGCAACTAGCAAGATACCAATCATCATGCTTACCGCACGCGGATTCTCGCTCACCGAGGCGGACCTCGTGGAAACCAGCATTCGAAGGGTGATCGTCAAGCCCTTCAGTCCACGCGAAGTTCTCGCCGTCGCGAACGAGATTCTCCTGAACAAGTATGCACCGGCGGAGGTCGTTCCCTCGTGAATTCGCAATTCAATCCGATCCAGACGATTGAAACCGTCGGACGGCTCCCTGCGCCCGACGTTCCGCCTCCCATCATGCAGGAGTCGCTGGACGAACTCGCCTGCGCATTTCGTCAGTTTGGACTTTGGCTCAGCCTCTGGTCGAGTGACGCGGAATGCCTCGCGAAAGATCATGACGCCGGTGCCTTTTGGCGATTGATCGGCGCAGACAACAACAGCTTCCACCGAATCCTCGCAAACCAGGCAAGACTCGCCATGCAGGCGTATGCATCGGCTCGGGCGGATTCGTTGGATCTCAAGAGCACCGGACCGCTCGCGCCGAGTCTCCCGATTTTTGCAATTCCGTTGCGACGGGGCGCACGATGCGCCGGCGTCCTGCTTGCCGCGTCCATAACGTCTGCTGAGTTTGATGAACCCATGCTGCGGCTGTGTGGAGATCTTGAACTCGATCGAACCATGCTCGAATCCGAGGCCCGCCGGGTACAGGGTGCCGACCATGAATTGATCGCGAAACTCATCCCCGCGCTCGCGTGCGCTGCCCGACAGTCGTCGCGCTTCGCGAAGCTCTCGGAAGAGGTGAAGTTCCTGACTCACAACCTCCAATGCACATACGAAGAACTTCACCTCATTTACCAGATCAGCGGGAAAATGAGCCTCAACAATAAGCCGGCACACGTGCTCGAGATGGTCGCGGATGAACTGCTCGAAGTCTGTCGCGCCGAGAGTATTGCGTTTGTTCTCAGGGAAGACGTAACCGCGCCAGGTGATCGCGCCCAATATGGTGTCATCGCACCGGCTCTTAACGAGCGGATTATTCAGATTGGCGAGAATCTCCCGGGTCCGCGGCAACTCGAACGCCTCGCCGAATCGCTTGCTCCGGAATTGACGGCCGCGCTGCCGCATCTACTGATGAATGGCGCCGCGGATCATCCCGAAATCAAGTGGACCTCCGACTGGCTGCGCCATCTTGTGGTGTTGCCGCTCTGGCGAAACCATGACCTCCTGGGCGTCATGTTCGCCATCAACTGCACCGATGGCGGCGATTTTACCTCCGTCGATGTCCAGCTCCTTCGTGCCGTGGCCGATCGCGTCGCTCCGTTTCTGGAAAACCATCAGCTTTACGGTGACCTGGCCGACCTTCTCATGGGTCTGCTCCATGCAATGGTGAATAGCATCGACGCCAAGGATACCTATACGTGCGGTCACTCCGAACGCGTTGCCCTCTACGCGAAATCCCTTGCCCAGGCTGCACACCTC
Source organism: Planctomycetota bacterium (assembly GCA_016235815.1). Taxonomy (GTDB): domain Bacteria; phylum Planctomycetota; class Phycisphaerae; order UBA1845; family UTPLA1; genus JACRIM01. The sequence goes on from JACRIM010000052.1 coordinate 101,260, forward strand.
CCCACAGGAACGTGTGACCGCATCTACCTCGCCGGACTTCTGCACGACGTCGGAAAAATCGGCGTCCCCGACGCCATCCTCTGCAAGACCGGCAGGCTCACCACGGAAGAATTCGACGCCATGAAAAAGCACCCTGAGATCGGCGCCCGCATTCTCTCGCGCATTCGACAAATCAACGATCTTCTTCCCGGCGTGCTTCATCACCACGAACGTGTGGATGGTCGCGGCTATCCCGACGGTCTGGCTGGAGACGAGATCCCTCTCTTTGGCAAGATCATCTGCATCGCCGACTGCTTTGATGCCATGACCACCAATCGAACCTATCGTGCGGCCATGCCATTGCAGGCCGCCCTGGCCGAGGTACGCCGGTGCGCCGGCACCCAGTTCGATCCGCATTTGACCGAGGCGTTTCTCGCTCTCAACCACGAAAAGATTGTCGATGAGGCCCGCGCCTTGACCAGTGAAGCCGGTAACGCGGCGTGGATTAACGACGTTCGACCGAGTAAGGGAGTCTGACGCCATGTCCACGACGGTTAACAAATATGGCGACGTCGCGGTCTTGTCCGTCAAGGACGATCTCGCCGGCGAGTCCGTTGAGCAGTTCCTCGCGCGAGCCAATCAGACGGTCAACGAGGGCATTAATCTCGTCGTCATCGATTGCGCCAAGCTACACGCCATTGACAGCCGTGGGCTCGAAGCCCTCCTCGAGATTCAGGCCCGCTGCGAAGAGCTTCTCGGGACCGTCAAACTGTGCGCGGTGGATGAAGCCTGCGCCAAGATCCTCGAAATCACGCGACTAACCTCGCGATTCGAAACGTTCGCCGACCTCGATTCCGCCGTCAGGAGTTTCAGGTAACCCCGGAGTTCTCGTGGCCGCAAAGCAACCACACGCTGAATGGATGCTCGAACTCGATGTGCCGCAGGCCGTCGACACGACCTCCATGGCGCCGGCACAACCGGCTGCCGCGGTACCGGCGCAGTCCACCCCGCACACGCGGCGCCAGGTAGGCCAAATCCTCCTCGCGAAGGGCCTCGTCACCCAGAAGCAAATCGACGAGGCCATCGACGAACAGCAGCGCCGCAAGCATCGTCAACTCCTGGGCGAGCTACTGGTAGAAATGGGAATGGTCTCGGAGGAGCAGGTCGTTGAGGCCCTCGCCGAGGCGTACAACGTGCCATTTGCCAAGCTTTCGCCGCGGCTCGCGGACCCAAAGGTCGTTCAGATTATTCCGCGCGATTTTCTTGAGAAACACTCCGTTCTGCCGCTGTTCAAAGTTCACGAAACGCTGACCGTCGCTCTCAGCGAACCGGCAAACGTCTTCCTTGTCGAAGAGATCGCCCGGATCGCCAATTGCCGTGTGCAGGTCGTCGCCGCCACCGTCGCCGACATTCACGCGCTTCTCGGCCAGTACATGAGCGCCGCAAACGTCTTCGTGATTGACGACATCATCGAAGACGTCACCGGCGATGCCTTCGAGCTGATCGAGTCGAAGGTCGACGACATCACCAATCTTGAGGGCATGGCCGGCGACTCACCGGTCATCAAGCTCGTCAATTACCTCATTTACTCGGCCGTCAAAGAGGGGGCCAGCGATATCCACATCGAACCCGACGACGGCCAGCTTCGCATTCGCTATCGCGTCGACGGCGTCCTTTATGAAAAACTTGCTCCGCCGTTTCAACTCATGGCCCCAATCGTCTCGCGTATCAAAATTATGGCTTCGCTCGACATTGCGGAACGCCGACTCCCGCAGGACGGCGGAATTCACGTTCTTATGGAACGCCGGCCCATCGACCTTCGCGTCAGCACCCTCCCCAACGGCCACGGCGAAAAAGTCGTAATCCGAATCATCGACAATTCCCAGGCACTCTCAAGCCTGGAGACGCTCGGGTTCTCCATTGAGATGCTAAAGCAGATTCGCCACCAGCTCGCCCACCCGCACGGTCTCGTTCTTGTCACCGGTCCAACCGGCAGCGGCAAAAGCACAACCCTCTATGCTGCCCTGACCGAGATCAACTCGCCCGAGCGAAATGTCTGCACCGTCGAAGACCCCATCGAATACAACCTCAAAGGCATTAACCAGTTTCAGGTCAACGAAAAGATCGGCCTGAAGTTCGCGACTGTCCTCCGCTCGCTACTTCGCCAGGACCCCGACGTCATCATGGTCGGCGAAATTCGCGACGACGACACCGCGCGAACCGCGGTTCAGGCCGCCCTCACCGGCCACATGGTGCTCTCCACCTTGCACACCAATGACTCTGTCTCCGCCGTAACCCGACTACACAACGTAGGCGTCGAAACATACCTCATCAGTGCAGCCCTCGACTCCGTTCTTGCCCAGCGCCTCGTCAGAAAAATCTGCTCGCACTGCAAAGAGGAGTACGAACCATCGCCCAGCATCAAGCATGCCCTCGAAAAAGCCGGCCTCTCCGCGACGAGACTCTGTCGCGGCGCGGGCTGCCCCAAATGCCATCAAACCGGATACTCCGGCCGTATCGGCATTTATGAACTGTTTGTGCCCGATGAAGCCGTGCGTCAGGCGATCAGCGACGGCGCAACGTTGCAGCAATTGCGTGAACTCGCCAAGGCCGCCACGAGCACCACCTTGCTGAGCGACGGACTTTCCAAGGCCAAGGGCGGCATCACCACCGTTGAGGAGATCTTCCGCGTCTGCGTTGCCTAGCGCACCTTCGGAGACCAAACCATGCCCGCATTTGCATATTCAGCTCGCGACGCCAAAGGCGCCCTCGTGGAAGGCCTGATACAAGCCGGCAATCAATCCGATGCCGCAAAACTACTTCGCGCGGAAGGTAAATTCCCCGTGCGTGTCACACCCGCGGCCGGCATCGCGCCGAAGTCCGTTCCCGCCAAAACCACGCCGCGCGTTCAGGTGACAGCAAGCCGAACGGCGTCCGCGCCGGCAAACCCCGCGCCCAATGTGCTTGGCGACAAATACCGTTCCGACGATCTTATCTTCTTTACGAACCAGCTCGCGGTGTTAACCGAAACAGGTGTTTCCCTCGCTGAAGCCCTTGAGGCATGTGAACACGACGGCAATTCCCCGCGCTTCGCCAAGGCCCTTCACGCCATCATCGACCGCGTTCAAGGAGGCAGCGAGTTCTCTGCCGCCTGTGCCGAGTTTCCCCGCATTTTCTCGCCGATGTACATCAGCCTCATCAAAGCCTCCGAAGCCTCCGGCATGATGGCCCCCATGCTCCGTCGCCTTGCCAATCACCTTGAAGCCCAGCGCGATATGACCAAAAAGATCAAAGGCGCCGTCACGTACCCCATCGTCATGCTCGTTTTCGCCATTGGGGTCACCGTCTTTCTCATGACCTTTGTGCTGCCGAAGTTCGCAAACATCTACAACGGCCGCGAGGACAAACTCCCCAAGCTCACAAAAGCCCTCATGGCATTTTCTTCCTTTCTCACCAGCTATGGCCTTTACCTGCTTCCGGCCATCGCCGCCGCATCCACCGGACTTTGGTACTACGCGACGCGCAACGAAGACGGTCGCCGACATTGGGAAACCATCAAACTCAAACTCCCCCTTTTCGGCCCGCTCTTTCACAAAACGTATCTCACACGCAGCCTGCGCACGCTGGGCACCATGATCGGTGCCGGCGTCTCCATCCTCGATGGAATCAAGCTCACCTCGGGCGTGTGCGGCAGCGGCCACTACGAGCGAATGTGGAACACGGTTCACGACCGCCTCCAAACCGGCCAGCAGCTTTCCGAAGCCCTTGCCGACAATCCCAATGTCCCCAAGGCCGTCAACAAAATGCTCGCCGCCGGCGAACGCGGCGGACAACTCGGCGCCGTGATGGAGCGAGTCGCTGTCTTCTGCGACGCGGAGCTTGGTGTGGCCATCAAAACCATGACCAGCATGTTGGAACCCGCAATCGTCATGTTCCTGGGCACCGTCGTTGGCGGCCTGGTCCTTGCCCTGTTGCTCCCGATCTTCACGATTTCCAAGGCCATGCACTGACCCGAACCGGGCGTGACGATTTCCAATATGATCTCCGCTCGGAGCCGACCCATGTCAACAAAAGACCAACTCCTCATTTTCCCCGGCTCGGCGAGTCCCTCCTTCACGCGGGCCGTCTGCAAACAACTCCGCATACGTCCCGGTCGCTGTCAGTCACGCCACTTTTCCGAAGGCAACACCTTCGTGCAGGTCGGTGAAAACGTCCGCGGCCGCGATGTGTTCCTTGTGCAATCACTCAGCTTCCCGGTCAACGATCACCTCGTCGAAATGCTCTTCTACATCGACGCGTTCAAGCGAGCCTCCGCGAAGAGCGTCACGGCCGTGATCCCGTTCTTCAGCTATGGCAAAGGCGATAAGAAGGATGAACCGCGCGTCAGCATCCGCGCCAGAGTCGTTGCGGACTGCCTCGAAGCGGCGGGCGTTGATCGCATTGTCACCATGGATCTCCACGCCCCGCAGATTCAGGGGTTTTTCCGAATCCCGGTCGACCATTTGTACGCCCTGCCCGTGATCGCGGCCTATTTCCGTAAAAAGATGAACACGGAATGGGTCGTTGTGGCGCCCGACGTCGGCGCTGCCGGAATGGCCAATGCCTACGCTCATGCACTCGGCGCAAAAACCGTCATCGCCGAAAAGGTCCGGCGCGACCATAACGAAAAGGCCGTCGTCGAACGGATCATCGGTCATGTCGCCGGCAAAAACGCCCTATTGGTCGACGACTTCACAATCACCGGCGGCACCCTGATTGCCACGGCCGAGCGCCTAAAAAAGGAAAAGGCCAACGATATCTACGCCGCGGTTGCTCACGGCGTGTTTACCGCCGGCACGGCAAAGAAGATTGACGCCAGCCCGATCAAAGAGCTGATTATGACGGACACGATTGAGCATCAATTTGAGCCGCCCTCGAAAAAAGTACGCGTCGTCTCAGCCGCGTCGCTTTTCGCCAAGGCCATCCAGAGCATCCACCGCCAGACCAGCGTCTCGGCACTCTTCACGAAATGACGGGCCGTCAACTCCTCATTCCGAGCACAACGGCGAAAGCCTTGTGGCAAGTCGAGTAATACGCTGTTCTGGTGCCCGCACTCAAACCCCCGCAAGCAGCAGCATCAGCGCCTTCTGTGCGTGCATTCGGTTCTCAGCCTCATCAAAAATGGCCGAGTTCTTCGTGCGCGTCACGTCATACATGATCTCATCGCCATAGTGCGCCGGCAGGCAATGCAGTAGCACGCAGTCCGGATTCGCCATCCCCAACACCTTCATGTCGATCGTGTACCCGGCAAAGACTTTCTTCCGCGCCGCGGCTTCGGCCTCCTGTCCCATGCTCGCCCATACATCGGTGTAGAGCACGTCGCTGCCCTTGGCCGCCCCCGGCATGTCATCGGTGATCGTCACGCTCCCGCCTGTTTTCCTCGCTATCGCCTGGCTGTCAGCCGTGACCTGCGGGTCCGGCTGGTAGCCCTTGGGCGCGATGATGTTCACGTGCATTCCCGCGAGCGCACCGCCAAGCATGATGGAATGGGCGACGTTGTTGCCGTCGCCGCAATACGTCCATTTCAGCCCAGCAAGCTTGCCGCGTCTTTCAACGATGGTTTGCATATCCGCAAGGATCTGACATGGATGCTCAAAATCCGAAAGGCCGTTGATGACCGGTACGCGCGAATGCTTGGCGAGCTCCAGCACGATATCGTGTCCAAACGTGCGGGCCATGATGATGTCCGCGAAACGTGACAGGACAATGGCGATGTCCTCGGTCGTCTCGCGCTCGCCAATCTTGAAGTCGGTGGGGGAGAGGTAAATCGCATGACCACCCATCTGGGTCATGCCGGCCTCGAAGGACACGCGCGTCCGCAGACTCGGCTTCTGAAAGACCATGCCGAGGGTCTTGTTGGCAAACTTGCTCCGATACTCCTGTGGGCTTTTCTTCACGGCCGCTGCGGTGTCGAGCACAAGCTTCAGCTCATCGGGGGACAGGTCCTTCATCGACGCCAGACTTCGGCCTTTTAGCGGATTACTCATGGGACAATTCTCCTTGGGTTTGGGCCGAGATTGTACGATGGACATGGGGGGTGTCGAATCGACCCGGCCAGTGGGCCTGTGAGACTGCTCCGGCCGGCCTTGGCGCGATAACTCGCGTTGCCCTCATTCGCTGCTTGCGAAATATGGGGCTAATCGAATGGCCCTCGTCGATGGACCGCCCCTGGAAAGCAATACGGATATCGGGCATGACTTTTGCCTCGCTACGAGCATACAATGGGGGAAGCGAGGGCCTCCACATTTCTCGCGCTGGGCAGGCGTCTAAGTGGAGCGTTACGGGGGAATCAGCATGAGTGGAACGAAGCAAATCACAAGGGGACTCGTTCTCGTCGCGCTCCTTGGTTCCGCGATTGTGTCCGCGATTGCCACTGGCTGTAATGGAATTGACCTGTCCGGCCTGCTGAATCTGCGAAACCCACCGGCAATCATCCCGACCGGCGCGCCGACCGATTCGTTCCATTGGTCGTTCATGGTCGACCTTCGCAATTACCCCGATGCGTCGTCCTTGGCGTGGGACTTCGGCGACGGCAGTACCGTCTCAAATCTTACCGTTAATTCGGGTCGATACATCGCCCACGACTTCGTCACCGCCGGCCAGTTCACCGTCAGGGTCCACCTCTTCAACAATGGTCAGGTTGTCAACGGCACCGGGCCCCAGTTGATCGCAACCGGGTCTCTCCCGGTAAGAGTACTCGGGCCGAACACAAGTCCCACGGCATCGTTTGTAGTCTCAGATCTGCGCGATGGGAACAACGCGCTTGTTCCAAACGGCAAACGCTTTAATGGTTCCGGCAGTCGTGATAATGACGGCTCGATCTCGAAGTTTGATTGGGACTTTGGTGACGGCGCGACGGGCGAGGGAGCCACGGTCGACCACACCTACGGCTCGAGCGGAAGATTCGACGTGCGCCTCGTGGTGACGGATGATCGCGGCGCCACCGCCACAACGACTCGTAATCTACTTGTGAACACGCCGCCGACAGCGGAATTCGATTTCACGGTGTCTTCTGTCGACAACCTGACGGCGAGTTTCAACGGACAAAACAGCTTCGACCCGGATGGAACGATCACGCTGTATAGCTGGCAATTCGGAGACAACACGACCGGCTCCGGAATACAGGTCCAGCACCCATATACCACGCCCGGCACATACAACGCCACCCTGACCGTGACGGACTCGCTCGGAACGACGGCGACGATCACGAAGGAGGTGCGCGTCACCGGCAATGATGTGCTGGTGACCAGCATTTCTCCCGATTTCGCCGTGACCGACACGACAACCGGGACAATAACGATTCGTGGCGAAAACTTCATGGCAGATGGATTGGCCGTGACGCTCGAGGGTGGGATGAACTTGGTGTTTCCGAACGCTGTGAATCTCGTAAACAGCTCGGAAATCACGACCTTTTTCGATTTGACGGGTGTCCCCCTCGGAGATTACGACGTGGTGGTCGAAATGACGGGAGTGTCACCGGTTCGACTTCCCGCAGCGTTCCGTATCGGCACCGCCAACCGCGTGCGAATTGAAACGCGTCTGGGGGACGTTGTGATTGAACTTGTTCCGGATGCCCCGGTTACCACACAGAACTTCCTGCAATACGTAACGGATCGCTTTTATGACGGAACGATCTTCCATCGCGTGGTGCCGGGTTTCGTTGTGCAGGGCGGCGGGTTCCTGCCCGGCCTTATCGAACAGACGCCCGAGCGACCGCCGATCGTGAATGAGTTCAGTCCGAACCGCAGTAACATTCGCGGAACGCTGGCGATGGCGAAGGTCGGTGGTGACCCGAACTCCGCGACGAGCGAGTTTTTCTTCAACCTGGACGACAATTCTCAGAACCTCGACAACCAAAACGGCGGCTTTACGGTCTTCGCAAATGTGGTCGAAGGGCTGGATGTCGTCGACGCCATGGCGGCGGAACCGCTCAGTGGAGAAACGCCCGTGACCGACATCATCATGACGCGCGTCCGGCGGGAATAAGCCGGTTCACTCATCCGGCCGATTACGACGTCGGCCGCAGCGGCGAAGGATGCCATGTCAGCGGAGCCTCCGGCGGGCGCGGGATTGCGGCGCGCTCGATACTCGGAATGATCTTAATCTCAATCGTCTTCATTTCAGCGTCTGTTGTATCAAACTTGATGGCATCCCCATAGGCAGGCGGGGCATACGGCTTCGGCGGCAGCGTCACCCGTACTTGATGCACATGGGGCGATGTCTCTGATTTGGGCATCAGCACCAGCTTGATATCCGGATTCGTGGCTGCAAGCCCGGTGATCTCCATGGGTGACGTGCCGTAATTCGTGACGGTGATGGTTCGTTCCTGAATGAATGGCAGGTTCGGATCGACCGCAATCATCGGCGGCATGACGTCGATGCGGGCCGGGACATACGTGTTGATGACCACATTGAACAAGGGGCGGCCCGGAATGTTCGTCTCAAGGGGGACCCGTGCCTGAGTGTTTCCAACGGGGAAAGGCGGGTCGCCGGTCACCGTGAGCAGGTATTCCTCCCCCGGTGCTGTTTCCTGAAACTCTGCGGTGAACCGCGATCCCTCGGGTGTCACCGGGTGGAGCTTGAGAATCAGCGGCCTGCCGCTGGTGTTCTTGAGTCGACAGGTTCGCTGGAGTCGCTCGTTGGCCTTGATCAGGCCGAAGTTCATTTGACTGGCCTTGATTTTCTCGATCGCTGCTTTGGGATCGGGATCCGCCGCGGCCTGCGCATCGGCCACCACTTCAATGTCGAGAAGCTGCCGTACGACGCCGCGGAGCCGCAGGGTCATTTCGGGTCGTTGGGGGTCATTCGTCTTGACGGTAATGAACTCGTCAACAGATCCCTTCTTGCCCGTTGTGTTCATCTTGAATGGGATGAATCCAGAACCACCCGGTGGGATCTCCTTGGCATATCCCTCGGAAACGCTGCACGAGCAGCGCGGTTTGGCCTCAAGGATCTTCAAAGTCTCGGTGCCTTCATTCATGATTCGGAACGGGTAAGTGACCATGTCACCCGCCCACACTTCGCCAAACTCAAAGACGACCTGCTCGGCAACCCAGTTCGGACCGACGACCTTGGGCTTGGTGGAGTCGGCCGCAGGTGTGACGGCGGGCGCTATCCCAGGCGGCGCGGGCGCGGGCGTCGCCAGGGCCGGCGCATCAGCCTGCTTGCTCTTGTCACAGGCGGCAATCAGCGCGACGAAGACGAATGACGAGCAGAACAGCAAATGACGCATAGGGGACTCCAGAATCATCCCCCCGGCGCACCGGGGGGTTTTGGATTACGGCGTTGTCCAGCGATTATATCGGAGGGTTGAGGGCGTATGGGAAGAACGGCGCGTAACAGAGTGCAACATCACGCCAGCAGACGAAACATGGCGAAAAGCCCCGCACCAATCAGCAACATGCCCGAGACGATCAAAAAGCAAAGGTACAACGCCGCGATTGGAATCTGCGAAATACGTTGGCAGCGCATGGTCTTGTAAACAAGACTTATGCTCAGCGCCAGCGGCACCAGCATCCCAAGGCGCCCGGCGCCGGTCACCGGAATCGGCTTGAAGAAAAGGTCATTGAACATCTGGGCCAACATGCTATCCACCTCCGGACCGCGGTGGCGCGCGGGCGGGCTGCGGTTCACGTGGCCGCTCGCAGCGAGCCATGGAATCGATGATGATCAGCAGATTCAGAAGGCCGGCGACGCCTGCATAGACGACCGAGATATTCGCCGCGGGCCAGATCGCCTTGAGTGATTCCTGGTCGGGTCGTTGAGCCGCTTTCTGATTCAGATAAAGGGCAAGCAACGCCTGCGGTCCGGCGCAGAGTTGGGCGGCGATCCACGCGCCGTTGTCCTTCGGGCTGACCGTGGTGCGTACGCCACCGACGGCGACCCCCGTCCAAAAGGTCACGGAAATTGCGACGAAAAAGATCGCAGCGCGAAGGCGTTCACCCAGCCACCAATGGCCCAGGCCGGGAATGATCCATGAGAGGATCGCGGCAATGGCAGTGGACCGGGGTTCATCGGCCGCAAGTGTGTGTGTCGCGGGGGCGTCGATAGGTCAACTCCTACATTCCACAAGGCCCGTTCGGGTCGCCGCATCGTCCGCAGCCGCTCCCGGAGGGCATCGCCGGCGCAGTCGAATTGGCACGGGCGGAAAAAACACTGAACTTGCGGTCAACCTTCTTACTCGCGCATTTCGGACAGGCTATTTTCAAGTCGGATCCTCGACTGCGAACGAGCTCTTCGAATTCATGCTCGCATTCGGCACAGGTGAATTCGAACATCGGCATGGGCGACTCCTCAACGGCCTATCGTGGCTGTCGTACTGACCGTTCGACATGGAGTATATCGACGGCGTCAGACGCCGACAAACGGTCCCAAAGGGGGTTGTCGATGCATCGGACGCCGATTAGGATTGGAGGTCCTCCTTAAGTCTGAACCCGGAAAGCGGGTTCGTCCGGCCCCCATCGTCTAGTGGCCTAGGATATCAGGTTCTCATCCTGGAGACCGGGGTTCAAATCCCCGTGGGGGTACTTAGGTACCAAGCCCCGTCGATGAAAAGTCGTCGGGGCTTTTTTCATTTCGTGGATTCGGCTTCCCATTTCCAATAGTCGGCAGGTGCGAGGATTGGGATTGATTTGTGCGACCTAATCGTTTGCAAATCAGCGTCGCCCGTGATTAGGGCATCGCAATGACCGGCCACGGCCGTGCCTAAGACGACGAGATCATCCCGGTCACGACAGGCCGACCGCTCGATCGTAATCGGCTCGACCAAGGTTAGCCTCGAACGAAGGAGTCCGGTGGCCGCCGCGATGTCGGATTTCGAAAAGCGGAGCTTTCGCGCCATGACGTCCTCAAATTCCACGAGGAGTGGTTCGGACGAGATGAGTTCGTGGAGCTTGGCGGCGTGTTCGAAAAGCTCAGCGCAGACGCCTCGTGTCAGAAAGGCGGCGACCAGCACGTTGGTGTCGAGGAGCAGTCTCACGAGATCCGCTTAAAGATGTCGTCGTCGGAGAACAGACCCTTTTGCTGGGCCTTGCGCATAAGCTGTTCGCGGATTCCGCGGAATTGACGGGTGAAGAGAAAGTCCTGCAAGGACTGCCGAACAAGGTCGCTTCGGGAAAGCCCTTCGCCATCACAGATCTTGTCGATGATGCGGCGAAGTTCGCGGGGGATACTGACGGTGAGAGTGTCGCGCATGACCTGACTCCTGTATTAGATTCTAATACAGTCGCGGTCGGGGGGCAAGCCCGGAGAACCGATAATCATCGGAATGCGTTGACGCATGCGACCCGGCGTATTAGCGTTCCTGGTCGCGAGCGCCGTTGGAGCCTTTCATGAGTTCAGCACATGACTCGACCCCCGCCCCACGCTTAACGGGGTTGCAGTGGATGATCTGCGCCGTCGCGGCGATTGGTTTTGCATTCGACATCTATGAACTTCTCATGGGCCCGCTCGTCCTTCGCGAGGCCCTGCCTCAGATGGGCCTGAAGCCCGGCACTCCCGACTTCAATCGCTGGAAGGGGCTGATGTTCTGGGTGCCCGCGATGTGCGGCGGCTTCTTCGGTCTGATCGGTGGCTACCTCACGGATCGCCTCGGCCGCCGGCGCGTCTTGGTCTGGAGCATCCTGCTTTACGCCGGTTCGGCCTTTGCCGCCGCCTTCAGCACCAATCTGACCATGTTGCTCATTCTGCGCAGCGTGACATTCGTCGGTGTTTGTGTTGAATTCGTCGCCGCCGTTGCCTGGTTGTCGGAGTTATTTCCCAACGCCCGACAGCGAGAAAGCGTTCTCGGCTATACGCAGGCCTTCTCATCCATCGGCGGCCTCCTTGTCGCCGGTGCCAATTACCTGGCCGTTCACTGGGGGCCGAATCTCCCCGCGATCTACGGCGGCCACGACGCCTGGCGCTACACCCTGATCTCCGGCATCATTCCGGCGATTCCGCTCATCATCATTCGCCCCTTCATGCCCGAATCACCCGCGTGGGCCGCAAAGAAAGCGGCCGGCACCCTCAAACGCCCCAGCATCATGGAGTTGTTTGCCCCAAGGTTTCGCCGAACCACCGTGGTTACGACATTGATGTTCGCCTGCAGCTATGGCGCCGCGTTCGGCGCAATTCAACAACTGCCCGACATCGTCCCCGGCCTGCCCGGCGTGCGAGAGCCGGGTGCGGCGGCGCAACTGGAAATGAAGGACGCCCAAGCGGCGCTCAAATCCGCCGGCGAAGACCCCGCACAAAAAACGCCGGCGGAGGAACGCGTGAAGGCCGCGCAAAAAAAGATCGCTCAATCAAAAGCAGCCGAACAAAAAATCGTGGCCAATGTGCAAACATGGCAGGAAGTCGGCGGACTCGTTGGCCGGACGCTCCTCGCCTTTTTGGCCATTCGAATCGTGAGCCGCCGCTCATTGCTTCGCGTGTTCCAAATCCCCGGCCTGCTCATTGTCCCGCTCGTTTTCTTCTTCCCGGCGAGGAACAACCTCGAACTCCTTCGCTACGGCATTTTCGTCGTCGGTTTGCTCACCGTGGCCCAATTCAGTTTTTGGGGCAACTACTTGCCTCGCATGTATCCGACCTACCTCCGCGGAACCGGCGAAGGTTTCGCTGCGAACGTCGGCGGGCGAATGTTCGGGACGTCAGCCGCTTTGATTACGACCCAACTGGTGAACCACGTCCCCGGGCAATCCGCTTCCGAGAGGTACGCCATCGCCGCGACCATCGTCGGATTCAGCGTTTATCTGATCGGTAGCATCGCCTGCGCCTTCCTGCCGGAACCGGGTGCGGAGTTGCCGGAATAGTTTTGAACAAATCGTTACCGTGCTCGGAAAATCCGTGATGCAGTACCACCGGGACCGACCTTGATCGCCACCTCGCGCTGGCAACCAGGGCAGCGGCCGACGTATTGCGTCTCATGCGGCTGGCGATAGATTCGGGTGTACACATCGCAGCATTCAAAATGAATGCCAAGCCACAGCCGACCGGCCGTTGGAGCAGGATGTTCGGTTGACCCGTCTTCGATAGGGGGCCAGGTAAGGTCGAGTCGGGAATCGGCCATAATCTCTTATCGGTTAGACGCCGGCCCCGGCTCGTAGACAGTGCCAATAGTTGCGATAGCATGGCCGGCGATGGCGACCACACCACGATTTCAGATTGCGGGTTCGATACTCTCCGGGGATCTGCTGGACCTTGCCGGGGCCATACGCCTTTGCGAAAAAGCGGGCGCAGACCTTCTTCAGCTCGACATCTGCGACGGCCATTTCGTGCCCACGATTAGCTTCGGCGAAGAAGTCGTGAAGCGGACGTGCCAGGCAACAAAGCTCCCGGTCGAGGTGCACCTGATGGTCAGCCGACCGCAGGACTGGCTGAGCCGAATGAGGGGCATGGGCCATTTCCGCACCATTTTTCATCTTGAGGCAAGCCAACGCGCAATGGGAATGGTGCAGGCCATCGTCGCGGATGGCCTGAAACCCGGTGTGGCGATCAACCCCGAAACACCGGCCGTCGCACTGGAGCCGTTGCTGCCATACATCGACAATGTGTGCATCATGGGAATCGCCCCAGGCTTCGCCGGTCAAACGATGCTGGAATACACATTCACCAAAATCGCGGATGTGAAGGCCCTGATCCGCAAGACGGGATCGTCGGCAACGATCACTGTTGACGGCGGCGTAAAGTCGGCAAATGCGAAGCGACTGGTGGACGCAGGCGCTGACATCCTGGTCGTTTCATCAGGCATCTACCAGCACGCAACGCCGGAAAAGAGTCTGGTGGAGTTGCGGGGAATGGTCGGCTAAGCAGACAATTCGGACGTTGCGCCGTCGACGACCTTCACAGGCAGGCCCCGCACGGATTATCGAGCGTTCCGAATCGCACACGTCTCATAGTGATTCCTCGTTTGCAGCAACCCAATCCGTATTGGAATCTTGTCGATATAGGTCGGCACGAATTCCTAGGAGGATTGAGGCCATGGGTCGCGCGCAAACGATTCGACAGCGGTTCATACTTGCACTGTATGTAACGGCGGTAGCGGCGGTCTCATCTCCGGCGCTGGTAACCGGAGCGACGCGAACGTGGGAAGGGGACACTCCCGGCAACAGTAACTGGAGCACTTCATCCAACTGGGTCGGAAACGCGGTCCCCGGATCGGGCGACATCGCCTTGTTCGATGGCACCGCGACGGGGAATTGCGTCATCAACTCAAACGTCAGCGTCGCCGGAATTACGATCGCGAACACATTTCCGGGGTCCCTCACACAATCAAGCGGCAGTACCGTAACGGTGGGTAGCACGGGCCTTTCCATTGCCGGTGGAACCTTTGTCGGTAGCGATTCAACCATCACCATCAACGGACCGTTCGCGCAATCCGGCGGCGTTTTCACGTCGACCAGCGGAAATATGAACATTCTCCGCAATTTCACCATCAGCGGCGGAACCTTCAACCACAACAACGGCACCATCACCCACACCAGCTATGACAAAACCATGAACATCGGCTCGGCGGTCCTGAAAAACCTTGTCATCGCCACCGGCGGCAACAGTCTGACGACGACGGGTACCGTGACAATTGCCGGCGATCTCACGATCAACTCCGTGAACTACATGAACGGCGGGACGATGGCCGTGGCGGGAAATGTTGTATCAAATGACAGCAACCTCATTGGTTATCCCGGTACGGTGATCTTGTTTAATGGGACCGGCAATCAGACGTGGACGGCAGGCGTCACCGGTGCCATGGTGCCTTCCGTCGACATTAACAAACCATCGGGAACGCTCACCCTGGTCGGTTCGAACAATGTCTTCAACCACTGGACTCATACGGCGGGCAACGTCGATTGCGGTACCGGCACATTGACGTTCCTCGGTTATGACAAAACCGTAACGCCGGGAACGATGACCTACGGAAATGTCACCTACGACTCCGGTGGCAATAGCATCACCACCAACGGCACGATGACCGTGAACGGGACCTTCACGCTTAAGAGCGTGAACTACATGAACAGCGGCACCATCGCGGCCAAGGGAAACGTCGTGACCATGGACAACGCCCTGATCGGGTATCCCGGAACGATCATCGAATTCAGCGGGACGGGGAATCAGTCGCTCTCGGCCAACGGCGGCTACAACCTCGTTCCAAGCATGACCATCAACAAGCCGTCGGGAACGCTGACCATGACGGACTCCATCGGTGTGTTCAACAACTTCACCTACACGGCGGGAACGGTCGATGCATCGGCCTGCACGGTGAAATTTGTCGGCTACGACAAGACGATCACCAGCACGGCCGGGATGGTGTTCAGCAATGTCGAAGTGGCGACGGGCGGCAACAGCGTCACCATCGCCGGCGCGCTGAAGTGCAGCGGAAACTTTACACTCACCTCGGTCAACTATTTTCAGGCCGCATCGTCTGGGACGAACGGCGCGCTCTACGTCGGCGGAAATCTCACCAGCGCGGACACGAGCGTGAACAGTTGGTACGGCGTGCCGATCATTCTGGACGGTAGCGGCGATCAGCTGTTGGACACCGCAGGCGGGACGGCCGTGTTTCCCAGGAACATCACCATCAACAAGGTGCGCTGCACGGGCGGCGAGGTGAAGCTGGCGGGAAATCTGCGGCTGAATCAAAGCAGCCAGACGCTGACGGTCGCGGAGGGAGCGTTGAATCTTCAGGGGTACTCACTGACCGTGAGCGGCAGTGGGGCAAAATTCATCGTCGAGCAGGGCGGCATCGTGAAGTTGGACACCGGCGCGATCATCACGACACCGATGTATTACCCCGAGCTTCGATGCGGGAGCATGGTCATCGTCAACGGCGGCAACACCTACACCTATCCATCGAATACGGCGGCCCAGCTTTCGGGCGTCGGCAGCAATACGAATTGGACGACGACGGGAACCTGCGTCTTGGCCGATACACCATCGTCGTGCAGCACGGCGGAAAAGAAAAAGGTCATCCAGTGGACGGAGGTTAGAAATCGTGCGAGTTAGTCCAGCCAAGTCTTCGTCACATCTCGATACACGCATCGCACGCGCCTTTTTGTTTGTCATTGTTTCGGCACTCTCGATTGTCAATGCCAGAGTACAAGCGGATGGGACCTCGTCCACGTTGCTATTGACGAGCCGGTCGGGCAGTCTCCAGCCGCGATATTCCGTCTACAGCGGTACGAGTTGGCCGGCAACGTCGGCAGCGCTTAGCGTGGGAGAAATCCAGGTATGGGTTTCGGCAAAGAACTGTCCGACGCGCAACGAACACGCGATGCTGACGGTTGACTATCAGGAAGACGTCAATATTCAGTTCTTCAACGGATCGTCGTGGAGTGGACTGAACGAGCTTTGCACGAAGACCGGCCAGACCGCCGGGCGGTGCATGGACCTGTGTTACGAATCGATTTCAGGCGACTTGCTCATCGCCTATTGGGTTGATACGAGTAACAAGATCGGCTATCGAACCTACAGCGGTGGTTCAGTGTCCGGTCAGAGTTTTCGCGATTTCCCCACCAATAACACGGGAATCTGGATCCGACTTGTGGCGGATCCAACGAACAACGATATCCACCTGTTCATGTTGAACTCCATTGGCATTTTGTATGCGTGCAAATGGGACGGCAGCGCATTTGGCTCGATTGAAACGTTGGAGTCGAACGCGAGCGCGAGCAGTGACGAGTGCTTCGCCGCTGTTTGCGAATCAAACTCCGGTACCGGGCTTGTAGCCTATGGCGAGAATGGCAGCAATGATCTGAAGTATCGCGTTTGGACCGGAAGCGCGTGGGGATCCGAACAGACAGGGCCGAACGTCGGTGCGATTCCACGCTGGGTGCAATTGGCAGCGGACCCTAATTCCGACGCGATAATGTGCGCGGTGCTGGACAGCAATGAAGACATCAATGCAGCGGCGTGGAACGGATCATCGTGGGGGAGCGTTCTCGAATTGGAAACGACGGCATGTTGGACACAATGCCGGGCCATGGACGTCGCCTATGAGCCGCAAGGGACAAAGGCGCTCATTATCTACTCCGATAGCTGGGATAATCGCGTTCGGTATCGAACCTGGAGCGGCTCGGCGTGGTCGGCCGAGTCATGGGGGCCGGATCTTGGGGATACGCCGGTTCTTCATCAGCTTCGCACTGGAAAGTCCGGCAGCGAAATCTTCGCGGCCGTGCACGACAACGGAAGCGATGTAAACGTCTTCCAATGGAACGGCTCTGGCTTTTCTTCCAACACTCAGCTTGAGACGGACATGAGCAATGCGTGGGGCAAGGAGTGCTTCACGTTGTCGGCGCCGGCCTTGCCTGGATTGACACCCGCGAACATTCCATACGGCCACGATTTCGAGACGGCGATGGGACCGGAGTGGTCGAGTACGACGCGCGACTCGACGAGCGACTTCACCACGTTCGCCGGCCGTCACCGGACAATGCCGCTGAAGCTGGCGTTGAATACAACGGTGGGCGAAACCTATCGAATCGCGTTCGATTTCTACGCGATGGACTCGTGGGACGGTACAAATACCGGCGGAACCAACGGCCCCGACTATTTCAAGGTCGGCGTGAACGGCACCACGGTGTTCAGCAACACATTCACCCATGAATATCCGTCGCAGGGGATGTCGTACCCATATCCATACGATCAGATGGGGCACTATGGATTTCAGTCGGGGATGAAGGACGCCATTTTTCGAAAGGTCGAGGTCGCATTCACGGCGGACAGCCCGGTCAGCAAAATTAGTTTCTACGGTGAGTTGGTGGACCCGTCGAGTGCGGGATTCAACGATGAAAGCTGGGGGATCGACAACGTCACCGTGCAGGCGGCCCGCTTTCGCGACGTGACCACCGCGAAGGGTTTCGCGGTCAACACGTGCACAAGTGCGGGAACCTCCGGTGCGGGTCTGCACTGGGCCGACGTCGACAACGACGGCGATCTTGATTGTTTCATCACGGGTAACACGGCAAAGTATATGAAGAACACGAGCGCGGGTACGAGTTTCGCGACGACGTCTTTTCCGTTCACCAGCTTTCAGCGACAGGCCGCGCTGCTCGATATCGACAACGATGGCGACGTCGACATGTGGGATACCGCGATCAACAGCAACGACACCGAAGGCTGCGTACTCAACAATGGCAGCGGCGTGTTCAGCGATGCGGGCGCGCTGGGTTTCAGTGGCGGAGATACGAATGAAGCCTGCGCGGCGGGCGACATCAATCGCGACGGTTTCTGCGATCTCGCGATGTTCAGCGCCGATGGCAACTGGAAGATCATGCATCAGGGCGGAACAACGCCGATCTTGGCGGGGAGCGTGGTTGCGTCGGACGGAATGAATTCCCCCGGCGACTACGGAAACGGCGAGTATTGCAGCAGCGGCGACATCAACAACGACGGGTTTCCTGATTTCTTCTATTACTATGGCGACACGAAGCTGTTCCTTTCCAACGGCGACGGTGCCTACACGCGGAACAACCACGGAATTTCGATGACGACCGGAACAGCGCTGAAGTGCGGCTCGGCGTGGGCGGACTTGGACAACGATGGCGATCTGGATCTAATCGCGCCGCGCAAGGATGAAGCTTGTACGGCGTACTATTGGCGCAACGATCGCAACTGGTCGGCGGGGACCGGTGCGTTCGTGAATGCGACGAGTTCGGCCGGGTTCAACCTCAACACGACGATCGACTACACGGCCGATCTGCCGGGCACGCGCAGTGTCGCGACAGGCGACTACGACAATGACGGCGATGTCGATGTACTCTTGGTCGGGACGAAGGGTGCGAACTACCTGTACACGAACAACAACAACGGGACCTTCTCGCGGTCGAACGAGGGTGTGGTGGCGAACGGAACGTTCGTTGATGGCTGTTTCGTGGATTACGACAATGATGGTGATTTGGACATCGCCCTGACGCAGGAGAACGGCAACTCCTGTCTGTTTGAGAACCGAACCGGCGGCACGGGCTATCTGAAGGTACGGCTCGTTGGCCGCGGGCAGGGCGGCACGAACAAAGCGTGCATTGGCACACGTGTGGAATTGTGGAACGCCGATGGAACGGTTCGACTCGGTCGACGCGACGTAGGAAATGCACGCGGCTTCGGAGGGACCGAATGTGTGTGGCTGCACTTCGGAGGCGTGACGCCGACCACGACCTATAAGCTAAAGATCTATTGGGCCAGCCGCAGCGCATCCGACCCATACACGGTGGATGTCGTGCCCAACAATGCCACCACAACGATTGGGAGCACCACCATTCAGCGAATGGTCACGGCAACCGAGCAGAGTAAGAGCAAGGTGATACAGTGGACCGAGGTGCGGCATAAGGCCCCGTAAACCGTTCTGTTTCCGGGCCTTCGTCGAGTGGCTTAACACGGTCGCGTGACGTCCTAAACGCATTAATGGCCGACAAATCCTGTTGACCAGGCCAAACGACGCGCGATACAATTCCCGTCACTTCTCGCACGTTGTTGGTTGGGAGATCCCCTATGACGAGGTCGACGTTTCGCGCATCACGGGCAATGGCGTTTTGCGCGCTGACTGTGCTCCTGGCCGGTCCAGGATGCAATATCTTCGGTTTCCTGCCCGTCGACGATTCGTCCTTGAAGACAGCCTTTCAGCGATGGAACACCATCGCGATCGACGCCAGCGGTCTCGACCACACACCGCCCAAGGCCGGCGAATCGCGAAACTTCAAGGAACAAGTCGGTCCCTGTCGCGCAAGTCGCGCCATGGCCATTGTCCACATCGCCATGTTCGATGCGGTCATCGCCATTGCCGGCGGATATGACAGCTACACGGGAATCGATCCAGCCCCACTGGGCGCGTCGTTGCCCGCCGCGATCGCACAGGCCGCGCGCGATACCCTCGTCTCATTGTTCCCCGCGCAGACTTCCATCTTCGACACCAAGTTGGCCGAAGATCTCGCCGCCATTCCCGATGGGCAGGGCAAGACGGACGGCATCAACACCGGAAAAGCCGCGGCAGCCGCAATCCTCGCGTTGCGCGTGAACGACGGTTCAGAGATCAGTGATCCATACACCTTCAATCCCGATCCCGGCAACTGGCAGTCGGACCCGATTAACCCGGGGCAAAATGCGTTGAATCCGAATTGGTTTCGGGTGAAGCCGTTTGCCCTTAACAGTGCGACGCAGTTTCGTGCCCCGGCCCCCCCGGCCCTGACCAGTGCCGAATACACAGCCGCCTACAACGAAGTAAAGACATTGGGCGGCGATGGAATCACGACCCCGACGACGAGGACCGATGATCAGACAAAGGCCGGCATTTTCTGGGCCTACGACGGGACGCCAAGCCTCTGCGCTCCGCCCCGGCTGTATAACCAGATTGCCCGGCAAATCGCCGCGGATCAGGCGGTAACGGGCATGGAAGAGGCACGACTTCTGACCCTCGTGAACATCGCAATGGCGGATGCGGGAATCGCCATCTGGGAATCCAAGTATTACTACAACCTGTGGCGGCCGGTGACCGGCATTCGAGAGGCTGCCAACGACGGCAATCCGGACACGACCCCCGACCCGACGTATGTTCCGCTGTGCGCCCCGGCCAGCAATCTGGCCGGCGCGAATTTCACGCCGCCGTTCCCCGCCTACCCGTCCGGCCACGCCGGCTTCGGCGGCGCCTTGTTCGAAACGCTCCGCGATTTCTTCGGCACCGATGAGATTGCGTTCACCTTCACGTCCGACGAATACAACGGCGTGACCGTGGATAATCAGGGCAATGTTCGGCCGCTCCTGCCCCGCTCCTTTGCGAACCTGTCGCAAGCCGAAGAAGAAAACGGCCAAAGCCGAATCTACCTCGGCATCCACTGGTCCTTCGACAAGACCGAAGGAATCGCCATGGGCAACAAGGTCGCAGATCACGTCTATGCGAACGTGTATCAGGCAAACTGATTGGCCCAATGCTCTTATGTCCCCTGTTCGCGACACTTCTGTCCGCACCCTAAGTGCAGTGTTTACAATTAGTTAAGAGATTAATTCTGGCGCGATGATCTTACTTCTTGAATCGGCACTCATTTGGTGCTATATTTCCGGCAGGATGTCAAAAACAGAGTGATGGCATGTTCACGCTGACGAAGAAAACAGATTACGCGCTCATCGCCCTGACACATTTGGCCCGTCAAGATGCGGGCCGGATTTCGACGTCGAGGGAGATTGTCGAGCGTTACAACGTGCCATCAGCCTTGTTAGTGAATGTATTGAAGGCCCTATGCCAGCATGAGTTGGTTCGCTCGACGCGCGGCATGAAGGGCGGCTATGCCCTCGCGGTTCCGGCGGATGAGATAACGCTGTCCGCGATCATTCGGGCAACCGAGGGCCCGGTGAGGTTTGTGCAGTGTGCGGGCGAAGCGGAGCACGGGAGTTCGCCCTGCGACCTGATTTGCTCATGCCCGGTGATGCAGCCGGTGAAAAAGATACACCAGCGACTGGTTGATTTCCTGAATCAGGTCACCCTGGCTCAGATTGCGTTTGACGATGATTACGGAGACAACGGCGTCCCACTTTCAGTGGCGGGCGTCGCCTTAAAGACGGAGCATGTTTCATGAAGCTTCCCATTTACATGGATTACAACGCCACGACCCCGATGGACCCGCGCGTCGTGGAAGCAATGATGCCGTATATGACGACGAAGTTCGGCAACGCCGCCAGCCGAAATCACTCCTTCGGCTGGGAAGCTGAAGAAGGTGTGGAACACGCCCGCGAGCAGGTGGCCGCGGCCATCAACGCCTCATCCAAGGAAATCATCTGGACCAGCGGCGCAACCGAGTCCAACAACATCGCCATCAAGGGCGTCGCGAACATGTACAAAGACAAGGGCAACCACATCATCAGCCAGGTGATCGAGCACAAGGCCGTCATCGACCCTTGCAAATACCTCGAACAAAACGGCTTCGAAGTGACATTCCTGCCGGTGGATAAGCACGGAATGGTCAGCGCCGAGCAGGTGCGCGAAGCAATGACGGATAAGACGATCCTCGTCTCCCTCATGCACGGCAACAACGAAATCGGCTCAATAAACCCGATCAAGGACATCGGCCGTCTTTGCAAGGAGAAGGGTGTCCTCTTCCACACCGACTGCTGCCAGACCTTTGCGAAGATTCCGATCGACGTCGAAGACATGGGCATCGATCTGCTCTCCGCCTCGGGCCACAAGATCTACGGCCCCAAGGGCGTCGGCGCGTTGTACGTCCGCCGGAAGAAGCCCCGTGTCCGCTGCGAACCAATCGTCCACGGCGGCGGCCACGAGCGCGGAATGCGCAGCGGCACCATGAACGTGCCCGGCATCGTCGGCATGGGCAAGGCCGCCGAACTATGCGTGCAGAATCAGGCGGAAGAAATCGCGAAGATCACGCGGATGCGCGACCGTCTGAAGGACGGCCTGTTCAATCGACTGGATGAAATCTTCTTGAACGGCCACCCGACCCAGCGAATCCCGAATAACCTGAATATCAGCTTCCTCTACGTCGAAGGCGAAAGCCTGATGATGGGCTTCAGTGACATCGCGGTGAGCAGCGGCTCAGCCTGCACCAGCGCATCCCTCGAACCAAGCTATGTGCTCAAAGCCCTCGGCCTTGGCGACGATCTGGCCCACAGCTCAATCCGATTCTCCATCGGGCGTTTCACGACCGAGGAAGAAATCGACTACACGATCGAGCGCGTGTGCGTGGCCGTGGAGAAGTTGCGAGAAATGAGTCCGTTATACGAAATGGCCCAGGAAGGCATCGACCTGAAAACGGTGCAGTGGGCCCATCACTAATGAGTCGCGAGGATGTTCCGAGCAAACGAAGATGTCCGAAAAGTGGGATGACATTGCCAAGGATTCGCTTGCCGCGGCCGGCGCGTGCCTACGGAACGGCAACTGGCGCAGTGCAACAAGTCGATCCTATTACGCAATATTCGCCAAGGTAACAGGTGAACTGTGTACCAATGGAATGCTGCCCCCAAAGGGTCGTGAAAATTGGTCCCACCGCGATTTGCCTCAGATGGTTCTGAATCATTTGATGCAAAAGAACGGTGCTCGCGTCAAGGACGTTAGCCGAATGCTAAAAGTCGCATACAAAGACCGAATAAACGCTGATTATGTCACGATGCAGGCGACCGACCGACAGACTGCAATACGAGCGGTGTCAAACGCCAGTTCAGTATTGCGGAGATTGGAGGCATAGTCATGGCTATCAAGGTTCTCTCGAATCCTTCGGACGTTGCATCGATGGTCCAGTCCTATCTCGATAAGGACCAGCCCAATACATATAGACTCAGCGTCGTGGCTGATGGACTTCGCCAGGACGGTGATTGGTGGTATGTGGTAGTGGTCCCGGACCGAAACGGGGTCCGCGCCCATGACTATTCAGAGAAACTCACAACAATCGAGGATCGCATTAGAGAAAAGGAGCAAATGAACTTGCTCCTGGTCCCGGCATTGGTGGACGATTAGGCCGACACATATTTGAAATGGAGAGTTTTCAATGTCATACAGCGATAAAGTCGTAGACCATTATGAACATCCCCGAAACGTCGGCTCGTTCGACAAGAACGACCCGCTCGTGGGCACGGGGATTGTCGGCGCGCCCGAATGCGGCGACGTCATGAAGCTGCAGATCAAGTGCGACGATAACGGCCGGATCGTGGACGCCAAGTTCAAGACCTTCGGCTGCGGATCGGCCATCGCCTCCAGCTCGCTCGCGACCGAGTGGGTCAAGGGCAAGACCGTGGATGAAGCTCTGCAGATCAAGAACACGGAGATCGTCAGGGAATTGTCCCTGCCGCCCGTGAAGATTCACTGCAGCGTGCTGGCCGAGGATGCCATTCGTGCCGCCATCAGCGATTTCAAGGCCAAGTCCGAGGCACGCACCGGCGCGACCGCGGGGGCTTGAAGCGGCGGGTGTTTGTCCGTTGAATACGCGGCGGGCGCGAAGAATCGCGCTCGCGTAAACATGGGATTTTCGCGCGATCCGACCGGATGCGCAGGAGATAAGAAAAATGGTTCAGATCACCGAACGAGCGGCAAGTGAAGTCAAGACGATCATCGAGCAGCAGAAGCTGGATGCCGAGAAAACCTACCTTCGCGTCGGCGTGAAGGGCGGCGGCTGCAGCGGCTTCTCTTACACACTCGACCTCACCGAGAACGTCAGCGAGAACGACGAGCAATGGGAAGTCGGCGGCGTCAAGGTCATCTGCGACCCCAAGAGCCACATCTACCTTCAAGGCACGGCGGTGGACTTTAAGGACGAAATCATGGGCCGCGGCTTCGTGTTCAACAATCCGAACGCCACACATACCTGCGGATGCGGCAGCAGCTTCAGCGCCTAAGGCGCCACGAGTGATCCCAGCCGTCGGCGTTCGTCCGGCGAAAGTGCATGTGCCCGCCTGCCGGACACGAGGTTTCGATGGTCCGCAGGCGGGTTATTTATTGACATGATGGACGTTCATCTCACAAGTCAGTCCGACGCCGCGACCCCGGTCCGCTGCAGCACCTGCGAGATGCTCCACCACGCGCCCCTGGCCTGCCAGGATTGCCACGACCTGTTGGATCATGTGCAGGGCGCCGATTACTTCGAGCTGTTCGGCCTGCCGCGCGGCTACCACGTGGACCTCGCCGAGCTTGGCCGCCGCTATCTCAGCATCAGCCGCAACATCCACCCGGACAAATTCGCCGCGGCCGGCGCTGAAATGCAGTCCTTCGCCCTGCGAATGTCCGCCGCCGTGAACAAAGCGCACGACGTCCTGCGTGATCCCTTCCTCCGCGCCGAGTATTTGCTCGAGTCAGTCGGCGGACCGTCGGCAGCACAGGACAAGAGTGTGCCCGGTACGCTGCTCGCGGACGTTATGACCCTTCGCGAAGAAATCGAAGAAGCCCGCGACGCCGGCGACACGGCCGCACTTCAGCGCATCGAGAATGGCTTGAAGCGCAGTCAGGCCGACGCGCTCGGCCGCATCGAATCGTTGTGCTCGCGATTGGACACCGGCGACGACGCGGCAAAAACGCAACTGCGCCAAAACCTCAACGCCCTGAAGTATTGGAACAATCTCCTCAGCCAGTTAGCGTCGGTCCCGGAGAGTGCCAAACCATGAGCACCACCGATGTGATCCTCGGCATCGATCTCGGAACGACGTTCAGCCTCGTCGCCTACGCCGATGCGCAGGGCCCGAAGCTCATCCGCGATGCCGATGGCGAGGCAAGGCTGCCCTCGGTGCTCGGTTTCGGCGCGGATGGTCGCGTCACCATCGGCTGGGAGGCCCGTCGACATGCCGTGGAGAATCCCGAACACACCGTCTATTCGATCAAGCGGCTCATCGGCCTTGGCATCGACGACGTAAAGAAGGAACTGCCGCATCTGCCATATCACGTTGAGCGCGGCGAGCGCGACACCGTGCGAATCGAGATCGACGGCAAAGCCCGCACGCCGCAGGAAATCTCCGCAATGATCCTGCGCGAACTGAAGCGCCGCGCCGAACAGCACCTCGGCCATCCCGTTCGCAAGGCGGTCATCACCGTCCCCGCCTATTTCGACGACTCCCAGCGCCAGGCCACCCGCGACGCCGGCCAGATCGCCGGCCTTGAAGTCGTTCGCATCATCAACGAGCCGACGGCTGCGGCACTCGCATACGGCATCGGTGCCCGCGGAAATGTTGATGAAAAGTCGGGTGCCCGTAGCCTCCCCGTAGGCGACAAAAGCAAATGCACCGGCACAGTGGAAGCCGTCAGCGGCGCAAGCGGACCGATCGCCGTCTACGACCTCGGCGGCGGAACCTTCGACGTTAGCATCCTTCGCCTGACTGGCGGCATGTTCGAAGTCCTTTCAACGCACGGCGATACCCATCTCGGCGGCGACGACTTCGACCGCGCCATCATCACGCTCGTGCAAGCAGAAGTCGCGGAGCAATTCGGCATCAACATCGACAGCCCGGCCACCAAGCAAGCCCTGCGTCTCTTTGCCGAAGACGTGAAGATCCGCCTGAGCGTGCAGGACTCAGCGGCACTCGAATTAGACCTCGGCTCCGGCCGGACCTATCGACGAACGATTACCCGCGGCGAATTCGAATCGATCATCGCGCCGCTGGTCGAGCGATCGATCGACTCCTGCCGCCGTGCGGTCGCGGATGCGAAGCTGCAGCCCCTCGAAATCGGCCAAGTCGTCATGGTCGGCGGTTCGAGCCGCATTCCCCTCGTGCGCAAACGTGTCGCAGAGTACTTCGGCCGACCGCTCTACACCGCATTGAATCCCGATGAAGTCGTCGCCCTCGGTGCGGCCGTTCAGGGGCAGATCCTCGCCGGTCGCCGCGATGACACGCTGCTGCTGGATGTGACTCCCTTGTCGCTCGGCATCGAAACCATGGGCGGCGCGATGGGCAAGCTCATCATGAGAAACACGCGCATCCCCTGTGCGGCCACCGAGCAGTTCACCACCTTCATGGACGGCCAGACCAGCGTGAAGATCAACGTGCTGCAGGGTGAACGCGAACTGGCCGCCGATTGTCGCAGCCTGGCCGCCTTCGACCTGCGCGGCATCCCTCCGATGCCCGCCGGCATTCCCAAGATCGCCGTACAGTTCCTGATCGATGCAAACGGGATCCTCAACGTCTCGGCCCGCGAAGAGCGAAGCGGTGTCGAAGCACAGATTCAGGTGATCCCGGCCCACGGTCTCACGCGGGAGGAAGTCGCCCGGATCGAGGCCGAATCAATCGCCCACGCCCGTGACGACATGACGGCCCATCGCCTGATCGACCTGCGAAATCAGGTGGAGTTCGACACACATAAGACCGAGCAGACCCTGGCCCGTCATGGCGACCTGCTTTCTGCGCCCGAGCGCGACGAACTCTTGGCAGAGATTGACTCGCTGCGACACATGGCGGCGACGACGACGGATTGCGACGCACTATTCATGGCACTGGACAAATTTGGAAAAAAGACGCTTCCGTTGGCAAACTTGGCCATCACGGCGGCGCTTAGAGAGGCGTCCGCCCCGCGCGAGACGCCGATCAGACGTTAGAACGGAGACAAGACCATGGGCGGACAAAACCCCTACATCAAAGGCCCGGAGGTATCGCCTCCGAAGCAGAAGTACACACTGATCGTCGTGGACGAAGACGGCAAGGAGCATCGCGTCGACGTCGATCCCGCCAAGGTGCCCTATGAAGACCACGGCCTGCCGGGGTCGATCCTCGAAATCTGCATGGGCCACGGCATCGAACTCGACCATGCCTGCGGCGGCGTCTGCGCCTGCAGCACCTGCCACGTGCATGTGTTGGAAGGGCTGAATAGCTGCAACGAAGCGACTGAAGAGGAAGAGGACGAGTTGGAAGAGGCCTACGACCTCAAGCCCAACAGCCGGCTCGGTTGCCAGTGCGTGCCCAGCGGCAGTGCCCCGATCGTGAAGGTGCGCATTCCGCAGTGGAATCGCAATCTCGCTCGCGAGCCTCACGGGGCCGACGGCATGACGACCAATCACGACTAAGCAAACGGAGGCCCTACCGATGCCACAGAAACTAAAATGGCTCGACATCGAGGACATCGGCATCGCCCTGCACGAGAAGTTCCCCGACCTCGACCCGCTCACGGTCCGCTTCACCGACCTGCGCGAGTGGGTCGTGGCCTTGCCCGACTTTGGCGACGACCCTCACGCCTCGAACGAGGCCAAGCTGGAAGCGATCCAAATGGCGTGGCTGGAGGAATACAAAGAAGCGAACGAGTAACCAAACGATCCTCACGAATCGAGACGCCTAATCCGTGAAAGTTACTTTGTCGTGAAGCGGAACTCGCTCAACCGTCACGCGCTCCCCGTTTTGTTCACACGTTTCGTCTAACAAGTCGAGAATCCCATTCGTCAATCGAGGCGAAAACTCGGCGGCCTCGGCACCCACCAGCGGCATCCCAATATCGAAACAGTTCACGCGAATGTCCGCCTGGTTCACTTCCGCGGCAAGAAGTTGCGTCAACCCTTCGACGGCGTGGTTGCTCACCAGATACGCGCCCCATTCCGCCTTCGCTTCCTCGGTCAGTTGTGTGGTGATGTTGACGATGCGGCCGAAGCGGTGGCGGTGCATCCACGGCAGAACCTCGCGACACACCAGAAACGTGCCGGTGACGTTCGTCGCGAGAACATTGCGCCACGGGTCCACGGGGTAATCAATGACCGGCTCGTGCGGGCCCAGCGCGGCCGCGGCGTTGATGACCCCGTCAATCCGGCCAAACCGCCGAATCACGCGATGGACCATCCGGACGACATCCTCTTCATAGCGCAGGTCGCAGGGCGCCACAAACGCCTGGATGCCGCGACGGAGGAAGTCGCGCTCGGTGGGGTCGACGGCGTCCATCCGCCGGACGCAGAGCGCCAGCTTCGCGCCCTGCGCGCTCAGGGCCTCGGCAAGATGCCGGCCGAAAAAGCTGGTCGCACCGGTGATGAGAATGACTTTGTCCCGAATCGGCACGCGAGGCTCCTCCCGACGGGGGCGCAGAACAGGGCTGACTTCACTATAACAAATCGGCACAGCGAATGCGGGTCGGCCAGCTTGTTTGTTGCGCAATATGGGGCGGTTTATACTCGGCCCCACGTCGGAGGAACGGCACCATGGCCCCAGTCTTGATGGTTGAAGCGGATTTAGCGGCCGTCGTGGTGATCGATTTCCAGGAAAAGATGCTTCGTGCCATCGGCACCAGCCCGAACGAAGCGCTGGCCAAGCGGATCGGCATGATCACATCGACCGCCCGTCTCCTCGGCGTCCCAGTGCTCTACACCGAGCAGAACCCGAAGGGCCTGGGTGCGACGGATGCCTCGCTGGCGGGGGCCGTGGACGGCGCTACCGGGCCGTTGATCAAGACAACCTGCAGTTGCTGGCGGGATGAGGGGTTCCGAACCGCGCTGCAGCGGACCGAGCGAGAGCACGTCATCCTCTGCGGGCTGGAGACTCACGTTTGCATTCAACAGACTGCCCTCGATCTGCTTCGTGTGGATTATGTGCCGATCGTTCCGATGGATGCCGTTGGGTCGCGCTTCCAGTCGGACTACGACGCGGCCGCGAACCGAATGCGTGCCGCGGGCGTGCTCCTGACCACGACGGAATCGCTGCTCTTTGAATTGATCGAGCGCTGCGACCATCCGCGATTCAAAGAGTTCCTGCAGATTGTGAAGTGAGGCCGCCGCGTCATGGATGACGATATCGACGACATGCACCGCTTCGGCGGCGACGACCCGCCGGAGATGATGTGCCCGCAGTGCCGCGGCGTCGTGACCGAGGACACCCCAAAGTGCCCCCACTGCGGCGAGTGGATCACACCCGTCGACCCCGAACATGCAGGCCCGCGAAAACTCATCTACATACTGGCAGCGCTGGTCATGCTGCTCGTGTCACTTCTGATGACGTTCTGACGCTCACCGTGTCCTGCGAACGCCTACTGCGTTCTCCGAATCACGCCGATGACAACCCCCTGAATGTGCGGGTTCGTCGTATAGATCGGGTGATACTTCGGATTCGCCGGTTGGAGCCGAATGCGCGATTTCTCCCGGTAAAACCGTTTCAGCGTCGCCTCGCCATTCTCCACCAGCGCCACGACAATGTCGCCGTTGTAGGGGTTCGGCCGGTTCTCCACGATCACATAATCCCCGTCGGCGATGTGGTCATCGATCATGCTGTCCCCGCGAACCTCAAGGGCATAGGTCGGGTGCGATGAGTGAAACATGGTCTCCAGATCTACGACGCGCGAATCCTCAATCGCCTCGATCGGCCGACCTGCGGCAATCCGGCCGAGCAAACGGATACAGCTCGGCCGCTCATCGGGCAGCTCGACGTGATCAGCCAACACCAAAGAGCGGGCTTTGTGCGGATCCTTGGTGAGCAGCCCGAGGTCTTCGAGTTTGGTGAGGTGTTCGAAGACGGTGACCTTTGAGATGTCGAACTCGGCGGCAATCTCGTCGTACGTCGGGGAATAGCCATTCTTGTGGGTGTAATCCCGGATGAAGGTGACGATCTGCCGTTGCCGAGGTGTCGCCGGATGCGTCGCCTTCGGCTTGCGCGTGGACGAGCCGGAGGAACGACCGCGGCTTTTTCTCTTCTGCATGGTTGAACTCCATTTCACTCCGTGGCCAGGCACGACCCGACAAGCCCGCCGGCCCGAGGATGACGGGCGGCAGGGACGGATCAGCCAAGGCCGACCTTGCTTCGGCGGACACAACATCCGCCTTTGCGGCATCGCGCGAAAACGCTTCGCCACCCAGCGACGCGACCTCGCATGATGCAACAGCCGCCCGCGACGCTACTCCCGTCGGCGCGGAAGACTGCGAAACCCGGGCGACAGGCCCATCCTGCACGCGGCTGGCGGAAGCGGCAAGGCCCGCCGGCGGGCGCGCGTGATTCGGCCGTCGCCCCGTGCCCACGACCTGAAGCGATTGACGCGCGGCGTCCATCGCCTTCAAGGCCTGTTCGGCCGTTTGGCCCGGCTCGACCCTCGCACGGCGCAAATCGGCGCCAGGGCCAAGGCAGACGAGCGGTAGCTCATCAACCCGGACGCCGCCAATCTCGGCGGTATCCTTCGCTACGGTGTCGGCTTCAAACAAGATGCTCCAGAGCCGGTCCGCCGTTACGCGGATGGCATTCTGGATCCATGTCTGGGCCTCCTTCCGCTGCGATTCCAAGTCGTCAGCGGCCGCGGGCACAAGTTTCAAGGTAACCATAGCCTAACATCGACCGTACGTCAACCCTAACAAGAGCCGAAGTTCGGGAAATTTTTGGGGCAGTGCGGGGCGGGGAAGGGGGCGGGGTGAAACGTCGAAACGTCGAAAAGTCGAAACGTTGGTCGGGGGAATAGGGACCAGGGACTAGGGAACGGGGAACGGGGAACAGGGAACAGGGCCGACAAGGCACATAGGCACTGAGGCACGAAGGCACATAGGGACGGAAGGGGTCGCTGCGCGACGGTGGGGTGGGTTTGTGATTGCGGCAAATTGGCGTGGGAATTGAAAAACAGCCGGCGTCCACCCAGGCGGACCTTCGGTTCGTCGGCGTCCACCACGGCGGATCTTCGATTTGCCGGCGTACTTCTGAGTGGACCGGGGGGCCGAGGGGACCGGGGACAAGAGGACCGGGGGATCGGGGGGCAAGGGGATCGGGAAGGTCCAGAGGGGCCGAGGGTTAATAGTAGGAGCGACGGAGCCACGGAGCCACGGAGCCACGAAGCCATGAAGCGACGAAGCGACGAAGCGATGCAGGGGAGGGTGGGGTCGCTTTGCGACGATGGGTTTGTGTGAAAAAAAGTACCCCCCGCAAAAAAGTGCAAATGCTCGCAAAAGGCCGCAAAAAAAGTCTTGAGTCTTGAGTCTTGAGTCCTGAGTCCTGAGTCTTGAGACCTGAGTCCTGAGGCCCGCCGGGGCGGAGCTTCGACTTGAGGTGCTGAGAGAAGAGGGAACGGGGAACAGGGAACAGCGAACAGAGGAAGGCACTGAGGCACTGAGGCGCGGAGGCAAATATCGCGATGGGGCGGGCGCGAATGCGGATTGGGGTGGTGCGAGCGCGGGATGTCCGGGGTTTTCTCCATACCCTATCAATCTTGAAACTATGAAGCGGAGGTCGCGTCGAGGCACACGGTTCCTTGCGTTCGTGGTAAACCATTGCGGTGTTTTTTGATTACGCAACCATTTCCACAGAAGGAGAAGACCATGCACTTCATCGGCGCAGACC
>JACRIM010000053.1 GCA_016235815.1 Planctomycetota bacterium
GCGGGTGAGGGTTGGCGTCGCGGCGGGTGCGGGTTTTGCAGGGCGAACCGGTTGCCGTGGTGGAATGGTCAGGGATGTCGCATCGTTTTGTGGTTGGGGCGTGACGTCGGTCGCGTGAATGGTGGGATTTGGAAGCGCGTGGAGCTCGTTATTCTAACGTTTGGATGAGCCGGCAGGAGTGCGTTTGTCGAGAAGGGACTGGAAAAGTAGAATGACCCCTTTTTATCTTGTAATAGGATGGGGAAACAGATGTCCACATTCTTTTTGTTTACTCAACGCGCTTACTTACATTTTCTGAGCCTAACCCTTGTGGTAATGATCCAAGGATGCGGTCATCCAGTTCCGGTGCAGAGCCTTAAAGTTCAGACGCACTACATGAGCAAGGAAGGCGCTGTTCAAATCAAGATACATGAATCTGGAATGAACTCTGCGCTCTATGTCGGCAGATCAGAAGTGAGCCGCTGGAATGGCATTATCAAGGTAGAGTTTTACTATTACCTCATTCCTTCGAGCAACTTTCCTATCAAGCACATTGATGAAGTCTGGGTGCGAGTTTATCCGAAAGATACGAAGATTCTCCTTGTCGATGGGCAAGAGAGCAGGGTGATATGGACCCGGGAATCGACCGTATCGTTTGAGGATCCGCGCCAAGATTGCGGGGCAGAGGGGCACAAGCCCTTGTCGATAAGCCAATGATTCGCGAGGCGCGCAGCGATTTCTTAAGTTGGAGCCGAATGGAGTGACGGTGAATGTGATGTGTCATCGGCGATCGGATCGTGCTAGGGCTTACTAATTGGATGAACCAGCGCTTTCCCGCACTCCGGGCAGCGGCCGCTGACGTTGCCGGTGAGGTTGTATCCGCAAGACTTGCAATGATCAGCAGGGCTTTTCCGTTTGCGACGACGAATCAGATAAATGGCCAATGCGCCAATCACACCATAAAAGATTGCGTTGCCAGCAATAATCGTGTGGGTCGCATATTCTCCACCGCAAGGCCCGAGCTGGCCCGTGAGTAGGGCGAGCGGACACCCAGGAAGGCACGGGATAAACAGGACGAATCCTATTATGTCGGGCGTTACGGCTTTCAGTGATTGGGGCAAGAGAACCAAGAACGAGAATGAGTAGATGGCTCCAGAAGAGGCCCCGATTAGCGCCGCTTTAAGCGTTGAAGGGCGGGTTGCGTAATGTGCCATTGCAAGAGGGTAACGTCGTTACGCTGTCTTGGCTCGCAGTTCAATAAGGAATCTTGGGGTGCCTGCGCGTTCCGGCGGTGTATGGCTCGTTGTCCTCCACCCTTACAGGGTGGTTGTGGCGATTTGGTGGGAGTGACCCAGGGTAGGGCTTTGCCCAACTCTGGGCCGGGTTCCGGCACCCCTTTGGGGTAGGTTGGTTCGACTTGAGAATGCTGGCCTATTGTTGAGTTGCTCGAAGAGGGGCTACTTGGTTTTCGCGGCCACCGTAGAAACTCGTTGAGGCTTCTATTGTTAGATGATTCGTTCGGCACGCCCCTGCAATTCGCCGGGATCCCGGTGTCCGTGAAGTACCGCAAGGATGCTAATGGTGTTTTCCGCTCCGATGAAATAGACGCCGTATGGAAACCGCATCATGAGAGCGCGCCGAATCGTTTTGTGGACCACTGGAAAGCTCAACGGGCGCTCAAGTATGAAATCGAAGGTGGCGTCGACAGTGGTGAGAAATTCATCGCCTAGTCCGGCGCGCTGTTGTTCGTACCATGCGTAGGCATCGGCCAAGTCCCCCTCCGCCTCTGGACGAACAATGAGGTGCAAGGTCAGCCCTTGGCCTTAATACGTTGCTTCACCGTTTCCCACGGCGAGCCTGCGGCGGGGTCGCGATGGTAGGCAGCGAGGCGTGCGTCAAGTTCTTGTCGTTGTGCAGGTGTCAGTTCCAACGACTCAGGGCAGGCGGCAATGCTGTTCCAAATGTCTTCGACCAAGCGAAGACGGTCGTCGACGCTGAGGTGAAGGAAGTCACTCGCAGAGGGGACCGTTGCCATATCCAGATTATACATCTTCCGTTCGTCGAAATCAGACGGCGATTGGCTGGGTTGCGCGGGGACTCTGGATAGGGCTTTGCCCAACCCTGGGCTGGGTTCCGGCACTCCGTTGGGGTTGAGAGGGAATCGTGCGTCCTCCGGACGCTAAAGAGTGTGCGGGCGTCGGGTCCCGGTGGTTGAAACCACCGGCTACCTACGTGCGCCTTGCCGGGCGAAAAGCCACGGGTCAACGAGTTGACCCATGCCACCCATTACATCGTGGATTTGTTCATCACGATGCAGCAATGCAACAGGCTGGGCGGTGAGCGGTATGCCACCCATTACTTCGCTTTCTTGTCCATGATGAGATTGTCGTAGATCAGGCCCGCTACCACCGCGCCGAGGATCGGGCCTACCCAGTAGACCATGTGCTGGCCCCAGAAGGAGTCGAGGCAGTTGTTCATGGAGGCGACGAGGCCGGGGCCGAAGGTGCGGGCCGGGTTCATGGCAGCGCCGGTGAGCGGGCCGCCGACGAGGATGTCGGCGCAGATGGTGAGGCCGATGCCGAAGCCGCCGATCTTGGGGGCGCGGGGGTCAGCGGCGGTGCCGAACACGGCGAACACGAGCAGGAACGTGAGCACCGCTTCGATGAGGATGGCGGTGCCGGTGCTGATGGATTGAGGGTTGAAGTTGGGGGTGCCGAGTTGTGCCGCGACGATGACGCTGGTGCCGTCGGGGGCTGACATCCCCTTGAAGATGGTGAGCACGAGGAAGCCGGCGACGGTCGCACCGACGCACTGGGCGACGATGTAGCCGATGGCGTCGGCGAGTGAGATGCGGCCGGTGACGAGCATGGCCATGGTGACGGCCGGGTTCACGTGGCCGCCGGAGACGTTCATGGTCGCGGAGACGGCGATGGAGAGGATGATGCCGTGCGCGATGGCGACGCCGAGGAGGCCCGCGCCGGTGGCACCCATCTTGGTGGTCATGCAGATGGCGCCTGCTCCGATGAAGCAGAGGGCGAAGGTTCCGATGGCTTCGGCGGTGAGTTTTGCGGGGGTGGACATGGTGGATTCCTTTTACATCGACTGGAGCACGGTCTGACTTTGCCAGCGAGCTGCAATGGAGAATCACGATCCGTAATTCATTGCCAGAGGGGACTTTAGAAACAAAGCCCCCAACGTGTCAAGCCAAAAGTGCGGCGGTTTATTCGTGCATCCAGCCATGACCTTTCTCCGGGTTGATACAAAATTCACAGATGAAAAAAATCCCAAACCAACCCAGCGTCGCATTCCAAACTATCATCTATCGATAGTCACGTGGAAGACGGCCAAACGGCCGTTGATTAACTCAGAATCAGAAGGAGTACAGTTCGTGTTCAACCCTCGCAAAGCTATTGTGGAAAAACTGTTGGTGGTCGCCGCATGCGGCACGGTGGGCATTCTTTTGGCAACGGGCACCCTGGCCGATGACGCTCGCCCGTCGAGCTATGCCCCGGTCAATCCGACCGAGAGTTTCAAGAGCGTTCGGGAACGGATGGAGAAGGCCAAGCCTGGCGTGGAGGCGACGCACAAGAAGTTGTTGGAGCTGCGTTACGACCTGGCGGATCGGTCGGCCGGTGCGACGATGTCGAAGGGCAAGGCGGTGCAGGGGGGCACGCGGGTGAAGCTGCCTTCGGGCATGACGTGGGACAAGCTGGGTGCGATGTCGCCGGAGGAGATTCGCTCGAAGGGTGCGTGGCCGGAGGGATTTTATCCGCTGCCGCATCCGAATCACCCTGAAGGCGGGATGCTTTTTCCGCAGCATCACATCGATGAAGTTCTGAAACAGGAGGGCCGCGACCTGACGCGATTCGATCTGGACTTTGACCTTCCGGCACATTTTTTGCCGGAGTTCCCGCCGCCCATCTATTTGACGACTCGGCCCGATCTTGGCGACGTTTCGCAGGGGAAGCTCGTCACGATCATGAATTACTATGAGATGTTCAACGGCATTCTCAATCCGAAGCAGCTTGAGGGCCTGCGGTTGTTGGTTACGCCCTTTCCGCAGCAGCAATACAACCAGACCGAGGATCGGCGTTCGGTGTTGCCGCATCGCGGCGTGGCGTGTTTCGATTGCCATGTGAATGGTCACACCAACGCCGCGACCCATGAGGTCGGTGACATTCGGCCGCAGGAGCATCGGCATCGAATCGACACGCCGTCACTGCGCGGCGTGAACATTCAGCGGCTTTTCGGTTCGCAGCGGGCATTGAAGAGCGTCGAGGATTTTACCGAGTTCGAGCAGCGTGCCGCATATTTTGACGGTGACCCGGTGATTGCCGTGAAGAAGGGCGTGAACCCGCTTGATCGCGGATCGCAGGTTCATGCGATGGCGGAGTTCGAGGCTCTGCTGGATTTCCCGCCGGCACCGAAGCTGAATTTGTTCGGGCGGCTTAACCCCTCGAAGGCGAGCGAGCAGGAGTTGCGCGGCGAGGCGCTTTTCTTCGGGAAGGCCCAGTGCTCGGCGTGCCACGTGCCGCCGTACTACACGGATAACTTGATGCACAACCTCAAGACCGAGCGGTTCTTTGAGGAGAAGATGATCAACGGCCGACTGGCGTCGGCGGATGGGCCGATCAAGACGTTTCCGCTTCGCGGCATCAAAGATTCGCCGCCTTATCTGCATGATGATCGGCTGCTGACGCTGGACGATACCGTGGAGTTCTTCAACGTCGTGTTTGGGCTGAAGCTCAATGCGCAGGAGAAGCAGGATATCGTTGCGTTTATGCTGGCGTTGTAAGCGTTGGTTGAAATGAATTTGAAGTGAGGGAGGCGTTCGAAAGGGCGTCTCCCTTTTTTATGGTGCCCGGACATTCGCGTGGAAACACTGGCTTTGGCTTTGCCGATTGGTATAATTAGCGCGTCATGTTGACGGACTACATCATCGCGGCGATGGCGAAGGCGAAGTACGAGCAGATTGAGGATGGCACGTACTTTGGGAAGATTCCCCAATTCAAGGGGGTCTGGGCCAATGCGAAGACGCTCAAACGTTGTCGACAGGAATTGCAGGAAGTGCTCGAAGAGTGGATCGTCGTGAGCCTCCGCGTTGGCAGCAAGCTTCCCCTGTTGCCGGGGGTGAAACCATTTCCGAAGCGGCTGAAGGTCGCGAGCTGACCGTCGGCTAACCCGCAGAATCCCATTCGGCCCGCGTGACTTCCAATTGCGCCAAGACGCGGCGCAGCAGGCTGACGGAAATCTCATGCCCATGGGGATTCGGCACGTGGTAGGGCCGACCGTTCTTGATGAAGAAGGGGTGTTTGGTGCCGGGGTACGGACCCTGGAAGCCGAGCTTTCGGAGTCTGCGAATCAGTTCGCGATGGGATACGGGGGTTAGGCGTTCCATTCGGTGCGATCCTTCGCATTATGTATTTGGTTTTTGAATGGAGCGCCCGTCATTGAACCGGTGCAGCGATCGATCACCTTCTCAGCCAGAAGGTCGCGCATGCAGGCGTGGTCGTGGGGGCATTGGCTTAACTTTTTGTAGTAGCACGGTGAACAGGCGAGATCGAGGCGGAGGACGTCGTTCATGCGGGCGTAGGGGCCGGTGCGCGCGGGGTTTGTCGGGCCGAAGAGGGCGACGAGCGGGCGGTTGAAGGCGGCGGCGAGGTGCATGGGGGTTGAGTCGGCGGTGACGACGAGGGCGGCGCGCTCGATGAGGGCCGCGGCCTGGCGGAGCGTGGTTTTGCCGCAGAGATTGGTGGCGGAGTTGTTGGACGATTGCACGGCGCGCTCGGCGGCGGAGGTGTCGTCCTTGCCGCCGATGAGGATGCTCTTCATGCCGTGCGACTGATGCAGGGCGGCCGCGAGCTTTCCGAATCGTTCGGCGGGCCAGCACTTCGTTTCCCAGCGCGTACCGGGGACGAGTGCGATGAACGGTGAGGCGCTGCCGAGTAATTCACCGGCGATGCGGCGGTCGTCGTCGGTGAGGTGCACGGTGAAGTCCATCGGTTCGCGTTCGAATCCAAGCATGGCGGCGACGGCATAGTTCTTGTCGGCGGCGTGAATGTTCTTGTCCATTTTGGGGATGCAATCGGAGTAGAACATCCACGCCAGTTCGCGGGCGTCGGCGAAGCCGATGCGCGTGGGCGCGCCGCCGGCCTTGGTGAGGAAGCCGCTGCGGAAGAGGCCCTGCAGGTCGATGACGAGGTCAAACTCCTTGGCGCGAAGTTGTTTGAGGAACGTGAGAAACTCGCCGGTGACGCGGATGCTGCGCCCGAGGAAGCCATAGCGTTTGCGATCGAAGGGCACGACTTCGTTCAGCGCGGGGTCGGCGGAGATGAGGTCGGCGAAGGGGGTCGCGACGAGCCACGCGAGGTGCGCCGACGGATAGCGCTTGCGCAGGCCGTGAAGAACAGGCAGCGCGTGAATGATGTCGCCCGGCGAGCTGGGCTTGATGAGGAGGATTCGCCGGAAGTCGCGGTCGGCCAGACTGCTCATGCGGGTAGTGTAAACGCCAGCGCCCGCTCGATGCCTGCGCCGTCGCGGTGGCGGCCGGTGAGTTGAAGAGGCGTTGCGGTGAAGATTTCGACAACGCGGTCGGCCTGTTCGCGGCCGACTTCGACGGCGAAGAGGCCGCCGGGGGTGAGTCGGTCGGCAATGTCGGCGGCGAGACGGCGATACATCTCCAATCCGTCGCCCGGCGCGAAGAGTGCAAGCGCAGGTTCGTATTTGCGCACGTTTTCAGGAAGCGTATCTTCGTCGGCCCTGGCGATGTAGGGCGGGTTGGAGACGATGATGTCGAACGTCGCCGTGGCAAGATCGCCTTCGAGTCGGAGCCAATCTGCATGAATGAATTGGGCATTCGCGACTTTGTGCCGCCCGGCGTTTTGCTTTGCCACGGCCAGGGCCGGTTCGGAGATGTCGCAACCGATGACGCGTGCGTTCGATTGTTTCCTGGCGAGGGTGACGGCGATGCAGCCGGAGCCGGTGCCGACGTCGAGAATGTCGTAGGCTTCGCGGGCATTTGCTTTGCACCACGACAGGGCGAGTTCGACCAGCAGTTCTGTTTCTGGGCGCGGGATCAGCACATCCGGGGTGACGGCGAACTCCAGCGAGTAGAACTCCTTCATGCCGATCAGGTAGGCGATTGGTTCATGGGCGGCGGCGGCGCGGACGA
Source organism: Planctomycetota bacterium (assembly GCA_016235815.1). Taxonomy (GTDB): domain Bacteria; phylum Planctomycetota; class Phycisphaerae; order UBA1845; family UTPLA1; genus JACRIM01. The sequence goes on from JACRIM010000053.1 coordinate 7,151, forward strand.
GTTCGCGATAGGCGGTGCGCTGCGGCTCGGTGGGCGTCTGCTCGAAGCGCGTGTACAGCTCGATGCGTTTGCAGCCGAGGGCCTTGGCGAGCAGCAGTTCGGCGCAGAGGCGGGCGTCGTCGATGCCGGACTTCTCGAAGTGGCCGCGCGTCCATGTGAGCAGGTTGCCGATGGTCCAGGTCGTTGGCGTTGTGGATTGATCGGGTGGCACAGGGTTTGTAATGGCAGATTCCGAGGCACAAATCGTCGCGACATGCCACAAGGGTCGCCTCAGCGACTCGTCGACTTGCGCCATGTGCTCGGATTGGTGCGGCGTGCGTTCGTGCGAAGCTACTTCGCTTCGTCGACGAAGCGTTGTAACCGGTCCATTTCGGTCTTGCTACCCACGAACAGGGGCGTCCGTTCATGAAGCGATGTCGGAATCTTCTCCATGATTCGCTTTTTGCCGTCGGTCGCCGCTCCGCCCGCCTGCTCTGCGAGGAATGCAATGGGGTTGGCCTCGTAGAGCAATCGGAGCTTTCCGCCGGGGCTTTTCGCCGTCGGCGGGTAGAGGAAGATTCCGCCGCGGAGGAGGGTTCGATGAAAGTCGGCGACCAATGATCCGATGTAACGACTGGTGAATGGACCGGCCTCTTCGGTCTTGCACCAGTCGAGATAGCGTTTGACGCCGGTCGGAAAGCTGTTGGCGTTCCCTTCGTTCACGCTGTAGCACTTTCCTTTCTCGGGCATTTTGACGTGCTCGCTGGCCAGGATGAATGCGCCGACCGAGGGGTCGAGCGTGAACATGTGTACACCCTCGCCGGTGGTATAGACGAGCATGGTGCTGGAGCCGTAGACGATGTAACCGGCGGCGAGCTGTTTGACGCCGGCCTGAAGCACGTCCGTGACGGGGTCGGACGTGTTGAACCCGCTGGGGTCTCGTTCGAGGATGGAGAAGATGGTGCCGACCGAGACGTTGACGTCGATGTTGCTTGATCCATCGAGGGGATCGAAGACGACGATGTAACGACCGGCCGTACCGCTTTTGGTGATGACCTTTGGCTCGTCGAGTTCTTCGGAGGCGATGATGCCGACGTTGCCGCGATACTCGAGGCACAGCTCGATGGACTTGTTTGCGAGGATGTCGAGCTTTTGTTGCTGTTCGCCGAAGACGTTTGCGTTGCCGATGTCGCCGAGGATGTCGAGGATGCCGGCGCGTCGGACGTTGGCGGAAATGATTCGCGCGGCGAGGGTGATGCCGGAGAGGAGCCAGGAGAAACCGCCGGTCGCGGTGGGATGGTTGCGTTGTTGTCCGAGGATGTGTTCCTGGATGGTGATGATGTGGCCGGCTTTTTTGGGTTCGTCGCTCACAGCGGCGTCTCCTTGTGGGTAGGGATATGCAGGCATCGCGCCCCGTGGACGACGGGTGTTTCATTTTACATGGTGGGATGGTTGCGCCATAGCGAGCGCGATCAGCGCTTATCAGACGGGTAAGATAGTTGAAATCGAGCGAGGGAAAACGTTTTACTACACTTCCTTCGCTAGATTCCCGCGGCGATGCGTTGGGCGCGGTCGTGGCGGCGGAGGGCTTGGACGACATCGTCGAGTTGGCCGGCGATGATTTTTTCCAGCGAGTAGTTCTCGTTGAGGCGATGGTCGGTGCAGCGGTTTTGCGGGAAGTTGTAGGTGCGGACGCGCTCGTTGCGATTGCCGGAGCCGATCATGGACTTTCGCGTCGAGTCGCGCTTGGCGCGGTCCATTTCCTCATAGTGCGCCTTGACGCGGCTGGCCATGAGGCGGCGGGCCTTGGCGCGATTCTTGTGCTGGCTGCGTTCGTCGCGCATCGAGACGGTGATACCCGTCGGGATGTGTTCGAGGCGAATCGCCGTGGCGACCTTGTTCACGTTCTGCCCGCCGGGACCGCCCGCGGCACTGACGTGTTCGAGCACATCTTTTTCCCAGTCGATGTCGACGTCGGTTTCTTCCACCTCGGGCAGCACGGCGACTGTCGCGGCCGAGGTGTGGATGCGACCCTGTTGCTCGGTCTCGGGGACGCGCTGCACGCGGTGGCCGCCGCCTTCGTAGCCAAAGTGCAGGAAGACGTTGGGGCCTTTGATTTCGCTGATGGCTTCGCGGTAGCCGCCGAGTTCGTTCGGGGAGATGTCGATGACTTCGAATTTGAATCCGCGGGCCGCGGCGTAGCGGGCGTACATGTCGTGCAAATCGCGGGCGAAGAGGGCTGCTTCGTCGCCGCCGGTGCCGGCGCGGATTTCAATGATGATCGAGTCCACGTTGGCGTCGTCGCCGCCGATGAGGCCGTCAACCAGGCCTTCCATGATCTGCGTGGCCTGTGCTTCGAGTTCGGGCAGCTCCATCCTGGCGAGTTCTTTTAGCTCGGGATCGCCGGCCGGGTCGTCCAATATCGCCTTGGCTTCGTCGAAGCCGGCGCGGACTTTTTTGTATGCCTGGTAGGGCGTGACCATCTTGGCGAGGTTGGCGTGTTCCTTGGCGAGCTTCACGATGCGGGCCGAGTTGCCGGATGCCGCGGCGTCGTTCATTTCGTTGCCGACGGTTTCGTAGCGCGTGACGATCTCGTCGAGTTTGGCGATGAAGGCGGGATTTTCTTCGACGGTGGACATGGGGCACGTTACTGAATTTGATCGTTTCTGGATTCTCTGTTTGGTTCCGAATCATGTCGTGTGAGGGCTGGTCACACAAGGCACAGGTTGGAAACCTGTGCCACCGTAACCGGTTGGAAACCGGTGCCACAGAAAACCGGTGCCACAGAAAACCTGTACTACATGCAAACAAAAACGCCGCGGCTGCGATCGAGGCGCGAGCACGCGGCGTGTGAATGACAACGTACGCTAGGCCTTGGCGGGCGGGGCCTTCTTGGCGGCGGCGGGCTTGAAGTAGTTGCCGCCGAACTTCTTCTGGAACTTCTCGACGCGGCCGGCCGTGTCGACGAACTTCTGCGTTCCGGTGAAGAAGGGGTGGCAGTGGGAGCAGATTTCGACGGCAATCTTCTCCTTGGTGCTGCCCGTTTCAAAGGAGTGGCCGCAACCGCAGGTTACGACGGACTTTTCGAAGTACTTCGGATGGATGTCGCTCTTCATGGCTTTTTCCCGGCGAATGGACTGGTCGTTTTTTTCGAGCACAGCATTATATCGCGTGGGGTTTTTGGGGCAACGAGGCGACAATGCCTTGTTGGGGTGGGCTTCCGTGACTGCTGCGATTGGGCAACCGGCAGGTACGGGGGCTTTCCCCGCTTTGACGCCTAACGCATTGAAAATAAGGCACTTAGAGCAGTTTGCACAATGCTGAATCGCTTTCCCGTGAATCAAACCCGCTTCCTTACGGGCGCGGCTCGGTTCGACGCTCGGCTCGGTTCGACGCTCGGCTCGGTTCGACACGCAACAGGAATGCGCGACTCGCTCTGGTGCGAATCGGCCGCTCTGGGAATCGCCGATCTAGAATCGTCCTATTGCGAAGGTGGTTATGGAGTCCATGTTCAAGAGCCGCAAGTTCGAGGTTGTCCGCCGGATGTGCGAGGGGCGGGACGGCGTGCCGCGGGCGATCGATATTGTTGTCCATCCGGGGGCAGTGGTGGTCCTGCCGCTGGTTGATGACCGACGATGCCTGATGCTGCGGCAGTGGCGGCACGCGCTGCAAAAAGAGCTTTGGGAGTTGCCGGCCGGGACGCTGGATGTGCCGGGTGAGGCGCCGGAGGTCGCGGCGGCGCGGGAGTTGGAGGAAGAGACGGGTTATGCGGCCGGTGCGATACGATACCTGTGCGAGTTCTACCCGTCGCCGGGGATTCTGACCGAGCTGATCCGGGCCTATGTGGCGACGGACCTGCGGGTCACGGAGCAGCATCTGGAGGCGACGGAGCGAATCACGGTCGAGATGGTGCAATTGGCCGATGCAATGAAGATGGTGCGCGACGGACGAATTACGGACGGGAAGACGATCATTACGCTTTGCCGGTGGGGCATGGAAGCGGGGGGCGGGATATGAGTTGGGAGAATCGGCCGTACGCATCCGGCGAGACGCCGTATCACGGTGAAGGCGGAGCCCGTTCGTGGCTTGGGGGACTTCCGAGGCCGACCAAGGCCGTGAAGTGGATTCTGTTTGCCAATATCGGGATGTTCTTTCTGTGCCTGATAACGGGTGGAAGCCGCTCGCCGATTTACGAAGCGTTGGAGATGAATACGTCGCTTGTATTGCGTGGACATGTCTGGCGACTATTCACTTATTCCTATCTGCATGACCAGAGCTCGGTGAGCCATATCTTCTGGAACATGTTGGCTTTGTATATGCTGGGAATTTATCTTGAGCGAGCATGGGGAGCTCGTCGATTCGTCGTTTTCTATTCACTTGGTGCGTTCGTAGCGGTTGTCGCGTACATGTTAATAACGCTGGTTGGCTGGCTGGACGACGACGTTCCCTTGGTCGGAGCATCCGGTGGCGTGCTGACGGTCTTGGGGGCCTGCGCGGTGCTTTTTCCCCACATTCGACTGTTTATGTTCTTCCCGATTCCAATTCGCGCAGCGGTTCTGCTTTTTACCGCGATGTACTCGGTAAACCTCATTATGAAGGGGCACAACGCCGGTGGCGATGCGTGCCACCTTGCCGGCATGGCGTTCGGCGTTGCGTGGGGCTATCGCGGCGAGCGATGGTGGCAGGCATGGTCGTCGATGGGCGATGCGATGCGGCAGCGCGCGGCGGATGCGAAACGGCGGCAGGAGGAATCGCTGCTCCTGTCGGTCGATCAGATCCTCGACAAGGTCCGCGACCGTGGGATTCAGAGTCTTACGTCTCGCGAGAAATCGATCCTCGAAGAGGCGACGAAGCGGCAGCAGGCGGGGCGGAATCGCTAATCTCCATAGGCGACGTTGAAAATCTCTGTAGCACAGTAGGCCTTTGGACGTCGAACAGATTTCAATTCTGTAAGAACTCCAGCACTCAGCAGCTTGTCAATATCCGCTTTTGCGGTGTGGTAGGTGACGTCGCAATGTTCGGCGAGTTGCGTTACTTCCACGATCGGATCGGTGAGTAGTCTGGTAATGATCTTACTCATTCTTGCGCTCGCGTCCCCAATCACGGCCTCGTACTTGCGCTTGATTTCCCCCAATCGGTGACAACGGGCGATGGCGGAGTCGGCTTGCTCGATGGTTCCATGAAGGCAGAACTCCACCCACTCTTCCCATTCGCCGCTGGTGCTGACGGCAGAGAGTTTGCCGATGTACTCTCTTCGATTCCTGTCGAAGTACTCGCTCAGATATAGCCATGCGTGGGAATGCCCGAGCCATTTGTAGATGCAAAGTGACAGGATCAGTCTGCCGATGCGACCGTTGCCGTCCTTGAACGGGTGAATGACTTCGAATTGATAATGCGCAATGAAGGCGCGAAGAAGCGGATCGCGCTCGGCGTTTGAGGCGAGGTAGGACTCCAGGTTGGTGATTTGTTCCTCAAGCAACTCCGGGGGCGGTGGGATGAAGCGCCTGCCTTCGCCTATGAATACCTGAACGTTTCGAATTTGTCCGGGACTCTTTTCTTTTCCCCTCGCGCTGCTTAAGAGCATGTGATGCAGGTCGATCATCAAATGCCGGTCTATCGCATGGCCCTCGCTGATTCTTCTGCACCCTTCGTTCAACGCCTGGTCATAAAGCGAAACCTCAAGCCAGTCGTTCCGCCTAGCGGACTCCATGTGTTGCTTCTGATCGGCTTCGAACAGGAGGAGCTCCTCCGGGGTGACGTGCGTGCCTTCGATGCTGTTCGACGTGATGGCTTCACGACGTTGCAACGGCCTGAGCAACAGTGCGGGGGTCGGCAGTGTGCAGCCGATTCCGTTTAGATTGCCAAGCTTCTCTCTGGCGGTCGCGATGAGCGGCCACAACGCGTCGTTGATCCTCCAAGAAGGCGGGAGTGGGTTCGGGACAAACGCGTAGTCATTGACCCGTTCATTGAGGGCGATTGGGACGAGGCATCCGGTCTTGAATTCTCCAAATCGTTCGATCTGCATTGCAATTACACCTTCGCGAACTGCAATTAATGCAATTCGGCAAAGTCATTTTGTATTTTGCGAAGACTTTTTGCAATTAAAAAATATTGAAATGCAGGAGATCGAAGCTGGGGCCGCTCGATTAGGTCCGAAAAGAAGGTGCTTTGTTGAAGCAAGGGCATATGGATAGAGTGTACGACGAGGTCATCAATTCCTGACTCACTTGCCGTTTTTTGGCTGAATCCTGTAAATCTGACGACTTGTCAAACGCTTTGCGTTGCCTGCCCTTTGTGATACTCTTCACAAAGTTCCCATCGATGGTCGGTGCGGGGCTTGCAAGTGCTGGCGGGACAGGTGATTAGATGCCGATCCCTCATCGGCCCGCCGTCGATTAGACTCTTCGATCAAGGCCCATGCCCAAGATTATCGTCGATGGCAAAGAGATCGAGTGCCGGGACAAGATTCCCGTGCTACAGGCCGTCCTTGAGGCGGGCGGGGATGTTCCTCATTATTGCTATCACCCCGGGCTGTCCATCGTGGCGAGCTGTCGGCTCTGCCTGATGGAAATGAAGATGCCCAACCCCAAGACGAAGGCGATGGAGTGGACGCCGCGTCTTTTTCCGTCGTGTCAGACGCCGGTGAAGGATGGGTTGGAAGTTCGCTTCGAGTCCGACAAGGTCAAAGACAATCAGACGCACTGCATGGAGTACTTCCTGCTGAACCACCCGCTGGATTGTCCGGTGTGCGATCAGGCCGGCGAGTGCTATCTGCAGGACTACTCGCTGAAGTTCGGCGAATCGACCAGCCGGATGGTGGAGCCGAAGAACAAGAACCCGAAAAAAGACATCGGCAGCAAGACGCTGCTTTACGCAGACCGGTGCGTGATGTGCTCGCGGTGCGTGCGCTTTTGCAACGAGGTCGCGGGCACGGGCGAGTTGGCCATCATCAATCGTGGCAGTCGGGCGGAGATTGATGTGTTCCCCGGTGTTCCGCTGGAGAACAAGCTTCAGGGCAATGTTGTTGATATCTGCCCGGTGGGGTGCCTGCTCGACAAAGATTTTTTGATGCAGCAGCGCGTGTGGTTCCTCAAGAGCGCGGACAGCGTGTGCGCCGGTTGCTCGGCGGGCTGCACGATCACGGTCGATGCGAATGAGGGCAAGGTCTGGCGACTGAAGCCTCGCTACAACCCCGGCGTGAACGACTGGTGGATGTGCGACGAGGGGCGATTCGGATTCAAGTATGTGCATGACCCGCGACGGCTGAACCGACTGACGGTTCGCCGCGGCGCGGAATTGGATTATCCCGACTGGAGCGCGTTGCCGGAGATCGTGACGCTGCGGCTTGAGTCGGTGGTGAAGAAAGACGGCGCAGGGTCTGTTGCGGTGGTGCTTTCGCCGTTTATGGCGTGCGAAGAGGCATGGATGCTGGCGTCGATGGTGCGGTGCATCGCCCCGCAGGCGGCGCTGGTGTGCGGACCGGCACCGATGGTTGGCGAAGATGAAGCATTCCCCAAGGGCGGCAACGGCCATCCGGCGAAGTTCATGATTCGCGCGGAGAAGTGCCCGAACAAGCGCGGGATTGAGATGATCATCGCGGGGCTGGGTGGGCCGACGCTCAGTTTCACCGATTTCCTTAAACAGGCGGGCGAGAAAAAGATCGCCGCGGCGTGGATTGTCGGCGGATCACCGACTGAGTGGGTCGGCGATGATCTGAAAAAGGCGCTGGGCCACATCGCCTTGGTCATCGCGCAGGATATTTTTCCGAGCGCCGTGACCGACGCGGCGACCGTGATTGTTCCGAGCTGCTCATGGGCTGAGCGGAGCGGCTGCTTTGTGAATGTCGATGGAAAGATTCAACCCTTCGAGGCGGGGATCAACCCGATCGAGGGGTGTCAGCGCGATGGCAACTATCTTTATGCCGTGTTTGGCGGTGAGGGGTTGTACAGCGCGGAGAAGGTGCGCGCGTTGATGGCGAAGCAGATGCCGGCGTTTGGGCAGTTGCATGTGCCGCCGCCGGTGCCGGAGCATGCACACTGACCGGTTGAAAACCGGTCACACAGTACACAGGTTGGAAACCTGTGCCACAAGGGTAGGACACAGGTTGGGACACAGGTTGGAAACCTGTGCCACATGGGCGGGATACAGGTTGGGAACCTGTGCCACAATGTAGGGTCCGCTGCGCGGACCATGATGGACACGATGGACGCGATTCGAAACATCCTCGCCGATCAGTTCTGGTTCAGCATCGTGCTGGGCCTTGTCGTGTTCGGCGGCATTCAGGGGGCCGTCGCGTATGCCATTTTGCTTGAGCGCAAGATTTCGGCGTGGACGCAGGATCGCTACGGACCCAATCGCGTCGGGCCTTACGGCATTCTCCAACCCATCGCCGACGGCCTGAAGTTTTTTCTCAAAGAGGACATCATCCCGGCCAACGTCGATAAGGCGCTGTTCATCTTTGCGCCGTGGATGATCTTCGTCGTCGCACTTGTCGGCTTCGCGGTGATTCCGTGGGGCGGGTCGTTCAAGTGGGGCTGGATGGAGGCGACGGCCAAGCCCATGGTGGTGCAGGTCGCCAGTGTCGACATCGGCCTGCTCTACATCGTTGCCGTTTCGTCGCTGAGTGTGTATGGCGTGGTCCTCGGCGGTTGGGCCAGCAACAACAAGTATTCGTTCTATGGCGCCATCCGCGCTGCGGCGCAGATGCTTTCCTATGAAGTGCCGATGGGCATGTGCCTCATGGCCGCGATCCTGATGACCGGTTCGCTGCGGCTGGAGGAGATGGTCGACTGGCAGGCGCGGCATGGGTGGGCGGTGATGTATCACCCGATCGCCGCGCTGGTGCTGTTTATCACGGCGCTGGCCGAGGCGAATCGCATGCCGTTCGACCTTGCCGAGAGCGAGCAGGAACTCATCGGCGGCTATCACACGGAGTACAGCGCGCTGAAGCTGGCGTTGTTTTTCCTCGCCGAGTATTCGCACATGATTACATCCAGCGCGATGATGATCTGTATTTTCTTCGGCGGCTATCTTGTGCCGGGGTGGGAATGGCTGAACACGACGCCGACCTTCGGCGCGGCGTTGGTCCGTGTGGCGGTGTTCGCGTTCAAGATCTTCCTGTTCATCTGTCTGTACATGCTCATTCGCTGGACGATTCCGCGATTCCGCTTTGATCAGCTCATGCGGCTCGCGTGGAAGGGTCTCGTGCCGATGACCATGACGCTGGTCGCGGCGCAAGGATTGGTGTTGTACATGGGCTGGTCGCAGTGGACGACGACGGCCGTGAACATCGGCGTCTTTCTTTTCGGCGGATTTGTGAGCGTGGCCGGCGGCAAGGCGGTGACGGGCCGACAGCTCAGCCTGCGCCGTGCGGAGGCAATGGGGTAAGGCATGACGGCAAAGCCCGACTGGAAACAAACGGACATCATCCACGTCGATCAGCCCGAGCTGTCGATGACGGAGCGGATGTATCTGCCGCAGATCTTCGGCGGCATGAAGACGACGCTTCGGCACATGTTCAAGAAAAAGCTGCGCGACGAGACGGTGGTGCAGTATCCGGAGCAGAAGCGCCAGCTTCGCAAGGAGATCTATCGCGGCGTGCATCGGCTGAATCGCGACGATCAGGGGCGCGTGGCCTGCGTGGCGTGTTTCATGTGCGAGACGGCCTGTCCGGCGCATTGCATTCATATTGAAGGCGCGGAGAGTCCGTGGCCCGATCGGGAGAAGTATCCGATCAAGTTTGATATTGATGAGCTGCGCTGCATCTATTGCGGCATGTGCGAAGAGGCCTGCCCGGTGGATGCGATTGAGTTGACACCGGAGTACCATCTCGTCGGCGGCAGTCGCGAGGAGATGATCTTCGACAAAGAGAAGCTGCTCAACATCTTTGACCGCACGAAGGATGAGAAGCCGCGGAAGAACCCGAACATCACGGGATACTGAAAAATGACGAATGACGAATTACCAATGACAAAACGAGATCGCTCGATGGGGCATCCCTTTTGTAATTCGTAACTCGACATTTGGAATTCGGCCGGGAGGGATGTGCCTGGCCACTTGAGGAAACTGTGGAGTCCTATCTCGTCTATCTCGCATACGCAGTCGCCGCGATTGGCTCCGCCGCGGTCTATGCCGCATTGCCGCGCGATGGGGTCGCGCCGCGGAAGAGCTTCCTGGTGCCCATGCTCGGGCTGACGATCGGCGGCGTCGTGGTGTTGTTGGATAAGTTCACCGGTGACGCTGCGAAGACGTGGTATTCCGTGCTGCTCGTCGTTCTTTCGCTCGGCGGCGCGGTGCGCGTGGTGACGCATCCCAAGCCGGTATATTCCGCGCTCTATTTCGTGATGGTCGTGCTTTCGACGGCGGCGTTGATGGTTGTTTGCGGTGCTGAGTTTCTCGGGGCCGCGCTGGTGGTTGTCTATGCCGGTGCGATTCTGGTGACGTATGTGTTCGTGATCATGCTGGCGCAGCAGTCGCACCTTGGAACCGAAGCCCAGTTTTCGATGATGGTTGATTACGACCGAAGCTCGCGCGAGCCGTTTGCGGCGGTTGCGGCCGGTTTCGTGTTGGTGGCGACGGTGGCCGGCGTGATTGCTGGTCGCGGGGCGAGCGCGGCGAATCCCGTGCCGCCGCCGGTCGAGGGCAACACGATGGCGCTCGGCCGCGTGCTGCTCACGGATTTTGCGATCAGTGTGGAACTGGCGGGCGTGCTGCTGATGGTGGCGATGATCGGGGCGATCGCGATCGCGCGAAGGCGATTCCCGAAGAGCGAAGAAACCGCCGCGTATCAGCCCGGTGAGATCGGGCGGCATGTGAAGCCGTTCTGAGGAAGGGTTTAAGGGTTCAAGGGTCCGAGGGTTCGAGGGTTTAAGGGTCCGAGGGGCCTAGGGGCCAAGTGAAGGAAGGGTTTGTTTTGAATTCGTCGGCGTTGATGTTGGTGGGGGCGATGCTCTTTGGGTTGGGCGTAGTCGGTTTTCTGACGCGCCGCAATCTGATCATCATGTTCCTCTGCACTGAGGTCATGTTTCAGGGCGTTCTCGTCAACTTCGTCGCCATGGGCCAGCGCTGGGGCAACTTGCAGGGTCAGGCCTTCGGGCTTTTTGTTTTGGTGATTGCCGCGGTGGAGGCCGGTTTGGGGCTGGCCATCGTGGTGATGCTGTATCGTCGGCGCGGCACGCTGGATGCGGAGCATTGGCGCACGTTGCGCGGGTAGATGGAGTTGGCAGGGTCCGTTGTGCGGACCACGATGGCGCGTTGCACTGGAATGGTCCGCACAGCGGACCCTACATAGTGAGTGGAAGTTTTGGATCTGAATAACGTCGAGACGCTCGCCATTCTGATTCCGCTGCTGCCCCTGCTCGGGGCGGTGGCGGTCGGGGTGATCGGTCTGCGCGGGCTGCGGTCCAATTCGCATTGGCTTGTGCTCATCGGCGTCGGCCTCGCGCTGGCGTGTGCTGTTCGTCTGTTCATGAATATCAACCTTGCCCTGACCAAGGGCGGCTCGGGCTGCATCGACGGGCTGGCCAAGTCGTGGCTGATCTACGGCTGGATCAATGCCGGCGTTACGTGGATGAATGTCACGTTTCGGATCGACTCGCTGACTTGCGTGATGCTGCTGACCGTGCTGAGCGTGTCGTTTCTCGTGGTGGCCTATTCCGTCGGCTACATGCGCGATCATCACGGCCATGCCGAGCGCGGCTATGAACGTTTCTTCGCCTTCCTCGGCATCTTCGTGTTCTCGATGTGCATGTTGGTGCTGGCGGGGAACTTCCTGTTGCTGTACCTCGGCTGGGAACTCGTCGGTCTGTCGAGCTATCTGCTCATCGGCTTCTACTATGAAAAGCCATCGGCCGCGGCCGCCGCGAAGAAGGCGTTCATCGTCAATCGCATCGGCGACTTCGGCTTCGGCCTTGGCATCTTCCTTATTTACTACACCTTCGGCACGCTGGATTACAAGGAAGTCTTCGACCTCGTCGCCAAGATGAAGATGGCCGGTGGGGCGGCGTTGTCGCCTGATCGGGTTACGGCGATTGCACTCCTGCTGTTTTGCGGCGCGATGGGCAAGAGCGCCCAGTTGCCGCTGCATGTCTGGCTGCCGGATGCGATGGAAGGCCCGACGCCGGTGAGCGCGCTGATTCACGCCGCGACGATGGTCACGGCCGGCGTCTATATGGTCGTTCGCTGCAACGTCATCTTTTCCGCCTCGCACTATGCCATGTGGATCGTTGCCACCATCGGCGGCATCACGTCGCTGTTTGCCGCGACGATTGCGCTCACGCAGTTCGACATGAAGCGCATCCTTGCATACTCAACGCTCAGCCAGCTTGGTTACATGTTTCTCGGCGCGGGGGTTGGCGCGTTTGATTCGGCGATCTTCCACCTGTTCACGCATGCCTTCTTTAAGGCCCTGCTCTTCCTCGGCGCCGGCAGCGTGATGCACGCCATGGCCGGTGTGATTGATATTCGCCATTTCTCCGGCCTGGCGAGGTCCATGAAGATTACGGCGACGACCTTCTGCATTGGCGGACTGGCCCTTGCCGGTTTCCCGCTGCTGGCCGGTTTCTGGAGCAAGGACGAGATTATTCACGCCGCGCTGTCGAGCGACATGCCGTGGCTCGGGTATATGGCACTGATCACGGCGTGGATGACGGCCTTCTACACGTTCCGAATGATCTTTATGGCGTTTCATGGGCAGGAGCGATTGCCGCGCGACGTTCATCATGCGCATGAGTCCGGCCCGTGGATGACGGCACCGCTTCTCATTCTCTCGGTCGGTGCGATCTGTGCCGGTTACGTCGGCGTGACCTTTGGCGGACACGGCTTTCTCGGCGTGTTTGAGCCGCACGGCGAGTTCCATCATTTCCTTTCGTATTTCACCAGCGGACACCGCGGCACGCCGAAACATGTCGGCGCGGCCGAGGCTGGCTGGCTGCTTGGCGGCCATCGGTTGATGTATGTCTCCGCGGCGATTTCGCTCTGGGGCATTGGGACGGCGTGGTTCTTCTATCGCCGGCGACCGACGATTCCGCTGGCGATCGCGTTCGCCAGCGGCGGGCTGTATCGCCTGCTCTACAACAAGTATTACGTGGATGAGTTGTATGACCTCGCGCTGGTGCGGCCGCTGCGGCGCATCGGCATGGTGTGTTACAACCTCGACCGCTATTTCATCAATGCGATCCTGTGGGTCATCGCGGCTGTTCCGCGGTTGATCGGGATCATTCTCAAGGGCTGGCAGACCGGTGCCATGCAGGGGTATGCCCTGGCGATGGTGGTCGGATTGCTGGTCATGATCTGGTGGATGCTGGTGGCGGCGTGATCGGAAAAACAAGCTGGATGGACACAGGTTGGAAACCTGTGCCACATGGAAACGAATGAACGGATTGTTCGAACATCACATTCTCTCGCTGATCGTCTTCCTGCCGGTCGCGGCGGCGGCGTTGCTTTTTACGCGCACGTCGTGGGATGCGCCGACGGTCCGGCGGTTTGCGATGTTCGTCGCGCTGCTGGTGTTCGCACTGGCGTGCTATGCCACGAGCATGTTTCTTAATCAGTCGGCCACGGAGCGCGGACAGTTTCATCTGGTCGAGCGGCTGCACTGGTTCGGCGACACCGACAGCCTCGCCCCCGTGCATCTGCAATATCACGTCGGAGTCGATGGTATTTCGTTGCCGCTTCTGTTGTTGACGGCGTTTCTGACGCCGCTTGCGATCTGGGGCAGCTTCACCGGGATTCAGGATCGCTGCCGTGAGTATTACAGTCTGATGCTCCTCCTGCACGGCGCGATGCTCGGCGTTTTCTGTGCACGCGATCTGCTGCTGTTCTACATCTTCTTCGAGTTCACGCTCATCCCGCTGTACTTCCTGATCGGCATCTGGGGCGGCTCGCAGCGCACCAAGGCCGCGAATATGTTTTTCATCTACACGCTGACGGGCAGCATGTTGACCTTCGCCGGCGTGCTGTACCTCGGGTGGAAGGCGTCGCTGCTGCCGCTCGGCGCGGACAAGACGTACGAGTTTTCATTCGATCTTGATCGCTTGTACGAATTGGCCGCTGCGGGGTATCTGTCGCTGGATGTGCAGTGGTGGTTGTTCCTTGCCTTCTTCGCGGGATTCGCGATCAAGGTGCCGCTCTTTCCGATGCACACGTGGCTGCCGCTGGCGCACACTGAGGCTCCGACGGCGGGCAGCGTCATGCTTGCGGCGGTGTTGCTGAAACTCGGCACGTATGGATTCTTGCGATTGTCTCTGCCGATGCTGCCCGAGGCGTCGGTTGCGCTCGCGCCGTTTGTGTCCATCCTTGCGATCATCGGCATCATCTATGGCGCACTCGCCGCGTGGGTGCAGGACGATGTGAAGAAGCTGGTCGCGTATTCGTCGGTGTCGCACCTGGGCTTCTGTCTGCTCGGCATGTTCAGTTTGAAGATGGCGGGCCTGCAAGGTTCGCTGCTCTACATGGTGAACCACGGTCTTTCCACCGGCGCGCTGTTCCTTATTGTCGGCATGATCTACGAGCGCTATCACACCCGCGAATTCGCCAAGATCGGCGGCCTCGCCCGCAAGATGCCGGTGATGACGTTCTTCCTGATCGTCTTCACCATGTCGAGCATCGGGCTGCCGGGCACCAACGGCTTCATCAGTGAATTCCTCGTGCTGCTCGGCACGTTCAATTCGTCGAAGGCCGAGGCCGGTTCGCCCGCAGGCCCGCTCGGCATGTGGTACGCGATCCCCGCAGCGAGCGGCATTTTGCTCGGCGCGATCTACATGCTGCACATGGCGCGATGTGTGCTCTTTGGCCCATTGAAGGAACCCGGGCACGGGTTCGATTCATCGACAGGGTTGACGCAGGACCTGACGCGGCGCGAGATCGGCATCCTCGTGCCGATTGCCGCAGTCTGCATTCTTATTGGTGTGTATCCGCGCGTGGTGACGGACATCACCGCGCCCGCGTTGCAGTCGCAGGTGCTGACCCGCGCCCATCACATGGTGAAGCGCGGCCCGGCGCCGGCCGTGGCGATGCACGATGTGGCACCGGTTTCCAACCGGTGCGAAGTGGAGGTCGCGCGATGAACATCGTCGCCCTCCATCCCATGGTTCACGGCCTTTTGCCTGAGCTGCTGCTTGTCGGCGGGGCGTCGGCGATTTTGATCGTCGGCGTGCTCGGGGCGCGTGCCCTGGCATTTCCGCTGAGCATTCTCTCGGCGGCAGGGGCCATCTGGATGAGCACGCGACTTGCGATCCTTCCCGCAGAGGCGACGGCGGCACTGCACATTGATTCGCTTGTCGCCTTTACGCGGCTGTGCACGTTGCTGGTTGGCGTGCTGATCCTGCTCGTGAATCGTCACGTGCCCGAGGAACGTGAACAGCCCGAGTACTTCTCGCTCATCCTGTTTTCGCTCGCGGGCATCATGCTGGTTTCCGTCGCGAACGATCTTGTGCTCTTGTTTCTCGCGCTTGAGTTGGTGAGCGTGCCGACGTACATCCTCATCGGCCTGTCACGGAAGGATGTCCGCGCCCAGGAGGCGACCGGGAAGTACTTCTTCCTTGGGGCCTTCGCAGCCGCGCTGATGCTCTACGGTTTCTCGTTTCTCTATGGCGCGGCCGGCACGATGCAACTGTTTCCGGCCGGTGGCGAAACACGCAGCCTCGCCGCGGCGTTGGCACGACCCGAAATCCTGGCCGACAAGCTCACGCTGGTCGGTCTGCTCCTCGTCATCGGCGGCCTGGCGTTCAAGGTTGCGGCCGTGCCGATGCATTTCTACGTTGCCGATGTTTATCAGGGCGCGGCGTCAGCGATGACCGGCATGCTTGGGTTCGTGCCGAAGTTCGCGGGCTTCATCGCCCTCATTCGCGTCTTTTCGATGACCGGCTGGGTGCTGAGCGACGGCATGTTCTGGCTGCTTTGGGCGATGGCCGCGCTGACCATGACGGTTGGCAACACGCTCGCGCTGATGCAACAGAACGTGAAGCGCACGCTTGCCTATTCCAGCGTCGCGCACTCGGGCTACATGCTGGTCGCGCTGCTGGCAGGACCGGGCGGTCTGGCTCCGAACGCGGCCGATACGGAGTCGCCACTGCGCAACGGCCTTTCAGCGATGCTGTTCTATATGGTGATGTATGGCGTGATGAATCTCGGTGCTTTCGCCGCCGTGTCGTGCCTGCGAAAGACCGGCGACGAGGGCGATGATGATTCCGTCGAGCGCCTTGAGGATGCTTCGGGATGTGCCCGAAAGCACCCGTGGGCGGCGCTGGCGTTGGCGATTTGTCTGCTCAGCCTGATGGGCATGCCCCCGACCGGCGGTTTCCTCGGCAAGCTGTATGTCTTTTCATCGGCGATGTCGTCGGAGGCGGGCACGGCGCGGGCGATGCCGATGCTGGCGCTGGTCATCATCGGCGTGCTTAACTCGGCGATCGCCGCTGCGTATTACCTGCGCATCATCGCCGCGTGCTATCTCGGCAAACCGGCCGACGGCATTCGCGCCTCGCGCTGCCGCATGCTGCATGTCGGACTTGCGGCGTGTGCGGTGCTGGTGATGGCGCTCTTTTTGCGACCGGGTGTGCTGTTTGATCGGGCGCATTCGGCTGTGGCGGACATGGGAAATAAGCCGCTATCCACCGAAACCTCTGCAACTGCTGAACTTACGGCAAAGTAATAATTCTCAGATTGACCCTTCCTGAATTTACAGTCTAATCGATAAACCATTACACTATTAGTATTAGTGAGTAGTGGGGGGGCGTTCGAGGAGGTGGATTGAAATGCGCGTTTCACACGTTCGGAGGTTTGTCTTGACAAACGTGATGGCGATGTTGTTTGCGATTTGCATTTCCGACGCTCTGGCCGCAACGCGCGACGCGCAAATGATCATCAAGCAGGGCGACTCTTTCTATGGCTCGACGGTCAGGAACTTTGGGTTGGGCTCCCCCTTTACCGATGGAAATGGCAAGGTCAACTTCAACGCTCGACTCGAAGACGGTCGGTACTTCCTCTGGCGCGACACCGGCCCTGTCTTTTACAGCGGCGATGTAATATCGCCGGCTTTGACATCACCCGAACAGGGCCAGGGATTTAGTGATTCCGGTAACTTCATTCACAGGCCGAATTCAGATGGAAGTCTCAGCATCTATACAAGTGCGGGGCTCACGCTTCGCATGACGGACCCGGCGCCCGATTTCCCCGGGAAATATATACTGGGCGTGTCTCGTCCGACCATGCAGCCTGATGGTACCGCGTATTGGTATGCCACGGTTTCAGATACTCCAGGCGGCGCGATAACCAATAATGTCATCTACAAAGCATCCGGACCCACATACTCCGGCATTACCAAGGTGATCGCAGGAAACGATGTCATCGATGGATTTACGGTCAGGCCTAATTTCGGAAACGTCAAGTACGATATTTCTGACAACAACGCCCACCATGTTCAAATCCTGAATACGACCGAGGCGGCGGCCGCGGACACGTTTTTGTTTAAGGATGGCTCGATGGCCCTTCGGGAAGGATCGTCGACCGGCCAGGGCGACAATTGGGGTAACTTTAACACAGTCTGTGTCAACGATTTTGGGAACTATCTGGTTTCAGGGGATACCAGTCTTCCGTCGTCAGCCAACGATCAGTTTCTGGCGTACAACGGCCTGATCGTAATGCGCGAAGGCGACACGATTGATGGTTATTCGATTCCAACTGGCTCGCGCATCGAGGGGGCCAGCATCAACAATCTTAACCACGCTGCCTACGTCTGGACGAGTTCCAACAGCGATGCCCTTCTCTACGGTGATGCATCGTCGTTGGCGACTACATCGAAGTTGCTGCTGAAGACAACTGATTCCATCGACATTAACAACGACTCCATTCCTGACTACCTAATCTCGACTATCCTCGTCCGATTCGATTCGCAATTCACAATGGAGCTTGCCGAGGATGGATGGATCCATGTTATGGTCGGCCTGACCGACATGAATGGACTAAATCCGACGCGGGCGATTATTCGCTTGGGAGTCCCTGAACCGACGACAGCGGCGCTGCTTGCCTTAGGTCTCTTGGTCGTGGCTCGTCGGCGGCGTTAGGCCGGCCTTTTTCGCATTCAGTGGGGGCGTGGACCACCATCCACCCCCTTTTTGCGCCCCCCCAGGGGCGGTTTTTCGCTCCCGAACGGTCCCCGAACACCTGTCCTAACTTTTCCCTAAAATCCTGCTTGCCTTTTGGCCGATCCTCTGACAGAATGCCCGGGCATGGACAGGAGAATCCCGTCTCGTGCCCGGCCCAAATTTATCGCCGGTGCGAGAACGCCTTTTTGTACCCGGCCCACGATTAAAGGAGCCTTTCATGATCCCATCTTCCCCCGATGCCAAACGTCAACTTGCCCTCGATCGTGCCCTGCAGCAGATTGAAAAGGCCTATGGCAAAGGCTCCATCATGCAGATGGATGGCGACCTTTGTGCCGCCCGCGACGGCGTCAGCACCGGGGCCTTGTCGCTCGATCTCGCCCTCGGCGGGGCGGGCATTCCTCGCGGCCGCATCGTGGAGATCTTTGGCCCTGAGTCCAGCGGTAAGACGACGCTGGCGTTGCACGTCATCGCCGCCTCTCAGCGGGCCGACGGCGTGGCGGCGTTTGTCGATGCCGAACATGCGTTGGACCCATCGTGGATGAAGCGCTGCGGCGTGAACCCGGAGACGCTTCTGGTCAGCCAGCCCGACAGCGGCGAGCAGGGTTTGGAAATCACCGAGATGCTGGTCCGGTCGAACGCGGTGGATGTGATCGTGGTGGATTCCGTCGCCGCGCTTATTCCGAAGTCGGAACTGGAAGGCGAGATGGGCCAGGCGCAGGTCGGTGCGCAGGCCCGCCTGATGAGCCAGGCCATGCGAAAGCTGACCGGCGCCATCTCCAAGAGTCGCTGCATCGTCATTTTCATCAATCAGATTCGCGAGAAGATCGGCGTCATGTTCGGCAACCCCGAGACGACACCGGGCGGCCGGGCGCTGAAGTTCTACAGTTCCGTGCGTATCGATGTTCGCCGCGTCGCCTCGATCAAAGAAGGCGATCGAGTGTTGGGCAGCCAGGTCAAGGCTCGCGTCGTGAAGAACAAGGTTGCTCCTCCCTTCCGCGAAACCATGTTCGACATCATGTTTGAGAGCGGCATCAATCGCACGGCCGACCTGCTCGACCTCGCGACGAAGCTGAACGTCGTGGAGAAGCAGGGTGCATGGTTGAAGTATGGCTCGGTGCAGCTCGGTCAGGGCCGTGACAATGCGAGCACTTATCTGAACGACAACAAGGACTTGTTCGAGGAGATTCGCCAGCGCGTCATCGCCATCAGCCTTCCGCCGCCCGCTGCCAAGGCCGGCAAGGATGAGAAGCCCGCCAAGGAGGACAAACCCGCGGGAAAAGCGGCGGCCGAGCCGGCGTCAAAGAGCGCGCCCGTCGTGCCGGCCAGTAAGTCGGCGCCGCTCGCCAAGCCCAAGCCCGGCAGTTTCGCATCGAAGCGCCCCGTCGCCGCTGCAAAGTAACCGGCCGCGTACGCACGTATAATTGATGCATGGTGTTCCGGTCTGCCGCGGCGGATCGCTGCGGGAGGAGATTTCCCATGCGTCAATTGCATCGCTTTGGTCTTGCCGTCGTTTTGTCCTTTTTGTGGATAGGCGTTACCCGCGCCGATTCCCCGGCGAAGTCGCCGCGCGTCAACGGCGAACTTACCACCCAAGACGGTCTGCGAATTCTCCGCGTCTGGGGGACGCCGCGCGAGCAGGGCTTCGCGCAGGGGTATCTCCTTGGCGCGGACAGCATCGCGCTGCTCGACAAGTATCTGCAAGCCGGCGGCCCGGAGGCGATCAAGGCGTATGAGGTTGCGTCGTTTCTGATGACGCGATCGATGAAAATCGAACCGCGCTACAAGGAGGAGATGGAAGGCATTGTCGCCGGCTTCAAGGCGAGGCTTGGCGAGCGGATCGTCGTGCCGGCGCTGAATCGGCCGCTGGAGTATCGTGATCTCGTTGCCGTGAACTGTATTCCCGAGACGGCTCGCGTCGGGTGTTCGTCGTTTGCGGTGTGGGGGGCACTGACCAGTGATGGCGGCACGATTGCCGGCCGCAACCTTGATTGGTTTCACAATCCCGCGCTTGATGATTCGCAGATCATCGTGGCACGCGTGTCGGCGGATGGGGCGGATGCGCAGGGCTGGGTGTCGCTGACGTGGCCTTGCTTTGTCGGGTGCCTTACCGGGATGAACGCGGAGGGAGTCACGGTGAGCGTACATGATGCGCCGGGGCAGCGCACAACGGACGGCAGCAAGCTCACGCCGCGCGGGCTGGCGTTGCGCGAGGCGCTGGAGGCAGCGCGGGTGGCGTCGGCGGAGAAGGACATCGTCGCGGTGCTTCGCAATCGCACGTGCATGGTCGGCAACAACGTGCCGGTGGCATTGCCTTACAACGGCAACGGGCCGGCGTCCATCGTGTTTGAGTACGACGGCGATCTGGAGAAGGACGGCGGCGTGAGCATTCGCCGTGTGACCGGTGATCCGGCGAAGGCGGTCATGCAGGCCTGCACGAATCACTACCGGGCGCGGTCCAAGGCGGTGGAGTGCGGGCGGTATGAGACGCTCGAATCCGATTTCAACGCGGCCTATCAATCGAGCAAGAAGCTCGACGTGGCCGGTGCGTTTGCCTGGCTCGACGACGTGGCGATGGACGGGCGATGCATGACGTATCACAGCGTGGTGTTTGAGCCGAACAAGAAGCGGATGCACATCCGCCTGTCTCGCGGCACGGAGAACGCGACGCATTCCAAGCCGATTGTCGTTGATGTGGGCGAGTTGCTTTGGCCGGTCGGCTCCGCGAGCGGTCGCTAGGCCGGGTTGGTAGCGTGCGCCTGCATCTCTCGTTACGCTGCCCGCCATGTTGAACCAGCGGCTTTTCTTCGGCGCGGTCATGATCGGCGCGCTGCTTGGGCTTCTTTACCTGGATGATCGATTCGCCGGTCCGCTCGATCTGGGGGCGCGGGTCATTCGGCACGAGGGCGCGATCGTCACGCTCATCCTCGCGGTTGTTTGCATCATCGGCACCATCGAGTTCTCTCGCATCGCGGAGGCGGCCGGTCACAGCGCCCTGCATCTTTGGGCCGCGTTTTCGAATTATCTGCTCGTCCTTCTGCCGTACTTCACGCACAACGGGTTGCTGGGCAACGCGGTATCGCCGACGTCTCATGCGAGTTGGCTGGTGACGTGGCTGGTGGTCACGCTGTTCGGGGCGTGCACGCTGGTGGCAGCGCGGCAGCGCACGGAACACGCGGTTTCTGATATTTCAGTCACGCTGCTCATGGTGCTTTACCTCGGTGTGCTTCCGACGTATCTGTTGCGCCTGCGCCTCGAAGGGTCGGTGTGGCTGCTCTTGTATTTCATCGCGACGGTGAAGTGCTGCGACATCGGGGCGTACTTCACGGGTCGCGTGCTCGGCCGGCACAAGCTCATCGAATGGCTCAGCCCAAAGAAGACCATTGAGGGGCTGCTCGGCGGGGTGCTTACATCAATCCTTGTTTCGATTGCGTTGTCGCAGTGGGTCGGCGTGCGGCTTGGGGACGGGATTCGGCTGGAGATTCCGATGTCGCTGGCGGCACTCTTCGGGCTGCTGATGGCGGTCGTGGGGCAGGCGGGCGATCTGCTGGAATCGCTGTTCAAGCGCGATGCCCGGGTGAAGGATTCGGCCTCGGTGATTCCCGGTTTCGGCGGCGTTCTTGACATCGTGGATTCGCTTTTGCCGACGGCTCCCATCGCCTGTTGGATTTTGCTAAAATCCTGAGTGTCGGCACTGTGGATGGAGGGTCCGCGGCCGGCCGTTGTGCGCGACAGGAGTAAGCCCCGCCCTTGGAACTCGTCATCACCTTGCCTGGCTCGCCTGAGAAACAGATGATCCTGTTCGGCCCGGCCGACTGCAATCTTCGGGCCATCCGCGATGCCTTTGGGGTCAAACTCTTTGCGCGTGATTCGACGCTGCGCCTTGTCGGCGAGGCGGATTCGGTCGGCAAGGCATCGACGCTGATTGAGAATCTCCAATCGCACATTCGCGACCATTCTGCTTTGACCAAGCTCGACCTCGATGAAGCCATTGCCGAGTTGAAGGCCAGGGATCATGCCGACGGCGAACACGTCATTCGTGTGTCATCGAAGGCGGCGCCGATTCGGCCGAAGACGGCGGGGCAGGAAGTCTACATTCGGGCGATCGAGGAGAGCGACCTGTGCTTCTGCCTCGGACCGGCCGGCACGGGGAAGACGTACATCGCCGTGGCAATGGCGCTTGCGATGCTGAAGAGTGGCCGGATCAAGCGGATCGTGCTGGCGCGGCCGGCGGTGGAGGCGGGGGAGAAGCTTGGCTACCTGCCGGGCGACATGCAGGCGAAGGTGAATCCGTATCTGCGGCCGCTGTTCGACGCGATGCATGACATGATGGACTTCGATCAGATTCGGCGGTTCCTTGCGAATGACATCATCGAAGTCATCCCGCTGGCCTTCATGCGGGGGCGCACGCTCAACCACGCGGCGATCATTCTCGACGAGGCGCAGAACGCGACGAAGTCGCAGATGCTGATGTTTCTGACGCGGCTCGGCCAGCACAGCAAGATGATCGTGACCGGCGACGACAGCCAGTCGGACCTCGACCACAAGGTTCGCAGCGGGCTGACCGACGCGGTGGAGCGGCTGGACGGGGTGAACGGGGTGCGCGTCGCGCGGTTGACGAAGCTGGACATTGTTCGGCATCGGCTGGTGACGGAGATTGTTCATGCCTATGGGGATCCGCCGCGTGCCAATGATCGATCGCTTTGAGCCTTAAGCCATGGGCCCAAGCGCCGCATTCGAAGGCGGTGGATCGCGTTGGCATTCTGATTCAGCTTACTTTTTTAAGTGCAGATCGCGCTTCGCCGAGTCTGACACCGCCAGAATCGCCGGGTGGCGGATGCGTCGTTCGATGGAAATCGCATAGAAACGTTCTCGCAGGGCCGGGATGGTAGCGATTCGAACGACGCCGTATTGGCGCTCAATTTCGGTCGCGATGGCGGCGGATGCAAAGAAGAGCCCCCGTCCGGCGTGCCCGAAGGCCTTTAATAGTGCGCTGTCCTCGAACTGCCCGACGACGTGCGGTGTGATGCCGTTCGTGAGCATCCATTGATTCAACGTTCGACGGATCGTACATGTCTCGGCCGGCAGAAGAAGCGGCGCTTCGGACAGGCAGCCTGGAAATCGCTTTCTGAACTTCTTGGCTAGGGACGGGGTACCAAATACGGCCAACGAGCTTTCTCCGAGCAAGTGGCTGTAGGCACGCACATTCACGCTTGGACCTATGGGTGCATCGCTGAGTACGAGATCCAATTCGTGAATCGCCAAGTCAGCAAGGAGCTTGTCGGGTTTGCCCTCGCGACAAAGCAACTCGACGCCACCCGGCAATTGCAGAGCGGGTTCCAGCAGACGATAGGCAATGAGTTTGGGGACCGCGTCGGCCACGCCCACCACGAAGCGCGGCGCACGGTCTGACGGGCGGCCTCGAAACGTTTCGCGCAGTTCGCGGCCCAGCGCGAAGATGTCGTCAGCATAGCGCATCGCGACATGGCCCATCTCCGTCAGCTCCAGACGCCGACCGCGCCGATGGAAGAGCGGCTGCCCGAGGGAGCGCTCCAGCGAACGAATCTGCGCCGAGATGGTGGGTTGCGAGACGAGCAGTTTCCGGCCTGCGGCGAGGATGCTGCCCTCGCGTCCGACGGTCCAGAAGTAGAACAGGTGGTGGTAATTCGGATCGTCCATGGCCGGATTGTATATAGATAGAACGTATAAGCAATTGCGCCAGTTTCTTATTTTCTTTTCCACCCCATCGCCCAATAGTTACGACATCAACGCATGCGGCGTCCTTCGCAGGGTGATGCATCGCGTTCCCCGGAGTGCCGTTCATGCGCGTGTTGCTCAAGTTGGCGGCCCGACACTCCAGCCCTGCGGCCCGCGACGCGGTCGACCGGCGTGTTCGCCTGGCGCTGGGGCGATTTGATGAGTTCATTCAGCGGACCGAGATCGTGCTAACGGACGCCAAAGGTCTGAAAGGAAACGTGCTTCAGTGCTGTCGATTGACGATTGCGCTGCGCTCGGCGCCGGACGTCGTTATCGAGATCACCGACATTGATGCCACCCTGGCGATCCATCGCGCCATCGATCGGGCCGTCCGGCATATGCGAGAGAGCCTGGACCGTCGGCGCGACGTCCGGCGCGAATTTTGACGGAATGCCGGAGCGACCCATGCAATTGCGTTTGACGTGAGTAAGTGAGTAACAGGAATGATTGAAACTGCAGCCACGAAAACAACCTATCCCATGTCCGGAGCCGCGCACGGCGACGAGCCGCCGTTTCGCAGGTTGGTTCGGCTTTTCGCCGACGATCGGCGGGACATCGGGCTTGTTCTGGTTTTCTCCGTGGCCGTCGGCATTCTCACGCTGGCCACCCCGATCACGGTTCAGGCGTTGGTCAACTTCGTCTCCTTCGGCGGGTTGATGCAGCCGTTGGTGGTGCTCGGCATACTCTTGTTCGGATTCCTGGCGATGGCGGGCGCGATCCGCACGCTGCAGACGTATGTGATTGAAGTTCTTCAACGGCGGCTCTTTGTGCGCGTGCTGGCGGATTTGTCCATGCGACTTCCGCGCGTCGCGGCGGATTGCTACGACCGGGGAAACGGGCCTGAACTGGTCAATCGGTTTTTTGACATCGTCACCGTGCAAAAGGTCGCCGCCATGCTGCTGCTTGATGGCGCATCGGTGGTGCTGCAGATCTTTGTCGGCCTTGTGATTCTGGCGTTCTACCACCCGTTCCTTCTTGCCTTCGACGTATTGCTCATTCTCTCAATTGTGTTCGTGATGTTTGCACTGGGTCGAGGGGCCGTCCGCACCGCCATAACGGAGTCGAAGGCGAAATACGCCGTGGTGGCCGCGCTGGAGGAGATTGCCCGTTACCCCGTGGTGTTCAAGCTGGCCGGCGCCGCCGACTTTGCACGCCAGCGGGCGAACGCCCTTGCGATCGATTATGTGGATTCCCGGCGGCAGCATTTTTCGATCGTGCTTCGACAGGTTATTGGTTTCATCGTTTTGCAAGTGATTGCGGCGACGATCCTGCTCACGCTCGGCGGATTCCTGGTGATGGATGGACAATTAACGCTGGGGCAACTGGTGGCGGCTGAACTGATTGTCTCCGGCGTGCTGGCATCGTTATCAAAATTTGGCAAGCAACTCGAGAATGTATACGACCTGCTTGCCGCCGTTGACAAGCTGGGGCATCTGCTGGATCTGCCGCTGGAGCGCGATGACGGCGCCGCCTGCTCTGCCGGCGGCACGGGGGCGGCTCTTGAATTGCGCGATGTTGCCTTCGGCTTCGCGGGCCAGAAACCGGTGATTGCCGGATTCAGTCTTCGCGTGAACCCGCGTGATCGTATCTGCATCGTCGGTCGACATGGCTCGGGCAAGAGCCTTCTCGCGGACTTGTTGATCGGGCTGCGCCGGCCAATCGCCGGCTGCATCGAATTTGGAGGGGCCGATCTTCGCGAATTGAGCCTGACGACGATTCGGGAGCACGTCGCGCTTGTTCGCGGGATCGAGATTATCGAGGGGACCGTCGAAGAAAACGTGCGCATGGGTCGAACCGACATTCCATTGGACGTGATTCGCCACGCTCTGGACCACGTCGGAATCCTCGAGCGGGTCAGGGAATTGCCCGACGGTCTGGCAACGCATCTTGTGTCGACCGGCGCGCCGCTTTCGCCCGGACAGGCAGGGCGACTCATGATTGCCCGGGCCATCGTGGGTCGGCCGCACGTGTTAGTGCTGGATGATCTGTTGGATGATCTGGACTCGGAGGCGCGTGAGTGCGTGCTTGATGCCGTCTTGGCCCCCGAGGCGACATGGTCGGTACTGATCCTCGGGAGCCACGCGGTCGGAGACGGCCGCGGCGTGCGCGTGGTTCACCTCGGCCAGTCGCCGGATAAAAGTCCCGACCCAGCGTCGCGTTCCTTCACTGCGGCTTCCGCATAAGGAGATGACCATGCACGGTGCGCAGCTATTTCAGCCCGCTCAACCGCTTGCATCCCCGTTCACGGTGATGGCGATGGTGGCCCGTCCGCGCTGGCTCGGACGAGTGGGCTGGGCCATCGCGATTTTTCTTTGCATCATGCCGTTTGGCATGCTGTTCGTGCCGTGGCAGCAGAACATCAAGGGCACGGGCCGCGTGCAGGCCTTTGCAGCGCTGGAACGTGAGCAGGCGATCAAGGCGCCGTTGTCCGGTCGCGTGGTGCGTTGGCGGGTTCAGGAAGGAGCGCATGTGAACGCCGGCGATCCGCTGGTCGAGATTTCCGACATTGATCCCAACCTGATCGGCCGGCTTCAGCAAGAGCGCAACGGCTTGCAGGGAAAATACGATGCGGCGGTGGACAAGGTCCGTTCGTATGAGCAGCAGATCGTCAATCTGGAGGCCACGCGGGACCTGGCCGTGACGGCGGCGACGCATCGCTTGGAGATGACCCGGGAGAAGGTGAACTCATCCGTGGCGATGCTTGAGGCCTCGCGAGCGGCGCTCAAGGCGGCGGAGGCTCAGTTGCAGCGATACAAGACGCTTGAAGCGGATGGGCTTGTCTCGCGGCGCGACTTCGAAGTGGCGGAACGAGATCATGAACTGGCACGCACCTCGGTCGACAGCGCGGAAGCCTCGTTGAAAGCGACACGAAACGAACTGCAGGCGATGGAAGCCGAGCTGAAGCGAATTCGAACCGACGCAGACTCCAAGATTGACTCGGCCCGCGCCACACTCAATGAAGCGCAGGGGCTTGTTCAGGAGTCGCTGGCCAGCCTCGCCAAGCTCGACGTCAGCATCTCGCGGCAACAGTCGCAGTTGGTGACTGCTCCGCGTGACGGCTACGTTTTTCGCCTGCACGCGAGTCAGGACGGGGAGATTGTGAAGGCGGGTGATTCGCTGATGGTGCTGGTTCCGAAGACGGACAATCCGTCGGTGGAACTTTGGATCGATGGAAACGACGCGCCGCTGGTGCGGCAAGGCTCGCCGGTTCGGCTTCAGTTTGAGGGTTGGCCGGCTGTTCAGTTTGTGGGGTGGCCGTCGGTTGCGGTCGGCACGTTCGGCGGTCGTGTGGCTCTGATCGATTCGACGGATAACGGGAAGGGGCAGTTTCGAGTTCTGGTCGTTCCCGATGAGGCGGAGTCGAAATGGCCGGACAGTCGGTATTTGCGACAAGGTGTGCGGGCCAAGGGCTGGGTGCTGCTGAATCAGGTGACGGTCGGCTATGAGGTTTGGCGACAACTGAACGGCTTTCCGCCGGTGATTGCCCCAACTGAACCCAAGCAGGATGCGGAGAAGGACAGGGGCGTCGGCAAGAAATGAACGCAACGTCAATCGAACTTCAACGACCACCGGGACCGAAGGTGCGCCGGCGGAGAATATTCCCTCTCCTGTTGACCTGGTTGATGCTGGCGCAGGCGGCGGCGACGGGTGGCTGCTCCCTGTGGCGCGGCGATCTGGACCCGCACTTTGAGAACAAGGTGAACCAGAAGCTTCGCGGCATCGAGCAGTCGCGCCTCGACCAGCAAACGGCAAAACCCCCCACGACCGTCGAGCAGGGCATCGCGTCGATCAAAGATCAGAGCCGGTTTAAGGGGCCGACGTCGATGCCTGCGTCGATGGAACTGCCGATCGACGATGTGCGCAAGTTTGTGCTGGAGAATAACCTCGACTTGTCCGTCGTCTCGATCGAGCCGGACAAGGCGCGCACCAAGGTCAGCGAAGAGGAGGCCAAGTTCGACGCCACGATCCGGGTCGGCGCGTCGTACAAGAAATCGAACCCGCCCGCCCTTGATGGCGACATCATTCAGTTTGATGAGAAGAAGCCGCTGGATGAAAAGTTGGCGAAGCAATTCCAGCGTGGGCAGTCGATCATCGACGCCATGGAGAAGCTGTCGAAGGGTGAGATTCCGAAGGAGGACAAGTTCGGCGGGTTTGACGAGGGCATTGCCAAACTCACGACCATCGAGCAGACGAAAGAGAGCATCAATGCCGAGGTCGGCGTCAACGTTCCGCTGCCGACCGGGGCGAAGGTGGGGTTGGCTCAGGTCTTCGACCGGCAGAACAAGCTCTCGCCGTATTCTTCCGATCAGAGCACGGCGCCGGCGGTCTTTTCGATCAGCCAACCGCTTTTGCGGAACGCCGGCCTCGATGTGAACCTTGCGTCGATTCGCATTGCCCGGCTTGATGCGAAGGCGACCGGGGCCAAGACGAAACTCGTGGCCATTCGCCTGCTGGCCGCGGCGGAAAAGGCTTATTGGAAGTTGTATGCCGCGCGAAAGCTGCTCGACATTCGCCGGCAGCTCAACGATGTCGCGAATCGCAACCTGGAGATTGTGGAGAAGCGGGCGGCGGAGGGGCTCGTCGCGCCGATCGAGGTCATCCGGGCCGAGGCGGGCGTGGCGTTGCAACTTGAGTCGCTGATCATCGCGCAGACCAACGAACGCATTCAGGAGCGCGAGCTCAAGCGCATCCTTAATATCGAGGGGGTGGATCTCCGCTCGCCGACACGGCTTGATGTCACCACGCCGCCGACGCTGATGGGCTATGAGTTGGAGGCGGAGACGCTTGTGGCCAAGGCCCTTGGGAACCGGATGGAGTTGCTGGAAGTCGAGCTGGATCTGGCGGCCGATGCGATTCGCATTGACTTCGCCAAGAATCAGACGCTTCCGCTTATTTCGCTTGATTTTGAGTACGGCCTGCTCGATACCGGCGGGACGCCCGGCACGGCCTGGCAGAGCGCGTGGGATTTCGACAACACCAACTTCGGCGTGGGGATCAAGGGGGAGATCCCGGTGACGAACGAGGCGCGAAAGGCACAACTTCGCCGAGCGGTGCTCAATCGAACGCAGCGGCTGGCGACACGGGCGGCGCGGGAGCTTTCGATCCGGCAGGAGGTTTACGATTCGCTCGATCTGATGTCGCAGAACTGGCAGCGCATTCTCGCCGCTCGGCAGGCCGCCATCATCTCGGGACTGACGTATGAGGCGGAGCGCAAGCAATTCGACCAGGGCTTGCGGACGATGCGGGAAGTTTTTGAAGCGCTCGGCCAGCTTGGGGATGCCCAGGCGAGGGAAGTGAGCGCGATCGCGGCTTATCAGGCGTCGCTGATTGAACTGGCTTTTGCGACGGGGACTTTGCTGGGTCACGCGAAGGTGGATGTTCTGGACAGGGATTTCGACTGATGGCGATTGGGGGGGAAACGTCGAAACGTCGAAATTGAGGGGGGCCGCAAAATGGTGCAAAAGCCCGCAAAAGCCCGCAAAAGAGTCCTGAGTCTTGAGGCGGTCGGGAACTGCAATTTGGGCGGAATGACGTCGATGATGCGCGCCGGAATAAACTGGAATCGTGTACAAAATAGCTGGACTGAAAAACGTGCCAGCAAAACAAGCCGGTGCAATCGTGCCCGGCTGAAAAACCCCCTCGAATTGTCTTCGCCCCCACTTCGAACCTAGTTCGATGCTCCCCCGTGGACGCCCTGTCGTGCGTCCTGTTGACCGTTACCGCCTTGCACGGATCGCTTTGAGCTTCGAGCCAGAACGGCCTTCAGAAGCTCTATGACCTCCATTGCGTCAACGGTCGATGCGATCCGCGTCATCGGCCGTCCGTCGCCGAAGTGGCGCTCTGAGAGCCACCCGTCAAGCCCTTGCGGCGTCCAGTCCAGTTCGATGCGGAGCGACTCAATCTTTCGACGCTGGGCCAGAGTCGCCAGGCGATAGACACCCTTCGGTCGGCGCTGGCCGCGCGGCGCTGGACGTGGATGCTCATACTCGCCGCCGGCGTTCAATCGCTTCAGCAATGCCGACGCCTCATCGTGCGACATGGCCGAGATCGAACCGGACGGAGTGAGCGCCCGTAAGTCGTCGATGCTCATGCCTCGCGACTTCGCCCAGGCGAAGAGCGCCCGGCGCTGGCCAGGCGAGATCGGCTCGGCTGGGGAGTATGCCGGTTGCGCACTCATGCCGACTCCCGTAAGCGATTCTGTTCGCAATACTCACGAAGCGGCCGCGAGTTACGAAGCGCCGCCAACCCGTCATTTTGTATTTGGCGAACTCGCTCTTTGTTCAAATCGAGCGTGCGGCCCACGTCTTCCAGAGTGCGCGCCTTTACTCCGCCCAGTCCGAATCGCTGGACAATGACATACCGGGTTCGCTCGGGCAAAATGGACAGGTCGATTTCGGGCAAGTTCAATGCAATGGCTGAGACGGATTCCGTCGCGGCCGCGCCTCGTTCAATCTGTAATTCAAATTCCTTCCCGCACACGCCTTCGAAGTGTCGCCGTTCGATAGCTCTCAACCGACGAATGATTGCGGTCGATGCGTAGGTACTGAATTGGTAGCCTCGACCCGGATCGAACAGTTCAGCCGCGCGCGTAAGTGTGATGATCGCTTCCTGATTCAAATCCTCGAAGTCCAGTCCCGAGCGGCGAGCCACTTTCCCCGCCCACACTCCCGCCAAGCCGAGATTCTCTTCGACCATGCGATTTCGCCGACGCACCAATAGTCGGCCGCGCTTATCCACGAGCGATGGATTCCACTTTGGAACGTGGACCGCCGGTCGCGTGGTTTTCGATTGCGCGTGTCGGCGTTTGGCCTTGGCATCGGCCTTGCGCTGGGTTCGTTTGCTGGTGGTAGTGGCCATGTTCAATCCGTCGATTCGCCGCGTGCCGCTCTACAGCGACTTGGACTCCATACTGTTCGTCCGCTCGAAGCCCGCCGCGATCAATTCGCCATCGACCCACGAGCGCCGCGATGTCGCGATTCGTCGCAATTCCTCGCTTGAATCGAACTCGCGGGCGGCGTTCGCAATGATCGACGCGCGAGTCGTTCCATTGACGACTTGGCGAACCGACGCCGCCTCCAATTCGGCCTCATTGAGTAGCGGAAGCCCGGCGTTCCGGAGCTCGCCGTTCACCCACGCCGCGCGGTTCGCGACGATCTTTCGAGCCATCGGCTCGCTGTCGTACTCCGCCCCGGCTTTGGTAATAACCGCCTGGCGGTCCGATGTTGAATTCATAACCGTTGCTCCAATTGGCCCGGCCCGATTCGCCGTTGTCCTCGCGGACACGGGGATCGGGATCAGCGGGCCATGCACCAACACAAAGTCTTTGCGATTCTTCATTTCGAACCTTCGAACACTGACACGGCCTGAGGCGCGGACCGTTTGTCCGCGCCTCAGGCATCGCGTTACTTGTTTCCGATGATCGCGCGAATACGCTCAGTGAGCACCTTGATTTCGATCTCAATCGGTTCGGCCGTCTCCTTGAGATCGGCGAGCTTCTTTTTCGCCGCGGCGAGACTGTCCTTGTGAAGGTGGGCGTCACTAGGCCCGGCAGAGATCGTCCGCTCAATTCCAGTCACTTCACTGAGAGCGTTTGCAGTGGCACCGGGGCCTGCCCCCATCTCGTGAAGACGCATATGCAGCGCCTTTTTCTTCCGAATCATTTCCATCGCTTCAGCGGCCTTGGCGGGCAAAACTCCGTCCGACGCCCAGGTCAATTGGCGAATGATTTCTTCGCGTGCGACCACGAATCCGGACCGCTTGCGCTCGATCTCGGCGAGCGCGTCTTTGTGACGGCGCTCCTCAGCTTCGGTTTCAGAGGCTAGAAGCCGATGTCCTTCAGATTGTGCGGCCGTCGCCTTTTCGAGACGCCCGCGCAGGTCGGCAATGAACGCCGATTTCTCGACTTCGAATTGAGCGGAGTAAGCGGCGCGGAGTCGATCGAGTCGCTCCTGGCTCTCGGTCAGCCGCGCCTTCACCGTCGCCGCTCGCGAGGCAGACTCCGCGTAGCTCGATTCGTCGGCCGCAGCCGCAGCCGTCGCGTCAGCCTCAGCCTGGTCATGCTCGCTTGTCAGCGCCGCGACCTCAGTTTCGGCCGCTTTGATTCGCTCGGCCAACGTGGCCGCGTCCGACTTCCCGGTTAGCTTTTTCAATAATGACATTTTCGATACTCCTTTTTTTTCGTGTTCAATCCGGCGTCCATCGCCGAAGTTGGTTTCAACCCAATTACCCACGGGCAATCGCATTAAGTTTGGCGTTCTCTCCACTGAGCACGCCCGTCAATCCGTGAATCGATTCGATCACACTCTTACTGATTCCCATGAGCTCGCTCGCTCGTCGGTCCATGCTTTTCAGCGAGTCCATCGCCTGGCGAATAAGCGGTTCCATCGCCGTACCCTTTTCGATCATGCCGATCCCGCGCCGCTGATTCCCACGAATCCCCTCGCGATCCATGTCGCGGACTCCGTCACGGGTTAAGCGCCCCTGTTCATCGCTGAGTCGCATGAATCTCTGAAATTCGCTTTCATACGATTCACCATAAGTGCGTGTCGCGCGATCCTGCGATGACCGGCGAACGGCCCGCACGCGATCGCGCAAAACGGATCGTTGTCGCATCGGATGCGATGGGCTAAACGGCTCGACTTCCGACCGCTCGCGCTGCAAGTAGTCCTCGAATTTATTCAGATACTCGCTCAGCGTTTGGCCGTCTTTGAGGCGATAATTCTCCAAGCCGAATCCGCCCTTTTCCGTGCCCGATATTCTGGCATCGCGGTCAAGCGTCTCGATGTCGTGCATGGTTTGGCGGATCAAGGCGTCCTGATCGTCCTTCCCCATGTATCCACCCATGAAGCCCTCGCGGTAGTTCGCACGCAATCGCGCGACGTTTTTGGCTATTTGCGCCGGGAGCGTTTCGACGCTGTTGCGTGCCTGCCGCTTTCGACGGGCGGCCTTCTCCGCGTCAGAAAGCGCAGGGGCACCCTTGCGCGTTCGCGTCGTTTGCTCGCGTTCCTTCGTGACTCGCGCGGCCGCGTCGCCTGGGTTCGGACGCGATGGTCCTAACTCACGCGGCTGCAACTCCGGCGGCAAAGGCAGATCGTCGATTTTTAATGGATCGCGCCCACCTAGTTTGCCTAGCCCATCGATCCCGCCGAGCGGACCTTGAACACCGTTTCGCTTGGCATCGTTCTCCGCAAGGCGGCGATTGGTTTCCTCTTCGCGATACTGCGCGACGAGCTTGTCACGCTCGGAGTATGGAACCCTCTCCCCCTTCGCACGTCTCGCGCGGATTTCATCGTCGGCACGCTTTGCAGCGCCCCGGCGAATTGCGAAGTTGGTATCCCCCGTGATGATCTTCCGTTCGCGGTCAAGGTCGGCGGATTGTTTCTTCGACAAGCCTCCCGCCTGATTTGCAGCGCCCGGCCCGCCGCCGCCCGGCTTCGCCCCCTGGCCATTGATCGCGCGTTGCTGATCGGCGTGGAGCTTCATCGTCGCGCTGGCGTCGCGCGTCCGGCTGAAATCCATGCCCGCCTGAATCTTCGTAATTCCCGCTTCGGTAATGCCGAGCATGTCCGCGAGCTTCGGCGCTGCCGCGCGGAAGTTTGTCATCATGGAGGATACAAGGCTGCGCGCAAGCACTTCGCCAAAGTCAAGCGCGAAGCCTTTGAGAACATTCAGCGAGTCCACCACCGCGAGCGAAAAATCACCACCGCTGCCAAGGAAATCCGCGAGGCTTCGCGCGAAGCCGGCCGCGCCCGCAACCGCGTCCGAGAGGGCCTTGGTCCCTGCGACTGCTTGCAAGATTCGGTCGCTCGCATCACCGACGGCGTTTTTCAATCCCTGCCACTGAAAGTAGACGTCTCGTGTGTTTATGTTCAACTTGCCCGACTGCGCGGTCATTTCGTCAAGTGCTTGCCGAATGATCTCCGCCTTTTGAGCGGCCGGTCCGAGCGCATCGAACGCGCCGATTCCCTTGAGTTGATCGAATCGCCGCTTCACGCCGTCGATGCCATCGACAAGGATTCCGAAGTCGTCCAGGAAGAGCGTGCTCCCTCGCGACAATCCCGTGATGACGGTAGAGATCGCCTCACTCGCATTCTTACCCGTCGCCACCGCCTTTTTGCTTATGAAGTCGATGGCCGTGCCGACTTGTTCAAGGTTCATCCCAGCGCCGATCGCACGGTTGGCAATCTGCATGGCCTCGGCGAGTCGAAGTGTGCCCGATGATGCATCGACGAGCCTTCGAGCCAGCGCCTGCGCCCCGCCCGCGCTTTGCCCGGTCAACGATTGAAAAGCCTTGCTTTGGACTCCAAGGGCTGTACCGCGATCGACGAGCGCGTCGATCCCACGCACCAGGGGCGCAAGACCCTGATTGATGTCGCGTAGGAAGCCAAGCCCTCCGCTCGCGAGTTTGAATGGAATCGTGATCGGCTTGATCGCAGTGCGGGCAAGGCTTTGGATCCCCGAAATCGCCGACTGGAACGCGGACCGTGAGTTATCACGGGCCGTGATGTTCATACTGAGATTCAGATTGCCAGCGCTCATGATTCTCTCAGTCCTTGCCCCTGTCGCCGACAAAATACGGATCGCGGCGATTGATCCCTTTAACGATCTGATCCTCAGCGAACGCGGGCAAGTCTCTCAGATCGCATTCAAACGACATACCGATCCACTCTGCCATGTGGCAGTAATGCATCATTGGTTGGATGACGGCTCGCCAGACGGCGACGCGACCGGCTTCATAAAAAAAGGATCGATGTCTCCGAGAAGCTTCTCGACTTCCTTTTCGTCGGTCACCAAGTCCTGAACCAACCCTCGCAGATTTCGAAGGTGGATTCCGTTCATCGCAACTTGAATGAGCAGGATTCGAACTTGTTCGATAAAGGGCAAACGGCCGATGACCCTGTCGAAATTGCTGCGATCGGTTTGACCGTCCGGCTTTTGGAATTCGATCAGGATAGGCGCCCCGTCCATGTCGTAAACGCCATCCCACGCGAGGATGTAGGACCACCATTCGGCCATCGCCGCACCAAGTCCGCGATTGAAACAGTCAATTGCGGCGGCGCGCTCGATGGCAGTAAGCCAGCGGTGAAAGAGCTTGAATTCTTCGTCGCCGACTTTGACCACGATGGGCGGCGCTTTGGCTTTCAGATCGAACTTCACTGTTAGACCTCCGTGTCTTTGTCGCGTCGCCGCGACGGTTCCAATTCATGCACCCGGCAGCAAGCGACCGGCATCGTCATCGACGCGGACGAGTCGCAGTCCGCCGTGTTCGTTTTCGATTTCAACCTCATTCGAGTCGGCGGCGATTTCCCCGGCGAGCTTCGCCGCGTGTCGCTCCAAACTCTCAAACATCGCGCGCTTTAGATCGCGAGGAATCGACGAGAGAATCGTCGCCATCCGCTCCACGTCATCCCGCTCCGCAAGGTCGGGTTCCGAGTGAAACGGGAATTTCCCGCGCCGCTTAATCCATCGCACAATCAAGTGACTGCCGGTCCGGCGATGCGCTGGGCCGACTTCCATAAGCGCCTGGCACACGCCGCGAAGCGGATCGGGAAGCTCCGCGATGATCCTCAGGAGCTCAGCATCACGATTGACCGGAGCGGGCCTCGGGCGCTTATTGAGTACAATCGCCCTGGGCGGCTCCGATCCTTCGCAATCCGGCTCGCCGACTTCGTTCGCGACGCACACGCCATACCCGGCCTGGACGAGCTTCGCTACGGCCGCGTCGACAAGGGACGCGGGCACTCGGACGAGTTGCACGATCGCCCCTTCACAAACCCAATAAGACAGGTCAAGCGCCAACGCGCGGGCGATGACCTCGGCGTCATCGCCGTGCGCCTCAAAATGCTGGCCGCTCTGAATGAGCACAAGCGACGCCCCGGCCGCGAGCTTGAATTCAAGCCAGTCGATCCTTCGGGCACTCGGAAGCCTCTGCGGATCGGGCCAAACCGTGCCATCGGCGGCGCGTTCAATGATCGCGTCCAGGCTTGGCGGCCGGGCCGTTGTATGAATGGGAAGCGTGGTCAACGCGGACACGTCGAAAACCCCTTTCGGAATACCGTCGGCGCTCTCAGCGCCCTCAGCTCACCGGACACGTCGCGTAGTGACGCGAAGCCGCTTGGGGAGAGCACCATCGCGGCCGCGCGGATTAGCTCAAAAAAGCCCGGCGCGGCGTGTGGATAATCCGCCGCGCCAGGACCGGCCAAAGGAGTATCTCGGCCCGACGATGGCTGCGTTGCCGAACCGAGTCGGTGCGATTCTCGAAGCGTGGAAGCTTCGCGAGCGCGCGTAAAACCTGAGTCGCACTTCAGCATCGCCGCAAGTCCGCCCTCGCGAGACCGCAGGCTTTCCACAAACAGCGATGACACGCGCGACCAGGGGGAAAAGCCAAAAAGTGGCGATCCGCCATTTACGGACCGCCACCAGGAGAGCGTCGGCAGAAATTGCAAACCGCCGACGCAACCGGGTAGTTCTGCAAAACGACCCGGATCAGAGCGAGCAAGAAGCGGCGAGCCGCCACCATCAGCGGCCCGCCGCGAGGAGATTCCGACGCGGATGGAATTAACCGCATCGGAGCTATGGGCGTTTTCAATCTTCACGTTCATCGATTCAACCTTTGTCCCGCGATCTATGCCTTTTCTGCCGTGCCAGTGAGATCGACTACGAGAATCCCATTTTCAATCCGCGTGCAACGCCGACCCTTGCATTCGTCGGGATGAACACCGGCAGCGCGAATCGCCCGGTCCAGCGTGAGCCGCACGGCTCGCGTTCCCTTTGACGGCTTCGATACCTTGATGCGGTGCCTGCCTTGCTCGGGTTTGCATATCCCGATCATGCCTTTGGCGCTATCAAACACGACGCTCGCGTAGTCACTCACACCAACGGCGGCGAGCTCGTCAGGATCGAACCGACAAACCCCGCGCGGGCCGACCGTGCAAGTCCCGCCATGTAGGCGGAGCCCGGCGCAATCGTTTGTCAGGAACTTCCAAGCCATACTTACGCTCCCGTCGCCATGCGCCGCGGTGCCGCTTGTCGCATCTCGCGATGCGTGTTCCACTGTGCATCGATTCGGCCGAGCATGGCCGGCACTTCAACGCCGGTGGAAAGCAAGCTCAGCCGTGTCGCGTCGCGAACGGATTCCACCGTCACGACGTTCCGGCCGCTTCGTATCGCCGCGCGGTAGGCTTTCTGCCAAACACCATGCGTCGTGCGCAACATTCCAAGCCCGATGACGCACGCCAGGGCTTGCAGATATTCGGCCGCGTCCGACGCGAGCCGCACTTCGTTTGAATGGAAAATCGCCCGTATCTCTTCGATGCTGAAAAACGGCCGCGTCACACCGCCGCGCCCGTCGATGCCGCGAAGCAAGTCCAATTGCATCCCGACACGCGAAGCGAATTGATCGTACAAAAGATTGCCAACGCCGACGCGGACGCTCGTGAGTTTTTCAGAGACTTCCGTCGTGCCGAGCAACAGGATCGGAATGCCGCACACGTCGGCGAGATCGCGCACGAGCTCGCACGCCGAATGCTTCATGCGGTGGGCCTCATCGATAATCAGCAATCGACCGCTTCCCGTCATCCGCCGCTTGATTGCTTCGAGATTCAAAAACGTCGAAGAGCGCGGCCGCTCGCCAAGCTCGGCGAGAATCAAGTGTGACAGATACCGCGACGATCCCGCTCCCTCCTGGACGCGCACAAGGATCGACGTGGGATCGTCGCCATGAAGGGCCAGCGCCCCGGCGCTCTTCCCGCAACCGCCCGGCCCGTATCCCAGGGCGATACTCTGCCGAGCGTGTTCGCGAGCCACGCCGCGCGGCGATACGCCGGTCCGCGCGTTGCTCTTCGCGAACCTCGCGAGCGCCATGATCGTCGTGAAGACGACGTTCGCATAGAAGCCGAGCGGTCGGCCCTCTCGTCGGCGTTGCTCGTCGGTTTCGATCCACTGATTGAGTTTGCGAATGATGTCGGAGTCATCGGCACGATACTTGCCGGAAAGCACTTCGCTCACCGTGCTCGCACCGTGCCCGATGGCCAGCGCAATCTCGGGATGACTGACCTTGTTTTGTTTGGCGTGCTCATTCGCCAAAGCCCGCACCTTGGCGCGAAGCTCAGGCGTCAGCCCGTCCTTGGGTAGCTTGATTGATTTCATCAGCTCTCGGGCCTCCATGCCCAATTGCTCGGCCACGTCGTTGCGCTCATGCGCATCGTGCGGGCCTTCCAGAACGTTCCAATTAGGGGCGTCGCTTTGATCCGGTTCGCGTTCCATGATTCGACCTAGATAAAGTCCTCAACGCTCATCCCTGAATACATGGGCGCATCGTCCCTGAGGCGCTCATCGTCTAATACGTCCAACACGGAAAGCGGCTCATCGTCGGTGCCCGTTCGATGGGCCTTCGATACCACGTCGGACGGCGCTTTCCCGGCCGTCGCGATGGCATCCTCCATTGCCGGTCTGACGCGCAATTGCGACGGCGGAATAACCGGCTCGGGCGCTTCGCCGCGCGACGCGCGAATCCCTGCGAGTCGAAGCGTCAGCAATTGCTCGGGCGTCGTCGTCGCCAGTGCGGCCTTTGCCTTGCGCACGTCCTCGCGATACGGCGTCAGCAACTTGCGCCGCTCGCGATGTTGCTCTTTGACCTGTTGCAACGTGAGCCCGCGAATCGACAGGCATTCGATTTTGAACAACGGTTCCCGATCCAAGCCGCACACCATCGCCCGGCTTGCATCGTCCGGCTGAATCGCCAGCAATACCGATTGTCCCTGCATGGCGACGAGCCGCGCGTCGCCGTTGCCATACCACCGGCCGTCCAGGCGAACACCGTCACGGCGCACGAGGCGCGGGCCGATGAATTCGCAAAACAGATGTTCGAGCACCGTCTCGGATTCGAGCCTGATCGGCTCGGCGCGGAAAGCGTCCATCGCTTCCAGCGGCGTCTTGCCGAAGAGATCGACGGCGCTGTGTGGCGTTTCGTGATAAACGTCAATCCACTTGGCAAGTGCCGATTCGACAGAGTCCAGTGTCGGGAGTTTTTCGAGATTGGCTTTGATGTATCGCGCCCGATCCTCATGGCGCTCACTCGGGCATCCGCCCCAAAACGTGTCAAAGAGCTTGTCGAAAGAATCTTTGAAACCACCAAAAAACGATTCAATGGGTTTCGCGTAGGGCGTGTACGGCGCGACGCGGCGAACCTCAATCCCGAGATCGTCCAGAATTCCGCCGATGCGAGCGCCGTCGAAGTCGCGATACTCGCCATGTCGCGCCGCCTTGCGGTAATCCTCGCCCCAGTCTGTGCGAAGGATGCGAGGCTTTCCGTAGGTTCCGAACGCGCGCTTCAACGCCCCTAGAATCGTTTGGCTATTCGCGTGCGCGGCGAGCACCCACCCAACGATGACACGCGATCGCATGTCCATCCAAACGGTCCATTTCAATCGGACCGCCCGCCATCCGCGCGCCGTCAGGATGCGGCACCAAATATCCAGCGTCCGCTCGTCGCCGACGTATTCATCCCCGGCCGCGATGGATTCAAAGTCTCGCTGCATTTTGGGAATACATTCGGCCTTTGCGGATCGCGGGCCGCTGTTCGCAAGTCGGCGGGTAATGGCGGGAAGCAATGGCCGCAACTCACAGCGCACGATCGAATATGAAGGCACGGCCCATGCCGGATCGCCGCGATGCTCGCGAGCGGCTTCCCCTTTCACAATCTCCATTGCAGCCTTGGTCGACAAGTCGCGTGCGAGAATCAGGTTTTTTATTGCATTCAGCGCCTCGGCTCCGACATGAACGCTCTGCCCCCGGCCGCGCTTGGTGTATTGTGGAATCAGTGCGACGATTCCGTCGTCACGATACGCCTTACCCCATGCGTAAAGCGTCGAACGCGAAAACGATCCGCCGACCGCCTTGGCGAGCGATTCATCACTCAGTACGGACGCGGCGAATCGCTCGAAGGCGACGCTCGCGTTCGGTTGTTTCGGGAACTCACCCCAACGTTGCCAGCATTGCTTGCGGGCCTTCGCCTCTTCGATATCCTCGCAGCGCGTTCCGTCTGTCACCGCCTGAGCGAGCCCTTCCAAGTCACGGCGATTCAACGCCGAAGTAGTTTGGAATCGCGAGTCCGCCGCAATACGAATTCGCCATTCGCCATTGACAAAGCGGGCAAGCCCACGCGGTCTAAATTCCGTTCGACACCGCCCCTGCATGCGCCGCTTTCTGACGCCAGTG
Source organism: Planctomycetota bacterium (assembly GCA_016235815.1). GTDB lineage: Bacteria > Planctomycetota > Phycisphaerae > UBA1845 > UTPLA1 > JACRIM01. The sequence continues at coordinate 47,203 of JACRIM010000053.1, forward strand.
AGCGCGCACGCTTCGGCGACGGAGATTTCGTCAGCCAGGAGCGGAGAAGAATGTGTCACGGCAACGGCATTCACGATGCGGCCTCCGACGCAGCCCCATCGGCATTGGGCGAGAGTCCGGAAGCCAGCGCCGCCATACGCGCCGTAACACGTTGCACGCTCTTCCCCGTGAGAATCATCGACAGGCCCATAAGGAACGCCTGCGCCGTTAGATCAATCCAATCCCCTCGCACACGGCCGCGCCCCCGCCGAATCAAGACGCCGCGCTTTTTGCGACGCGCGGAGACGTAGCGCCCGACGGTATTCGACATCATCGGGAATCCAGATTGTGACAACTTCGCGGTGATTTCGGTTGCCGAAAGAAGCGTTTCGTCGGCAAGTCGATGTAGCTCGGCCCGCCCATCTGCCGGAAGCGTTTGGGGTGTGTACTCGGCCTTCGGTCGACGCCCGCGCCGTGCTTTCACCGTTGCAGGAGTTGTCTTTTTTTGTTTTGCCATAGCTTTGCCCCGAGTCTTTCAAAAGTGCCCTGGCCGGTTGTGCTGCTCAGGGCAGAGCGGCGCTCCCGGCCAGGGCGGAATTTCATGGCTGCGTACTCATCTTCAGTCGGCCTGCCTATCACATCTGGCAATGCTCTCGACCGCAGCCATCCGCGCGAAAACACTCCGCGCGGCGGCGCGATTGCGATCATCGCCCGCGTGTCGCGGGAGACTGGATCGATCGCAATGAGCGCGCCTTTTCATGCTGTTCACCATCACGCCGCCGTCGAAGCGGCGGGTTCATTTTCCGATTTCACAAGTTCGACGAGTTCGGCTCCCAGCGCCTTGGCGATTGCACGAGCCACGCGAACGCCGACCGGCCGACCGGCGAAGGCGTTGACGATGCTCTGCGTGGATATCCCGGCCTTTCTGCCGAGCTCACCACGGAGAAGACCCGCAAGCGCGGTTCGCCGCGATAGCACGGTCGGGTTGAAAATCAGTGCGTCGGACATAGCCAAACCCTGTCAATTCGATCCATACAAGAATCAACCAACAGCCAAACTCTAGTGGGACTGGAATTAGGGGTCAAGACAAATTCCCGTCCTGATAGAATTATTTTTTGACTGGCACCATGCTTGACTCTTATGCTCATTCTGATGCGACGGAAGCGGACAGTATTGAGTAGGGGGGAAAGGGTCCGCGAATTGAGGAAAAAACGCGGGATTACACAGGGCCAACTTGCCAAGGAATGTGGGGTTCACCTGAGTTTTATTAGCGCCGTCGAGCGCGGAGAATCCGCCCCTGGCAGAGACGTCTTATTCCGAATAGCGACAACTCTTAGCGTATCTCCGCAGTTTATTGAGTCCGGCGAGCTTGGCGATGACGATCGCGCGCGAATTGCTCGTTTTGAATTGTGGCCTGAGCTCGTGTACCTCGTTGCGAATCAATTCATCGTTCCAAGACGATTGCCACTGGCCAAGGTCATTCCCGATCAACCGCAGATACAAGAAGCCGTTCGCGTCGCATGGCAATCGCGTCACTTTTGCGAGTATTGGTCGTGGGCAACCTCTCGTGACGGGCGCAAAGTCGCAGACGGTCTTGCTGGGCACGGAGCGATAGAATCGCTGATTGACGGTGCGATTCAATCAGGCATTTCTCAGTCTGGAAATACGGGATGGATTGAACTAGCAAATAGAACTTTGGCCGCTCCGACAACCGAAAAAAACACCCATTCATCTGCGGTCGGATATCATATCCCCTATCAGCCAAGCCGGTGTTTTGAATTCGACATCGAAACCTGTGCGAACCTTCGCAATGCAATCCCGGCCTTCCTACACCGCGCCGGGAAATACGCAAGCAACATACTGAGCCGCTCGTTCATTGAAAAAGCATTCCCGTCGTTTTTCTGGTCGGCGTCTCGACTTTGGGGAGATAGACGCATGGCCGGTTGGATTTGGTATTTGAACATGCCATTCGACCTGTTTGGTCCGCTCGCCAGGCTTGCACGATCCTACGACGACGTTGAAAAGTTTAAGGCGGCCGGTTCGCGTTTACTCGACCAATCGACTATCGAAGATCGAGACGTGTTTCTCGGCTTATTTGACGATGTGATTGCCGAGCCTGGTCGTTACAACGCTGAGTTTGGAGAGCACCCCTTGAATTGTGGCAACATCATGGGCATGGGTCCGAGCGTCGGCGGATTCTGGCCGGTTGATGAGAGACGATTAAACCGTACTTCACGGTCCGACTCACAGCGCCTTGAATTCATTCATAAACTAGGAAGCCCCCGAGATCGGAGCGAGTTGTCGGAGTTTCTGAAAGCCAAAGCCGACGCGATTGCACCGCATAGCATTGATGAAGACGGGAATCTTTGGGACATTAAGCCCGGAGAGCAACGTCCCGAACACCCCCGCTTCAACGAATCACCGCCTGAGGCGCTTCCATGAGTGAGCCACGGCCATACCCCGCAACCCGAACTATCGTCGTGGTTTTACAGGTAATTGGGGCGATTGTGGCGGTCCTTTCCGGCATCGTTGCTGGCTTCATGGTCCAGCCGCTCATAGCTCCGAATTGTTCGCCTGGACAGGCAACGGGACTGAGCTTCGGCGTCGGTGCCATCGTCGCGGCGCTCATACTCTTACCGTTCCAGTTTTTTGCGGAAGCCCTCGCAATCGGCCGCGATATCGCGGTCAACGTCGCCAAGCTCGCCGAACGCAAGGAACCGCCCGCTCGTCCTCCAGCGCCGCACGACCCGGAAACCGAAGCGGCCCTTCACCGCTTGACGCAATCCGCAAAGGTCGATTGACCGGGCAGCCGGTTTCGATGCGACTTTCGCCCATGCCCACCTCTACTATTCCATCGACCCGGATCGGAGTAAACCGACCCTCGAAGGGAATAGCCGATGCCCCTTGCAATCACAATTGAATTGGTGGGCGATGCTGCCCGACTCTCACAGAGAGAGAGCACCACGCCCAACTCAAAAACGCACGTCGTCGTCATCCCCCCGGCGAGCGCGGCAGCGGTGAAAGCATGGTTCGTTACCCCGGCCGCGTCCACCACGGTTTCCGATGTAGCGCTCGAATGCCTGGACTGCGGCGTCCGCGTCATGCAGACGGTCTATATCGATGGCCGCTGCGAAAAACGTCCGATCATTCTGACGCCCGCGCAGTTCACAACGATCAAGGCATGGATGGCCCTTTGGGGAACTACGACGGCCCCCGAGAGCCCGCTCGTCGTCAATCCGTAGCGAGCGAATCGGTACGCGCAAAGAGAGTAGGCAACATGATCGAAATCGAAAAGACGGAAGACGGCGACGTGAAGCTCCGCGAAACCGTCGAAGGCAAGTTCAACGAAGTGACCGTAACGCCCCAGCACCTTGATATCGTCGCCGACGCATTCGGGCGAATGGTCAAACCCGACAGCCCGGCCAGCAAGATTCAGGTTGGAAACTGACGCGCAGCGATGAACCAAGCAACCGCGACAACCGACACAGACGCCCGCCCGATCCGGCTTCGTAAGGCACGCGGTCCAGGTGGAGTGAACTACGACTTCGGCCGGTTTATCGAACACGGCGAAGAGCTCGAAGCGCCGGTAGAGCTCGCCGCCCGTTGCATCATGGGCCATGAGTTTGAGCTCATGGACGAAGCCGACCGCCCGCGTGTCGACGCCGCCCTCCGCGTGTTGACCGGCGACGCTCCAACGGCCGATGCGACGCCAACAGGTCAAAGCGACGCGCCGCCCCTGGCCGATCCCGACGCGATCACCCAGGTAGAAGCGCCGACCGGCGAGACAGCCGCCGACGCGATCCCGGACGAGCCGCTCTCTATCAGTAATGATGATGCGCCGTCGCCGACCGCCCCGGCCGATGACACCCCGGCCGAGTCCAACGATCCCGACGATTCCACTGATCCGAGCGAACCGCAACCCCTCGACCCATCGGAGCGCCACTCGACCCGATGACCCGACCCGACACCATGCTCCGACCGGCCCCGATCCCGACCGCCCGGCAACCCGCCGCCCGGTTCGATCCCCCCTCGAAGCCGACTCGACCCGCCATCAGCCAAGCCCCCGACCGTTTTGGACGATTTGACCCACTTCGGACAAAAACTGAGTGCGCAATGCGCTGCGCTTTGGACAATCCGAACCGCGTTTTTAGAGCGCCATGCGGGTTAGGGGGGAGAAAATTGTCCGAAACCGCCCTTTTGTCCAGCTTTTTCTACAAATGCGTTCTAGCGTCTAACTGACGCTCCCGCCTAGACTTACGCAAAATCGCCCTTTTTTTTATTGTCCAGTTATTTCAGGTGCGCCTCAGTCGATCTGTGAAAAACTGCCGGCGTTTGCTGGCTTTTCCCGGCGTACTTGATTGAGACGGCGGGGCCGCGCGGCGATGGATGATGGTTGTTCTGTTTGGGCTCGTTGATGCACATGGGATGGTTCCCTCCTTCTTCTCATGGACACCTATCAGTCTTGCTCAGTGTTTCATCGTTGGTGTGATTTTGTTTGTAAGTGGCGGGCGGAGCGGAAGTTGGGCGGCAAGTTCTGGCAGGCCAGCGGAACGACGAATCGCGGCGATTGATCGCTCGGGTGCAGTGTAAACTTTTTGTTTGTGAGGATCCGTGAATGTGGGGGCGGTGGGATCAGGAACGGTCCATCTTGTTCGATTTCATGTATGCTGGACGAGCCGAAACGTAGGATCCGTTTTTTGTGCCTATTGTGCTCACGTCATAGTTATAGTTCCGTATTATTGAGACTGGGAATCCCATGGCGCGATATACCTTTGCAATTGCATTGTTCGCCGCACATTTGAGTTGTGTGGATGGCACTCACGTTCAGGACTCGTCACCAACGGAACATAGATTTGGTATCTGGCAACAGCCAACATTTTCTGATGACGGTGACTACTTAGCACTCGTGTTGACAGATCGTGTGCCGGCCGGGAAATATCAACTTATCATATATAGCGTGGCTCAATGGCGGCGTGTTCAATTTCCTCCGGACATTCTGCTCGAGAATGGCCACTGTACCTATTTTCAATGGGGTGTCAGGCCACGCCAGTTCCTTTGCGAAGTAATGGACGCGGATATGCACTTTATTGGCTGGCGAATGGGGTCATTGTTATCCGATGAGTATAAAATAATTAAAGATCTCCGAATCTCAAACTGCAATGAATCTCCCAAGGTGTCTCGCAATGGCCAGTTTGTTGCATTTTGTGACGATGGCCGGGACACATCTCGAGTATTTCGATACCACCTAAGTAGAGCCGCAGAATCTTTCATGCGGCTTTTTTCTGGACATCGTCATGGTCAAACATGAATCCCATTTGGTTTCGATGGCCGTTGATTCGGCCGACGCCGCGACGAAAGGCATCAATCAGGTCCTCGATGGCCACGA
>JACRIM010000054.1 GCA_016235815.1 Planctomycetota bacterium
CGTGGCCATCGAGGACCTGATTGATGCCTTTCGTCGCGGCGTCGGCCGAATCAACGGCCATCGAAACCAAATGGGATTCATGTTTGACCATGACGATGTCCAGAAAAAAGCCGCATGAAAGATTCTGCGGCTCTACTTAGCCTGCTCTGCCTAGTCGAAATGAAACGGAGCGAAGAGTCGTCGGTGTTCTTCCTGACAAAAGCGGTCCGTCATTCCGGCGATGTAATCGCAAATGACGCGGTGCGGGCCGTGGGTCGATAGCCGGGTGACATATCGTTCCGGCATCAGGTTCGGCTCCGCGAGGTAAGCGTCGAACAGTTCGCGAATGAGCCGACGGGCCTTCGAGTCCATTCGGATAACACGGTGATTGCGATAAAGAGCCTGCAGAAGTATCGCCTGCAATTCGTCGATTCCGTCCTGGACCGAACTGGAGAAACCGATGAGGTCGGCCGCGTTTACTCGGGCGTCATCGGGCGATTTTACGCCCGCGTCGTTGATTCGCCGAAGGCTCTCCGCCGCGGCATCCTGGTGTAGTCGCGTGGCAATACGATCGAGGATTGGGCGACGTACCGCGGCAACGGGCGCGGCGGGATGAATCGCACGGACTTCATCGGCGGCGAGGCGCCAGATGCGACTCGGCGCGAGGATCTCTTCGGTGAGCGCTCCGTCAACCAGCCCGTCCTCCGTGTCGTGCAGTGTGTAGGCCATTTGGTCCGCGAGATTCGCCACTTGTCCTTCTAGCGGACACTGAGGCCCGGAATCCATCAAGTCGCGATGGGATGAATCCGCGGCATCACCGGCTGGATTGTCGAAGCGGGTGCGGTGCTTGAGCAGGGACTCGCGCAGTTCAAAGGTGAGGTTCAGCCCGCGAAATTCGGGGTACGGGTGCTCCAGAAAATCAACGACTCGCAAAGATTGAAGATTGTGCTCAAAGCCGCCGTGGTTCTTCATGATCGCTGACAATTCGACTTCGCCGGCATGGCCGAACGGTGGATGGCCGAGGTCGTGTGCGAGGGCGATGGCGCCGGCGAGGCGGTCGTTGAGGTGAAGCAATTTGGCAAGCCGCTGAGCCTGTGCGACCACTTCGAGCGTGTGAGTCAGACGGGTGCGGAAGTGATCGCTGCTGTCACTGACGAAGACCTGCGTTTTGTGCATGAGCCGGCGAAAGGCCATGCAGTTCAAGACGCGCTGGCGGTCAAGCTCAAAAGGCGATTGAGATTGGGCGAGGGCGTCGGCATGGCGTCGGCCTCTCGAAGAGTCGTCGCGGACGGCATAGGGGGCGAGCGTCGCACTCATGACGTTGCTCCCGCAGTTCGGGTGGGCAGTCCGAGCTTTGCCGCAATGGCTTGCAGATTGGCGTGCATTTTGGCGAGCGAATCGGGTATGACGCGCACATCTCCGAGGACGGCCATGAAGTTCGTGTCGCCGTTCCAGCGGGGGACGACGTGAAGATGCAGGTGGTCGGGGACGCCTGCGCCGGCGCAGAGACCAAAGTTGATGCCGATGTTGAACCCGTGCGCTCCGACGGCCTCGGTCAGCAATTTCTTGGCATCGCGTGTGGTTCGCATAAGCGAGGCGAGGGCGACGTCTGAGAGGTCGTCCAGTTCACCGCCGTGTTTGATGGGGGCGATCAGCAGATGGCCGTTGGTATAGGGGAAGCGATTAAGCAGCACGACGTTGTCGTCGTTTCGCCATAGGACGTGATGTTGGACGTCTTTTTCGGGGTGGTGGGCGTAATCGCAGAGAAAGCACCCCGCTTCAGATACTTCGGCGAGCGAGCGGATGTACTCCATTCGCCAAGGGGCCCAGAGGTTTTGACGGAACTCGCTCATAGCCTGGATTGTAACACTGGTCGAGCAGCTAAGGATTGGTAAGTCGTGCCGCAGCCGTCGTGCGACAACGACTTATCTTTTGTTCGATCGTGGTGACGGCCAGCTTGTTTTCGCGAGCAGTGAACGACCCTTTGAGATGGCAGGGACCGAAGAGGTCGGTCGGATCACCTATTACGTGCGCCGGCACAAGCGTCGAGGATTCGATCTGGCCGGTGACAGCTTTGCCGTCCCATGACTTGCTCATGTAGGCAAAGCCCGCCCCTTCGTACGTGATGGAGTCCTTGCCGCTAATGAGGCAATAGGTGATGTTCGCATTGGTCTGCGAGCTGTCGGCGTAAGTGGTTCCGGGGCGTGGCTTCCAGAAGATCTCCACACGGACATATTGGCAGAACCGGGCGTCCGCGGACTTTGAGAGTTCCGATGATCCGAGTACCTCGCGCGGAGCGATTTGAAATGTGAACACCAGATTGCGATTGGCGGCAATGGCGTAATGGCCGTCGGGAAACGACTCGCTGTAGCGCTCCTGCCCGGTGGGATTTTTGAAGGACAAAACGTCGAACCTGGTTGGTGTGGGGGCGCATCCCGCGAGAACCGTAACGATGGCAATCGATATGCCTCGGCGAGTGGAAGTCGTGTTGGCGGTTACGCGGGGCTTGGGCATCGTACTTATGCCTCTGTCGATTCGAGCAGGCTTACGCTGGAGTCGCCGCGTTTGGTCACGGCCGTGTCAATGTCGAGCAGCCCGATCGCGTCGCGCTCGACGATGGCGACCAACTGCTGCCGAGGGACGGTCGGAAGATTCGTTCCGGTGACAAGTTGGTTAATACGGTAGAGCGATTCGATCGCGGCCGTGGCGTGCGTATAGGGGAAATCGCTTCCGAAGAGGAGCTTATCCATGACGCCATATTGATAGGCCGAGAGGAGAAACGTGTAGGCTTGCCAGGGGCGGTGCAGCAATGAGCTGACATCCGCAAAAACGTTTGGATGTTTGCCGAGGAGAACGATGCACTCTTCGACCCAGGGATATCCCATGTGAGCGATGACGAGTTTCAATTGCGGCAGTTCGCGGGCGACTTCATCGAGAAGCGCAGGGCGGGCGAACTCCATTTTGCTGGCCGCGGTGAAGTGAATGCCCTGGTCGATGAGGACGGGCATCTTCAATCGTGCGGCCTCGGCAAAAACCTGCATGGCGCGGCTGTCGGCCGGGTGAAAATCCTGCGCGGCGGGTGAAACGGTGACGGCCTTCATTCCGAGATCGGCATGGGCATGGCGAAGGTCTGACAAGGCTTCGGTGAGGTTGGTTGGGTCGATACCGGCAACACCGATGAGTTTCTCCGGGTGCTGGCGAATGTAGCGCGAAACAAGATCGAGCGGAATTTCGACGCCGAGATAGCGGCTCTTGAAACCAAGAACGAGGCTCTTGTCCACGGGTTCGCTTGCGAGCAGATGTTGCTCCATCGAGGCATCCGGAATGGCCCCGCGACCAAGTGCGGACTGGGGCATCCGGTGGGTGGAGGCTGTCTTGTCCTGAAGGGACTGGCCAAGCTGCTCGGGAGAATCCCAGATGTGCGTGTGGCAATCAACGATCATACGGCGTCGAAGGATACCGATGAAAAGCGTCGATGACAAGCGTAGCGGCGGGATGGCCGCGCGATTAAAGTGCGATCGTCGGCATGGAAGGAGTCGTGCACAAACATGGCGGAACGGCATCGGGCCGCGGTGGCAATGTTGGGGGATCAGCGTTTTGTCGTCGCTGCGGCGTTAAGGCGGACGTTGCGTGCGGGCTATGCGCTGCGTGATCTGAAGGGGGACTTGGTTGCCGGCATGATTGTTGGCGTGGTGGCTTTGCCACTCTCCATGGCGCTGGCCATTGCGTCGGGAGTTCCACCGCAGCATGGGTTGTACACGGCAATCGTGGCGGGCGGAGTGACAGCCCTGCTTGGTGGTTCAAGCATGCAGGTGACGGGGCCGACTGCGGCATTTGTTGTGATTCTCGCTCCGATTTCGGCGAAGTTCGGCCCGGGGGGGCTGATGGTGGCCACGCTTCTGGCAGGGGTGATGCTGGTGATTGCGGGAATCGCGAGACTCGGCCGACTTATTGAATTTATTCCCTATCCGGTGACCACAGGATTCACGAGCGGTATCGCGGTGGTGATCGCGACGCTTCAACTGAAGGATTTTTTCGGGCTGCAAGTCGGGGCGATGCCGGAACACTTCGTCGCTAAGGTCGGAGTGCTTGCCGGGGCGTTTCCGACAATGCGGGTGAATGACCTTGCGATCGGCGTTCTGACACTTTGCATTCTTGTACTGCTTCCTCGCGTGACGCGGCGCGTGCCGTCGCCGCTGGTGGCGTTGCCGGTTGCCGCGATTGTCGGCTATGTGCTGCATCGCGTGAACCCGTCGTTCGATATTGCGACGATCCAAAGCCGGTTCAGCTATGTGCGCGACGGTGTTACGCATGGCGGCATTCCGCAATTGCCGCCGATGCCGGTGCTGCCGTGGAATTGTCCCGGACCGAACGGCGCGCCGCTGATTATGACGATGGCTATGCTGCGAGATTTGATCCCATCGGCGTTTGCGATCGCCATGCTTGGTGCGATTGAGTCGTTGTTGTCCGCGGTGGTCGCCGATGGAATGACAGGGTTGAAACACGACCCCGATGCGGAGCTTATCGCACAGGGCGCGGGAAACATGGCGGCGCCATTCTTTGGTGGAATAGCTGCAACCGGGGCCATTGCTCGCACGGCGACGAACATTCGTTGCGGCGGGCGCTCGCCGATGGCGGCGTTTTTTCACTCGGTGTTCATTCTCGCAGCCGTCCTGGTGCTGGCGCCAGTGCTGGGGTATTTGCCGATGGCGGCAATGGCGGCGCTCCTCCTCGTCGTTGCGTGGAACATGAGCGAGTCAAAGCATTTTATGCATTTGCTACGCGTCGGCCCCGGCAGCGATGTCCTGGTGTTGGTGACGTGCTTTGGTTTGACCGTCGCGTTTGACATGGTTATTTCCGTAAGCGTGGGCGTGGTGTTGGCGGCGTTGTTGCTGATGCGACGGATGGCGGACCTGTCGTCCGTGCGGCTCGTGGATTCGCATCCGATTGCACCGGGGGAGGCGCTGCCGGAAGGGTTGGTCGTGTATGAAATCGCCGGGCCACTCTTTTTCGGCGCAGCACAGAAGGCCATGAGCAGCCTGCGAACGGTACAACGAGGAATTCGTGCGGTTGTATTGGACATGCAGTCAGTGCCCGCCATGGACGCGACGGGTTTGGTGAATCTGGAATCGGCAATTGATCGCCTGCGCAAATCCGGCGTTTTTGTGGTGCTCGCCGGCGTACAGAAGCAGCCGTTGCGAATTCTCGCGAAGGCGGGGTGGAAGGATCGCCAAAGTTGGGTGGCGGTGCATGGAACAATGGTGGCGGCGATGGATGCAGCGAAGCGCCGGCTTGATGAGGGGCCGAGGAGCTGATGGGGTCCATTGCAAATTGTTGCAACGCGCTATGGCAGGTCGACGCGCGGTTCACGCTCAAACCGACTAAAACCAGACCGGCCTCACTGTCGCCTGATCAAAGTGGGTGTATGTGAGTTGCCAAGCGTCGGCGGGCACGCGTCGCTGCTATACGCCGGCCGTTTCAGCGACCTCGCGGAGAAGTCCCGGCGGGGCTTCCATCGTCTTTTTGCACTTGGGGTAACCGCTGCAGCCGAGAAACCGGCCGGTGCGGCCCATGCGAAGCAACATCTTCGAGCTGCAGTCGGGGCATTTCACGTCGGTTTCGATCGGCTTCGCTTTGGCCTCTTGCGGCATTTCCTCTTCGGCGCGTTTTTTGGCGTCGCCGCGAAGGTTGGCGACGGATCGGCACTTGCCGCAACTGTAGAAATGGCCAAAGCGGCCGGTACGAAGGCTCATGTCGCCGCCGCAGTGGAAGCACTTCAGACCATTGGCAGGCCAGTTCTCAACGACAGGGCGACCGGTTCGGGTCCATGCAAAGCCGGCGGGGGGAGTGCCGAGGGCGGAGACCTGCTCGTTGGTGAGTCGAACGCTCTTTCCCCTTGTCGCGGCTTTGCCGGCCTTGCCTTTGACGGGGGCGATGGGTGCATCGGGGATTTGGCCATCGGCGTCGAGTTTTTTGAGGTGATCGAGCTTTTCCATCGGCATCGCGTTGCGGCAACGCGGGAAGCCGGAACACGAAAGGAATGGTCCGCGTCGGCTCTTGCGAATGACCATTTTTCGTCCGCATTTGTCGCAGCGCGCGCCGGCATCCTCAGGCTTTGGTTTTTCGATGTAGATGTCCGCGGGCACCTGGCTCGTGGCTTTGCACTCGGGATACTTTGAGCAGCCGAGGAAGGAGCGGCCACGCGCGAATTTCACCTGCATCGGCGCACCGCAATCAGGGCACGATTCCTTGATGTCTTCGGGCTTCACGCGGCGGAGCGGGATGCCCACGTCATTGCAGGGCATCGTGCTGCTGCATTCGGGATAACCGGTGCAACCGAGAAACGGGCCCATACGACTCTTGCGCAGGGCCATGGGTTTGCCACACGTTTCGCATTTCGCATCGACATGAACCGGTTCGACGATCTTGCCGTCTTTGTCGACGTTTTTGGCAACCTTGCAATCGGGGTAACCGGTGCAGGCCAGGAAACGGCCGTTTTTCCCGAGGCGGTAGACCATCGCCTTGCCGCATAATTCGCAAACGTAGTCGCTCGGCTCGGCGCGAACGGCGTCCATTTCTTCGTGCGCTTTGGCGAGTGCTTCCTTGAAGGGGTCGTAGAACTCATGGAGGACGTCGTGCCATTCCATGTGCTCTTCTTCTATTTTGTCGAGGTCCGCTTCAATGTGGCTCGTGAAGCGGATGTCCATGATCTTCGGAAAATGCTCCACGAGTTTGCGGGTCACGATCTCGCCACGGGAGGTCGGCTGGAATTTTCGATCTTCCTGTTCGACGTAGCCGCGGTCCTGAATGGTCTTGATGATCGCGGCGTAGGTGCTGGGGCGGCCGATGCCTTCGGCTTCGAGTGTCTTAACCAGCGATGCTTCGGTGAATCGCGGTGGGGGAGAGGTGAATTTCTGCTGCGGCGTTATGGCGATGGGGCCGACTTTCTGGCCTTCTTTCATCGCGGGGAGGAGTTGATCCTCGCTGCTCTTGGGGACGCCTGTCACTTTATAGAAACCGTCAAACGCCAAAACGCGGCCGCTGGCTTTGAAAACGACTTCGCCCTTTGGCGTCTTCGCGGAGATAAGGACCGTGGTGGAATCCCACTCGGCGGGGGTCATCTGGCAGGCGACGAAACGGTTCCAGATCAATGTATACAACTTGTGCTGCTCGGGTGTCAGATGGCCGACGAGGGAGTCCGGAGTACGGGTGACGTCGGTGGGGCGGATGGCTTCGTGGGCTTCCTGTGCTTTCTTACTGCTGGCGTAATAGTTGGGGGATTCAGGCAGATAGTTGTCGCCGAATCGTTTGCCGACGAAGTCGCGAGCCGCGGCGATGGACTCCTTGGAAAGATTCGTCGAGTCGGTACGCATATACGTGATAAGTCCGACGCTTCCTTCACCGTTTTTGATGTCGACGCCTTCGTAAAGCCCCTGGGCAATCTTCATTGTCTTGGAAGTCGCCATGCGGAGTTGATTCGCCGCCGATTGCTGAAGCGTGGCGGTCGTGAACGGAGCGGACGGCTTCGTTTTGGATCGCTTGGTCTCGATGGACTTAACAATGAAATCGGGTATGCCGGATGAGCGAAGCCCGCCGACGAGTTGGATCTTTCTGAGTCCGAAACGCTTGTACTCCTCCCACGCGGTTTCATTTACTTTCTGTGTCTCGAATCCGATCGATTCGGCGAGAGGCTTGACACGGTGGACCGCGCTTTCGAAGTGCGATTCACCCGGCGACTTGGTATTGATGGATCCTTCTTCTTTGAAGGGTGCGCTGTTGACCTCGACGAGTTCGGCTTCGAAGCAGCCTCGTTCGCCGAGCCAGGCGCGTTGTTCTTTTTGAGTCGATTCACCAGCGGTCTCGCCGCCCGATTTCAGATAGGCCGTCCACTCGGCGCGGAGCTTGGTCACAGCAGCAGGGTCCGGAGAGAAAACGCCGTCGATGGCCCAATACTCCTGTGGTTCGAAGGCGCGGATTTCATCCTCGCGATTGACGATCAGTCGCACGGCGACGGATTGCACGCGGCCGGCGGAAAGCCCCTTGGCGACCTTCTTCCATAGCAATGGAGAAAGTTCGTAACCCACGACGCGATCGAGAATGCGGCGGGCCTGTTGGGCCTCGACCTTGGGCATGTCGATCTGATGCGGGTTCTTGAACGCGTCGGTGATGGCGGACTTGGTGATCTCGTTGAAGACGACGCGCTGAGTCTTGTTCGGTGAAAGCTCGAGCGCTGTGGCGAGATGCCAGGCGATGGCCTCGCCTTCGCGGTCCAAGTCAGTCGCGAGATAGACCATGTCGGCCTTGTCCGCGAGTTCGCGCAGTTCCGAGACGACTTTTGCATGGCTTTCGAGAATCTCGTATTGCGGTTCGAAATTCCTGCCGGGATCGATGCCGTAACGATGTTGGGGCAGGTCGCGGACGTGCCCTTTCGAGGCGCGGACGACGAAGCGATCCCCAAGATACTTGTTGATCGTTTTGGCCTTCGCCGGCGACTCAACAATGACGAGGGACTTGCCCTTGCCACCAGGCGCGTCGGGCGATTTGGATTTCGAGTCGGTCTTCTTTGCCATACTGAATGGCCTGCTTTCATTGCGGCCGGCGGTGCCGCGTGTGATCGGGTGCTATATCGGCCCCGACTCAGGTGATCTCAACGATCAAACGGGCAATCTCCCGGCTGAAGGGCGCGGGAACCTAGCACGATGAAAAATGCGTGTCAAATTGGCGCGAGATCCGCCGGGCCGCTTCATGACATTGAAAACGAGGTTTTGGAGAGGTGGCCGATCAGAAATTGTTGACCCACGGTGCTCTAGGCTATGGCTGGTGTAAGTCTCTTGTTTTTGGCATGTTAGGTCGTCCTGGCCAAGCAGGAATCGCTGTGTTTTCTTTGCGTCGCGGCCGGGTTTGCCTGTGAATTGTTAAAAAATGCCGGAATCGATGGCATCGAGATATCTTTCCGAGGAAGGTCGAATCGCAAAAGGCGGGTCGCGGGGGCCGCCGATTCCAATGGGCCGGTCCGTGAAGACGGTCGCCGAAATCCGGTAGAAACCTCGGGTGGTCTAACGCGTATCAGACACTGTCCCCGTCACTGAGGCCCGCGCCTCAGGATGCGCACGCTTTCACGATTCCACGTTGTTGGAGTACCGCAATTCGGTTCCAGGAGAACATTATGTTTGCTCGTTTGCGATTCGCCGTGGCGCTAGGTGTCGCCGTAGTGATTCCCAGTTTCTCATTGACTGAGGTGCGCGCACAGGCCGGTCCGCCGCCGGGCGTGCCCCAAGTGGTTCCTCCCGGTGCGGGTGCGCCGGCCGAGCGACCGGAATTCCCCAAGTTCGAAGAGGTGATGAAGGACTATGCAGAGGTGCAAACGTCGGAGCCGCCTTTCTTTGAGTTGTATCACAACAAGAAGTCGGACTCGTTACGTGCCGCCATTCCATCGTCGCTGGTAGGGCAGAAGTTTCTGATCGCCACAAGCATGGCGGGCGGCCCGGTGGCAACGGGGTTCCAGCTCGATCACAACCTGGTTTATTTTGACCGGATGGATAAGAACCTCGTGCTGATGCAGGTCGATCCGCGATACGTCGAAGGGGGAAATGAACCCGTCGCGGACGTCATCAAGCGCAGCTACGGTGGCGATGAGATTCTTAAAGTCGTACCGATTGTCACGACAAAGGGCGCTGATCTGATCATTGATCTCGATCAGCTCTTCAAAGGTGACTTTGCGGGCATCAGCGGCTGGGGCGGCGGCATGGTGAACCCCGCGCTTTCGAAATGGGCGAAGTTCAAGGCCTTTCCTCAAAACATCGAACTGACAGCGGACCTCGCGATGATGCGCGGTAGCAGCGGCCGTCGCGTTCTCTTTCATTACAGCATTTCGAAGATTCCCGAATCGTCGGCGAGCTACAAGCCACGCGCCGCGGATGATCGAATCGGTTATTTCATGACCGTTCGCAAGGATTGGGCAAAGCCCCACAACGCGCCGACGCTGTTCAATCGCTACATCGAACGATGGAATCTTGAGAAACGCGACCCGTCGGCGGAAGTCTCAGCACCGAAGAACCCAATCATCTGGCATATCGAGAAGACGGTGCCGCTCAAGTTCCGACGATGGGTCAAGGAAGGCATTCTCGAATGGAACAAGGCGTTTGCCCGCTGCGGCTTCCTCGATGCGATTGAGGTCAAGCAACAGGAGGACTATGACCGGGAGACGAAAGACCTCGACCCTGAAGATGTGCGCTACAACTTCTTCCGCTGGATCGTAACGGGCCGTGCATTTGCGATGGGGCCGTCACGGGCGCATCCGTTGACGGGACAAATCTTTGACGCAGACATCGTGTTTGATGATTCGATGCTTCGGTATTACGTCGCCGACTACGAGCGACTCACCGGCGGGAACAATGCGGGATTCGGCTACAACCCGGCCGTAGAGGATTTTTTGAAGACGCATCCTCAGTGGGACTTCCGAACCTCATGGCAGCGATTGATGCCGAACATTCAATTGCAACGCGATCCGGATGATGAGTTCCGCCGCAATCTGATGAAGCACATGTCGCAACGGGGAAAGCCGCTTTGCGAGTGCGCGGCGGGCATGGCGGATCAGATGTTCTTCTCGGGAATTGCGCTCGAGGCGGCGGGTCTTGGCCGGGACAACGATGAATTCATTGGTCAGGTCGTCAAGGAAGTGGTGATGCACGAAGTTGGGCACTGCCTCGGACTTCGCCACAACTTCAAAGGCAGCACGTGGATGCCGATGGACGAAATCGAAAAGCACCAGGCGACCGGCGATCCAAACATCGGCTCGGTGATGGACTATAACCCGGCCATTGTGTCGCCGCGCGGCACGTCGCAGGGATCCTTTACGACGCGGTCCATTGGTCCTTATGACTACTGGGCGATCGAATACGGCTATCGCAATCAGGGCAAACCGTACAACAGTGAGGATGAAATGCTCGGCAAGATCGCATCCCGCGTCGCCGAGGCCGGGCTGGACTACGCGACAGATGAAGACACCTTCGGCTTTATCTCGCCCGATCCGTTGTCGAATCGGTTCGACTGCGGACGCGATGTCATGGCGTACGCGCGGCGGCAGTTCACGCTGACCGATTCGCTTCTGGAAGACATCAGCAAATGGTCTGTGAAGGACGGACAGTCGTACACCATGCTGCGCCGGGCATTCATGCGAATCATGGGTGAGCGAAGCCGGGCGGCGAACTTCGTGGCCCGCTTTGTTGGTGGACAAATCATTAACCGGGATCACAAGGCCGACCCGGACGGCCGGACTCCGATCGTCATTGTAGATGCCAAGAAGCAGCGCGATGCGATGAAGTTCGTGTGTGACAACGTGTTCGCAGAGAAGGCGTACGACGTCAGCCCCGATCTCTTGGCGCACCTCGCGCCTGGCCGCAATTGGCACTGGGGTTCGGATGATTTCGATTTCCAGGTCGAGTTCAACATCCATGACTACGTCGCGAATTCGCAATACAGCTGCCTCATGACGTTCATGAATCCGTTTACCGTGGCCCGTGTGCATGACAATCAGGTCAAGTTTCCCAAGGGCCAGGAGATCTTCACACTCAATGAACATCTCACGTCTCTGACCGATGCCATTTGGACGGAGTTGAACGACAGCGATCGCACCGGAACTGACGCGAAGCCGTTTATCAACGGATATCGCCGCAACCTGCAACGGATGCACCTTGAGATGTTGATGAACCTGGTGTTGACCGATCCGGACGGAACGGTTCCCGCCGATGCGAATGCTATTGCCCGGCGAAATGTCGAGCGGTTGTCGCGAAAGATCGGCAAAGTCGTGGAACGCGACGGCATCGATGAGACGACGCTGGCACACCTGACGGACGTAAAGAAGCGAATCGACAAGGCGCTCGAGGCCAATTACACCGTCAACGGATTCCGCGGATTGTCGAATCTGTTGATGTTTTTCCGCGAGGCGAGCCATGATCCGGATCGCTCAGTCCCCATACTGCCGGATCGATAATCGGGCAGTGAAGTAGGAAAACAAAAACCGCGGAGTGTGCATGTAGCAGGCTCCGCGGTTTTTTCCTGCGCTTCGATGGCCGATTACTTTACGTACTGCGCCGCGAAATACTTTGCCGTCAGTTTCTCGCCGGTGGCCCGCTCGATCAGATCATTCCACGAATACAAGTTGCCCGGGCCGAACACGTTTTTGCGAAGGTAGTCGCCCGCTTTCTTGTCATTCCAGAAACACGTCGTGGTCGGGTCGATCCCGCCGGCCAATGTCATCGCCATCTTCGCCTGCAATTGGCACGCGAACAGGTCACCCATCATGTAGCTGTGGTAATACGCCGGATTCAGCACGACATGAATCTTCGCACCGTAATCGGGCCGGCTCACGTCGTCCGGTGGATTCAACATCTGATACTTTTGCTTGAGGCTCCACCATAGCTTGCCCAGGTCCTGTTCCGGGTTCGAATACATGGCGTACTCAAACCGCACCATCACCTGTGCCCATCGACTGAAAATCAGCTTTTCAGTCCGCAGGTGCTTTCGCGCCGCCTTGGCCGCCTCCGCTGCTTTGTCTGGGGGCAGCTTCACCGCCTTCGTCAAATAATCCTCATTCTTCGCCATTGCCCCCATCATCATCGCATAGCCTTCGGTCAGCAGGCTGTGCGCCGGCTCATGCAGGAGAAACGGCACGTCGGTGCTGATGTATTTGTCGTAGACGGCATGGCCCAGTTCGTGGAGTGACGTATCCGCCCAGAAGAGATTGGTCTTCATGTTGCAGAGCACGCGTACGTCGTCGCCACGATTGAGATTCGTTGAGAAGGCGTGCGGGCTTTTGCCCGGCTTCTCATAGAGATCGCTTCGGGCGATGATGTCGTCAATCCCCATCCCCAAGCCGCCGTAATACTCGCGGGCTAGCGCCAGCAAGTCTTGTTCTTTGTAAATGTCGTCCAGGTTGACGCCTCCGCCTCCGCCCGCCGGAGCTTCCTGGAAAAACAGATCACCAAAGTGCCATGGTCGAAGTTCCGTCGGCTTCAAGTTGAATCGGGCGGCCCGAGACGTGTCGATGTCCTTTTTGATCTGCGCGAACGGTTCGCGTGTAAGCGCGTCCAATTCGTCAAAGAGCGACAGGAGTTGCTGTTCGCTGATCTCATCCAACGAGAGCCTCATCACGTAATAGTTTTTGTACCCGAGGCTTCGCGCCATCTCGTTTCGCATTGCGACGAGCTGCTTCAATCGAGACTCCACCTTGGCCCCGACCTCCATATAGCCCTTCCACGCCTTTTCCACTGCGGACGAGTCGGTCGATTCGCCGACGATTTTGCGCACATCGTTCTCGGTCAGTTCCTTCCCGTCGACCTTGGAGCGGTGCGTGTTGAAGATCTGCTCAACCTCCGTCTCCATGGCGATGATCTTCTTCTGCAACGCCGGGTCAGCCTGATTCGGGACGCACATTCGATACATCACATCAAGCTCACGGGCCAGTGTCGGGTCCGCGATCTTGCCGCATTTCTTGCATCCTGTGATTTTCGCGAAAAACATCTTGTCGCTTTTGAGATCGGCGAGCGCCCCCTCCGCCTTCTCTTTTCGCTTGAAGGCCTCCTCTTTGCCGGTGGTGTTCGCCTCCCACCAAGCCGTCGCGCTCTCAATGAATAGCGGTTTGAATTTTGTGACAAAGTCATCGCGGAGTTTGATGAAGTCTTTCACGGCGTCTTCGGCCATGACGTTGGATGAAAGTAGTGTAATGAGTGCAATGATGATCTTGATGTGTCGACACACGATGGTGATCTCCCTTCGAAAATGGGTAAGGGCTTGAAACGTACGAGAATCATATCGCGAATTGGACCGTTTATCGAGGTGGATTGGCAAACGCGTTTGCCCATTTGAGACTTGCGACTGGGGATGCCGTCGTCAATTACGAATTCGGCGAATCGTCCAATCGTCACCCCGGTACTTGCTTTCGATGTTGGACGCGATGGCGAGTTCTTCTTCTGACCAGGGATCTGTTGCCAACGACACATTCATGGCCTGTTCAAAGCAGGGAATCAAACGCTGTACGGCGTCGTCAAATGAGATTGGGCCGGCCAACGACGACCACGTCGCCACCGGCTGTTGGGGATGCTTATTGTCGAGCATGATCGATCCGTGCTGGAGAATGGCCGTCGTTGTGCGTCGTTGGGCCGAACCGGCGAGTTTCGAATAGCCCGCGATACCGAACTCATCGGGCACCAGCACATCGAGGGCATGACGGCGTGCAAAGCAAAAGAACGGCCCGCGTTGGATGGATTCCCCACAGGGCGGAAGTTGGTGGCACCAAATCATTTGAGCGCCATGACCGACCGCAGCGATGATGGCGCGGTGCGCGGCGGAGTAAAGGTGATTGGGCTTTTCGTTGACCAGGGAATGCGCAATGGGAATGACAATTGAATACGTGACTTCGAGATCGTGCAGAATTGCCCCACCGCCGGTCGTACGCCTCACGACGCCTAAATCGCGTGCCGGGCTTTCGAGTCGCGTGTATTCGGCGTGATCTTGAAAGTATCCAAGGGAGATCGTGGCAGGGGACCATCCGTAGAAGCGAATGGTAATCGGCGAATCCGCACGACAATTTGCCAGCAGCGCCTCATCGCGCGCCATGTTAGTAGCGCCGTCGAGCGGGCCGTCGATGATAAGGCGGGCATTGGCCATTCGATGAACACCCATGCCGCATGATCGAGTCGTTGAATCCGGCGGCGTACCTTGATTGTAATTGGCCGCGGAGCGGTGTTCTTACAGCAATTCTTGGAGCGTTTTGACAACGTGGTCGACGTCGGCCTCGGTGATTGCGTTGTGGAAGGGGAGGGCGATCGTTCTGGCCGCGACGCGCTCGCAGACGGGGAAATCACCCGGCTTGAATCCGAATTGGCGTCGGTAGAAGGCCTGCAGGTGAATCGGTGCAAAGTAGTTGCTGCAGCCGATGCCGCGTTCGCGCAGGGCGGCGATGATGTTGCCGCGATCGGTCTCGGTGTAGTTGTCGCTAAGCTTGATAACAAAGACGAACCAGCTCATGTCGCAGTCGGGGCTGAACTTCTGAAACGTCACACGTTTTTCGTTTGAAAGGCGTTCCTGATAGAGACGGGCCACGCGATCTCGTTTGGCAAGTATTTCCTTAATGCGGGTCATCTGCACGTAGCCGATCGCGCAGGCGACGTCCGAGAGACGGTAGTTGTAGCCAAGGCGTTCGTGAGACAGCCAACTCATGCCGGTGTCTCGGCCCTGATTTCGCATGGACCGGCACAACTCGGCGATAGAGTCATCATTGGTCACGATCATGCCGCCTTCGCCCGTCGTGATTTGCTTGTTGGGGTAGAAGCCGAAGACGCCCGCATCGGCAAGGCTGCCCGCCGGTTTGCCTTTGTACTTGCTGCCAAGGGCCTCGCAGGAATCCTCAATGACACGGAGCTTGTGCTTAGCCGCGACACGGAGAATTGTTTCCATGTCGGGAACCTGTCCAAACGCATCAACAGGAATGAGTGCCTTCGTCCTGGAGGTGATCGCCGATTCGATCTTGGCCGCGTCGATGTTCCACGTATCGGGGTCGATGTCAACAAAGACCGGTGTGGCGTTCTCGAAGAGAATGCAGTTTGATGAGGCGATAAACGAAAAGGGGGTTGAGATGACCTCGTCTCCAGCGCCGACACCGAGGGCGCGAATAAGAAGGTGCAATCCGCACGTACCGCTACAGACCGCAATCGCGTGCTTGACGCCGACATAGTGACCGACCGCTTCCTCAAACTTAGGGACCATAGGCCCCAAGGACATCCGGCCGGAGCGAAGGACGGAGGCAACGGCGTCTATTTCGGCCTGGGTAATGTCCGGGCCGGAGAGTTCAATGGGCATGTGAAATCCGCTCCGTGGAGTGTTGGGCCTCGGGGGCCGGTTTTTCGAGCCTCGTAGTGTACGCCGAAACCTCGTAAAAGGCTGTGATGTAAGGACGAACGGGAGTTATTTCGGTTCGACGGGAGGGTCAATTCCGCTTGACATTGGACCCGACTCTCCGAATAATCTCTTCGCTTTACGGACGCTGGCAGCACCCCGCTGAGGGGCGCCTGGTTTCCGACGAGAAGAGGGCGCTGGCATTCGCGCCTTATTTTGTTGCCGCACATTGTGAATTATTTCACAAGACTGTTCGCGGTCAACACGTGGTGTTCGGGATGATTGAATCCGCAGCCAACAAAAAGGACGCGACCGGTGCGTCGCCCGCGCCCATGACCGGGACGTTAATGGCGCGTCTCTTTGTGGTCCCGGCGATCATCGTGTGCTTACTACTCGGCGTTGCGGTGGTGGTGGTGCTGTTCGGAAGCACGTCGATCGACAAACCGGAGACGATCGTCGATCTGCTTGCGAGGATTGAGTCTGATACGGGCGAGCGAACGGCGGGGGTGTTGCTTGCACCTCATGCCAAGGAAACATGGCAGGCATCGCAGGAGTTGGCGCAGCGGCTTCAAAACAAAGAAAAATTCCTCGCCGCAAATGAGATCGAGCCAACCGCGACACGAATCGCGAGACTACTGGAGAAATTCCCGTCTGGTCAGGACGTGGCCGAACCCGGTCCGGGGCAGCAGTATTTTTTGATGTTGGCGTTAGGGCGCCTGGGTTCCGAGTCGGCGGTGGCGCCCCTGACAAATCTTTTGAAAGATCCGAACGGCACGACGCGGCGGACGGCGCTCCAATCCCTCGCCGAACTGCGTGGGACACCCGCGGCCAAGGCGGCGTTGCCGAGCGTGCTTCCGCTGTTGAATGATGCGCGGCCGGAAGTGCAGATGGTCGCCTGTGCGACGGTGGCATCGCTGGCCGAACGCGGTGATCCAGCGGCCATCAAGGCGGTCGCCTCTCGGTTGGAATCGGACCGCGAGATTCAGTGGAACGCGGCGATGACGCTTGCCCGTTTGGGCGACCTTCGTGGCAAGATGGTCCTGCTCAACATGTTGGAGCGAGGCTATTGGGAAAAGCTCGATTTGGAGTATCTCGAGGGGAACTCAACAATCCGCCGAAAGTTCACCGACGTCGAGGTTTCCAATAACCTACGCAGCGCGATTGAAGCGGCCTCCCATGTTAAGGACGCGGACCTGGCCGCGTTGGTGGGGCGATTAAAGAACGATTCATCGGTGCAGGTGCGTGACGCGGCGCGGGTGGCGTACGAGAAAATGGGATTGCAAAAGGCGGAATGGACTCGCCGAGACGCGGATGGAACCGCGGTTCGGCTGCAGGAAGGTGGCGAGGTGTCGTAATGCCGACCATCGAAATGGTAACGAAGGTGTGGATCGCCCCGGGATGCATCGTTTGCGATGCGTGCGAGACGACCGCGCCGAGCGTGTTTGAGGTGCAGCACGACAATGAGACGTGCATTATTCGACCGGCCGCGTTGGATATGGAGTTCACCAAGCCGCTCACGAAAGACATTATTCAGTCCGCCGAAGAGTGCCCGGTCAACGTCATCAAGTTTGATCTGACGCCTGTTGAAGTGAGCGAGGCTGAGGCTGCGGCATTTGCATCAAAACCGTCGGCTCCTTCTGCTCCGGCTGCATCGCATGGTGAACCGACAGGGGCGACGGCAAAGGGTTCACCCGCAAAGGCCGCCACCCCCGCGAAGCCGAAGGTGATGGACCCGGCGATTCAAGCGTTGCTTGCGGCGACCACGTCGCGCGGCGGCCATGCCGTCCTGCAACAGGGCTTGCCCGAGGGGATGAAGCATCTGCCCAAGCTTTCACCGGATCAGCTTCCTCCGGATGGTCGGCAACAGAAAGTCCTCGAAAAGACAAAGGCGGAAGCGACAGAACCGACACGGCGCGACCTCATGCTCGGCATCGGCTGGGCGGCGACGGCCGTGGCGTTTGGCGCAGTGCCGCTTGCAGCATTCAACCGATTCATGGCGCCCAATGTGCTCGAACAAGAAGACCCAAAGGTGCGCTGTGGGTCGATTGCGAAGTATCGAGCCATGGCGCCGGGCGATGTAAACGAAGACTTCAAACCCGTGAAGCCGAGCGGCTTCTGGATCATCCGCGAGGAGGATCGCATCTGCGCCGTGTCGATTATCTGCACGCACCTGGGTTGCATTCCCTCATGGCTGCCGAATGATCGAAAGTTCAAGTGCCCCTGCCACGGAAGCGGATTCAAACCGGATGGTCGTAACTTCGAAGGCCCCGCGCCGCGGCCGCTGGAGCGGTTCAAGGTGTATCTTGACGGCGATGAAGTGATCGTGGATCGTTCCCGCAAGTTTTTGGCCATGGGTCCGACGGACACGGCGGTCTGGAACGACCCCGATGCAAGCATTCCGGCGTAAAGGTGCGAGTGGAATCAGCCGGGACTACCAACTCCTAGAGACGGACGTGACATGAGTTTGTTTAACGCGGTCGGGGACTATGTACGCGAGAGCCAGGTATGGGGCTCGATCTTTCGTCATGGCGTTCCGAAGGATCGCCGGACGCGGGCCATGGCGATCCTCAGCAACGTGTTCCTGCACTTGCACCCTGTGGCGGTGCGCAAGAGCGGCATTCGCCTGTCATTCACGTGGTGCATGGGCGGTCTGACGTTTTTCCTGTTTCTGGCCGAGACGATTACGGGCGTTCTGCTCATGTTCTACTACCGGCCGGTGGTGGAGTATGCATACGCCGACATTATTGCACTGAGAGCGCATGTAACGCTGGGCCTTCTCCGCGAGATTCACCGGTGGGGGGCGCACGCGATGGTGATCGCGATCTGGCTGCACATGCTGCGCGTGTTTCTGACGGGCAGCTACAAGCCGCCGCGGGAATTCAACTGGGGTGTCGGTGTCGTGCTGCTGACACTGACGCTGCTGCTCTCGTTTACCGGGTATTTGCTCCCCTGGGATCAACTGGCGATGTGGGCCATCACGGTCGGATCAAACATGGCACGTGCGACACCCGTTGCGGGGCATGAAGGGCCGGGTGCAGCGCTCTTGCAGATATCCGGAGTTCCGCTGATTCACGCCGGATCGGATGCCCGGTTCAGTCTGCTCGGCGGAACGCTGGTCGGGCCTAATGCGTTACTGCGGTTCTATGTATTGCACTGCGTATTTATTCCTGTGGTGGTGACGGTGCTGATCGCCGTTCACTTCTGGCGCATCCGCAAGGATGGGGGCATCTCGGGGCCGCTGTAATGCTGCGTGACGATGTGAGTCAAGGATAGAGACGAACCACGATGCCGATGAATCCGATGCGATCAATGCTGGCGACGAGCGAAGCGATAGCGGCCGAACATGGGCCGCTCGACGCGCTGAAAGAGACGATCAATCATCTCTGCGCTCCCTATTACTTCGTGCCGCTTACCACAATCATCCTGATGGTCGGCCTGCTGACGTATCGACGATGGACGAAGCCGCGAATGGCTCTGACGCTGCTGTTCGCCTTCACCGTTTTCTATGTCGGCAGCATGCTCGATCATGCGTTTTTCCTCATTATCAAAAAGCCCGACAACGTCCCGATCACCATCATGATCTTCTCGACGTTGTTCTGCATCTGGCTCGCCTTTCGCCAGGCCGCCATCAACGATGAGCGAATGACGCGCGGTTTACCGCTCATCGAAAGCGGCGCGGATGACAAGGTCCTGGTGTGGCCCGACCTCGTTTTCACCGAGCTAATCTGCCTCATCCTCTGCACCGCCGTGCTTATTGTGTGGGCCATTTTGCTGAAGGCCCCACTGGAGCCGCCGGCGAACCCTACGAATATCCCCAACCCGTCGAAGGCCCCGTGGTACTTCCTCGGCCTGCAGGAGCTACTCGTCTATTTCGATCCGTGGATTGCAGGTGTGTTGCTACCCGGCCTGATTATCGTGGGCCTGATCGCACTTCCATACATCGATAAAAATCCGCGCGGCAACGGGTATTACACATTCAGCCAGCGGCCCATGGTCATCACAACCTTTATGTTCGGCTTCGGCATCATGTGGATCGTGCTCATCGTCCTCGGCACCTTTCTACGCGGGCCGAACTGGAATCTGTTCGGGCCATACGAGACGTGGGATCCGCACCGGCCTGCGGCGCTCCTCAACATTAACGTTGCCGAAGTGTTTTGGGTGGTTCTGCCGGAGAAGACGGGCCTGTGGAAGCCCGGCGTTCCGACCCAGGCATCCTTTGGTCTCCCGGTTTATCTAATTCGCGAAGCCCCGGGGTTGTTCATCCTCGGCGGCTATTTCTTTGTGCTGCCAGTCCTGCTTGCGAAGTCGGTCTGCAAGAAGATTTACGCGCAGATCGGGCTGATTCGTTATGCAATCTTCTGGCTGCTGATGTCGTGGATGATGTTCGTTCCGATCAAGATGGTCTTGCGATGGTTGTTTAACCTGAAGTACTTCGTGGCCATCACGGAGTGGTTCTTCAATATTTAGCGGGGTAGCCCGAGAGAGTTCGACATGCCCGTCACTACGGACACGCTGTATTCCCCACGCCGTTTGAACCGATGGTTCGCTGTCTCGGCGGTGTTTTGCCTCGTGGCATCGGGTTGGATGCTTTGGCATGATTTCAACCGGCCCTGGCGGCATACGCAGCGGGAGTATTTCAATTTGCGATCGGCCATGGCGCACTTTGACGCGCTGAGCTATCAGAACCCTTCCGAAAAGGAAAAACACGCGAAGTTGAAGTCCGCGGTCGATGAGGCTCAGAAGGAACTCGATTCCCCGGAGTTGAAAGCCCGTGAACGCGAATTGCTCGCTGCGGAAAAGCTTCTCACCGGCCAGTCACAGGCGGTGGCACTCGATTATGGCAACCGCAACGCGGAGTTGCAGGTCAAGCTGTTCAACGTGGAAGAAGCCAAGACGCTGCATGGCCCGGACGATCCGAAGACGGTTGCCCTTAAGGCCGATTACGACGCAAGCGTGAAGGTCACCGCCGCTCTAAAGAAAAAGCAGGATGCGCTGGAAGATGACATCCGCGACAAGAAATCGAAGCTGAAAGAGTTGTACCGAAAGCGCAGTGAAGCACAAAAAGTGCTTTCGGCCTATGAAAAAGGGCTGGCGGACGCCGAGCGTCTCGACAGCATGTACGGCCCGGGGCTTGCTCGCATGGCGTTCAATATTCCCGGCCTGGATTATCTCGCCCCCAAGGGCGTGCCAGGCCGTGAGGAAGTTCAGCAGGTGTTCATGAAGGGCATCCGCTTCAATTACAACTTCCTGGATTCATACGTTACGGACCGGTGCATTACCTGCCACGTCGGCATCGATAACCCGGCCTTTACGATGGAAGCCTTCGTAAAGAAGACGGAGACTGCGATTGCATCGCAGGCCGTGCAAACAGTGCTCGAGCAGGAAAATCAGCGGCTCATGAAAGTGCTGACCCGCCGTCTTGCGGACGTTGACGTTGCGGAGTTCACCAAGAGCGGTGTGACGTTGGACGACGCCGGCAGGGCGAAGTTCGTTTCGGCGATGGTGAGCGGTGCAAACGATTATCTCACCGAGATCAATCGTCCGGAGATCAAGACCGCCGATGTGTTGCCGCTGTTGAAGGACAAACCGCTGACGCGTGGGGTAATCGAAGATCAGCTCAATCAAATCGTTCGCGACATTCTATTCGCCACCGCTCCAAAGGCGAGTGACGGTAAGTCGGCTTTGAGGTTCGATCAGTTGGATGAAGCGCGTCGCATCACTTATTTCACAAGCCTCCTGGCCGCGATGAACACGTACCTGGAACACGAAGGTCGCCCGAAGGTCGATCTTAAGAGCGAGCTGCGGGCTCACCCGCATTTGGATTTGTATATCGCGCCAACGTCGGCGCACCCGATGAAGACCATGGGATGCACCGTTTGTCACGAGGGCAGCGGCCAGGAAACGGATTTTGTCTTCGCGGCGCACACGCCGAAAGACAAAGCGGAAAAGAAACACTGGGAAGAGCAATATTACGTCCGCGAATTGGGCGTGCCCTTGGCCACGTTCCACCTCATTGAGGAGTTCTGGGAACGGCCCATGCTGCTGCCGGGTTACACGTCGGCCAGTTGCCGAAAGTGCCACCAGCAAACCTATGACCTTGAGCGACGCAAGACGGAACCGCTCGAATCGGCCCATCGCGTTGTTGAGGGTCGCGATCTCTTCACGACGGTCGGTTGCATCAACTGTCACGCGGTTGAAGGTTTGAACGATTCACGGCGCGTCGGCACTGATTTGACGCACGTGGCCAGCAAGCTGTCCGCCGGTTTTATGGAGCGATGGGTCGAATACCCGAAAGAATTCCGGCCATCGACATGGATGCCGCACTTCTTCAAACAGGAGAACAATCTCCCTTCGAGCGCCAATGAGTTCGATCCTGATCCGGTCGTCCGAACTGAGACCGAGATTCAGTCCATCGTTCAATATCTGCGGACATTCTCGAAACCGTTTGACGCGGTGCCGGTCCCATCCGGCATGACCGGCGACGCAAAGCGAGGCGAGGAACTCTTTACTTCAATTGGCTGCCTCGCCTGCCACGCGAATCTCGATGCCAAGGATCCCCTGGATGATTCCGGTCGTACCCTGGGTGAGCGGTGGATCGTCACGGATCTTGTTCACGTACAGGGACTGGCCAACGACGACGCAAAGAAACGGTATGACGGCTTGAGCAAGAACGACCGTATCCGTTATGCAATGCACAACTTCACAAAAACGCGACGCGAAAAGGCGACCGAGGCAAAACGCCAGGAAGAACTGGCCGCCGACCGGGAAGGGCGCGACCCCGATCCAAAGAAGACGTATGTGCCGCCGGTTTATACACGCGTGGCTCCCGATCTTTCGGGTCTTGGAACCAAGTTTGTCCCCGACGCCGGCGACGAGAGCCAACGGAGCAAGGCAGGGCAGTGGTTGTACAACTGGCTCAGGGAGCCGCGTCACTATTCGTCCTACACGCGGATGCCGCGTCTCTTCCGTGATAATGTCTACTGGGCCGATGACGAGGCAACACGCAAGAAAAAGACCGATCAGGATATTCTCGACGTCGCCGCATACCTGCTTACGCTTCGAAACGATGATTTTTCATCGCAGCCCATCGCCGACGACGCAAAGCATCAGGACATGGCCCGAAGCCTGATTCTCGATCTGCTCAGCGGACAGAACACCGCGGCCGTCAGCCAGCGCATTCTCAACGATGAAAAGAACAGCCCTGATGATCCATACGGCCGGCTGACTTCGTCGATCGTGGCCCAGACGTATCGGAGTTTTGGCGACGGCGACAGTGGTCGTAATCAAGTTGCCGCCCTGCTCAGCCAACACGCACCGACGCTTGCTGACCGGCAACGCCTCTTCCTCGGCATGAAAATGATCGGCCATTACGGCTGCTATTCGTGTCACACCATTGCCGGTTTCGAAGATGCAACGCGGCCCGGCACGGAATTGACACTCTGGGCCGACAAATTCATGAGCCAGCTTGACTTTGCCTTCTTCTCGCCGCCCTTCGAGGAGGAGCTGGAAAAGCAGCACGACGTGTTCGGCAACCTGTTCATGAACACGCCGGAGTTTGCACACCTTGCCCGCGACGCCGCCGGAAATCCACCGAATGAAATTCTGCACAACCATGCATCGTTCGCCTATCACAAGCTGCGAAACCCGCGCATCTGGGATCGCAAGAAGATCAAGAAGCCGTATGAAAAGCTGAAGATGCCGAACTTCTTCCTCAGTGATGAGGAGGCCCGTTCGCTGGTGTCCTATGTCCTGAGCTTGCGTCAGGCAAATGTGGCAAAGGACGTGCAGATTCCCTATGAGCGCACCCCGGCCGGAAAGATTGCGAAGGGCCGCGCCTTGGTGCGGGAATTGAACTGCATCGGTTGCCACACGATCGAAGGCAACGACGCGAACATTCACCAGTATTATTCGACCGACACCGGCTTGTCGGATTCCGATCCGCGCAGCCTGCGGTTCAAGCCGCCCCTGCTCTGGGGGGAAGGCGCGAAGGTACAGTTCAATTGGCTCTTCTCGTTCTTGAACAATGTCGAAATGCTGCGTCCCTGGCTCAAGGCGCGAATGCCGAGCTTCTATCTGACGAAAGAGCAGACTACGACGCTGGTGGAATACTTCGCCGGACTTGCGCAGGATGAATCGCGGATCCTAAAGAGGGATCTCGACGGGATTATCAAGCACCTGCGGGAAGTTCACGGCAACGACAAGGCGGCCGCGGCGACCTCGCAGTGGTTCACCGATGAGAAGTTCGCCGATCAGGCCGCGTTTTTGAAGCGATATGCCCTGGCCAAGCAGCAGACCGGCCCACTCGATTTCCAGCCGAGCGCGAGTACTCCCGATGACATAAACAAGTCGCTGGCCGGGGTGTACGACCGCGTGGTGAATCGCGGCAGCTTCATGGCAAGCGTCTTCAACGTGGAGTACCCATTCACCGATCCGAATCTGCACACCACAGGCGATGCGGAGTTCAAGCTCGGCGAGGAGTTTTTCCACAACTTGCGATGCCTGTCGTGCCACGTTGCCGGCGACCCAAAGGCCCCCGGAACAACGACGGATATTAAGGCTCCAAACTTTGCATTGACCTCCAAGCGGCTTCGCTATGACTGGGTCGTGGCGTGGCTGCAAGACCCGCAGGCCATCCAACCGGGTGCCAACATGCCGCAGATCTTCCAGGGCGGCAGCGCCTTTTCGGCGTCCCCGGCTGAGGATCGTGCGAAGATGGAGGCCAAGTTTGGTAAGTCGACAGACGAACAGGCCAAGCTGCTGGTCGATTTCCTTTACACGCTTGGTGCAAGGAACTACACGTCGATCCAGCCTGGTGGAGCAGTTGCGGCCCCTGCCGCGGCGGAACCAGCCAAGGGCGGCGACTTTGATTTTGACAGCGGTGGCGATGCGAAAAAGCCCGGCCAGGCTACGAGCCAGCCGGCCAAGCAGGAGTTTGATTTCTAATTTGGCTTGGGCGACAGTCCGAGTCCATCACCGGTTGAAAGCCGGTGCATAAGCAGAGGTAACTCGCGGTGAGCCTTGCGGTTAGCGTCAGGCTATCGTAGGATTCCGCGAACTGTCTAATGTAATGAGGGTGCCCCGTTCCCGGCGAGATCCGGTTGCTCGGTTGGCTCCCGATATTTAGGCGCCCTTGGCGTCAGGAGCAGATGTTATGTGTAAGAAGGCGGCAGTATGGGTTCTGGCGGGCTTTGTAAGCCTCGCGATTGCGACGACCGGCGCGAAGGCCGACAACGAGAAGGGGACAGCCGTCGTCAAAGGCAAGGTCGTTTTTGAGGGTGATGCGGCCGATCCGAAGCCGTTGCCCCCGATGAACGCTGATGCCGTCTGCGCGAAGGCCCATGCCAAGACTCAGCCCGATCAGGGCACGATTGTGTATAAGAAGGACGGCAACACGATTCCGTATGTGTTCGTGTACGTCAAGAGCGGTCTAAAGGGCAAGTATGACGCGCCCACCGAGCCGGTCACGATTGATCAGCAGGGTTGTATGTATCACCCGCACATCCTCGGGATGGTCGCCGGCCAGACGATCCAGATCAAAAACAGCGACCCGACCAACCACAACATTCATTCGCTTGCCAAGAAGAACTCTCAGTTCAACTTCGCCCAGCCCAACGCCGGCATGGTGAAGGAGCTCAAGAGTGGCGACACCTTCAACAAGCCGGAAATCATGGTCAAGGTCAAATGCGACGTTCATGCCTGGATGTCGTGCTTTGTCGGTGTTTGCACGCACCCGTTCTTTGACGTCACCAAGAGCCATGAGAATGACGGCGGCGACAAGTCCAAGCGCGGCACGTTTGAGCTGAAGAATCTGCCGGCCGGCGAGTATGAGATCGAGGCCTGGCACGAGAACTTCGGCACTGTCACGCAGAAAGTGACGATTAAGGATGGCGAGACCAAGGACATCGAGTTCAAGCTCGGCCCCAAGAAGTCGAGCGACGCCTCCGACAAGATGAAAGAAGTCATCGTCAAGGAAAACGGCACGCTGGCCAATCAGGCGAACGCCGGTAAGTAATTTCAGGACGCATCACGCCTCGCTTCCCGGGTGCGGTCCCGGGAAGCGCGGGCGAAGAGTGGGAGAACTTCGTGAATTTGCTGCTCGCCTCCACCCATTACGGGGCGTGGACCCCGCCGCTCTATTCACAGCACGGCGGTTCGATCGACAAGTTGATCGACGTGGTTCACGTATTCATGTTCGTCATCTTCATTCCGTGGGCGATTTTCTTCGTCTATTGCCTCATGAATTTCCGCGCCCGGCCGGGGCATAAGGCGACGTACACGCCGATCAAGGCGAAAGTTTCCAAATATGCCGAGGTCGGCGTCGCGATATTTGAGGCCTTCCTGCTTCTGGGCATGTCGATGCCGGTCTGGGCCGACTACAAGAACAATCCTCCGGCGCCCGACCAGCGGCTTGAAATGCGAGTCGTTGCGGAACAGTTCCAGTGGAACTTCCATTATTCCGGCCCGGATGGCAAATTCGGCGCAACAAGGTCCTCGCTGATTTCCGCGAGCAACCCCATCGGCTTGGCGGAGGACGATCCTGCGTCGAAGGATGACATCGTTCGTGTAAATGAGTGCCACCTGCCGGTAGACAAGCCGATTTATCTGCGCCTTACATCCAAGGACGTCATTCACTCCTTCGACATCCCCACGATGCGTGTGAAGCAGGACGTGATTCCCGGTATGGAGATTCCGATCTGGTTCACGATCGACAAGAATGCGACGACTGATTCCATTCGGCCGCAAATGAAGACCGTCGTTCCGATGGATAAGGCCGAGTGGTACAAAGTTCGGCATCTCGTTGCCGCGGTCGATCACAAAGTGAAGGATGAAGTCGTCCTCGCGAAAGGGGCCGACCTCGGCGCGGATTTGACAAAGGGTAAGGAACTCCTCGAACAGCTTCGTAAGAAGGGGCTGACCGAACTTACCCTGGAGCCTCGTAATCCGCTTGAGATCGTCTGTGCCCAGCTTTGCGGCAACAGCCATTTCAAGATGAAGGCCCAGGTCATGACCCATACGGCCGAGGACTTTGCGAAGTGGCTCACCGAGTCTTCCAAAAAACCCGAGATGCAAACGGACTTCTAATCGGCGCGGCGTCGCTTGACTGCGACCCGAATTCACGATTCTTCAACAAGGTTTGTCGGATATGAGCGGACATCACGATCACTCACACGGCCATCACGACCACGGGCACGATTTGCCCTTCTGGCGGAAGTACATCTTCTCCGTCGATCACAAGATGATCGGCTGCCAATACACCGTGACGGCTCTTTTGTTTTTGTTCTTCGGTTTCACGCTGATGATGATCATGCGGTGGCAGTTGGCCTACCCCGGCCAGGCCATCCCCTTCATCGGTCAGTACCTGAGCAAGGACATCGCCGCGGACGGCGTGCTCGTCGGCGACGGCTACAACGCCTTCGGCGCGATGCACGGCACCATCATGGTGTTTCTTGCCATCGTGCCCCTCGCGGTCGGCGGTTTCGGAAATTATGTGCTGCCGCTTCAGGTCGGTGCTCCCGATATGGCCTTCCCCAAGCTCAACATGATGAGCTATTGGGTCTATTTTTGCGGCGGCGTCACCATGCTCACCAGCTTTTTTATCAAAGGTGGTGCGGCTGCGTCCGGGTGGACGTCGTATCCACCACTCTCCGTATTCGCATCGAGCGGGCAAACCGTCTGGCTTTTGGGCATGGTGCTGTTGATCACGTCGTCGCTGCTCGGCTCGGTGAATTTCATCGTGACCACCGTGCAAATGCGGGCCAAAGGGCTGAGTTTCTTCCGGCTGCCGTTCTTTGTCTGGGCCCAGTTGGTGACGTCATTCCTGTTGCTGTTGGCATTTCCTCCGCTGGAAGCGGCCGGCGTGTTGCAATTAATGGATCGCTTGGCCGGTACAAGTTTCTTCATGCCGTCCGGCCTCGTGTTTTCCTCCGAGCCACAAACCCACATGTCGGGCGGCGGCAGCCCACTGCTGTGGCAACACCTCTTCTGGTTTCTCGCCCACCCCGAAGTCTATGTGCTCATTCTGCCTGCCATGGGCATCGTCTCGGAGGTCATTGCCACCAACACACGCAAGCCGTTGTGGGGCTACAAGTCGCTGGTCTATTCTGTCATTTTCCTCGGGTTCATGTCGTTCATCGTCTGGGCGCACCACATGTTCATGACGGGCATGGGTACGACGCTCAGCACGTTTTTCCAGGCGACGACCATGGTCATTTCGGTGCCCTCGGTCATCGTTCTGACCTGTCTGATACTCAGCCTGTACGGCGCATCGATTCGCTACAACACACCGATGCTTTTCGCCCTCGCATTCCTGCCAATGTTTGCCATCGGCGGCTTGACGGGCCTCCCGCTGGGTCTGACCGCCTCCGACATCCACCTGCACGATACGTACTACGTCATCGGCCACTTCCACTATGTTGTGGCCCCCGGCACGATCTTTGCCATGTTCGCGGGAATCTACTATTGGTTCCCGAAGGTCACCGGCCGCAAGATGAGTGAGTTCCTCGGCAAGCTGCATTTCTGGCCGAGCTTTGTGTTCATCAACGTCGTCTTTATGCCCATGTTCTTCCAGGGTATGGCCGGGCTGCTGCGTCGCCAATATGACCAAACCGAGCAGTTGCACGGCTCCATTGCCCATGGATTGACGAAGATGTCGTCCTACGGCGCGTGGTTGCTGGCATTGGCTCAGCTCCCGTTCATCATCAATTTCTTCTACAGCATGTTCAAAGGCCGCAAAGTTGATGCGAATCCGTGGGAGTCGACGACGCTCGAATGGGCGGCCCCGTCGCCTCCGCCGCACGGCAACTTCGATAAAACACCGGTCGTCTATTGCGGCCCGTATGAATACAGCGTCCCCGGTAAAAGCAAAGACTATTGTCCTCAACACGTTGCGATGGAGGCCTGATCCTTGTCCACGACGGTCATCCCACACGATCTTGAGCCGCATCCGCTTACGGGGATGTACAACGGCAAATTCGGAATCTGGCTGTTCCTGGCCTCCGAAATCATGCTGTTCGGCGCGTTGTTTTCGACCTATGTACTGCTCCGCGTGGGTGCGCCCCCGGGGCAATGGCCCGCGCACGGCTCCGAGATACTAAACGTCCCGCTGGCCACATTGAACACGGCCGTGCTGATCAGTTCGTCGGTGACGATGGTCATGTCATGGGCGGCATTGAAGATGAAAAAGTTCGGCTCCGCGCAGGTTTGGCTGACGATCACGTTTCTCTGTGCCGGCGCGTTCCTTGTGGTGAAGTACTTCGAGTACACCGACAAGTTTCATCACTATCAGGTCTGGTTAAACGATCCGATGCCGGTCGGCGGACATGAAGTGACCACGATCAAAGGCCACCTGACGGCAGACAGCCCCAAGCTGGAGTGCAGCGAAAAGACCGGTGCTTTCAACATCCCCGAGTACGTCATAATCACACCCGACGGAGATCACGGCAGTTCGGGCCATGGCGAGGCCGTCCGCGTGGAAGGCTCGAAGATCAAACGAATCTCCAACTTCGGCCCGCGCCACAGCCCCTATCTGGCGACCTATTTCACAATGACCGGCCTGCACGGTCTGCACATCGTCGGCGGTATGGTGGTGATTCTCTATTTCATGCTGGTCGGTGGTGCGATCTGGAAGCGCAGCCCGGAGAAATACACCAATCGCATCGAATGCACCGGCCTCTATTGGCACTTTGTCGACTTGGTGTGGATCTTCCTGTTCCCGGTTCTCTATCTGCTCTAGGAGTTTGGCAATGAGCCATCATGAGATGTCAGTGGAAGATGTGAAGAAGCATGTGCGAACGTACATCGCCGTCTTTGTCGCGCTTCTCGTTTTCACGGGAATAACGGTCGGCGTCTCGATGCTGGGCCAGAATCAGGGTTGGACCGTTACCACCGCCGTACTGATTGCATTGTTCGTCGCCAGCATCAAAGGATCGCTGGTCGCGTGTTATTTCATGCACCTGATCTCCGAAAAGTCCATGCTTTTTGGCATACTCGCGCTCTGCGCCTTCTTCTTCCTTGTGTTGCTGCTCATTCCAGTGATCACGGTCAGTGACAACGTGGGGGTGCATTAGCGATGTCGCTCAAGGGGGTTCACATTGCGTTCATTGCCGTCTCGTTGCTGCTCTGCGCCGGTTTCGGCGCCTGGGCCATCACGGATTGGCGAGAGACTGGTGTGTCCGTTTCCTTTTATATGGGTGTCGGCTCATTTGTGAGCGGCATCGTGTTAGCGGTTTATGGTGTCTGGTTTTTGAAGAAACTTCGCGGTATCAGCTCTATCTGATACCAGATGCCTTCGGCCCCGGCTTGCCGATTGGCGGTCCGTTCGAGATCGAGTGAACCAATGAATCGCCTGAGAATTATTCTCGTGAAGGCAGTGTTTTTGATCTCCGTAACTGCGCTACCCGTTCACGCCTGCGCCGTCTGCGGCGGCGACAAGGATTCCGACATGGTCAAGGGCGCCCTCTCCGGTGTCGTGGTTATGGTCGTCGTTACCTATGGCGTCCTGCTTTGCTTCGCCGGCATGATTGCCACCTTCGTCGTTCGGGCAAGGCGATTGGCCCGCGCCGAGGCAACCGGTCGCTCCGAGGGAGACTCCGCGTCATCATGACCGCGCCGCAGACGACGGATTACGCCACGTCAGGCTCGCGCGCCGGCCGCGTGAACCATTGGCTGCATCGCTATTGCATTCTCCTTGCCGGTTGCACGCTCTTCCTCATCGTCGCCGGTGGCATGGTCACCAGCACCGGCAGCGGCCTCGCCGTGCCCGACTGGCCCACGACGTATGGTCAAAACATGTTCACTTATCCGCCCTCCAAATGGGTCGGCGGGATTTTCTATGAGCATGGCCACCGCCTGATTGCATCGACGGTCGGCTTCATGACCATCATTCTGGCCGTGTGGATTCAGCGGGCCGAGGAACGCCGTTGGATGCGAAGGCTGGGTTGGCTTGCCCTCGCAGCAGTGATTGCACAGGGAATCCTCGGCGGGCTAACGGTTCGCTACCTGTTGCCCGCTCCAATCTCGGTTTTCCACGGATGTCTGGCGCAGAGCTTCTTTTGCCTTGTGGTCTCCTTCGCGGTGTTCACGTCGCCGTGGTGGAACAGTGATGCCCGCCCCGTGGTGTCGTCCGCTGCGTGGCCGGCAAAGCGGTTGTGCATGATTCTCACCGGCGTCGTTTTCCTGCAGTTGATCCTTGGCGCGGTCATGCGACATACTGAGAGCGGCCTGGCAGTGCCCGATTTCCCGCTGGCCTATGGCAAGGTCGTTCCAGATCTGTCCGCTTCCTCCGTCGAACAATACAACTACGATCGCCGCTGGACGTGGCAGTATGAGCAAGTCACGGTCGAACAAGTCGCGTTTCACCTCGCACATCGCGCGGGCGCGATCCTTGCGACAGTGACGCTCCTCGCCGTGACGATCACGCTCCTCCGCAGGCACGGCAATTTAGAGGCGATTCGTCGCCCGGCCGTAATCGCAATTGTGCTCCTCCTCGTTCAATTGGGGCTTGGTGCATGGACAGTCTGGTCCGGCAAGAACCCGCGCATCACGACGGCGCATGTCGCCGTCGGAGCGAGCCTGCTCGGCACGGCGTGGTTCATGACGCTCATGTCGATTCGATGCGTGCGATCCGTTGCTCGGGAAACAGAGCCATCGTGCGCATTGGCGGGGGTGGCCGCATGAGAATGCAACCCCTTGAAAAGAGCGACATCGGAGGCGCAATTGGAACTGTGCCGCCGCTGATCGCACAGAGCCTTCCCGCACTCCTGCGAATGCGTTTCGCCGACTACTGCATCTTGGGCAAACTGCGGATCAGCGTGCTCGTGCTCATCGTGACCGCCATCGGTTTCTGTCTCGGCACCCGCGGCGATGTTGGTTTGCTCGCACTTGCCAACGCAATCATTGGAACCGCGCTGGTCGCGATCGCAGCGAACACGCTCAATCAATACATGGAGCGCGAGTTTGACCGCCTTATGATTCGCACCGCGGACCGGCCAATCCCCGCCGGCCGACTGACGCCTGCCGAAGCGATGGCGTTTGGCATTGTCTGCGGGGTCGTGGGCTTGGCGTACCTTTGGATTGCCACGAATCCGCTCGCTACTGCGTTAGCAGCGTTGACGCTCTTCCTTTACCTGTTCGCCTATACACCGCTCAAGCGGCGTACGGCGTGGAACACCTGGGTCGGGGCTGTCCCCGGCGCCCTCCCACCCATGATCGGGTTCGCTGCAGCGCACAACGGCCTCGCAACGCCGGCGTGGCTGCTTTTCGCAATTCTGTTTGTTTGGCAGTTGCCACACTTTTTCGCCATCGCGTGGATGTACCGCGAGGACTATGCCCGGGGCGGCTATCAAATGCTCTCCACGGTCGATCCATCCGGCCGCGCGACACGGGTGCAAACCGTCACGCTGACCATGCTCATGATCGTCGTGAGCCTTGCGCCGTCCATGTTGGGGTTTGCCGGGCCCTTTGCAGGGATTGGTGCGGTGCTGTTGGGCGCGGGGCTGTTTGTGGTCGCGGTGCGAATGGCGAAGGACTTGTCTCATGCGACGGCGCGGACAATGCTCCTCGCCACGGTCATCTATCTACCGCTCCTCATGACGCTTCTCGTGCTGGATCGTTCCACGCCATAGGCGGGGGGTGTACCGTGTCCGATGTCGTCGCGGTTGAGGGCTTGCGTCACCAGTACGGCGAACGCGTAGCGCTCGATGGCATTTCCTTCAGTGTCGCCCCGGGTGAAATCTTCGGCCTCCTTGGCCCCAACGGCGGCGGCAAGACGACGCTCTTTCGCATACTTACGACGCTTCTGCCTCCGACCGGCGGCCGGGCAACGATTTGCGGACACGATGTCGTGCGCGAGCGATCGCAGGTTCGTTCCAAGCTCGGCGTTGTATTTCAATCACCCAGCCTCGACATTCACTTGCGCGCTCGCGAAAACCTCCGCCACGGCGGCAATCTGTATGGCCTCAAGGGTCGCGACCTTGAGAATCGCATTGAGAATTCACTCGGACGGCTGCGTGTGGCGGATCGGGCAGACGATTTGGTGAAGACGCTTTCGGGCGGCTTGAGACGGCGCGTGGAGATTGCCAAGTGCATGCTCCACCGGCCTGCGTTGCTCATCCTTGACGAGCCAAGCACCGGACTCGATCCGGGCGCTCGATTTGACTTATGGCGCAATCTACAGGAATTGGTGGAAGCGGAAGGCACTACGATCCTTATTACGACACACTTCATGGATGAGGCCGAACGGTGTGGCCGCGTCGGTATTCTGGATCGGGGGAAACTGGTTGCATGTGGGAGTCCGTCGGAATTGAAATCACGACTGGGTGGAGACTGCATCACGATCGTAACGGAGGACGCCGTTTCCCTCCGTGATTTGATTGAGGCGAAGTTGAATTGCATCACGATGGTCGTAGGACAGACGCTTCGAATCGAAACACCCGATGCGGGTCGCATGATGTCGCTCGTGCTGGAATCGTTCCAGGATCGCATTCGCAGCATGACCATCGGCAAGCCGACCCTGGAGGATGTCTTCATGCACCATACGGGCCATCGATTCGATGGAGGGTTGGAGGGATGATCGCAGGAGATGCCGATACGGTTGGATGGTGGCTGCCGACATGGACGCTGTGGAAGCGCGAGATGGTGCGTTTCGTTCGCCAGCGTAGCCGCGTAATCGGCGCATTCGGCACCCCACTCGTTTTCTGGCTCATCATGGGCTACGGCGTTGGAAAATCGCTTCGCCTGCCGGGGGCCGCGGAGTCAACCCATTATCTGGAGTATTCGTTCCCCGGGGCCATCGCCTCGATCCTGATGTTCACCGCAATCTTCTCGACCATTTCGATCATTGACGATCGCAAGGAAGGATTCATGCAGGGTGTGCTCGCCGCACCAGTGCCGCGCACGTCAATCGCGCTCGGAAAGGTCCTCGGCGCCACGACGCTTGCGGTGGGGCAAGCGATCCTTTTTCTTTTCTTTGGCAGAGCAGCGGGGATACACCTTCACGTGGTGACATTCATTGCGTCGTTCGCTGTCATGGTGATCGTCGCGTTTTCGGTTACGAGCCTCGGTTTCCTCATTGCCTGGCAGATGGAAAGCACGCAGGGATTCCACGCCGTGATGAACCTCTTCCTGATGCCGATGCTCATCCTCTCCGGGGCCTTTTTCCCGACGAGCGGCGCTGCAAAAGGCATGTACTACCTGATGATGCTCAACCCAATGACGTATGGCGTTACGCTCCTTCGCGCTGCGGTCTACTCAGGCGGAACGGTACCGACGGAAGGGTGGGGAACGGCCTTGGTCGTCTCCGTCGCCTTCGCGGCTATCATGTTCTGGTCGCTCATTCGCACGGTGACGCGCGAGAGCACACAGGCCATGCACTGATTCACTGATATGAGCGAACACCCAACGAGCGACGCACCATCCGCCGAACCACCTCCGATGGATCCCCATGCCGCGCCGGGACGAGGATTCTGGATCTTGATGCTCCTGACGCTTGTCGGCGTAGGCGGCGTGGCGTACGTTCAATATGCGCGGGTTGACGCGGCTCGCACGCGCGGTGTGATGGGCATGGGGCAGCAAAGCGAGTTACCCATCGTGGCCGAATTGCCGGAGTTCTCCCTGACCGAGCGCAGCGGCAAAACGGTGACGCTCAACGACCTTCGTGGAAAAGTGTGGGTGGCCGATTTCATCTTCACGGGCTGCGCCGGTCCGTGTCCGGTCATGTCGAAACGAATGCAGACGCTTCAGGCGGAGCTGCTGCGGGATCGGAAGGACTCGGTGCTGTGCGTTTCGATCAGCGTGGATCCGGAAAACGACACGCCGGCCGTGCTTCGCGATTACGCCGAAACGCGCGGGGCCGACCCCAAACGGTGGCTGTTTCTGACCGGCGAAAAGAAGATCGTGCGTTCGCTGGTGGCCGATGGGTTCAAGCTGACGGTTCCGAAGACGCCGGAGGAGGAAGAGGAATTGCTTCACTCCACCCGCTTCGTCCTCGTGGATCGCAAGGGACGCATCCGTGGTTACTACTATTGCCTCAATGAGGCCGACGAATACGACATGATCGGCGCGATGGACCGACCCATGGACCCCGACGAGAAAAAGAAAATGATGCGAGACATGGAATCCCTCATCCGCGAGGGCAGCCGGTGACCGTTCGCGACTTGCCGCACGTCAATGCCCTTCTCAACACGGCGGCGACGATCCTGCTCATCGCGGGCTATTTCTTCATTCGGCAAAAGCGTATTGCCGCGCACAAGACGTGTATGATCGGCGCGACCATCGTCTCCACCGCGTTTCTCGCTTGCTACTTGATTTATCACTTCGAGGTCGGCTCGGTGAAATTTACGGGGCAGGGAGCGATTCGCACGGTCTATTTTTCGATACTGCTGTCGCACACCATGCTTGCGGCGACGGTGCCCGTTTTCGTCGGGATCACGCTCGTCCGCGCCTTTCGCGGCCTGTTCGAGAAGCACCGCCGCGTCGCCCGGTGGACGCTGCCGATTTGGCTTTACGTTTCGGTGACAGGCGTGCTCGTTTATCTGATGCTGTATCAGCTTTATCCGTCGGGCCAAACGTGAATGCCGACGGACAATCGTTCGTGAGCGAGCATTGCTCGCAGAGTGGCTTGCGCGCGGCACAGACCTTTCGCCCATGCCAGATGAGTGCGTGACCGACATACGTCCACTCGTCGCGCGGCAGCACCTCCATCAGATCCTGCTCGATCTTCACCGCGTCCTTGTCGTCCTTGGATCGCCACGTGAGCCTGAGCCGGTGGGCCAGTCGGCCAATGTGCGTGTCGACGACCACGCCCTCGTTCTTCTTGAACCATGTTCCAAGGACCACATTCGCCGTCTTGCGGGCGACGCCGGGTAGCTCCAACAGTTCCTCCATCGTGTCCGGTACACGGCCGCCGAATCGACCGACGATGGTCTTCGCCGCGCCGATGATGTTCTTCGCCTTGTTTCGGAAGAAGCCGGTGGACCGGATGATTCCCTCAAGTTCCGACGGATTCGCCTTCGCCAGGTCGGCCGGCGTCGGATAGCGTTTGAAAACGTTGGGCGCGACCATGTTCACCCGCTCATCGGTGCATTGAGCCGAGAGAATGGTGGAGATAAGAAGCTCCATGGCGGACTTATGTTCCAATGCGCAGTCTGCTGATGGATAGAGTCTCTTCAACGCTGCGGTAATCCGTCCCGCCCGTTCCGCGCGTACCTCTGGTGTTTCGGCCGTGGGCTTCCTGGGTTTCATAGATTCACTTTCTTCCCTTGCGGCCAGGCCATTTCAAGCACGA
This sequence comes from Planctomycetota bacterium, assembly GCA_016235815.1. Lineage (GTDB taxonomy): Bacteria > Planctomycetota > Phycisphaerae > UBA1845 > UTPLA1 > JACRIM01. Next base: position 36,155 of record JACRIM010000054.1, read on the forward strand.
TCGCCAGAACGAACAGAAGGCTTGCCTGCGATAGCCGCACGGCCGTTTGATGAAACTCGTCGAAGGCAGCCTTCACGGCGGCGTCAGATTCCGCACTGCTGAGCGTCGGTTGCAGCGCGACGATCTTCGGCGTCATGTACAGCACGCTGACCAGCATGAGTGTGACCGCCGCGGCAATAAGCACCGTCCGTCCGATGTCGCGCTTGCTGCGTTGCCCCGCGAGCAGCGCAACAGCCTGCCATGTCCCGAGGATGCCGCCGCAGGCGAGTTGCACACGGTCAAACCGCTCGAAGTTCTTTGCCATGACCTTGCCGGCGATTGTGTTGGGGTGCGATACGTCGGTCGTTCGCAGTACGCCGAAGGTCGTCGACGCCACAATGGCAATAACAATCATCCCGCCGAGCCACACGCCTGCGGCAGCGGAGGCCAATGTTCGCATCATTCGGAGGACCATGCGGGGTTCACCCATTCGGCAGAGCCGTCGGACCAGACATCTTTCTTCCAGATCGGAACGTCAATCTTGACTTGATCCACGATCCATCGGCATGCATCGAACGACGCAACACGGTGCGCCGAGACCACGCCTACCACGATGGACGCCTCGCCGAGTTTCACGCGCCCAAGGCGATGCGCGATAAACACATCAAGTACGCCAAGCTTCTCAATTGCCCGGTCGCGAACGCACCGCATCATGGAAAGGGCCATTTCTTCATACGCCTCGTAATCCAACGCGATCAGTTGTCGATTGCAATCGTCTTCGGCGCGAACGGTCCCCGCGAAAGTCGCCAGTGCCCCCGCGTCGTACCGCTTCAACATCCCCGCGAGTGAAGCGTCAAGCGGTTCACGTGTCAGTATGACCTTGTCCATCCATCAGCCCCCCGAAACCGGTGGAATCACCGCCACTTCATCGCCCGGCTTGATCACCGTTGCGAGCGGAACGAACGCCTGATTCACCGCGAGTCGCACGCCGCCGATCGTGGCGAGCTTCGGAAAACGCTCCGTCAGCATCCCGGCGACGGACCCCAGTGTCGCGTTGGACGCCATCTCAATCTGGGCGTCGTCACACCCGGCCCACTCTCTCGCAGGCCCGAAGAATCGCACGTGTATTTCATTCGTCATCGTCAATACCGCGGCACTTTCGTCAGCATGATATACGTAACTTGTGCAACCGCGACTTTCGTCCCTTCCGCGTCGAACAAGTCAATCGCCACGGGGCAAAGTGTTCGCCCTTGTTTTATTACTGTCGCCACGGCCGTCACGTCGCTCCGACAAGGGGCGAGGAATCGGATGTTCATGTCGGTCGTAGTCATGGCTTGGTCAGGCCCGGTGACCGTCATAATGGCAAAACACGCGACACTGTCGGCGATCGTCATCAACAGGCCCCCGTGGAGCGAGCGGTAGATCCCGTCGTAGCGATCGTCGCGTGGCACACGCAACGTCGCCGTACCCTCGCCAAAGTCGATGAATTCAAAGCGAAGCGTTGAAACGATGGGGATGTCGCGTACGCGGTCGAGGATCGCTTGCGTGGCGTCTGGTGAAAACATGGGCGTGACTGTAGTGGGCAGGTTAGGTCGATTCAAGGAGCTGCGCGTATTCAGGAACCGTCGGCGCTTAGCGTGATTTCTTCGCGATGGTCGTTGAGCCAGTTGATCTTCTTAAGCATGACGCAGAGAAATGCAAAGCCTTCCAGCCCGGCGAACGTTGCCGTCTTCAGGATCGGCGGCACGGCCTGCGCAATCAGTGCCTCCTGCATCAAATAAGGAATCGCCGTGATCTCGGCCTTGCTGATGACATTCAAGTCGTCGTAGCCCTGCAGGAATTTGCATGATCGTGCCGTGTCCGTCTGCTCCGGCCATGTCTCCAGATTTCGCCCGCCGGTCAACATGGAAAACTGGAGGCACCCGTTGGCGATGTCCGTGACGCGCGGGCGAATGCGAGCGGCGTCGTAGTCGATCACCGCCACCACATTGCCCTTGTCGAAGATCATATTGCCGGGATGCCAATCGGAATGCACGATCTGTGTCTCCCATTGTTTGAAGCCCAGTTCATTGACGCTCGCGGCAGCGTTGTCATACGCATTGGCAATGGCATCGACGGTTGCCATGACGACCGGCTCCTTGCCAGCGTTTGCGTCACGCCTGGCAAGCAAGATCGCAATCTTCTGAAATGCCTCGCGGACTGAATTAGAGTCGTGATACTGCCCGCGCGGCGGCTGCCACTCCGGGTGATAATCGCGGACCAGTCGATGGTAGAGTGCCAGCGTTTTCCCGGCCTCCATCGTCGCCCCGGGGCTTGCATCGTAGGGCCCACCGTCGACATACTCGAAGACCTCGTAGATCGCATCGCCGAGTTTCAGCATCGAGTTGTTTTGTTCCTTGGTGCCGATCAGGTGGGGGAGGGGGAAGTTTTTCCCGGCGAGGTAGTTTTGCAAGGCATGTGCAAAGGCCACTCGAAACGGATCATCCTTGCCGCGCGGTCGGCGTTTGACGAGATACTTCCCCCGATCGGTGGTGACCACGATTTTGGCGGATGCGTGCGAACCGCGCGGGAATTCGGCGGCTCCATGCACGATGCCGAGGTCGTAGTGCGAGAGCACGATCGCCAATTCCTGCGACGTGAACTGTTCCCGCGCGTGGACCATGGCCATAGTGTAGGACGGGTAAGCGATTCACGCATCCGGTTTGACCCGGCGCGGCGAGTCGGCGATAGTCAGGCATCGAAGCTCAGTCGAAAAGGGAGCCTTGTGCATGGCAATTGTCGGACTAATTGGCGGGACGGGACTCGGGCAGGTGTTGCTTTCTGAAGTGAGGGGCGACGTCCATCATGTGGACACCCCCTTCGGCAAGCCCAGTGGACCGATCACGCGCGGAAACTGGGAAGGCGTCGAAATTGCATTCCTTCCGCGTCACGGCCCCGGACATGTTTTCTCGCCGACAGCCGTACCGTATCGGGCGAACATTTATGCCCTCAAGCACCTCGGCGTTACGCACATCATTGCCAGCGGCGCGACCGGCAGCCTGCGCGAGGAAATCCGCCCGCGCGACCTGGTGATTCCCGATCAGGTCATCGACAAGACGCATCGCCGTGCAGCGACGTATTTCGACGAACAAGGAGTCGCCGCGCACATCGAGTTGTCCGAACCGTTCTGTCCCAAGTTACGCAAGTCGTTGCTCGCCGCCTCCGGTGCGGTGAAATGCACGGTTCACGACGGCGGCACCTATGTGTGCATGGAAGGGCCTGGTTTTAGCACGGTCGCCGAAAGCCGGATGCACCGCTCGTGGGGCGGCGACTTGATCGGAATGACCTGCATGCCCGAGGCCAAACTCGCCCGTGAGGCCGAACTCTGCTACGCCCTCGTCGCGTTGCCCACCGACTACGACTGTTGGCGGCCGCATGATCCGAACATGGACAAGCGTGCCTTGCTCGCCGAAATTATTCACAACGTCGAAGATGCGACGGCCAACTGCATTCAACTTATTAAGGCCGCCCTTCGTTCAGTGGCCGGCAAGTCCCTGCCTGAATGCGAATGCCACACCGCGTTGGACATGGCCATCTGGACCAAGCGAGATGCCATCACGCCCGACGTAGCTCGGCGTTACGGCGTCATTCTGGAGCGATACCTCAAGTGACGACCGCCCAGACACCGCCGCGCGATCGATTACTGCTTTTCGTCGGGTCCTTGTGTTACCTTGGATTCGTTCCGGTGGCGTCCGGCACCGTCGCAGTCGCAGTGGCCGGAATTCCACTTTACTTGTTGCTGGTCAAAGTCGCGCAGCTGGGGTGGCCCGCCTATATCGCCTTTACGTCGGCCTTCACGCTGTTTTCCATTTACATCGCCGGTCAGGCCGACCGGGTGCTCAACGAAAAAGACAGCAAAAAGAATGTCATTGATGAATTGCCGGGCTATCTAATCGCGCTCGTAGGGCTGCCGGTGACATGGCAGATCATCGTCGCCGCGTTTTTCCTGGAACGGGCAATCGACATCGCAAAGGTTCCGCCCGCAAACTGGATCGAGAAAAAGCTCCCCGGCGGCTGGGGGGTGGTGCTCGATGACGTTGTTGCGGGGCTTTATACGCTTGGAATCCTGCACGTCGCGGTTCGGTTTTTTCCGGCGCTGTTCGGGGCCTAGCCCGCGATCTTGGTTATGCCGGTACCCAACACCGCGCTGCCTGCGACAATGCCGGCCGCCCCATCCAACGCCTCACGGACTGCGGAAGCGATCCCGGCTGCGTCGATCCCGCATTGGGCCAATTGGCTCGCCCGAGGCCCGTGTGGCACAAAGTCGTCGGCAGGCATGCCTCGCAGGATCACTTGCGTCGTCGGAAGGCCTAGCTCCTGCGCCACTTCCAATACGGCCGATCCGAATCCGCCCAAGACGGAATGATCTTCAACGGTAATCACCGGTGTGCCGCGCGACAGCGCCTCGGCAACCATCTCACGGTCGATCGGTTTGGCGAATCGAGCATTCACAACGCGAGTCTCAATGCCTTCCGCCGAAAGCGCGGCAGCGGCATCGAGTGCGGCACGGCACGGTGCGCCATACGCGAGAATCGTCGCGTCCGCCCCTTCACGCAAGAGCACCGAGCGGCCGAGTTCGAATGCCGGCGGTGCGATCTTTCCATAAAGCGAATCGGGGACGCTGTCGCGCGGATATCGAATCGCGCACGCAGTGTCGAGGGTTAACGCCAATCGAAGGGCGCACTCGATCTCTTCGCCGTCGCCCGGCGCCATCAACACCATCCGCGGCAACGCCCGCAGGTATGCAATATCCATGAAACCGTGATGCACCGGTCCGTCTCCCCCGACCATGCCCGCCCGGTCCAGCCCGAAGATCACGGGCAGGCCCTGCAACGTGACTTCCTGGAAGATCTGGTCAAACGCCCGCTGCAGGAAAGTCGAGTAAATCGCCGCAACCGGCCTCATGCCCGCCTTGCACATGCCAGCGGCGATATCAACCGTCGCACTCTCCGCAATTCCGCCATCGAGGAACCGATCAGGGAATACCTGTTGAAACTTGTTTAGCCCGGTCCCATCCGGCATTGCGGCCGTCAGCGCGAACACGCGCTTGTCCTCCATCGCCACACGGATAAGAGCATCGGCAAACGCCGCGGTGTAACTTCGTCCGCCGCTCTGAATCTCAACGCGGCAGCCCTCTACCTTAAATGGCTTGGGGCTGTGGAATTTCGTCGGCTCGGCCGTTGCCCATTCGGCGCCTTTACCCTTTTGCGTATGGACGTGCAGCAGGATCGGATGATCCGCGTCTTTCAGTGCTTCCATCAGCTCGATGAGGTGATGTACGTCGTGGCCATCACTCGGCCCGACATAGACAAAGCCGAGTTGTTCGAAGATTTGGTGCGGTGAAATCGTCGCCTTAAGCGCTTCCTTGACGTGATCCAGCGCGCCGAACGCAGCCTTGCCGATCAACGGCACTTGCGGAAGGTATCGCTTCACACCGCGCTTCAGTTCTTCATAAACCGGACTGACTCGGAATTTCGCGAGGTACTCCGCCATGCCGCCCTGCGTCGGGGCGATGCCCATCGAGTTGTCATTGAGCACAATAAGCAATTGTCGCCGCAGCACGCCGGCCTGATTCAACCCCTCAAATGCCACGCCGTTAAAAATGCTCGCATCGCCGACCACTGCCACCACGCGCCGCGTCTCATTCATCAGGCTCGCGCCGCGGGCCATGCCGACGGCCGTTGGAATCGCCGTTCCGGCGTGCCCGACGTTGAAAAGGTCGTATTCGCTTTCGTCAATGTTTGGAAATCCGCTGATGCCGCCCGCTTTGCGCAACGTGTCGAACCGCTCATTGCGTCCGGTCAAAAGCTTGTGCACGTAGGCCTGGTGCCCGACATCCCAGAGCAGGCGGTCGTATTTGAAATCGAACACATAGTGCAATGCCATCGTCAACTCAACGACGCCGAGGTTGCTGGCGAGGTGCCCACCGTTCTTTCCCACAACATCAATAATTCGCGAGCGAATCTCCTCGGCCAAGAGCGGCAACTGGCCGTGGTCGAGCTTGCGCAGGTCGGCAGGGGACTTGATCGTCGGGAGCAACTTTGTCATTCGTATGGTTCCATTCGCGTTTCCGGGTTCGCTTCCGTGCGAGCCTTCGATCGTCATCATGCCTCGCGTTCAATCACGAAGCACGCCAAATCTTCCAAAAGCCGCGCCTCTGGCCCCAAAGGCCGGATCGCATCTACCGCCGATCGTGCGGCCGCCTCCGCCAGCCGCCGACTCTCCTCAACACCTACGGCCCGCGGGTAAGTTTGTTTGCCTGCAGTCCCGTCTTTTTGCACGGCCTTTCCCATAATCGCGCCACTACCGAGCACGTCCAGTAGGTCGTCCGATGCCTGAAACGCCATACCGAGTCGATGGCCGTATTCACCAACAGCGGCCAGCACGTCCGGCTTGGCACGGGCCGCGATCGCACCCAGTCGACAACTGGCCTGAATCAGCCGTGCAGTCTTTGCGGCATGAATCTCAGCAACAAGCCCTGCACTTGGCGGCATCCGCTCTCCTTCGATATCCGCGACCTCGCCGCCAATCAAACCGGCCGACCCGGTCGCCGACGCCAATTCCTTGGACAACTCCCTCGACATTTCCGCGTCGGCGACATCGCAGGCGAGTATCTCGAACGCAAGCGTCAACAGAGCATCACCCGCAAGGATCGCCAAGGCTTCGCCAAACTGCTTATGGCTCGTCGGTCGCCCTCGGCGTAGGTCATCGTTGTCTATCGCCGGCAAATCATCGTGAATCAGGCTGAATGTATGCACGCATTCAACGGCCAAAGCCGCCGGTAGCGCCGTCTCGGGTTTTCCCTTGCATAACGCTGCACACCACAGCACCAGTGCCGGCCGTAATCGCTTACCTCCTGCCTCAAGGCTGTATCGCATGGCGGTGAGCAGGCTCGGCGGCGTCCCGGTGCAGCGTCTCAGCCGGGCGTCGAGCGCTGAATTGATAGCGTCTGCGTTCCGCCGTAGCTCCGCCTTGATTGCATCGTGGGAGGTGATTTGCATTCAGATTCGTCGGCTCGCAAGCAGATTACCACAGGTCGAAGTCGGCGCAAACCTCTGTCCTCGCACGAATTAGGCGAAACTAGTCTAATTGAAAATGGGTTCTGATTCGACCATGAAATGTCGATGGTTCGGAACTTTCAAAAACTGCGAAAAGTCGGGTCGCCCGGTCATTGTTCGCTCAATCCGCGTCCCTCCGATGCCTTTACCCCGCTGTCCCCGGATGCCTGCAACTGTTGGATCTTCATTTCGGCTTCGGAAAGGACCTTGCGGCATCGAGCAATAAGCCCCATCCCCTCCTCGAAGTAGGTTACCGAGTTCTCAAGCCCGATCGTCCCCTGCTCCATCGCGTCCACGATCTTCTCCAGCCGTGTGACCGCCTGCTCAAAACTCAACTGCTCCTTGGCCATAAACTGGATCTCCGCTTTCATGTAATCATAACAATGGGCGGGAGTTATGGCGAGCCGGCGGCTCGCTTGATGCCGCGGGCAGTAGTTCATACGATGGACGTTTGCGATCCACACCCTTCGGCGAGGCGACATAATGCGGATTCATGACAGCGTACTGGAGTTGGTCGGGAATACCCCCTTGGTGCGGCTTCGTCGCGTGGCTGCGGGCATCAAATGCACCGTCGCCGCGAAAGTCGAGTACTTCAACCCCGGCGGTTCAGTAAAGGACCGCCCTGCCGTCCGAATGATCGAAATGGCCGAGAAGGCCGGCAAGCTGAAACCCGGTGGCACCATTATTGAGCCGACCAGCGGGAACACCGGTGCTGCGCTGGCGATGGCCGCCGCGATCAAGGGCTACCGCTGCATCCTCGTCATGCCCGACAAGATGGCACCAGAAAAGTTCGCCCTGCTGCGAGCGTACGGCGCGGAAACCGTCACCGTACCAACAGTGGGAGCCAACAACCCCGAGAGTTATTACAACGTCGCCAATCGACTGACCGCCGAGATTCCCGGTGCATTTCAACCGAATCAATTCGAAAACCCCGAAAACCCGCACGCACATTACCTGACGACCGGCCCCGAAATCTGGGAACAGACCGACGGCAAGATCGACTACTTCGTTGCCGGCATGGGCACGGGCGGCACGATCAGCGGCACGGCCAAGTACCTCAAAGAGAAAAATCCCAACATCAAGATCATCGGGGCCGACCCAGAGGGTTCCATTTACACGCAGGGGAATATGCCCAAGGGGTATCTTGTCGAGGGCATCGGCGAAGACTTCATGCCCAACACGGTGGACCTCAAGTGTGTCGATCAGGTCATCGCCGTTTCCGACAAGGACAGTTTCATGATGGCGCGTCGGCTCTCGCGCGAAGAGGGCCTCCTCGTCGGCGGTTCATGCGGCACGGCGGTCTGCGCCGCTCTGCGCGTCGCATCGACATTGCCCGCGGACAAACTGGTCGTTGTCCTCCTTCCGGATAGCGGCCGTGGCTATCTCAGCAAGATTTACAACGATGAGTGGATGCAGGCGAAGGGCCTGATCCCGCTTCCGGGCCATGGCATGACCGTCGGCGATGTAGTGAGCGCCAAGGGCGACATCTCCCACATTATCACCGTCAGCCGTAAAGACACGGTTCACAAAGCCGTGGGGTTAATGCGAAAAAACGGCATTTCACAGTTACCGGTGGTTGGCGACGATGGAGATGTGATTGGGTCCATCCAGGAGATCACCGCACTTCAACTCGTGTTCGATCATATCAATATTGCGACCAAGTTGGTCGGAGAAGCAATGGGATCACCATTCCCCAAGCTGGAGAAAAACGTTGAGGTCGAGAAGGGCATCAAAGCCCTGTCGCTCGGCGCATCGGCGGTCATCGTTTGTGACGACAACAAACCGATCGGCCTGCTGACAAAGACGGATTTCATCACGTATTTGTCCGGCGGCCCCGAAGGCGTCGCAGCGGTCAAAGGGGCACAAGGTTAGCGAACGACGTATGACTCGAACCGCCTGCATTGTTGAATACGTTCGTACGCCGATCGGTCGCTATCGCGGCGGACTTGCGCCCGTGCGGCCCGACGATCTCGGTGCGGTGGTCATTCGCGAACTCGTTTCCCGTACAAAGATCGACCCAGCGCTGATCGATGATTGCTATTGGGGCGCGGCCAATCAAGCCGGCGAAGACAACCGCAATGCAGCGCGCATGGCCGTGTTGCTCGCCGGATTGCCGGACAGCGTGCCGGGTACGGCCGTGAATCGCTTATGCGCCTCGGGGTTGGAGGCCGTGGCGATTGCCGCACGCATGATCGAGGCAAATCACGGCGATGTGTTTATTGCCGGTGGGGCAGAGTCGATGAGCAGAGCGCCCCTGGTGCTTCCAAAGCCCGGCGAACCGTGGGTGCGCGGAAATCAGACCATGTACGACTCGACGCTCGGATGGCGCATGACGAACCCAAAGCTCGCCGCGAAATATCACCCGTTTAGCATGGGCGAGACTGCGGAAAACGTCGCGACCAAACACAACATCTCGCGCGAGGCACAGGATCGCTTCGCGTGTGAAAGCCAGCGACGCTGTGGCGAGGCGGCAAAGCGGGGCACATTTTCGGAAGAGATCATTCCGGTCGACGTGGAGGGCGAACGTGGCAAAAAGACGACCATCACCGCCGATGAGCACCCACGACCCGAAACGACGATGGACGATCTTGCCAGGCTGAAGCCGGCCTTTCGTGAAGGCGGCACCGTAACCGCCGGAAACAGCAGCGGTCTGAATGACGGGGCGGCAGCGCTGCTTGTCGTCGAAGCGCAAACCGCGAAGAACCTGGGATTGACACCAATCGCGATGGTACGAGCCTCGGCATCGGCGGGTGTTGATCCAAGTTGCATGGGTCTCGGTCCGATTCCGGCGACGCGCAAGGCGCTGGCCCGTGCCGGGTGGAACGTCGGCGATCTCAATCTGGTGGAATTAAACGAGGCGTTCGCAGCGCAGGCCCTGCCGTGCATGAGCGAACTTGGTCTTGATCCAGCCCTTGTAAACGTCAACGGCGGCGCGATCGCGCTGGGGCATCCGCTTGGCTGCACCGGTGCACGTCTGGCAGGAACGCTTGTACGAGAAATGCGACGACGCAGCGCGCGGCGCGGATTGGCAGCATTATGTGTCGGCGTGGGACAGGGATTGGCGGTTCTCTTCGAGCGTGCCGAATGATTCGTTTTGGGTTCCTGTTGTTGGCCCTGCTGATTTCGTCGGGATGCATTGCCCGCACCCTGCGGCCGACGGTGAACGCCGCCTCGCTCCCGAATCCGCAGAAGATGGATTATTGCGACTGGGGCGCGGTGCTCGGTCAGGCCGTGGTCGGCGATCGCGTGGATTACGATCGACTACGCGAGGATCCCCGACCGCTTGAGCGGTTCCTGGCTCGCGTGGCCGTTGTGGGGCCGAATTCCACGCCGTCAGAGTTTCCCACCAAGTCTCATTGTCTTGCTTATACCATCAATTGTCATAACGCAACCGTACTCCGTAGTGTGCTCGCACTGTCCGGCCGCGACGGCATTCCCGCAACACTGCCCGGTCACTTTGACACCATGTACGCCTTTCAAATCGATGGCCGCACCGAGACCCCGCAATCGCTTCGCAACCGCGCGATGGTGCTTGGCGATGGAGATTGGCGCGTCGCCCTCGTATTGACCGAAGCCAGGCTGATCGGTCCACCCCTGAATCGCCGGGTTTTCTTGCCCGAGTTGCTGGATGGGCAATTGACGCAGGCGGCAGACGTGGCGCTTGCCAGCCCCGGTGTTGTTGCGCTGTCCCACGGCGAACACAAACAATTGCAGCTATGTCGCGCGCTCTTTGATCTGAAGGAAAAACTCGTCGCCGACTATCGCGCGAAGACGCATTCGACCGATGCGTCCGTACTTGCAGCGCTGCTGGACCGCTCCGATCGGGCACGCCGCGAACAGTTGAACGCAGCCGTCGGATACGACATTGCGATGATGCCGGACCTCGGGGCTGTGAACGCAGTCACGCCGCCAATGACGGCGGACCAACAAAGCGTGTTTTCACGGATTGGCTCATTCTCAATCATCAAGCCCGCCAGGCAGCCGGAATGAGGACCGAGGAGTTCGAAGGGTGCGGCCTTCGAATCTCCCCGGCGGGCGGACAAGAGACGTGAGAAGGGAGTGGAGAGGGGTGGTTACGGCAACTGTGCCGTGACGTTGGCAAACGTGCTGGAGACCTTTTCGCCCAGTGCGGTGATCGCGCCGAGGGCGATGACAATTATCAGAGCGAGCATCACGGCGTACTCAGTGGCCGTGGCGCCTTCTTCCTCGCGAACAAACGACCGCAGATAGTTCACAAACGACTTCATGTTCCAACCTCCGATGACGGGCCGTATCCGGGCCCTTTGGTTTGACGTCGACGCCTCCAGGGTGGGCATCGGCTCGCGGCGACATGCATCGGCCGCGTTCACGTGGACAAACGAGGGATGAGCGGAGGAATTGCAAACGCCATCGGAGTGTGTGGCAGTTATCCGCGATGCCGCTAATCATGCGGGCGAATCGCGACAAATCGGATCATAAAGTCCGCAAACCGCCTGCGAGTGTCCGCTGCAAAACAGGCGGACCCAGGTTAACGGGCGTGTCCTAAGTAGAAGGCCATGAGATCGGCCCAAGGCTCCTTGAACAACGCATCGGTCATTCCAAATTGAGTAAACGATTTGTCCTTGATAGCAGGGCTGGTAAAACGTTACCATTGCGCGTTCGGGAATAGATCCACCACACAAGTTCGACGGAGTGGACTGAGCAATGGCTGCCGCAAGCGGATTTCAATTGGCCGTTCCGTATAATGAATCCGTTACGGCGGAAGGCTCGCCTCGCACGCATTATTCACTTCTAAACTCGCGACTTGCCGAACTCGGCCCGGAGGAAATCTCCAAGAGGCAGCAAGCAGCCGACGCGTCCTTTCTTCAGCAGGGAATCACGTTCACGGTCTACGGCGCAGAGGAGGGGACGGAAAAGATCTTTCCGTATGACGTCCTGCCTCGTTTGGTGACGGCGTCGGAGTGGGACACGCTCGAGCGCGGGTTGGCCCAGCGGATTACGGCGCTGAATCTCTTCCTCGGAGACTTGTATCACGACGCAAAGATCCTCTCGGATGGGGTCATACCGGCAGACCTCATCTACAGTTGCAAGCACTACCGTCGCGAAATGCGCGGCGTAAATGTTTCCAACGGTGCCTATCTCACCGTCGTGGGCTCCGATCTGATTCGGATGCCGGATGGGAAATTCGCCGTTTTGGAGGACAACCTGCGCGTGCCCAGCGGCGTGTCCTACATGCTGGCCAATCGGCAGGTGGCCAAACGGACCTTCCCGATGATCTTTCGCGATTACGGCGTTCGGTCGATTGACCATTACAGCCAGGATTTGCTTGCGTGCCTTCGCGAGATTGCTTCCGTTCCCCCGGCCGATGCAAACGTCGTGCTGATTACGCCCGGCGTTTACAACTCGGCATACTTCGAGCACGCCTTCCTTGCCCGGCAAATGGGGATTCAGCTTACCGAAGGCCGCGATCTCGTGGTGCACGACAATTTCGTCTACCAGCGGACAACCGCGGGGCTGCGACGCGTGGATGTCATTTATCGCCGAATCGACGACGACTTCATTGATCCCGTGGCATATCGGCCGGATTCGATGCTCGGCGTCCCCGGCATCATGAACGCCTATCGCGCCGGTAACGTGGTCATGGCGAATGCCCTGGGCACCGGCGTCGCGGATGACAAAGCCGTGTATGCCTATGTGCCCGAGATCATCAAGTATTACCTCCAGCAGGATCCAATCATCGAAAACGTGCCGACGTATGTGCTGGAGCGGCCAAAAGAGCGTGAACACGTGCTGCAGAATCTGGACAAGCTCGTGGTAAAGGCGGTGGGGGAGTCGGGCGGCTACGGAATGCTCATCGGCCCGCATTCCACCAAAGCGCAACAAGACGAATTCCGCGAGAAGATTCTGGAGAACCCGCGGAATTACATCGCCCAACCGACGATCTCGCTGTCGGTTGGTCCGTGCTTTCTGGATGGCGGCGTGGATTCGCGGCATCTCGATCTTCGTGTGTACGTGCTAAACGGAAAAAAGGTGCGTATCACGCCGGGCGGATTGACACGCGTGGCGCTTAAGAAAGGCTCGCTCGTAGTAAATTCGTCGCAGGGCGGCGGCAGCAAGGATACCTGGGTACTTCACCGATAGGACGTATGGACGCATGATGCTTTCGCGTGTGGCAGATTGTCTGTACTGGATGAGCCGGTACCTGGAGCGCGCCGAACACACGGCGCGGGCGCTCGATGTTCAGTTAAATGTCGCCCTCGACGAATCGCCCTGGGCGGCGTCGATGGGGTGGATGTCGCTCTTGGGCGGACTTCGGGTCGATCTGCCGATGGAGGTGTGCGCCGATCCGCAAGCCGTTACGAATGCGTTGGTGTTTGACAAGTCCAACCCGTCGTCAATTGTCTCGTGCATCCGCAATGCGCGGGAGAATGCCCGGCAGGTGCGAGATTCCGTCACGTCGGAATTGTGGGAAGAGCTGAATCACCTGCACCTTTCCATGCAAAGCCAGACAATCGACCGGATTTGGAGCGTCGGGCCGCACCCATTCCTGAAGTCGATCCACCGCGGCAGCCAGATGATCGCCGGAATTGTCGACGCGACATTCAGCCATGGTGAAGGGTGGCAGTTCATTCAACTGGCGAGGTACCTTGAGCGGGCGATGGCCACGGCCTGGCTTCTGGAATCGCACTTCGGAATGAAGGGGACCAGTCTCTCGGAGGACCCCAACCCGGATGAATTTATCGCATGGGCGGCGCTGCTGAGAATGTGCAACGCCTATGAGCCATATTGCAAGATTCACACTGTCGAACTCCGACCGAAGTGGATTTTGCAGTTTCTCTTGCTCGAACCGAGTTTGCCGCGGTCGATCCGATTTGCCGCGGATCAGATTCAGTCGGCCGTAACGGCGATCACCCATTCAACGGGTGCGACGGACGCCGCTCATGTTCGACGGCTTGCCGGCCGGCTGGCGGCGGACCTCTCGTTCGTCAGCATTGACGAGGTCCTTGGCGACGACTTCGCGGATTATTTCAGCGGAATCGTGACGCGATGCGTGGAGATTCACAACGCCATGAATGACCGGTTCATCACCTACACCGTTGCGGCGGCGCTGCGGGATTTTGCTGCACGAACTTGAGGCAGGGAGAGGATTCGCTTGCTTTATTCGATTCGACACGAAACGCGATTTCATTACTCGCAGCCGATCCGCGAGAGCTATCTGGAGGTGCGCAAGCGACCGCGATCAGACGACGGACAACGATGTCTTGAGTTTTCGCTGAAGGTTTCTCCCGACGCCCGGGTCCATTCCTATTCGGATGTACTTGGCAATACCGTGCATCACTTTGATGTGGCGGCCTTGCACGATGATCTCCGAGTCATGGCGACATCACTGGTCGATGTCGCCGCCCCCCGGGCCATACCACAGCGGTTGTCTGCCGACGAGTGGAATGGAGTCGATCAGTTGGCCGGTGATTCCCGAAACTGGGATTGGCTCCACCCAAGCCATTTCGCCAAGCCGTCGGAAATGCTTAGCGCCGCGGCCGAAGCGTGGAAGATTGGCAGACGCGACGATCCACTGAGTGTGCTTCGTGAATTGAACGCGTCGATTCACAAGTCGCTTGCATATGTCCCAAAGAGTACGCGCGTGGATTCACCGATTGATGATTGCCTGAAAGCGAAAAAGGGAGTCTGCCAGGATTTTTCCCACGTATTCATTGCCATGGCGAGACAATTGCGAATTCCCTGCCGATATGTAAGCGGTCATCTTTTCCATCGGGAAGGCGATTCCACGCCGGTCGTGCCCGATGCGAGCCATGCCTGGGCCGAAGCCCTGTTGCCCGAGTTGGGCTGGGTTGGCTTCGATCCGGCGAATGATTCGCTGGCCGGCGAACCACATATCCGCATCGCGATCGGCCGCGATTACGCCGATGTGCCGCCCTCGCGTGGCGTGTTCAAGGGATTTGCCGATTCGGAATTGTCGGTTCATGTCGAAGTGAAGCGGATATGATGTGGCTGGTCTGAGCGAGCCTTGCAGCCGGTTTATTAGGAGTCCGCGATGAGTGATTTGCGATGCGATGTGTCGGAAGAGGCAGGCGGACTCGTACTGAAGCTTGCGGGGCAGATCACCTTTGCCGAGATGGACGAATTGGAAAAGCACATCGCCCGTGTGACAGCCCGAAAACCGGCTCGGCTGGTTCTGGATCTCGCCGACCTCTCGATGATCACCAGTGCAGGGATCGGCGCCCTCCTGAAGCTCCACCGCCGCGCTACGGAGCAAAAATGCGACCTCCGCCTTGCGGCCCTTCAAAGCGGAATTGAAGACGTCTTCCGCAAGGCCCGACTGGATTCAATCTTCAGCATCGTGCCGACGCTGGGCGAGGCGTTGGTGAACTAACGACAACGCAACTTGCCGGACGCGTCCGTCGAAACCTAAAACACCTGCCCCGTATCAAACCGCCCCAGTGCCGCCTCAAGGGCCGTCATCATCTCGCCCACCGTGCAATAGGCCTTGGCGCCTTCGATCAACGCCGGCATCACGTTCTTCTTCGCCCGGGCGTCGTCCGTGATTTGCTTGAGCGATGCCTTCACCTTCGCTGCGTCGCGCTTCGCCTTCAGAGCCTTCAGACCGGCGACAACCTCATCCTCGACCGCAGCCTCGATCTTCAATAGGTCAATCCCCGGGCCGTCGTCCTCGGTGTAATCCGTCACGCCGACGAGCTTCTTGTCGCCGCGCTCCACGGCCGCGTTGTATTTGTACGCCGCATCGGCAATCTCCCGCCGAATGTAGCCGTTCTCAATCGCGCCGATCATGCCGCCCATTTCGTCGATCGTCTCGATGTACTCGCGGGCCTCAGCCTCCAACTGGTTCGTAAGCGCCTCGATGTAATAGCTGCCGCCGAGCGGATCGACCACATTCGCCACGCCCGTCTCGCAGGCCAGCACCTGCTGTGTTCGAAGCGCCAGCGTCACGGCGTGCTCCGTCGGCAGGCAAACCGTCTCGTCCATGCTGTTGGTGTGCAGGCTCTGGCAACCGCCAAGCACGGCCGCCATCGCCTGATACGCCACGCGCATCAGGTTCACATGCGGCTGCTTGCTATAGAGGCTGCAACCGGCCGTCTGAGCGTGGAAGCGCAGCCACATGGATCGTTCGTTCTTCGCCCCAAAACGTTCCTTCATGTACCAAGCCCACAATCGGCGCGCGGCCCTGAACTTGGCGATCTCCTCGAAAAACTCATTGTGACTGTTGAAGAAGAAGGAGAGTCGCGGGGCGAATGAGTCAATGTCCATCCCGCGATCGACGCAAGCCTGGGCATAATGCAGCCCATCGCCGAGCGTGAACGCGAGTTCCTGTCCCGCCGTGCTGCCGGCCTCGCGGATGTGATAGCCGCTGATGGAGACGGGGTTGTACTGTGGCAGTTCTTTCGCGCAGAATTCGATGGTGTCGGTGACGAGGTTTACGCTCTCAGCAGGGGGAAAGACGAATTCATTCTGCGCGTGGAATTCCTTAAGGATGTCATTCTGACAGGTGCCGCGCAGCTTGTTGCGAGGCACACCCGTCTTGTCAGCCGTGGCGATGTAGAAGGCAATCAGAATCGCGCCCGGTGCGTTGATCGTCATGGAGACGGAGACGTCGCCGAGGTTGATCCCGCCGAACAGCACCTCAAAATCCGCCAGCGACGAAATCGCCACGCCGCACCGGCCAACTTCACCCAGCGAAAGCGGATCATCGGCATCGCGCCCCATGAGCGTCGGCAAGTCAAACGCCGTGGAAAGCCCGGTCTGCCCGCGGGTGAGGAGAAACTTGAATCGCTCATTGGTCTGTCGCGCACTGCCGAACCCGGCAAATTGCCGCATGGTCCATTGCTTCGTGCGATAGAGGTCGGGGTGCACGCCGCGCGTGAACGGGTATTGGCCGGGGTCGCCAAGGTGCGAGTCATAATCGACCTCGACGACGTCCTCGGGCCGATAGACCGTCTGCAACGGCCGGCCGGAGATGGTGGTGTGCGGGCCGATTTCACCGGGATGAATGCCGATATCCTGCTTCATGGCTGCACCTGCAAGGGCCGGGGGTTGTGCCCGGCGCGGGACGAATGGCGATTGGTCCGGGGTATCCGAGACGGGGGTATGATAACGGGAGACTTATAACCTGTCCTGTTGACCCTCTGGAGGCAGGGCATGTGTGCGGTGGCCCATGGCAGACGTGTATTTGGAAACCAGTTTTATCAGCGCGTGTGTGTCAGATCGATCAGATCTGTCAAGCGCCTATCGTCGCCAGTAAAGCCATTCCTGGTGGATCAGCCAACGCCACCTGCATACATTGTTCGTGTCGGCGGAAGTTCTTCGGGAGCTATCTGCACCAAATTATCCGAAAAGAGCGGAAGCCCTTGCTCTGGCGTCATCGTGCAGCTTGGTTCCGATGACGTCTATTGTGTCTGAATTGGCCCGTTTATTCGTCCGAGAGAAGGTCATGCCCGGGCCGGAGGAGGCAGGAGATGCCTTACATGTCGCGTTTGCGGTGGCAAATGGGCATCCTTACATGCTATCATGGAATGTGAGGCACTTGGCCAATCCAAACAAGGTTGCGCATCTACGGGCGACCTGAGTCAAGGCCGGCTATCGTGCTCCGGAAATCGTGACGCCGGATGTTTTTTGGAATGATGATGTCTGATCGAACATACATGCAAGACGACCCGGTGGTTTCCGAAGTCCGAGCCATTCGGCGGGAAGTGTGTGAGTCCGTCGGCAACGACGTGGGTTTACTCTGTGAACATCTTCAAGAGGTCGAGCGTGACTTCCAGTCGCGAACGGGTGTTTTCTCCACGATCGCTCAACCAACCCTCGATTCGGTGATCGCAAGCTGGGAACGGGATGCAACTCATGCCGATCCTCTCATTGACGACGTTCGCAAAGCGCGACGGTCCGTCGGATGAACGTGCCCGGTCAATCTCTAATAACAACAAAGCCTACGTTAATTGTTAACGTCTGTGCCGCATTCCGGGCATCGGCCTGAGACGTTGCCGGTGAGGTTGTAGCCGCAGGATTGGCAGCTTCCTCGCGGAAAATTCAGTTTCTTGTCTGCCCGTTTCATCAGCCATTCAGCAATCGAAATGCCAAAGATCGGACCTAATGAAAACAGAGTCATTGCGAGCATGGCCAGAATCGGAAATGCGAAAGCCGCCCAGAAGTTTAGAATGGGATGGCCGCTCGATGGTCCATGATCGGCAATCGAAAGGCTCGCGTTGCAAAGCAAATAGCTGAGTGCATAAGTCGAGGTTAATCCAATGGCGATGGCGACCAGCCATGCGATGAAACGACGCCAGCCTCTAAGTGGTTCCATTGCTACTCGTTTCTCGTATGCCTTGATGCGAGTTCGCCTGTAGCGTCGCTACGCGGAGTGCCACACTCCGGGCATCTACCGCTGACATTGCCAGTGAGGTTGTAGCCGCAAGTTTGACAGAATCCTTTTTGTTTGCGACTTAAATTACTGCGAATCCACAAAGTGGATACAGACAAGAGAAGGGGCAGCCATAGAGGGCACCGGGCAGTGGCAGTAACGCTGCAGCAGTATCGTCCTCGGGCAAACTCCGGTAACGTCAAACCGATTCTCTCTCTCCAAGAATTGCACCGTAGGTACTCGTTATCGTACGTGGCAAGCTGGGCGTGCTTGCAAATGAATTCAAAATTGTAGTCGAGAGAGTGAGAGTACATTACATCATATTCAATAGAATGATAGTAAAACCAAGCTTCGCCTCGTTCAAGCCCGATCCAGTATCTGTCGTCGCCTAGCCGGAATGACACCGCGAATATTAGCGAGAATAGGTAGATGCCAATTTGCAATCGCACACATCTTGCGGCCAGCCGACGGAATCGACTCGGAGGAATCTGAAATGTAGAACCGGTTGATTCGATTGGCACTTCATTGGATGATATGCACAATGAGCACTACAAAGTCAAACGCCGCCGTCATGTCCGCCTTCAATCAACCAATTGAAGTCCGCCCTCTCCCCCTCCCCGCCACCCTCGCCCCCGGTGACGTCCTCGTCCGCGTCACAATGGCCGGCGTCTGCGGCACCGATGTCCACCTCCACAAAGGCCAGCTCAACGTCCCCCTCCCGCTCATCATGGGCCACGAAACCATCGGCGAGATCGCGGCCGCGGGCGGCGAGGTCAACGACTGGCTCGGCAACACGCTCAACGTCGGCGACCGCGTCTCCTGGACCGTCGGCATGCCCTGCGGTACGTGTCGCTACTGCCGCTTTCACCGGCTACCCTCGCGCTGCCTGAATCGCAAGGCCTACGGCGTCAACACGCCCTGCGACTGCCCGCCACATCTGCTCGGCGGCTATGCCCAGCATCACCACCTCCGCGCCGGCACTGCGATCTTCAAACTGCCTGCCGACCTTGCCAGCGAGTCGCTCATCGGCGCGGGCTGCGCACTGGTCACGATGATTCATGCCTATGAGAAAATGCCGATCCGCTGGGCTGAGTCGTGCGTCATCCAAGGCGCGGGTCCGGTCGGCCTGGCCGCGCTGGCCATCGCCTCCGACGCCGGCGCACGACCGATCATCGTCATCGGCGGCCCGAAGGATCGGCTGGATCGGTGCAAGCGGTTCGGCGCGGATGTGCTGATCAACATCGATGAAGTGAAAGACGCCGACAAACGCCGCGGCATCGTGCTCGAACACACCAACGGCCTCGGCGCCGACGTCGTCATCGAATGCGTCGGCATCCCCACAGCCGTGCAGGAAGGCTGGCCCCTCGCCCGCGACGGCGGTCGGTACATGGTCCTCGGGCAGTACTGCGACGCGGGGCCGGTATCGCTAAATCCGCACCTCATCACGAAAAAAGAACTGGAGGTCTACGGTTCCTACGGCAGCGAGCCGCACCACTGGGCACGAGCGATCGAGTTCCTCCGTGCCCGAAAGGACCGCTACCCCTTCCACGAACTAATCACCCACCGCTTCAGCCTTGAACAAGTGAACGAAGCCCTCGACGCAGTGGCAAGTTGGCGAACAGGCAAGGCCGTGATTTGCCCGAATGGTTAGATGCCTGGCGCGGGCATGGGTCGTCGTCCAAACCGTGTGACGAACCTCTTGTTAGTAGCCGGAATGAGATAATCAGAATTATCACTCCGAACTGCATACAGTTTATCAAATGTAGGACTGCAATACATTATTACCGGGCGATTCAATTGAAGCACACCATCGGCAAACGTTGCGGTGCGTTGCAAACGCCACCTGGACAGGCAGCCGCTAGTGTAGAATTCCACTCTATAAGAATTACCTGTCGCACGGCTCATTCTAAAGGTCGCTTGACAAAGTACGTCCCCAGGAATCCACACCTCATCAATAAGTGCATCTCCGTACAACCATTCTCCAGCGATGTCTAGCTGCGGATTGAGCTCGGCCACTTCAGGGGCGAACTCATTTTCCGGTTGCGACTCCCATTTGGATAATTCGTTTTCCATTTTTTCGGAAGCACGTCGCTCCATGGATTTCACCCAATCCTCATCGCAACGTTTTGTCGTCGGAGCCGTGGACTGCGATTGTGGAACCGCGAGGCAGACAGGCGGTGGTTCTTGCTTAACTGTAGCCGGGCGAGTCGCGCATCCCTGCACTAGGGCGATGGCAGTGAGACAGGTGCAGAGAGTGATGATGCGGTGATTTCGTCGTGAAGTGAATGAGGACACAGGTCAATTCCTCCCGGCCAGCAGACCGCCCCAGTCGTGGCATCAATCGACACTTGCTCAAAAAAACCGGGCTGTGTCCATGCAGAAAAGACACCTTGCCCCAGGAGGTCGGACAAATCCACCACGCCGGCTACCCCATCGCCGAAGTGGAGTTGCAGGCGGAATCCCGGTAATGGTGTTGCTTTCACGATACGGTACATAGGCGAATATTCTAGGGCAGTGGGGTAATCCGATCCAAGGGAAGGGCTTCGTGTGCCTGATTCCAGGCCGCCATGAGTTCAGTCGCGTGCAATCCTGCCCACTCTCGAACCATTGCCATCGCCCGCGGAGGAAGCCGCCCGACAAGAACTTCCCCATTGTCGATTCGTATTTCGGCCTCGTCGCCGCCATAGAGCGCGTGAAAGTGTGGCGGAGAATGATCGCGGTAATACAGGTAGATCGAAATACCGTAAAAGAAGCTGACCTGTGGCTTGGTGGTATTACCTTATGACCCTTTTATATCGGGAGATAGTACTATCAACCCCGCCCGATAACTTGCCACAACCCCATTCACGCGCCAGACCGATCCCCCTGATTTATTCAGACGCACCCCGGCCGTGCCGAAGGAGAGGATGCATTGCATCGGGCGCGTTCCTCGCCGAGCGCGACTCCGTGACGTAAGGGGCGTGCATCGTGAAAAACTCCGTCAAGCTCGACGCCGACGCGGCCAACCAAACACTCGATTCCGCTATTCGCACGCAGGCGCAGATCGTGCTCGAATCGCCGCAGTGGGATAGCGTCACCCTGAACGGCTACCTCATCTCCGGCGACGACAAAGCCCTGCTGATGGAGCTGACCGGCAAGCCAAAGATTCGCCTTGGCGCGCTTCCAAACTCCTCCTGTCAGGCCCAGCTTTATGCCGAGCAGCGGTACGTCTTCGAAACGAAGATTAGCGCCACGCCGCAGTGGGGCGCAACCCAGGCCATTGCCATCGAACGACCGACGACGCTGCGAGTCCTCGATCGACGGCAGTTCGCCCGGGTACGGCTCGCCCCGTCGTCCACGGTGAAGCTCGAGTGGACAAGCGACGGGCTTGCACGCCGCTACACAGCGACACTCCTCAATATCAGTCCAGATGGCCTGGCCTGCCGCGTGGAGGCACCGGTCGCAGAATCCATTGAAGCCGGCGGCATCCTGACAAGTCGATTCACGCTGCCGCAGACAGAATCCACATTCAACGTGGAGTCCAGCGTTTTGAACAAGACGCCCACAGGTGAAGGCCCGTTCATTCTTGGGCTGCAGTTTGTGCGGTCGCAGCGAAACAATGAAGAGTTGCTGCGACTGCGAAAGACCTTGGCTGGCCGGTCGCCGGTTGCGACTGCCGTGGAGACCTTCGCGTGACACCCGCCCCCGCATCGTCTTCGTCAACGCAAATCAGCGCCATCGATTGGGCCGTCGCGAACGAGGCAGCGCTTAACGTGAGCGTTCTAACCGAGGACCGGTTCAACAACATGCGCTCGCAGTTGGTGGGGCAGGATAATGCGAAGGGCCTTCTTCAAATTCTGTATCCAATATCGAATGACCATCAGACGCCGCCGGAGTTCACCGTCGGCACCGAACTGGGAATCTCCTTCCGACGCGGTCACAAGAAGTGTCTCTTCGTATCATGTGTGATGACGCGACAGTCGGCGACGCTCCCCGATGGCCGAACGGTTGATACGCTGGTGGTGAAAACGCCCGGCGAGATTCGGGAAATGCAGCGACGGCTGTACCAGCGCGTCACCGTGCCCGATGATCGACTCGTGCCGTGCAAGCTTTGGCAGGGCGAATGCCACCGCGGCGTCGGCTGGCCGGTCTGCGCGGGGCGGGTGAGCAACATTTCCCTCGGCGGCGTTTTGTTGGACATCCGGGCCGTACACAATCCGCGCCTGACCGTTGGCGAGGTGGTGGGCGTCGAATTCACGGTTCAGACCAATGCGACTCCGTTGGTTGCGACCGGGCAGTATCGCCATTGCTCGCTCTTGGGTACCGATCGGCTCGGCATTGGCGTTCAGTTCATCGGTTTGGAAAAGGAAACCTCGGGCCGGGCCACGCTTACCCAGATCGCCGAGTTCATCCGCGAACTTCGAAAGCCTTCATCGTATTCACATCCGGCTCCGTATGCCGAGTAAACCCGGTCGCGCAATCTCCGCGCGAGCCGCGCAGACATGGCATGCCAAAACACGGCCATAGGTTGGATTGAGCAGGATGGGGGAGAAATGTGCGCGCAAAAAAAGAGGATCCGAGCTCGCCGTTACTCGGACCCTCCAAGCCAGGCTGGTGCGCCTAACGGCGCAAGACCCACAGCCTCGGGTTAACTATCGGCGGCGGTCTTTACGCTCTTGAACCTTCTTATCGCTCGATAACAATGCGCGGTATTTTGCGGATTTACTCGGACCTGCGCGCTTATCGGAGCGCAATTTGACGCGCACAATTCGGCGCGGCAGACTGCACCTCCATGTCGCATATCCGCCGTGCATCCGGCTTGTACCTTTATGCAGTGCTCACCTCGTCTACAATTCTTTCATCCTGCGGCGATGACTCAGAAATGCCGCCGCCGCCCGACGAGCCGGCCGCGAAGACCACAGCGGAAATGGCCGGCATCAAGCCCATCGAGTTTGATCCGAGACGATGCATCGTCATCAAGGCCGATCGCACGATTACGCTGGCAAACCTCATCTTCGTGATACAGGGCGATCCGCGGGACGGTGAATCGATCGGCGTGACGCTGACCGTTTCCCGTCCTGCACCCGATGGTTCTCGGATGACGTTTGGAGCCATCGAAAATGTGGCAAGCCCGGAGGATTTGGTCAAGATTCCGCTCCGCTTCGGCGGGGCGTCGATTCTCGATCCGATGGGCGACGGAATCTTCACGACGATGGCGTTCTATCAGCCGAAATTCGCAACGATCAAGGTCACGTCGGTGGAAAAAGACGAGGTTCGCGGCGTGGTGAGCGGAGAGTTCTATCGATTCAGCCTGGCAACGCCGTTGGCGAAACCATCGGTGATCAAGCTGTCGGGCGACTTTGTTGCTGCTCGAATCGATCGGTAATCGGTGGGGGGCACGGGCTGCGGTTAATATTGCGCGAAGGGAGGCAATAAATGAGTGCGAGGCTATTTCGTGTCATCGTGCCGGTGTCCGACATTGATCAGGCCGCCTCGTTCTATTCACGGGTGCTCGGAGTGTCGGGCATGCGAGTATCGAATGGGCGACACTATTTTGACTGCGGAGGCGTGATCCTTGCCTGCTTTGATCCCGCAGCGGACGGCGATGGCTACACCCCGGCTCCGAATCCCGAATGGCTGTATTTCGCAGTGGATGACATCAAGGCGACGTTTGCGTCTTGCCAAGCGGCCGGGGCAACGTTCTGCAAGGAAGAAGTCCACGGGGCGGCATCCGGCGAAATCGTCACCCGTCCATGGGGCGAGCGATCGTTTTACATCCACGATCCGTTTGGCAACAAGATTTGCTTCGTGGACAGTGCCACCGTGTTTCGCGGTTAGCGCCGGTGCGTTTGCCTATTCGACCGTCACGCTCTTCGCCAAATTACGCGGCTTGTCCACGTCGCATCCACGCAGCACCGCGGCGTGATAGGCCAGCAATTGCAGCGGGATTATCGTGACCAGCGGTTGCAGCGGCTCGGGCACATCGGGAACGTAGAAAACATGCTCCGCGAGGCTTGCGATGTCCTTGTCGCCTTCCGTGGCAACGGCAATCACGCGACCGCTGCGCGCCCGGACTTCCTCGATATTGCTGATGACCTTGTCATACTGGCTGTTCTTCGTGGCGATAAAGACGACCGGCATGTCCTTGGTGATAAGTGCGATGGGGCCGTGCTTCATCTCGGCGGCAGGCATGCCCTCGGCGTGGATGTACGAGATTTCCTTAAGCTTGAGCGCGCCCTCCAGTGCCGTCGGGTAGTTGTAGCCCCGGCCAAGATACAGCCAGTTCTCAGAGTCCTTGAACTTGTCAGCAACAACGCGGATTTCGGCGCTTTGCTGCGTGATTTGGCGCACCTTTTCAGGAATGGAGTCGAGGGCCTCGATGTAAGCCTGAAGGTCCGGCTGCGAGAGATGCCGTCGGCGGCCCAGATAAAGTGCGATCATGGTGAGCACTAGCACCTGGCCGATGTAAGCCTTCGTGCTGGCGACGCCGATTTCGGGTCCGACGTGCAGATATACGCCGGCGTCGGTTTCTCGTGCAATCGTCGATCCGACTACGTTGACCGCACCGATGGCGAGCGCTCCCTTGTCACGCGCCTCGCGCAGTGCAGCGAGGGTATCAGCCGTTTCGCCCGATTGACTAATTGCGATGACAACGGTCCCCGGCTCAATGATCGGATTTCGATAGCGAAACTCGGATGCGTATTCGACTTCCGCCGGGATGCGGGCAAGGTCTTCAAACAGATACTCGCCGATCAACCCCGCGTGCCATGCGGTGCCGCAGCCGGTAAGGATGAATCGCTTCGTGCGTACCAACTCGCGCGTGAGATTCGCCAGGCCACCGAGGTGGATGCGGCCATCGCTCACCGTAACGCGCCCGCGCATGCAGTCGGCCATCGCCGCGGGCTGCTCGAGGATTTCCTTGAGCATGAAGTGCTCATGGCCGCTGAGTTCGATGTCCTCAAGCGTGATCTCAAGCTCGGTGACTTCCTTATTCACCGGCATGGCGTCGAGCGTCGTCGTCTTGAAACCATCATCCCACACCACGGCCATTTCCCCATCGTTGAGGTAGATGACCTGCGTGGTGTGTTGCACAATCGCTGCCGCATCGGACGCAACAACGTATTCGCCGTCACCGACGCCGATGATCAGCGGGCTGCCCTTGCGTGCCGCAACAATCTTGCCTGGCTCCTCAGAACAGACGACGGCAATGCCATAGGTGCCGCGAACGTCCTGAAGGGCGGTGCGAACCGCTGTCTCCAAATCCTTCGTGTAGAAGTGCCCGATCAGCTGGACCAGCACTTCGGTGTCGGTTTCGCTCTTGAACTCGACCCCGCGATGTTCGAGGTACGTTCGCAGGGCCTTGTAGTTTTCGATGATGCCGTTGTGGATTAATGCAATGCGGCCGGATGCATCCGTATGCGGGTGGGCGTTGACGTCGTTGGGCGCGCCGTGAGTGGCCCATCGTGTGTGGGCCATGCCGCAGGTGCCGCGAAGGTCATCATGGGTGATCAAATTCTCAAGGACGCTGATTCGTCCAGCGGACTTTCTGACCTTCAGACCATTATTCACAATAGCGATACCGGCGGAGTCGTAGCCGCGGTACTCAAGACGCTTGAGACCTTCGATCAGGATGGGCCGGGCGTCTCGAAAACCGGTATAGGCCACAATTCCACACATAAACTACTCCAAGCGGGCAGGCAATCGGCCTACATCCGCGATAGGTCTATCGGCCGACCTTAGGCAGGCGCGAGCACCCGATTCTAGGGCATTCCTCAATAGGCGTAGACATTGGATGCGCTGTGCGAGTTGGTACGAACGACGCGATTCCGAGGTTCCGATTGCTTTCGTTCGAATCCTCAAGCCCCTATAGTCGGAATGTTGCCGTAACTCACGGCCTGACAGTAAGTTATGCGCAATCGTCGAAAAGCACAAAGTACGGGTCATTGGTTTTTTGCCTCAGGATTCATTTTCGGTCGCGATTGATAGCGTCTCGTTCAGTGCGCATTCACGGACGATGCGTGATTTGACGGCCATGCTAGAATCCGCATTCCGACTTGCGCCTGTAGCTCAATTGGACAGAGCATCAGACTTCGGATCTGAGGGTTGGGGGTTCGACTCCCTCCGGGCGCGTTACGACTCGTTTCGCGAGTCGACTTTTCTTCGTTTGCGTGCACAGATTTGGCTGGACCCTTGGGCGCGCGATGACGAATTACCCACTACAAAAAGCCACTCGCGTCGGCCGACTTGGGATCGCGGCGTCGATGCTGGTTTGTTGCTACGGCCGTCCCGCCTTTGCACACGACGTCGAGATGACAAAGGTCGTCGTTCGATTTGATGCCCAGGGTCGGTATGAGGTTCAGTTTCATTACGATGTGAATGCATGGATGCTTGGGGTCCGTCCGGAACATTTAACTGTCCAGGAAATGGCGCGGCTCGCAACAATGCCGTTGGACGCGCGGGATGCCCGGCTTGCAGAACTCAGCGAACACGTCCTTCGAAACGTTCGCATTCGTTTCGATGAACAGAAAATCGCGCCCGCCTTTGACGTAATGGACAATCCCGATCGACCCGCCTCGCAGCCGACTCACGGCTCCTCACTGCTGCGCATCGTGCGGCTCTCGGGCGATGTGCCGGCCGGGGCGCGCATGTTTGATTTCTGGGCCTCACGATCCTTCGGAAACATCGTGCTTTTTGTTTCGACCGAGTCGTCTGACGCGACGGATCAGCAGTTATTGGAGCGCGGCGAGCGAAGTCGCCCATACACGCTGGGCGCTGGAATGCCACCGGCTTCAGCCATTTCGGTCGCACGGCAATACGCAGTCCTCGGCTTCGAGCACATCCTCCCCAAGGGTCTCGATCACATCCTCTTCGTGCTGAGCCTGTTCCTCCTGAGCACAAGGCTTGGTCCGCTCCTATGGCAGATTACAGCCTTCACACTGGCCCACTCGGTCACCCTTGCTCTCTCGACCTACGGGGTAGTGACGCTTTCGCCGCGCATCGTGGAGCCGCTGATCGCCCTCTCAATCGCGGCTGTGGCCGTCGAGAATCTGTTCACCACAAAGCTGCACCCGTGGAGACCCATCGTCGTGTTTATCTTCGGGCTGCTGCACGGGCTTGGGTTTGCAGGCGTTCTGTCAGAGCTTGGATTACCACGCAATCAGTTCGCCACTGCGTTGATCTCGTTCAACGTCGGCGTCGAACTTGGGCAACTTTCCGTCATCGTGCTCGCGTTCGCGGCCGTCGGTTGGTTGCGGTCCCGCGTGTGGTACCGTCCGCGCGTGGTTGTCCCTTGTTCGTTGCTGATCGGCGCAACGGGGCTTTTTTGGACCGTCCAGCGAATTGCGTCGTAAGTGAATTCACGGTGCGGTGCCGTTTAAGCAGCGCCTTCGTCAGCGGTCGCGGGGGACTTGACCGGCAGTGGGTTTTCAAACCCCTTGCGGCGGCAGATTTCGTCAATGATATCGTCAAATCGCGCGAGATGATACTCGTCCAGCCGCAATCGACGGTCTGAGCCATCGGTGGCATAAACGAGTTCCACCCAACCCTTCTTCTGAAATCGAGAAATGTCCATCGACTTCATCGCGTCCCAGCCGATTGGGCCGACACCATTGAGCGCCAGGCCGTTCTCATCCAGAACCAGGCGCGTCCCGCGAACGCGCAGCACGAACCATGCAAGATACAACGCCAATACGCCAAGGCCCCCCGAGAGGTATTTCTGGAAGAGCAGGTCATAATTGCTACGTTGCCCGCGTCGCCCCACGATTTCTGCCACTTTGCCGCCTTCGAGTTTGGCCATGACCCGATGAACGGTGCCGAAGTAGTGAATGCCTTCGGCGTTCTCATAAGTCGGCGGGCCGCCAAAGTACTTGACCAAGGCATCGCGCTGCTGGCTGGATGTGATGGCGTTCTTCATGGCTTCCCGGGCGCCGTTCTCTTCAGCCTCGGTGATGTGTGGATAGGTCGGTCCCGATGCGGCCTTGGGGCGTTCGTCCAGCGGGATGATTTGCAGGAATTCTTTCTGATTCTGACCGGGCCAACCGACAAAGCCGTCGTAAGCGAACCAGACCGAAAACACCGCCACCATGAGGAGCAGCAAGGTTGTGCGTATCTTGCGTTCGGTCGTCGGTCCGCTTTCGATGTGCATGAATTCCTGTCCGCCAATTCGCCCGGCATGACTCCCGTGCTCGCAACGTCGTCGGAAGGCTACCCGCGCCGGGGCCGCGCCGTCAAATCACCCGGCCTTTTGGAAATCCTGCACGCGTTTGGTGAGCTTATCGACATCGTCCTGCTTCATGACGAAGACGCGATCCTTCACCGTCGACAGGCAAGCGTAGCGACCGCCCTTGTCAGGTCCCTTCGCCGAAATCATGAGCGTCATGGGCGATCCGCCTTCGCATTCAGCCGTCACGGAGAGTTGAGCCTTGTCCAGGCCATAATCGCTTAACTTGGCGCCCATGTAGCGGACGTATTCGGAGCACTTGGCGGTGTTGAGCAGAGTGAAGGTCTCGGTCACCTTTACAGGATCGACACCAAAGGTTGGCTCGCCAAGCAACTTCCATGTGTCGCCGGATTTTTCGAAGGCGAACTTCTCGCCGCCTTCGAAAGCCAATCGTCGGGCCTGGGATGGCTCAAGGGACGCGATTTTTGTGTCAAGCAATTCCGCAAGGCAATCGTCAATCACCTTCGCGTCGACCTCGCAAACGGTCGAGCCGCCGGCGGCCATGGCATAGACCACGTCACCCATCTTGGTGAGGTCAACGGAATAGAGCGACGGTGGTTGCGGCTCCATCTCTGGAGGAGAATCGGGGCCGGGTTGCGTCGTCGGCGGTTTTGGCTTCGGCTTCGGCGGGTTGTTCACCGTCACCGATACGCGAACGGTGGGCGGCGTGAGGCCGAACTTGGAAGCGTCCGAAGCCAGGCCGACAACGCGCCGACCGCGGAGCATGGAGAGATCTCCAAGGATGGTATTCACGGCGGTCGCCTCGGCATTTCCCTGGACAGGTGCGGTGATCTTCCAGCCGGCATCTTCCTTGGTGGCGACGACACTGTAATTCGGGAAACCCAACTCAACTTTGGAAGCCATGTCGCGCTGGAATCGCATGAGTTCGCGGCTGAGGAATTCGACGGGCCGAACCATGAGGGCCGTTGTCGCGTCGGCCTTCACCACGGCGACCGTGCCGTCGCGGTCATTCTTGACGTAGGCGCCGGTCTTACTTGCCGTGACGCCGCCAATCAGGAGTCGCGTCGACTCGACTTGGCCTTCGCACGTAACTTCGATGGTCGAACGGGGCTCCTTAAAGCCCTGGCTCGGCGTGACCTCGGCTTCGAAACCGATGGCTTTGAGTTCCTTGAGCGCCCTTAACAAGTCTTCGACGGCGATGGCCTCGGCCGCCGGCTTATCCGCGCCCTGCAGGCCGGATGAGATCATCCATACGCCGTTCTGCTTGTCGAGCGTGACCGAATCTCCCTTGGAGGAAATCGTGATCTTTTGCGCCCGCGACGGCTCCACGTCGCAGATAGCCTTGTCACGCAATTCGTCCAGCTTCACGGCGATTTGCTTGAACACCGATTCCGGGATTTGGAAGACGGCAGGACTCGGAGGCTCCTGCATCATCGCAAAGACCTTGTCCTCGGCGCTGCCGCCAAAGGCAACCTTGAACGTCTTACTGCTCACGTCGAACTGCGGCTCAGCGGGCGCCGACGCAGGTGGGGCGGGAGGTGGCTTGGGAGTCTTTGTTTCGGTTTGCACGGAGATGACCAGGCGCGGCTTGTCCAAACCGTAGGGGCGGAGATTCTTCGAATCATCGTCCACAAATCGGTCTGCGGTGAGCTGCGACAAAGATCGAACCAGGTTTGAAATCGCCGTCTTGTCGCCGCGTGCCTTGAACGGCGAGTCCAGTGTCCACTTGGCCGCACCCCCGGTGAAGACATATTGAGCGTCCCCGGTCGCTTCCAGACGGATCGCGTCCGTGGGAGTAAATTCGCAGACCTTTTTCCCTCGGAAGTCGGATAACCCGTGCCTCATCTCGGCATTTAGATCCGAATCGACAAGGTAGATAGTGTCGTCGCCTTCCTTCTGCACATAGGTCTTGCTGGAAAGCGATTGCCGCGCGCCGATTTTCACCACCACGGATTTGCCCGACTTGTCCGTCAGCTTGCAGACGCGGGTTGGTTTCTGCAGGCCCGACAACTCGTCGGAGGGCCGTTCACTATTTCCCTTCGTGTAAGCGACGGAGTATTTGAGATTCTTCACCTTTTCAACGTCGCCATTCACGACAAAGTGCTCGGCCGCGCCGGAGACCGGGGCGGTCATATGCCATTTGTCCTTGTCCATCACGAACTTTAAGGCAGGTGCACCGTCAACCATCCATTCGAATTCGGCGACATCGGCGATCGCGGGATCAAACAGCGACTTGGGGCCGGACGAGGTTTTTTCAGTCGGGGCATTGCTTCCGCTCTCAGCCCACCATACTCCGATGGCGGCGATCACAAGCGCGAGGACCAGTCCGATGGTTGTTT
Source organism: Planctomycetota bacterium (assembly GCA_016235815.1). Lineage (GTDB taxonomy): Bacteria > Planctomycetota > Phycisphaerae > UBA1845 > UTPLA1 > JACRIM01. The sequence goes on from JACRIM010000054.1 coordinate 67,100, forward strand.
TCTGATTCATGGTGTATGTCGAACAAGTCGTCCAAAGTTCATTCGGTTACGAAGGATCGTCTAGCACGTTTGGTTACCGCCGACGAACATACCAAAGCACGATGCCCGGCGCGAATACAAGGGCCGGCCAAACGCCCCACACAACGAGGCGCATCATCCGCGCCGCGGACGGCTCAATCGGCAGAACGCGAGGTACCGGCACAGGTCCGCGGGCGATCCACTCGTTCTTCCCGGACAGCCAATACAACGCGTTGATGAACAAATCAACGTTTTCGGTCGGCTCCGGCTCCAGGCGCAGACGAGACGAACCGGACCATACTTTTTGCGTAAGAAACTCGTCCCGCAGACCGGCGCCGAATCCGCAGACCACGATGGTGCCCTTGGTCTTGTCCCCATCCTTGCGCTGGGCCGTGACCATCAGGTCATACGGGCCATGCTGCGGAGGCGACTTAAGGGTAATCGTCCCGTCGCTCTCGCGATTCTGAATTTCGTCAATGATGTAAATCAACTCGGTCATGGTCGCGCCGATGTAATTCTCGCGATTGGGCAACTCCAGGACTTTACTGATCGTCACGTCCTTCGGAGCATCGCTCTTCACAACCAAGCTGCACGCATCGGAAAGCAGCAGGCGCGTGCCCTTCATCGGTGCGCCGACCGGGTGATCGGTGAAGCCCATCGCCGGCATGTGGACAAAGTTCTTTGGCACGATGCCGAAACTGTTGGCCTTCTGTCGGTCAGGCTCAACCCAGACCATTCGGCGTGCGTTGTCGACCTTGATGCCCCAATCCTTCTCCAGAATCTGGTTGTACCCATAGGGCGGCGTGTGCGGTGGGCCGCCGAAGAAGCCACCGCTGCGAACTTCCCAGGACGCAAGGAAGATCACTTTGGCATCGGCATCGAGCAGCTTTTTGATCGTCTCGCGCTGAGTGTCGCCAAAGTCATTTTGCGGTGCCTGTTGCTGCTGGAACGGATTCTGCATGGCCGGCGGCGACGGCGGCAGCACGACATAAATCTTCGGGATGCCTTCTTCGCCCTTCGGTTCTTCCTTGGTCGTCGCCATGTTCCAGTCGAGCGACTTGAAATTGGCGCCTTCGAGCCGCTTGCGAACCTCGGATAATTGTTGCGATGGAATCCAACTCGGCTGGGGCGGCATGCTGAACTGGCTTCGCTGCTGAGGCGGCGGCGGCTCAAAGGATACGAAGACGACGGTCGCCACGGGTTTCTCTGACGTAATCGAGAGAATCGCCGATGAGATCGCGCTGTCACCATTGAATCCTCTGGCGGTGTCTTCCTTGGCCGACGCGCCGCCCACGCTTTCGCGAACGGGGAAGACTTCGTTAAAGCCGACTACCCGAATCTTGCCGTTCGCCTCTACGACGACCGTGTTCTCCTCCTTGAGTCGATCCGCAACACTCCCGAGCTTCAGCTCCGGCAAGGCGGCGATCTTGCCATCAAGTTCGGTGATTGCTTTGATGCGATCCTGAAACAGTGTGCCGCTTCGCGCCGCTTCGATCAGGGCCTTGGATTCGGGATCGAGGGTGGCCAGTTTGGAGGCCAATTCGCTCAGCAGCTTTTCGCAGATGCCCATGTTTTGATCGAGGACGGCCACGGTGCGCTGGGCGCTCGAAATCGCTCTCGCCATTTCCGCCGGGTCTTTCGTGTCAATGGCGCCAAGAATGACGAGACGCGACTTGCCCAGCGATTGCGCTGCGGACTGGAAGACCTCGGCGATCTCCATGCGCGAAACCAGCGGACCGACTTGCACCGACGTGCCCCAGTTGGGGTGTTGCCGCACCATCGGGAAGGCCCGCGCGAACTGATCGACGCGGTCCATCAGGTTCTCAAGAGACGTTCCGACTTCGGTGGATTTGTCAGCAAACGACTTGAGCGATGCAGCGGGGTTGCTTGTCGCCTGCCCTTCGCTGCCCACGGCGTCGCGAAGCGGACCGACAATCGCCTTTACCTGCGATGCAACTTCGCGAAGCATCGCGGTGTACTTGGAATTGGGTTTCGTCGTTTCATCGGCCAGCAGAGACAATTCGGCAAGCCGCTTGGAAATGGCCTCCATGTGGCTTTTGATATCCGCGAGCGCCGTCTTGACCTTGGCGGTTGCGTCGGAAAATTTCGGAATGCCGCCTGCCGGCGTTAGTTCCTTGATCTCGTCCGCGGCTTTCTGCAGGGCATCGCGATCGGCTTTGAGCGTCGTAACCACGCTTGCGAAAACCGGGAAATCGCCGAGCCAGGTTTCTGCATCCATCAGATGCTTGCCCTCGGCCATCCGCCGTTCCATGTCGGCCTTGAGGTCGGCTTGCAACTTGGCGAAAATCTCCAGCACTTCCTTGTGCTTCTCGGCCTCGCCGCCAAACGTCTTGCTGATTCGCGCGACGAGGTTCTCCCGCTGCATCGGCCCCGACGCGGCCGTAACCTTGATATTGGACGAAAACCGTGTCAGTTCGTCGCAGTAGTCATTGAGCCTGTTGATGTAGTCCCGCTGCTTTTGGTCATCCTCGGCGGGCATGTACAGTGTCGAAAGAGTGATTTCACTTTTCGCGCCTGTCAGAATCTGTTTGGTGCGATCGGAAAGTCCATAACTGCCGGTCGCCGCGATATCATGTCGATAGGATTTTCGCGCTGCGATCCAGTTGACCGCGATGGTCAGCAAGGCCGCCGCAACGACGGCAATCGCCACGTTTGCACCAATGTTAAATTTCTTCGCGCCGGGAGCGTCGGACGCGGTGTGTGTCGCATTCATCGCCATCGTCGGGACTCCAGCATCTTCACGGCCAAAAAGAGGAAGAACACGGTGCCGCTAATGAAGAAAACGATCGCCTTCGTGTCAAAGATTCCTTTGCTGAAATCCTGGAAGTGGTGCGTGATGTTCACATAGCTGAGCACCGTGCGCCAAAGCCCACCCTTCCACGCCGCAAACGAATCCACAACGAGCGTGAACAAACTGAGCACACCCATGCCGATCAACGCGGCAACCAGTTGGTGCTTCGTCAACGCGCTTGCAAAAACCCCGACGGCCACATAAAGGCAACCCAGCAAGATCATGCCGAAGTAGCCATAGAGAATCGCGGGAACATCATTGCCGCCATAGCGAAGAAGCAAACCTACATGCACGAGCGTGGTGACCAACAGCGACGCATAGAACGCGAGGACGCCGAGAAACTTGCCGAGCACGACCTCGACGTCGGTCACCGGCGCGGTCATCAATGCCTCAATCGTGCCCGACGCGAATTCGTCCGAAAGTACGCGCATCGTGAGCAGTGGAATTGCGAAGATCAGCACCCACGACATGCTGTCGAGCAGCGGGCGAATGGTCGCCTCACTTCCTTCGATCAGCGTCGCGTTCATGAAGAGATAGCCCGTGGCCATCAGGAACACCGCCGCGACCACATACGCCACCGGCGAAAAGAAACTCATGATCAGTTCGCGCTGAGTCAGTGCGAGGACATTGCGGGTCATACGCGGGCCTCCGTACGGGCGGCACGCTGATCGGCCATCTGCTGAGCGACGATCTGCACGAAGAATTCCTCCAGGCTGCCGACTTCGAGTCGAAGTTCACGCAGCGACCAGCCTTTTTGTTTGATGATTTTGAAAATATCTTCCCGAGGGTCGGCGCCGCGCTTGGTCTCGATGGTGACGCGCTGCCAGCCGTCGTCGGCCGATGTTTCGACCTTTTCAACGCCGTTCACTCCCTTGAGTGCGTCCTTCACATCCGAGCCGGAGCCTGTCACCTCGGCGATGAGGCGGGATCCGCCGCGAATTCGCTCTTTCAGTTCGGCGGGCGTCCCCGACGCCACGATTTTTCCGCCTGCGATGATGATGGTGCGCTCGCAGGTTGCCTCCACCTCTGGAAGGATGTGGCTTGAAAGCAAGACGGTGTGCTTCTTCGCAAGGTGATGAATAAGGTTTCGCGTCTCACGGATCTGCGTCGGATCGAGGCCGATGGTAGGCTCATCGAGGATCAGCACTTTCGGGTCATGCAACAGGGCGTCCCCCAGACCCACGCGCTGCTTCATGCCTTTGCTGAGCTGGTGGATCGGCCGATCGATAAAGTCGCCGAGCCAGCACAACTCGGTCACCCGACGGATGGCGGCCTCGCGCTGCGCCCGGTCGAGTCCGCGGATTTTCCCTCGAAATGTCAGATACTCCCGCACTCGCATGTTCATGTCGAGCGGCGTGCTTTCAGGCAGATAACCGACAACACGGCGGACGGCCATGGAGTCGGTGAAAACGTCGTGCCCGGCCACACTGGCATGACCGCTGGTCGCAGGCATGTAGCAAGTCAGAATGCGAAGCGTTGTGGTCTTGCCCGCCCCGTTCGGTCCGAGGAAACCGACGATTTCACCCTCTTCAATAGAGAAGGATATGCCGTCCACGGCCTTGCGGTTGGAGTAAACCTTTGTCAGATTCTGAACACGAATCATGCGAATCTGATCCTTGCGGTTCTCACCTGCGGCTCGTGACCCACTCACCCGAACCGCGGGGGGAGGGGGTACCGCGTGCGTTGTACAGCAGTGTAACTACGTATTCGCTTTCCGCAGAGGTTTGCGATACACGCCAATTCGTGCGCCTAGCGAATCGTGCGGAAACCCCACGTTTTAGTTAGTTGGGTTTCGGCTGTCAACCCCAACTGCTGATTTACAACCCATTTACGCCATCCCGCGGTACGTCCTGCTATTGACAAACGGTGGACAAAACGTACAAGACTTGGTCAACGGTCGTCGCCTGTCAGCCACTCACCAATTGTGACAGATTTGTTACAGGTGGTACCACGTATAAGTACGTAGGGACATGAAATCACAGGCATAGGATTCCCGTTCAGTAACGATCGGCTGATTTTTCTCTAATCTTCCGTTTCACACCTTGCAATCCCTAGACATCTCGTCCATGATACACATCAAATCGTTGATCCGCTTTGTTCTTCTTCGTTGGGGCCGACTTCGAAATGTGCGGGGTGTGGTCAGCGGGAATCGTTGACCTGGGGGAGTTGTCGGTTGTCGGTCATTTTGACCCAACCCAGGAAACACAGGGAACCTATTTTTCAAGGAGTCGAACATGCGGTTAAGCCGAGCAGCAGCCTATGGCATCTATGCCACCACCCACATTGCTGAAAAAGCGAAAGATTCACCGATCCCCGGCCAGGATATTGCAGCGACGTGCTCGATTCCGCCGGGACACCTGTTAAAGGTGTTGCAGCAGCTTGTGAAGTCGCGCATCCTGTCGAGCGAGCGCGGCCCCTCGGGCGGCTTTGCCCTTCGCAAGCCGGCCAACAAGATTACGATGCTTGAGATCATCGAATCGATCGAAGGTCCGATTGACGGCGAGATCGGCGGCTTCGACGACATTACCAGCAAGAATCGAGCCAAGGGAGTGTCCAAGAAGGTGTGTGACGACGTCGCCAAGTCGGCGCGGAACATCCTTGCCAAGACGACCGTCTCCGATCTGGCCGGCTGATCCCACGATCATTGAGTTATTCATGCACCCTTCTCGCCGCCTCGTGCGGTTGAGAGGGGTGTTTTCTTTTTTACCGCATGACGGTGCCCGCTAGACGCTGCCGTCAATGCGGGCGATGAGCGACTTGGCGTAATCCGCGTCGCCGGCGAAGTCCTCCGGCAACCGGGGGCGTTCGAGAATGGTCGCGCGCCGCGGTTCGGCGGCATGGTGGACGGCGGCTTCCAGCGCCTTCAGCGTGAGCTGTCGGTCGTTGCACGACACCAGGAGAAGCCCACCGGGGTCGAGCAGCCTCAATGCACCGCGAACGAGGTCGTCCAGTCGGTCCTTGAGCACGAACACGCGGTTCGGCCGGCGCGTCTTGGAAAACGTCGGCGGGTCCAGAATCACCATGTCGAATCGCCGATTCTGGCGGGTTGCCCGTTCGTAGAACTCAAATGTGTCGGATCGGAAGAACCAATGCCCGTCGAGCGAGATCGAGTTTTCCGTGAAGTTCTCTTTGCCCCATTCCAAATAACGAACCGAGAGATCGACGCTTGAAACGGATGTCGCGCCACCCGCCGCGGCCGCGACCGAAAAGCCGCAGGTGTACGAAAACGTGTTCAGCACACGCCGATCCTTCGCCATCTCACGCACACGGCGGCGATTATCGCGTTGTTCGAGAAAGAGTCCGACCGAGAAGCCGTCATAGGGGCGGACGATAAACCTCAATGGGCCTTCGCGAACGATGATGCGTTCCGGCGCGGGTTCGCCAATCCACGGGGTCGGCTCGCGGTGCTCGGCGACCGTCTCGTCATCCACACCGGATCGGTCGCGCACGAACTTTTTCAAATACACCGCAGTGGCCCCGCATTCCCGGTAATGTTGGCCGACCGCGTCCCGCAAAGCCTCGAGGTCGCCTGCGAATCGACCCTCGTGAAGCTGCACCACCAGCACAGGGCCGAGCTTTTCGATCACGACACCGTCCACCCCGTCAGCCGCGCCGTTGAAGAGCCGAAACGCGTCGAGGTCACTGTGGCGCAGAAGCGCGGCACGTCGCGCGAACCCCGTGCTCAGTCGCTCGCGCAGGCTGCTCATGCTCCACCATGCGGGCGAAGCTTCATGACAAAGAGCATCGGCCAGCCGAGGTACTTCTGCGCCCGGGGCGACCGCGCGGCGAGGGCCTCGTCGACGCGATGTTCGCCAACATGCTCGATGCGCAGGCCCGCGCGAATGGCGGCCATGACGAAATCGGAGAGTTGGTTGTCGTGGCTTTCGGGGCGGGTTTCGCGGCCCGTCGTGGGGTCGGTGAAGCGCGCCGACACACCCTTGAGCATCATGGCCGAGTGCATGGCACTGATCACGATAACGCCGCCCGGCTTGCAGATACGGCCCATCTCGGCGAAGAGAGGCGTCAATTCCCGAATGTGCTCCAGCACGAGGCAGCAGGTCACCGCGTCGAATGTTCCGTTCGCGAGGGGGATGGGCGTATGCAGGTCGTGAACGCGCCACTCGATCGGCAACCCGGCCGCCTTCTCGCGGGCCTTGGCCAGCATGCCCTCGGAGAAATCCATGGCCGTGACGATCGCCCCGGCCTTGGCCAGCTTGATCGCGTGTCGGCCGGTGCCGCACCCGACATCGGCCACCCGAAGCCCGCGAACCTCACCAACGAGCCGGGCAACTTCTGGCTCTTCAAGGGCAATGAGGGGGTTGTCCTCGCCGTCATAAATGGCGGCCCACTTGTCGTAACCTTCTCGCGTGGAGAGCTGGTCGTAGGGGGGTGGCGGGGGCGTCATTCGGTCGTCCTTTGGGGCAATCAGCTCATAAGGTACCCGCTCGATTTCGGAACGTCTAAGCGTTGAAAGGGAGGATTCAGGGGCGGAATGTCTGAGGGCCCACGTGCAAGGTACTGGTAACGTTTGGGTGTGAGTGCCCGATTCCACAACGTGATGGCGGACAGGGGGCGCCTGCCCCACTCAAGCACTACAAATTCCGACTATGAAACGAACGCAGCGATAAATCTGTTGACATCGTCTCCGTTCGTAAGGCCATCGTGATTCAGGTCGGAGGCCGTGATGTGGGCCGGGTTGACGCTGTTGCCGAGCAAGACGCTTACAAAGATGGACAGATCGGCGGAGTCGATAAGTCCATCACCGTTGATGTCGCCCGGGAGTGCGGTACCGCCGATCTGTGTCAGGTTGATTCGATAGGAATCATGCAGCGAAGAGTTCACAAAGCGGGTCGATGCACCATAAGTGATTCCGTTAGGCCGGCTGAGGATGGCCATGGCCGCGACTTGAGGGCCGATGACGATTGGAAAGCCGGCGGGGTCGAGAACGGAGCCGCTCTCGGTCACTCGGGCGCCATAGATGTCTGTGCGAGCATCGAAGAAGGCGGCCTGATTGCGCTGGTCATCCCAGGCGACGATGAATGTCGTTCCATCCCACGCAACGGTAGGGCGAAGCTGGCGGCCGGTTGCCTCGGCGATGATGAAATAGCCCGGTGGAAAGGTGCCGTCCGCGTTCATGATGCGACCGGCGATGTAGTTGTTGGCATTGGACAGGGAGTTCATTCGCCAAACGAGCAGATATTTACTACCCGAAAAGGCGATGTCGAGATCGCCGGTTCCACCGGAAATCGGCGTGGGGTTGAACGCGAGCGCCGGAGCACCGACGGGCGGCACCTTGGCGAGAATCGCGTCACCCTGACTTGAATCGTGAGTCCACATGGAATGTGCCGCGACGAGCCACTGTGTGCCGTCGGTGCGCACGCGCGGCAAACCGTTGACGTAGCCGCCGGAAAGAACCACGCCATTGGGGCCATCCATGCTAGCGCCCGTCGGTCCGTCGATGCGGTTTACCCAGAGGTCGATAAACTGTGGGTAGGTGGCGAAGCGCGAACATGCAATAAGGAAGTCGTCTCCAAGTGCTTCGATGGCCGGAACCATGCCGTTCATGACGGGCGTGGGTGCATCAAGGAAGGTGCCATCGGAGTTCATCCGTCGGGCCATGACCTTCCCGGTGTTCGTGCCGCCGGAACCACCGTCCCATGTGATCATGAAGATCGACCCGTTCCAAGCGATGCCGCACGAACCGATGGCGGGTGCCTGCACGACTTCGATGGGACTGGGAGTAAGCGGCGTCATCGCCGCGCTGAGGAACTGAACAAGTACGCGGTCGTCATTGGCTGCTTCGCTGATGAAAGCGACTGCGAGTGTGTTGTCGGGGCCGGAGGAAATGGCAGTGTTGCGCTGGTTGCGCGTGCCGGTTGTAAGGCAATGCTCGGCCCCAGCCACGTTGGCGGGTGAAACCGGAAGTGCGAAAGAGTTGCTTACGCTCCCCAGTGCGGCGCGGTAGTCGGTCCAACCGAAGAGGACGCCGCCGGCCGAGCGTGGAACGATTTGCGTGTCGTACAGGCTATTGACGCTTCCGGAAACATTGATGGGAAGTTGGACGCCACCGGGATCGAGGACGACTCCGGCGGCATTGATGCGCATGGTCCATGCGAGGTTGGAGACGCTGCGAGCGAACCACCAATTCGTGCCGTCGTATTCGAGCGACATGGATCCCGCCACATTCGGCACGAGCATGGTTCCCGCGGGGTCTAGCAACGCGCCGGTGGCGGTCATACGCGAGCCGACGAGGTTCACGAAGCCTGAAAGCCAGGTGACGTAATAGTTGCTGCCGTTGCCCGCGATGCTGAGCGCGCCGTAGGGGAGGTTGAAGGAGGGGGCAAGCGGTTGGAGGTTTGTGGCGATGCGTCGCGCTTTAAGGATGGAACTGTCATTCCATTCGGGTCCAACCACGGTGTACTCGCCGCTGGCGACAATGATTTTCAGTGGGCCGTAAACCCAGTCGTTGAGCATGATTGGGGCGAGGTCCAGGAGGGTGCCGTCACTCGCGATTCGCTGGCCGGCGAGGAAGGTGCCATAGCCATCGGTGTGATAGACGCAGCGCGCAACCAGCCATTGACCGCCCTGGCCGGCGACGGTCAGACCGATGGTGCTTGGCGAGAACAAATCGGGAGGAAACGCGAGAGGTGTTTCGTCCAATGTCTGACCTTGTGCCGAGACGCGGACGGCGCGGATAAAGGTATCGTAGTAGCCACCGGAGGGATCCTGTGACTCGTAGAGCACGAGCCAATTTTCGCCGTTCCACGCGATCTTGGGACGGTTTTGGAGCCCCATGCCGCCGGCGATGAGGAATGGCATTGGGTCGATGGCGTTGCCCGCACTGTCGAGCCGAATACCAAAAATGTCGCCGTCGCTTTGAATGGTCTGATTGCCGGCGCTTCGCCCGCGGTAGTCGGACCATGCAGCGAGAAACTGTGTGCCGCCGGCGGCGATTGCAAGATCCTGCTGGCTGTTGGTTGCAGGAGCGATGGCGGTGTCGCCGGGCAGGATGCCTAAGTCTTGAATCGGGAGAGGCTGGGCGCTTGCAAGAGAGGCATGCCACGAGAGTAGGAATAATGTAAAGGTGATGGAAGTTTTCATGGAGTTCACTCACGTGTGAAAGGTATCTGTTTGGCGTTGACCGCGCGTCTCGCCAGCGTTCAACTATGCAAGTGACATGCCAGACCGACTTTTTTCGGCGATTTGCCGGATACCGTGATCGCTGCTTCAGAAGGATCATTTCACCTTTTGATGCGGCTTTGTACACACATAATTGGTCAATAGAATAGTGAGTGAGACAGTGTGGTTACGCACACCTCGAAATCGCGGAAAATCCAGCGTCGTTGTGCGGAATTTCACGCAGTCAGAGATTTGAAAGTGAATCAAACGACTTTGATCGAGCTGGTCGTAATGGAGAATTACAAATGGATGCCGTTGTGTATCGATGGGACGACCAACCGGTGGATCGGCCGATGGCGCTGTTAGAGCGAAAGCGGATCATTGGCGAGCAGGCGATGATCTCGGAGGTGCATCTGTCGAAGGGGTGCGATGTGCCGATGCACTCGCACGTGAACGAGCAGATGGCTTGCATCATCCGGGGTGCGCTGCGGTTTGGGATCGGGGCGACGGCGACGGCACCAGCGCGGGAGGTCGTGGTGCGGGCGGGGGAGGTAATGCTCCTGCCGTCGGGCGTGCCGCACTCGGCCTATGCGGTGGAGGACACGGTGGTGTGGGATGTGTTCAGCCCGCCGAGCGAGAAGACGGGGATTGATGAGGCGGGGCGGTGAAAGTAGGAACCATGGGAAGTGATTCCCATTGGGGTGCGTGCGAGAAAGGAATGTCTCGCAGGCGACTCTACGACTCGCACGAGAAACCGCTTCCTCGCAGGCGCGGCTTGGATCGCAAAAAAAGAACCCGCCTCGCCGAGGCGAAGCGGGTCTTGCTTTCGCGGGTGCGGGATTACCATCGCGCACCGGATTGCGTATCAGTGAGAATGTCTCCGCCGCAATGTCGTTCGGAGGTGGTATTCTTGAACCCGCTCTAAAAGGTGGGCACTTCGCGGGAAGGCTGGACCGCTCCGTCAAGCGGAGTTCGTCCGGCAGACATGCACCGGCCAACGCCCGTGGGTTCAAGCTTATCGGTTCAAGAAAATTGGACCTCCGTGGTCGAACATGGCAGGGACATCCCCGCTCTGATGCACTCATTATTAGCATTCGGGCCGGTCAATTGCAAATGGCAGGTTCAGAAATGTGGACGGTGCGAAGAATGCGGGAAGATTGCGGTGTCGTGCGGACGTCCAATGGGGACTGGTAGCGTCTGCCCACGTTGGCCCGTCATTAATATGGTAGACGGGGGCGCATTCGCCAATGCCGAAAATGGCCGGGACGAGGCGAATACACGGCCAATCGTAAGGGGTGGGTTATCCACCCTTTACGGCGGGAAGCTCCATGCGTCTTACGCCATCCGGGAGCGTGAGCTGGAATGTCGAATCCGTAATGTCCGGCGACGTGGACCACTCGGAGATTTCGGCCGAATAACGGGCTCGCTCGCCGCGAAGCGTGTAATCAATCGAAATCTTGCGCGGCATCGGCCTGTCGCCCGAATCGATCCAGAACTCCCAGCTCGACGAATCGGTCGAGAAGGCAAGATGATGGCACTTGGTGTCGCCAACCAGGTGCAGCCCGAGATACTGTCCCGAGGTGACGCGGGTCAACAGGCGGCTATTCAGGTCCTTATAGAGCAGATCGCCGAGTGGAACATAGATTCCGTAGTCGCTGGCCAGCGTGTCGAGCGCGCCGTCGATGGTGTCGGGCACCTTTACCTCGGAGTAGTAATTCTTCGTAATATCAAAAATGGTGACCGTCTTGCCGTCGTACACGCCGCGACGCTCTCCCAGGTCATCTTTCACCCTGAGGGCGATGCTGGTGGGACGGCTGACATAAAGTGTCCGCCTCCCGGAAACCTGAATTCGATCTCCCAATTCACTCAACTGATCGCTGGTCGTGTCCGCAACGATGCTCATTTTGTCGCGGCCGGCGACGTAATCGCACATGCTCTTCAGATGAACATAGGGGTCCTCGGTCTGTTGCGTCTGCGTGGCGCTGTCGTCGGCGACCGGCGATTCGACAACTTTGTATCCCTTTTGGCCGTCTTGTTCGCCTTGCTGATAATACACATTGTCGGACTCGTAATAGGTGGTATTGTGAATCACCACGGTAACGGAGTCATCGGGAAGGGTGGGGTAGTAGTAACCAACGGGCGGATAGGACCACGCATAATGAATCGCATCGCCGATCCAACTCGGTCGCCACCAACCGTAACCGACATGCCAATAGTCATTTCCGTTCCACGGATAGCGCGCTGCGCCGACCGGCAGTGTTGAGATATAACGATTCCCATAAGGTCCAACGGCGCCGGCGACCGTTCCACCATAGGGACCACGAACCGCGCCTACCGCAGCACCACCGGGACCGACGATTCCTGCCGCCGCGCCACCGCGCGGGCCACGAACGGCGCCTGCGGTCGTACCGCCAGGTCCTTGAACACCAACGGCACCTGCGCCGCGCGGACCGCTTACTGCTGCGGCACTTCCGCCGCCCGGGCCTTGAACTCCAACGGCACCGCCGCCACGCGGGCCTTGTACGCCGGCGATCGTGCCGCCGCGCGGGCCTGTGTACGAGCCGCCGTTCACAAGCGATCCGCTGTTTGCAGGACGATAGGACGGCGTTGCCGGACGGGTCATCGCCGAACCGGAACCATACGACCCAGCGGGTCGTTGATAACCGCCCGACACTCCGGGCTGATTCGACGGTCGCGCAGCTGCCGAGCCATAAGAGCCGGAAGGTGAACTTGGTCGCGAATACGAGGGCGACGAAGGTGACGATGGTCGCGAATAGGACGGTGACGATTGACGTGGGGCGGAGTAACGGACGCTGCCGTTGCCCGAATACGATGAACGGCTTCCGCTTCCAGCACCGCTTCCGCGATAGCTGCTGCCGCCACCTCCACCACGAGAACCACCACCTCCACCCCCTCGGCCTCCACCTCCACCGCCCCGCCCACCGCCGCGGCCGGCGAAGGACGAGTCAATCAAAATGACGAGCGAGAGAAAAGCGATGAAGAGGTAACCGATAAAACGGCGCGTGGACATGATGATCCTTGTTACCGATTTGCGACCAGGTCGGACATAGAGACGTTTTTCGCCCCTGCGGGCGGCGAAAAGTTGAATATTTCGCTTGCGACGTGCGGCGACAGATCCCAGTTGTCCATCGTCGCGATGTACTGGGGCTGATCAGGCTCATCCAAATACGTAATGACGATTTTTCGCGGCACCGCCGTTTCACCGGCGTCGATCCAGAGTTGCCAATCAATACTCTCCTGTTTGAAAAGTAAATGATGGCACGCGGTATCGCCCACGTTGTGCAGGCCCAGATATTCACCTGAATCGACCGCGGCAAGCAGGGACTCATGCGTCGAGCCAATCAGAAAATCAGCCATCGGCATGACGAGATCGTATTTGTCGACCAGGTAGTCGAGCATCTCGCCGACCCGGCCGGGGACTGCTTCCGTGGCGAAGATGTTGTCTTCGACATCAAGGACAGTCAGGGACTTTCCGCGATACCAGACCGACCAGACACCGTCATCGGATTTGGTGTGTGCGCTCAGACAATCGGGACGGACCATCGTGATGTCGCTTGTGCGATGGAATTGGGCAAGCTGGCCCGTGTCAACCGGTCGATCCATGGATGCCCGAACGCGGAGCTTGAGAGCCGGCGCGGCATCGAGAACGCTGCACATCTTCCTGAAGACAGGGTCTGCTTTCCCGTCGATCTTCGGCTCGGGCGCAGCACAACCGGTGAGCATCGCGCTGGTGATCATGCCGAAAAGCAAAGCATGGCAGGGAAACCGTGGGGTTTTGTTCATGGGTGCGGACTCCAGTCCGGGGCAAAGGAGAAGCCAAGAGTCGGTTAGAACTCGATGTTGTATTTCCTGGTCATCGCCGCGCGAATCGCGGTCCGGCTGACAACCCGCACTATGCCGAACGCAGCCAACATGCCCACGGCCGGCAGAATCCAGATCGAACGTCGTAAATACGACCGGATGCGATACCGCTGAAGCCACGTCATGAGGAAACCGCAGATTCACCCGGCCGACACGTCTGACACGCATCGGATGCTACGAATTCGCTCTCGATTCGGCAAGGCGGTTACTTTTGTCGCGGCGGCATCTTGCTGAGCATCTGTTGGATGGCGTCTTGCACGCGGTGTTTGCGTTCATCCGGCGGCGCGTTGGCGAGAATGCGAGCCGTGGCCGAGGCCGCCCAGATCTTTTGCTTGGTGCCGGGGTCGAAGAGCCGGATGATAAGTGTGCCGATGGGGTAGTCGACGCCGTGGGGATTGACACTGGAGTCGGTCTTATTCTCCTTGGTCACACGGTATTCGATCCAGAAACTCGGCGCTGTTCCCGCGGCTTTTTTGAAGCCGCGCCTGGCAAGCCCGTCGTTGATCAACTGCACAAGCAGGTCATGGACCTCGGCATTGTGCGCCTTCCCATCTCCGGAGTCGATCCATGAGTAGGTGTCGCCAAGCCCCGAGACGCGAATTGCCGGGCCGTCTTGCGCGTAAACCTTGACAGGTCCGCCCTCGGAGCAGCCGGTGAGCGTGATCCCGAGAAGGGCGGTGGTTACAGCGAATGTGCGACGCATTTGATTGACTCCTGATCGGCGAGTTCGGACCATACTGCCTGGTAGCGATCCGTGCGAATTGCTCCGCCTTTTTCGTAATGAGCGGGAAAGCGCATGGCCACTCCTCGCGCAAGCGTAAGCCGACCAGTGGAAAATTACGAGGTTGGATCGGAATGGATCACCCCGAGGATGTGCCTTCTTCGACCACCCACCGCAAGGCCGCGATTTGGATGCTGGATGTCTAAGTTAACCGGCAACCAAGGATCGCTGAATTTGAAAGGCCGCCCATCCCGCTCGTCGGTGGCTCATGTCATACCTCCCCGATCGATCTTTCAAATTCAAATTGCATTTCGCAAACGTAAACCATGGTGAACGATAATTTGGCACTGTGCTTGTGGAATGGCGAGCCTTCCACTCACACAGCGCCATGTCATTTCTCAACTTCTCCGGGTTTCCCAACTCCCCTGGGCTTGATGCTTGAGCACCGCCACTCCTTTACGGCTTCTCGACATGCCCGTGCCCTTTGCCTTTGTGCTCACCCGAGGATTCGTGAGCAGCGTCAGCCGTGTCGTTGTTGGGCGCTTTACTCGGCCCGTCGAAGTCGAAATCGAACACCTGGGGTTCATGGCCGTCCTTGAAATCGATGAATATCTTGATGCGCATTGGGAACACCACTGATTTGTTCACGGGCCCGGCCAGCCAGTCCTTGGTGGGGCCGACGGTCATGGTCAACGGTGTCACATTTACTTTTCCATTGGTCCAGGCTGTTCCCTTTGCCGTGAATTTCCCGGCCGGGATCGGTTTCGTGTACTCGTCATAGAAGTAAATGCGGAACTCGCCGTTGTCGGCAAGAGTCCCTTCCAAGTGGTGCTTTTTGTCGGGAGCCATGAAAAATATCCCGCCGTGTTTGGCGCTGTGATCCTGGTGAGAGTTCACATCCTGCAAATCCATTCCGCATTTCGGGCACGCTTGAGCGGCAGGGTAGGTCTTCTCTCCTTCGCATTTCATGGGGCAGGCAAAGTCTTTGGGTGAGTATTTGTAAAGCACGTCGGCGAGTGGGACCATCTCGGCGTAGACCTTTCGCGTACCTGCCGCGTCGCCGGAATCGCCCGCCTTATCGATTTCATCAAACTTGGACGCAAGCGCTCGTCCGGCCTTGTTGACTTCCTTGACGGCTGCCTTGGGTACACCGGAATCCGCCTTTAACGCCAGTTGCCCGACCACATTGCCGACCTTTTGGATCACCTCCGCCTCGCCGTGAACATCCGCAAGCTTCTTCGTGGAAATTAACTCGTCAATTTCATGCAATCGCATTCGTATCTCCGCCACGGCTGCTTTGTAGGTGGTCGGCATTTTGAAGTCGACGGGTTTTCCATGCTCATGATCATGACCATGAGGCTGGGCGTTCACCCTCTGAGCCACGGAGATCATCAATAACGCGAGTGCAAAAGGGATCGTTCTGGCAAACATTGGCAATACTCCTTTATTCGTCTCTTCGCGGAAGCCGGGAACTCGGCGGCTCGCTCGCCTCGCCGGTTTCACTGGCGGTTTCAGGGACAGCGTCCCACGCTTGACCTCGGTTTGCGGTTTTGACGGGACGTTGGTCGGAACCGGGTGCCACTTCAGACTGCATGCGCGATGCTCGCCATTGAGCCACGACATGCTCCGACGCCCTGCGGCCGAACCGCAGGAAAACCGTCGGCGTAATGCAAAAGTCGAGCAGGGTCGTTGTGATCATGCCCCCGATGACCACGAGACCCACGGGGTAAAGAATCTCCTTGCCCGGCTGGCCGGAGGAAAGGATGAGTGGAATGAGGCCGAGCCAGGTCGTGAGTGCCGTCATAAGGACGGGCGCGACGCGCTCTTCACTGCCGCGCACCACCATGTCACGTCCGAACTCCATGCCCTCTTCGGTCATGAGATGGATATAGTGGCTGATCATCATGATGCCGTTTCGGGCGGCCACCCCGCACAAACTCACGAAGCCGACCAGGCTCGCAACGCTAAACGTCTGTCCCGCCAGCCACAACGCAATGGCGCTGCCAATGAAGGCAAACGGAATGTTAAGCATGATCTGCAGAACCATTTCGGTCGATCGAAAGTGCGAGTAGAGCAGCGCGAACATGGCCACGAGCGACATCGCCCCGAGGATCAGAATGAGTCGCGTCGCCCCCTGCTGCGCCTCGAATTGTCCGCCGATGCTCAACGCGTACCCCTGCGGCATTTTTTCCGGCGGCAGGTCCATGGCGAGCGATCGCTTGATTTCTTCGACCGTGCTTCCCAGGTCGCGCCCTTGGACATTCGCCGAGACCACCATTCGCCTCTGCACGTTTTCGCGGTTAATCAGATTAGGCCCCGGAGTCTCGGTAATCGATGCGACATCCGACAAGAGTACCACGGCCCCCGTCGGCGACAGCAGCCGGACATCATTCAACTTACGAACGTCATTGCGAACGGACTCGTCTAGCAGGAGAACCAGGTCGAACGACTTCAACCCGTCCAGAACCTGCGACACAATCTTGCCCTTCAGCGCCGTTTCCAACGCCCGCACGAGGTCACCTGGTTGAAATCCAACTCGCGCCGATTCTTCGCGCTTCACGCGGATGCGCACCTGCGGCACGAGCACCTGCTTTTCAAGTTGCAGGTCGACCACACCGGGAATCCCGTTCATGGCAGCCTGGGCCTGCTCCGCCAGGTTCCGAAGCGTATTGAGATCGTGGCCCGTCACCTTGACGACGATCTGGGCGCGGACGCCCGAGAGGAGATGGTCAATTCGATGGCTGATAGGCTGGCCGATTCCGACGGAAACGCCGGGCAGCGATTCCAGTTTGCTCCGAAGCTCGGCCAGGACCGTCGACTTCTCCCGAATCCGTGCGGGTGGCTTGCGTCCGTCAAAGGATGGCTGAACATCCGTCGCGCCGATTCCATCGAGCGTCCAGAAATCGACATCGATCTCGCTATAGTGCACGCCCTCGGCGTGTTCGTCATTCTCCGCGCGGCCGGTTCGACGTCCGGTGGATTTCACCTCCGGGACGGACAGGATCAGTTCCTCGGCTTGCTTTCCCAGGCGATTTGATTCAGCGAGCGAGATGCCGGGTTCGGCGACCACGTTGATCGTCGCAGTGCCCTCATTGAACGCCGGAAGAAATTCACGGCCCAGGCTGAAGACAATGACCCCACCGAGCACAACCAGGCCGACTCCGCCGCCGACCATCGTCCACGGACGAGGCAGCGTGACTGCGTACACCCCGCGGGCCATCCGCTTGCACGCGCTCAGGACGAGTCCGTCACGTTCATCAGCCATTCGCTTCATATTTGGCAGCAAGTAGAGGCACATGGCGGGTGTGACCGTCAGAGACACCAAAAGGGATGCCAGGATGCTCACGATGTAAGCCAAGGCCAGCGGCTGAAATATTCGCCCCTCGATTCCGGAGAGTGCGAAGAGCGGAAGAAAGACGAGCAGAACGATAAACGTGCCAAACACAATGGAGGTGCGGACTTCCATGGATGCGCCAAAGACGACGTCCAGCGCGGGGCGAGGGTTTGGCGAGTGCCGGTTTTCGCGAAGCCGTCGGAAGACGTTTTCGACATCGACAATCGAATCGTCTACCAATTCGCCGATGGCCACCGCGATGCCTCCAAGGGTCATCGTGTTGATCGTCTGCCCCGACAACTTGAACACCAGAGCCGTGATGAGCAGCGAGAGCGGCATCGCAGTCAGGCTGATGATCGTGGTGCGAACGTTTAGCAAGAAAAGCGCCAGGATGATGGCAACTAAAACAGCGCCTTCCTTTAGCGCATCCGTGACGTTATCAATCGCCGACTGAATAAAGTGAGCTTGCCGAAAGAGGTCGGCATTGAAAACGAGGTCCTTCGGAAGGCTCGGGCGCATCTGCGCCAGCGCCAGATCGATTCGTGACGTCAAGTCGCGCGTGTCGATGCCCGGCTGCTTCTGAATGGCCAGGATCACGGCCGCACCCGCATTCATGGATCCGTCGCCGCGTCGGATCGCCGCCGGTCCTTCCGTCACCGTCGCGACATCCCGGATGAGAATGGGCTGGACGGCGCCCTCGCTCGTGCGACTCGCAACGAGGGAGTTCTCAATGTCCTCAACCGAGGTTACGCGGCCGAGGTTGCGCACGACGAACTCCTGGCTCCCGGCGACGATGAATCCGCCGCCAGAGTTCTCGTTCGCTTTTCCCAGAGCCGCTTCAATATCCGCAAACGTGAGATCAAATCGGCGAAGTTTCTCCGGGCTGGCGAATACTTGAAACTGCTTCACCTGCCCGCCCATGACCGTGATTTGGCCCACACCGGCGACCGCCAGCAGCTCTGGACGGATGGTCCAATCGGCCAACGATCGAACGTCCATCGGAGAAAGCGAATCACTCTGCAGACCCAGGAGCATGATCTCGCCCATAATGGACGTGACCGGACCCATGAGCGGAATGACGCCGGAGGGGAGCTTGTCCGTGACTTGGTTGAGACGCTCCTGAACCACCTGCCGGTCATAGCGGAGGTCCGTCCTCCAACCGAACTCCACAAACACCAGGGCCAGGCCCAATCCGGAGCTGCTTCGTACACGCTCCACGCCGGGCGCGCCATTAAGGGCCGTCTCAAGCTGAAACGTGATCTGCGTTTCGACCTCTTCCGGGGCGAGGCCCGCTGCTTCGACAAAGACGGTCACGGTCGGACGGTTCAAGTCTGGAAGAACATCGGTGGGCAGCTGAGCGATCGTAAAAAGGCCGTAGGCGCAGAGCAGCCCGGCGCCACACAAAAGCATCAGCCGGTTGTGCAAAGAGAACTTGATGATCGCGTTCAGCATTAGTGCTTATGCTCCAACGGCTGCGGTGGGGGAGTGGCCGCGGCGATGGCGGTCGGAGCTTTGGGCCGCAACTGAGTCAGCGAATAGGCGCCTTGCGTGACGACAACGTCGCCCGGCGCAAG
>JACRIM010000055.1 GCA_016235815.1 Planctomycetota bacterium
GCGTTTGCGGTTGGATGATCCGTGAAACAGCACGACGGATTCGGTGGCGTATTGGCGGTGGTTGACATTGGTGATTCCTCCTTTAGCTCAACCATAGGATCGGGGCCGGGGGAGGCAAGTTGAAACGTCGAAAAATCGAAACGTCGAAAAGTCGGAAGCGGGCCAAGCCATGGCCGGGCCGGGGGTTGGGCGGGGAAGAAAAATTTTAAAAAAATCGAAAAATCGAAAAGTCGAAACGTCGAAAAGTCGAAACGTCGAAACTTCGAAACTCCAAACCTGAATCGTGCGCCGTAGTTTGCAAGACGGTGGTATGGGATGAAGGTTGGAAATTGGTGCCGCGGAGATTCAAAGTCCGGCTGAAGCCCGGCTTCGGGTCAAGGTGCAGGGGCAACGGTCCACCAACTGAAGTTGGTGGCAAAGGTCGGCCGGCTGAAGCCCGGATTGGGAGTGGTGGCGACACGGTGGACAGGAAACTGAACGGAGGCTCGTACACCTATAAGGTGACGCTGACGCTGGAGGGGAAGGTGCGGCTGGCGGAGCGTTTTCAATGGAAGTCGCGGGAGGGGGTTAATGCTTTTGAGGAGGTATAGGGCGTTGTCAATTAAACCAGAGTGAGAATGAAAGGAAGCCGCCCTGAAATGCGCGATCTAGTTGCTGCCATACTCCGCTGTTGAGCACGCGACCCTTTTCGATGTACGGCGTTGCTGCCGTTCCTTGAATCCAGAGCACCAAGTCGAAGGGGCGCGGCTCAAGGAATACGCGCCGCAGATTTACGCCCGAGTCATCCGGATAGCGCCAGTGCGGAAGCAGGGCTTTGCCGTCGAGCAGGTCGTCCAGATGGTCCAGAAACGAACGCCATGCTTTGAGCTGCTCATGGGACATCGTTAATCCGGCGATGACGCTATGTTGACCGTTGGTCGGGCTGGGAATCCACTCGTGATCGTCGTCTGTTTCTTTGACAATTCGATCCCATGTCTCGCGGCTTAATTTGACCACTGTCTTGAGGTGGCCGTGGGCCGATTTGAGGCGCTCCGGCTCAGCCACTGGGAAGTTCATCAGGTGGATGAAGGCGATCAAGTCGGTGATATCGGTGCGGCCGAACCCCCAAAGACGGTTGGGGCTTTCCACGCAGGTATGCGGAGTCTTTATTTTGCCGAATAGAAGGTGACCTGTTCGTTCGAATAGTTCGTGAAAGTCATGCGCGAGAGCGACTTCTGATAATCCGACCAGCAGGTGACAATAGCCCCGGAGCCAGGCAACATCAGAGAAGTCAAAGCAAATTAGGAATTCATCAGCATCTTTGGCGGTGATGCCAAATCCGGAGTATTTCTCGAATATTGACCACATCGTTTCGTTCCAGTCGGAGGTACCGTCGCCGTCGAGGTCGAGTCTGATCAGACCGGGATGGAGCGGCAATAGTGTTTTTGCAGAACGGATGGGGGCCAGGGTGGCATCGGCCTTCATCAAGTCATCGATCCAAACCCTTATCATCTGTCGGACATCTTCATAGCTGACTGTTCGTGGCGACGGGTTCACGCTCATCGGCGTTCGGAGAAACGGGAGCATGTCGCGGTAGTCGGCGACACCATTGGCATACAACGACTGCATGAGTCGCTCGACGGCGCGTAGTACTTGCACAGTGCCAAGTTGGAATCGCAAGTCGTCATTGTCCTTGTCAGTGGCGAGCGCCTTTGTCACAAGGGACTCGGCTTTGGCGAGTTCGCCCCTGATGAGCGATTTTTCGATGAGCGGTGCGTCGTGATTTGGCTGTGACGGTCGGGATGTTGCAACCTGACCACTACTGAACTGACTGCAACAAAGAACAACGAGGACGGGAATCCAATTGCGCATAAAACCACTCGCTTCGATATAGCGTTCGCGACGAACGAATCAGTCAAGGCCAGTTAGTTAGAACGCCGCGTGGACTTTTAGTTCACGGTCGACGACGAGTTCTGAGAGGTTTGGCCTATTTGTCCGGTGCAACAAGCCTTACGGCTGTTTGCCTCGGAGCGTCGATGGAAAATCAACCGGTTTCATGCAGTTGGGCTCTTGAGATCATTTGCCTGATCTGCGGACTCGCATGGAGCGTGATGATTTTGATGTGCGGGTGCGCCCGGGCAAAGACTCTGAAAATCTCGTCAGCGAATGCCTGACCAATTTCCTCGACGTTGTTGAAGTCGAGAATGACTTCGTCAAACCTGTCTATTCTGGCAAGCACGCGTTTCGCTTGTGATCTGGACACGAGCTGGTCGCTTCCAAACGCGGCCAAGGATAACGGAACGTGCGTCTTGGAAAAACGATAGTCTTCTTTATCAGAATACCTATCAAACACAGTTTTCGGCGTAAGCTCGGACCACATCGTTGTGACGAGGATGACTGTCGTCCCTTTCTGGTCGGGCGACCGCCCCTCAATTAACCAGTCGTCGTCGGGCTGGGTATGATTGAACATCAGATTTCCGGAAAAGATCACAAATCGGTCAAACATTCGCGACGTAAAAAAAATACCCTGGCCGGTGTGGTTCTGAGGATCGGTGGTGAGCTTTCCTTTGGCTAATTCGAGAATCGACTGTCGCGGATCGGGCAGATTGAGGGCTTGCTGAATCTTCTTGAAAATGCCGACGCCGTCATCGGTGATCCATAGTTCGACGCTGGCGGCACTGCGTCTAAACTCGATCACACTGTTGTTGCCGCCGGAGTGGTCCTTCGCGTTGTTGAGCATTTCAGTAAAGCCATACTGAAGTGTTCTGAACACGTTGTCGGGCACACCGTCGAGGTGTGGTTTGATGTCCTTTTGCCAGACCTGGTCTTCTTCCAGATGACTATCGATGTTCAGATTGAGGGTGAACTGATCGATGACTGCGACTCGATATTCACGACTGCGGGTCGCGCCTGTCGCAATCAAGACACCCTCCGACACCAGGTCGCTTAGATGCCGGTGCGCTGCTTGCCTTGTTATTCCAAAGTGAGCGGCCGCGGCGGCGGCAAGCCCGCCGGGCATTAAAGGAGCGGTCGCCAGCAGGAAGCGCCTAATCTCCTTTGCCTTTCCTTGCCGTCCCATTTCTCAAGTCCTCCTCGGCATATTGTAAACTAATCATAGTCAGTTTGTAAACATAAAGCTGCCTGCAGAGGGGATGAATCGACGCCGGTTAATTGACAATCAGTTATGGGACGAGTGGAGTGTCTTAGAGAGCAAATTGCGCAAAGGCACCGTCAAAACGCCGCGTGGCCGGTTAGTTCGCGGCCGACGATTAGTTCGTGGATCGTCTCCGTGCCTTCGTAGGTGATGACGCTTTCGAGGTTGAGGGCGTGGCGGATGGGGGAGCATTCGATGCTGATGCCGCCGGCGCCGAGGATGTCGCGGGCGTCGCGGGCGATGTCGATGGCCATGCGGACGTTGTTCCACTTGGCCATGCTGACCTGGCTGTGGTGCATCATGCCTTGATCCTTCAGGCGGCCGAGTTGCAGGCTGAGCAACTGGGCGAGCGTGATTCGGCGGGCCATGTCGGCGAGGCGGCGCTGGATGGTTTGGGTGTGGGCGATGGGGCGGCCGAAGACGACGCGGAGCTTGGAGAACTCCAGCGCCTCCTTGAAGCAGGCGATGGCGGCGCCGATCGCGCCCCAGGTGATGCCGTAGCGGGCCTGGGTGAGGCAGCCGAGCGGGCCTTTCAGACCGACGACGTTGGGGAGCATTTGCGAGGCGGGGATGCGGACGTTGTCGAAGAAGAGTTCGCTGGTGACGCTGGCGCGGAGGGAGAACTTTCGCAGGATGTCGCGGGCGGTGTAGCCGGGGGTGCCCTTTTCGACGATGAAGCCGCGGACGCCTTCGTCGGTGCCGGCCCAGACGATGGCGATGTCGGCGACGGTGCCGTTGGTGATCCACATCTTGGCGCCGTTGATGACCCAGTCGCCGCCCTTTTTCACGGCGTGCGTCTTCATGGTGCCGGGGTCGGAGCCGCCGTCGGGTTCGGTGAGGCCGAAGCAGCCGATGCATTCGCCGCGGGCCATGCGGGGGAGATACTTTTGGCGATGCTCCTCGGTGCCGTAGGTGAGGATGGGGTACATGCAGAGGCTGCCCTGCACGGAGACGAAGCTGCGGATGCCGCTGTCGCCGCGCTCGAGTTCCTGGCAGACGAGTCCGTAGCAGACGTTGTTCAGCCCCGCGCAGTCGTAGCCTTCGATGTTGCAGCCGAGGAGGCCGAGGGCGGCGATTTCGGGGACGAGTTCTTTCGGAAAGCGGTGGTCTTCGAAGGCCTGGGGGATGATGGGGAGGACTTTTTCGTCGACGAATCGGGCGACGGTGTCCTGGATCTGTTGTTCGTCTTCGGAGAGGAGGGATCGGGTGTTGAAGTAGTCGAGGGCTTCGGGGGTTTCGGTCATGAGGGGGGCGTGGGCGGTCATTATTTCCTACTCCTTCGAGGTCACAGGTTGGAAACCTGTGGTACAGATCACCGGTTGGAAACCGGTGCCACATACGGTGCCACATACTAAGGGGGTCAGTTTTCTCAGTTGGATTATAAGGGAGGGGTGTGTGAGCGGAAACGCGGTCAGGGCGTGGATTGGGCCACGGTTGCGGTGAGTTTGGTTCGCCACGCCTGGGCCTTGTCATGGTAGCCGTCGTTCGGCTGAGCGGCGTGCCATGCTTCGTAGCAGGCGATAATCGGAGGGATCAGTTCCTGGGTTCGGCTGTTGGCCGATCCTAATTTGGCCTCCAGCGTTGAATGGCCCCTGAGCAGGAGCGCTTCGGCTTCAGTGAATCTTCCAAGTTTCGCGAGGCATTCGCCAAGATTGCTGGCACGAACGCCGACTTGCGGATGAGACTCTGGATATGCTTTTGACGCGACGGCCAATGATTCTCGAAACAGCGGCTCGGCGGTTTGATAGTCCTCCTGGTCGGCGGCAATTTTGGCAAGATTGCCGAGGCTGAGCGCGATGATGTAATGGTCGGGGTCGAGGTGCTGCCTGGCGAGGGCGAGGGCGCGCTGCGCGAATGAGCCGGCGGCGTCCCAGTCCTTTTGATTGCGTTTGACGTTGGCAAGGTTGTTGAGCAGCAGCATCGCTTGTGGATGTTCGTCCCCGAGAACATTTTCCGTGATGGCGAGGGCTTCGCGATACATGCTTTCCGCCTCAACCAGCCGGCCGGGACCTTCAATGAGCGCTGCGAGGTTATTAAGGCTCATGGCGACGCTGGCATGCTCATTCCCATAGAGGCGTCGGCGCATGGCGAGGGATTCCTTGTAACACGCTTCGACATTCTGGAAGTCGCCTCGTCCCCAGCGGGCAAACCCGAGGGCATGAAGTCCGCGGGCGATCTCGGCATGATCCCCCTTGAAGATGCGGCGTCCGCGCTCGATGGCTCGTTGGGCTGTTTGCTCGGCCTCGAGGTAATGACCGGTGGAATGAAGTGACTCGGCCAGACTGATTTCGGTGGTGACGATGAGTTCGTGGTCGTCTCCGAGCAGATTTCGTCGGATGCCAAGGGCCTGAGTCATAAGGGGCAGGGCTTCGGCGTAGCGCGTCTGTTTCATTCGAAGGGCGCCCAGGCCGGCAATGCTCGCGGCGGTGTCCAGGTGATTGACACCAAAGAGTCTCGTGCGCAGCGTGAGGGCTTTCTGCAGATGCGGTTCGGCGGCGTCGTAAAGCCCCAGGGCCAAGTAAACGCGTCCCAGTGTGTCTCGAAGGGAAGCCTCCACATCGGGCTGGTGTGTGAGGTCTCGTTGCAGTTTTCCTGACGCATCGTCGAGCATGGCACGCAGTGTCGGAAGATCCCTGGTTCGGTAGATGCCGGTCGATGGATTAATCGAGGCCAGCATGTTATTGAGGAAATGATTGATATCCTGTGCTTTTTTAGCTTCGGCTTTGGCGCGGTCGCGTTCGTCGGCGATGCGAGTGGACTGAATCGCGGCGACGACTGCAAACCCGGCGACCAGTAAGAAGACGAGCGCGGTGAATGCGACCGTGACGGTGTTTCGACGGACGAACTTGGCGAGGCGGTAGGCGCGGGTATCGGGCCGGGCGGTCACGGTTTGGCCGTTGAGATGACGGCGGATGTCGTCCGCAAGATTGTCCACGGTGGCGTAGCGCCGGTGCGGCTCTTTGCGCAGCGCCTTGAGAACGATGGTGTCGATGTCGCCGGCGAGCGCTCGCTGCAACTGGCGGTGACTGAGTCCGCAGGGCGGTGTTTCGGCGGCCGGAACCGCCTGACTTGGCGGGAGTGACTGGACGTTGCAAATGACCCGTTCGTATTCGGTCAGTGAATGACTGTTGAATCGGTGTGGACGCATGCCGGTAAGCAATTCATAGAGCACGACGCCGAGCGAATAGACATCACTCGAGGTGGTGACGGGTTCGCCGCGTATCTGTTCGGGTGAGGCGTATTCGGGCGTCATGGGGCGCTGGTCGAAGCGGGTCATGCTGACGGTCCGGCCACCGGCGTCGTCTTCGAGAACTTTGGCGATGCCGAAGTCGAGCAATTTCACCGCGCCGTCGGCGGTGATGAGAATGTTGGCGGGTTTGAGGTCGCGATGGACGACGAGGTTTCGGTGGGCGTATTGAACCGCGGCGCAGACATCCTGAAACAGGCGGAGCCGTTGACGAATGGTCAGGGATCGTTGATTGCAGAAGTCGGTGAGCGGCGTACCGTCGATGTGCTCCATGACGAGGAACGGGAGGCCGTCGTCGGTGGCGCCGCCGTCGTGGAGACGGGCGATGTTGGGGTGTTCGAGGCGGGCGAGGACTTGTCGTTCGGCGTGGAATCGTCGGAGGACGTCGTCCGTGTCCATTCCGCGTTTGATGAGTTTGATGGCAACTTGCTTTTTGAATTGGTCGTCGGCCCGGTCTGCGAGCCAGACGGAGCCCATCCCGCCGACGGCAATCTGGCGGATCAGTCGATAGGCGCCGATGCGTCGGCCCGCGTTGTCGGGGATTGCGTCCCTCGTGTGCGGCGATCCATGAGGGGTTGTGGGGCAGCTTAGAAATCCGGATGCATTGTTGTCATAGGCGAGAAGCGATCGAACTTCGTCGCGTAGTTCCATGTCGCTGCCGCAGGCCTGTTCGAGGAAGGCCTCGCGTTTGTCGGCGGGCAATTCGGCGGCGCGGTTGAAGAGGTCGTTTACCTGTTTCCATCGTTGCGGGGCCATGGGTGAGCGGTACCTCGATGGATCCGTCAATCGGTGTCGCTGAGGGCGCGAAGCAGCCAGGCTCGTGCGACCCTCCAGCCGCGTTCGACGGTTGACGGAGAAGTTTTCAGGACGCCGGCGGTTTCTTCCACGGACAGGCCGCCGAAGAAGCGGAGTTCCACGATTCGGGCTTGCTCGGTGTCGAGGTCGGCGAGGCGCGAGAGGGCTTCATCCAGGGCGAGCACGTCGGTGGAGCGATCTTCAAAGGACAAGAGCGCGTCGTCGAGGTCGGCGCGTCGGGCCTGGCCTCCGCGTTTTTCGGCGAGGCGGGCGCGGGCATGGTCGACAAGGATTCGTCGCATGATCTGTGCGGCGGCGCCGAAGAAGTGGGATCGATTGTTGAAGTTCGCGTGATCGTGTTCGAAAAGGCGCAGAAAGGCCTCGCTCACCAGGGCGGTGGGCTGGAGGGTGTGGCCGGGGCGTTCATTTCGCATCTGGGCGTCTGCGAGTTGGCGTAATTCGTCGTAAACGAGCGGGACGAGCTGGTTCCACGCCTCCTGACGTCCCTGGGAGGCGTCGGAAAGAAGCCGAGTTACGACGTGGGCGGGGGGTTTCATAAAAAAACCCGGAAATGCTGACGGTCGCGTGCGGTCGGTTTCGCCAGGACTACTGGAGGGCAGGCAGCGTGCCCGCCCGAACACAAGGGTTCATTGTAACCGGAATGCCCCTGGCCCATGCGATTGGGGCTGAGAAAAGGGGATTCCATGAGGAGACTGGTCATGACGCGAGACATGCACAGTTTGGTGGGCCGGGCGAGTTTGGTGGTGGTTATGGTATTGGGGGGGATTGCAAACGGGACGATCATTTCGGCGTCGCGGCCGCCGGCGGTGTTGCCGGGGCCGGCGCAGGCTCCGATGGTACCGATTGGAGGACACGGGTATACGGCGGCGTGGCTCGGCGTGGGCATGGTGGGAGACAACGCGGCGGGTACGAATTTGGTTAATACCGATTTTAATGTACCCAATATGGACCGGTTTTATTGCTCCGGGACATTAATTGCGGAGGATTGGGTGCTGACGGCGGCGCACTGCGTGACCACAGGCATCGGCAATCCCAATGATCATGGCGGTGACGGCTACGATCCGTCGAATCCGAATGAATATCCGTCGCCGTATCCTCCGGGGGGTGGTCCGCCGAATCCGACTCCGGGTGGTTTGATTGTGATGCCAAACGACGCGGCGCGATTCAATGTTCAGGCGAGTAGCACCAACAATCGTACTTACACGTCGCAACAGGTTATTCCGCATCCGAATTGGAATGGCGACCCTGGTCGCGGGTTCGACATCGCGCTGATTCAACTGTCCCAAACCGTTTGGAACGGCACGATCTGGGACTTCAACGCGGGACAGATCATGAACGAGGCTGGCAATCAGGGCATGAAGGTCGGCTTTGGAGTGGGCGGAGATGCCGTAAAT
This sequence comes from Planctomycetota bacterium, assembly GCA_016235815.1. Taxonomy (GTDB): domain Bacteria; phylum Planctomycetota; class Phycisphaerae; order UBA1845; family UTPLA1; genus JACRIM01. Next base: position 8,591 of record JACRIM010000055.1, read on the forward strand.
GGGGAGGACCGAGTCACGTTTCCATTTGGTTCGAAGCGTCAGGCTCGCAATTCGATTGACGCCTTGTCGCCCGCCAACGCCCCAAATCGTGGCGTGATCAATGGCAATGCAGGCGCGGGAATCGTCGTTCCGGGCGATACCCTGATCTATGACTTTGATGATCATCAACTCGCCCTCGCCGGAATGTCCGGGCCGTTTGGCGGTGTCGCCGTGGGCGACGATGAGGGTGTGGCGACGCGAGGGGATTCGGGCGGCCCGATGTTTCAGTGGGATCCGATCACGATGCAGTATTACGTCGTCGGCGTGACGTCTTATGGCGCTCGAGGGTTTCCGTTTTCGAAATTGGGTTCTGTGGAAGTGGATACGCTGGTTCGACCGTATGCGGCGTGGATTTCAGCGACGATGCCGGAACCGGGGACACTGTTGTTGATTGTAGGAGGTCTCTGCCCGCTGCTGGGAAGGCGGTTGAAGCGGATCGCGATGTGAGGGAGTTGGATGCACTTCTCCGTTACGCCCGTCGGCCCCTCGCAGGTCGACGGGCGTGTTCTAGACGGATAATTTTTTTGTATTGCGGTGCCATTTTTGATGGTTCACGCCGGTGTTTTTCGCTAAAGTGGATGGGGTAGCCAAACGGCGCCGGGCCACGGCCTATGCACTGCCACCGACTCTACAACTTCGTTTTGTGTGAGGAGAAGCATCATGTATGGCAGCCTGAGAATGCACCTGAACGGACGATTACATCGATTGAAGACGAGTGGGCGAGCGATTCTCCGTCTCGCCGTGGCCTTGGAGCTTTGTGTTTTCGCTTTGGTCAGCGATGCTCAAGGCCAGACGATTCGATATGTGGACAAGCCGCGCGACGATGATTTTGTAATAGAGAAGCGCTTCACGGAGTCCGGGTATGTCGATCGCGTGGTGAATCAGAACGTGAGCAACCTAGCCGGCAATGAAGCCGAGATGGCGATCGCGATTAATCCGACGGATCCCCAGAACATCGTCATTGCTTGTCACTCGCCGGCCTTTACGACCATGGACACTTACTACACCACGAATGGCGGTGGGACATGGTCGCGGGTGACGATCGGTCAGCCACAGGACGGTTTGGCCACGAACTTCCGATTTGACCCTTCGGTGCAGTTCGATCGAAGCGGGAATGTTTTCGTCGCTTATGGGGCGGGCGGCACCGGCGCGGGAATAACGCGGCGACTGATGGTCTGCCGGAGTACGGACAAGGGGGCGACGTACGGCCAATTCACTTCCATCGTGACGCCTGACAATTCGCTCGACAAGTGGATCATCAATACCGGGCCGGACCCCACGACGACGAGCCGAGATAACATTTATGTCGCGTATCGTATTTCCGTCGGCGCGGATGTGCAGCTGCGCCTTGCTGCGTCATTGGACGGTGGGGCCACTTGGCCGACGAACACTACCGTGAACGATGATGCGACGAGCGGGTCGAGTTTCTCCACGTTTGGAATGCCGGCCGTCGGACCCAATGGCCGGCTCTATGTCGTTTGGGATGATGAGTCGGCTCAGCCCGCGTCCAGCACAGTCAAGATCGATGTATCCACGGACGCGGGAGTGACTTTTGGAACGGATCAAACGGTCGGGACGACGACTGTCGCGCGCGGTAACGCCAATGGGTTCACGCCGTCGGGTTCCACCCGTTATCACATCAAGCCTCAGCCGGATCGCGGCATCCTCACCGTTCCGTCGATCGCCGTGGATCGAAGCGGGGGCATCTTCAACGGTCGGATTTACGTGACCTACACGATCCGCGGTGTCAACGGCGGGACCGACAATACCGATGTCGTGTGCGCCTATTCGTCGAACATAAACGGCGCGACCAACAGTTGGAATCGTGTCACCATCAACAATGACGCCACAACCAGGAGTCAGTTCCTTCCGTGGGTGACCGTGGACCAGACCTCCGGAATTGTCTCCGCGGCATGGCTTGATGCGCGACAGGACGCGAACAACGAGAAGGTCGAGTGTTATGTAGGCGACAGCCGCGATGGCGGAGTCACGTGGCGAAACATCAAGGCGGCGCGAGGTCAATCCAATCAATCGACGTCCAACCCCAGTCGGTCAACCAATAACTACCTGGAATACATGGGCGCTGCATCCATGTTGCAGGTTACGCGACCGGCCTGGCCGGACAGCAGTGTGGTGGCGGGTAATCTGGAGGTGTATTCAGACGGTGTGTCCAACGAGACAGTGGTTTTGCCCGGTCCCGTTCGCTATTTCGAGACGTACGCCGGAATGAATGACGCGCCGCTGGTGACATTTGATGTCGCGGACTTTGTGGATTGGGCTCATTACGGTAGGACGGACACCAACCGTTTCAATCATTACGGAATACTCCTCGACTTCATCTCCGATCGATCTCACATCGGCGGCGGATTTGAGCGTCAGAGCAATTCAGGACGGCATCTATTCTCCTGGACGAATGGCGCGCCGACGGTCAATGGTGTGAACGAGCGGGGCCATCTGTGGGTGCCGGGTAGCAACAATGAAGGGTATGAGTTCACAGCCGTCTCGGCTACCAGCCGGCGGGAGCTTCGAATCTGGGTCGGTGCCTTTGGGAGCGGAATGGATCTAAAGAACCTGACCGCGCGACTGGAGGCGCAGCTGCAGCGAAACGTGAACAGTGTGTGGACGGATCTCTTTGCAACCTCGGTAAGCGAGGAGTTAAGCGTGTCCGCGACCAATCAAAACCGTGGCGGCTACTACAGTGTTCGCATTGGTCCCACGGCAAACGATCAGCGCGTTCGCATACGAGTCATTGCCAAGTCCGAGGGCGCGCCGAATTCCAATTTGCGATTCGCCGCGGCGGGTCTCCTGGAGAATCCGGCCAATGCCACGGGTGACGCGAACTGCGATGGACTGGTGAACCTGCTTGATGTTGAGGCCTTCAACGTGGCCCTGCTGAACAGCACCTACTACGATGTCAACTACGGACCGTGCTCGATCTTCAATTGTGACATGAACGGAGACGGAAAAGTGGACGGGCTTGACATTCGAATGTTTATCAAAAAGCTCGTTCCCTGATGCTGCTTTTTTTCAATTTCCTCGCCACCTCGCGCCAATGGTCCGGGGGTGTGCGGTCGTCCTTAGGTGATTTCTGAACGCCCATCGGCTTCGTGTAGGCCGATGGGCGTTTGCACATTGGGCACAGCGGGACAGCAATGGCAGGCGGGGATGGATAGAATGCGGCGCGAATGAAGGTTGCACTGGTTCATCATTGGCTCACCGGGATGCGCGGCGGGGAGAAGGTGTTGGAGGCGTTGTGCGAACTCTTTCCGGCGGCGGACATCTTTACGCTGGTGTGTGATGAGGGGCGGATCAGCGAGAAGCTGCGGCGGCATCGGATTGTCACGTCATTTATTCAGCGGTTGCCATTTGGGCGGACGAAGTTCCGGGGGTATCTGCCGCTGTTTCCGATGGCGGCGGGGCAGTGGGATTTCTCGGGGTATGACCTTGTTCTGAGTTGTGATGCGAGTTTGGTGAAGGCGGTGCGCGTGCCGGACGGGACGCCGCATGTGTGTTACTGCCATTCGCCACCGCGATATCTGTGGGATTTGTACGAGCTGTATCGCAGCCGCGAGGCGAGCGCGGTGCAGCGTTTGCTGATGCCGGTGGTGGCGAAGTATTTGCGCGGCGTGGACTATCGGGCTGCGCAGCGGGTGACGCATTTCATTGGGAATAGTCGGGCGGTGGCGGAACGGATTGCGCGGCATTATGGACGCGAGGCGACGGTGGTTTATCCGCCGGTGGAGACAAAGTTTTATGAGGAGAGTCACAGGTTGGAAACCTGTGTTACAAACCACCGGTTGGAAACCGGTGCCACAGAGAAAAGGGGCCAAGGGGCCGAGGGACCAAGGGTTTCCGCCACGGCGGATCGTCGACAAGAGGAGGAAGGGTATTACCTTTTTGTGGGGCAGTTGGTGGCGTACAAGCGGGCGGACTTGGCGGTGGAGGCGATGGCGGAGTTGGGGCGGCGGTTGGTTGTGGTGGGAGATGGCCCACAGCGCGGGCGGTTGGAGCGGTTGGCGCGCGGCGGTGTGACATTTGCGGGGGCGGTGTCGGATGAACGGCTGCGCGAGTTGTATGCGGGGTGTCGGGCGCTGGTGTTTCCGAATGAGGAGGATTTTGGGATCGTGCCGGTGGAGGCGCAGGCGGCGGGTGCGCCGGTGATTGCGCTGGGGCGCGGCGGCGGGTTGGAGACGGTGGTAGATGGGGTGACGGGTGTGCATTTCGCGGATGAGAGCGTTGCCGGATTGGTGGAGGCGGTGCGGCGGTTCGAGGCGATGGAGGATGAGTTTACGGTGGAGGCGTGTCGGGCGAATGCGCGGCGCTTTGAGAAGGGCGTGTTCATGGAGGCGATGGGCGAGTATGTGGCGAAGGTGATGCGAGCGCGATATGAGTGATCCGTTTTGTGACGGACCACAGGTTGAAAACCTGTGGTACAGGACACCGGTTGAAAACCGGTGCCACAAGAATCGGGCGCGGCATGGCCACAAGAATCGGGCGCGGCATGGTTGAGCGCGAAACGACGAGTCGGTGGTGGTTGGTCGCGTGCGTGGCGGTCGGGGCGGCGGTGCGCGTGTATCTGGCGATGACGGCGACGCTGATTTCGCGCGATGCGGTGGTGTATGTGACGATGGCGCGGCGGATGGTGACGGACTGGCGGGCGGAGCTGGCGCAGGATTATCCGCTGGGGTTTCCGTTTTTGATTCGGTGCGTTCACGCGATTGTCGGGCCGATGTTGGGCGGTGATGTGGTGATGGGGTGGCAGCGGAGCGGGCAGATTGCGAGCCTGCTGTTTGGGGTGTTGTCGATTGTGTTGGTGTATTGGATTGCGCGGCGGGTGGTCGGCGAGCGGGCGGCGGTGTTTGCCGCGTGGATTTGGGCTTTGCTTCCGCAGGCGGCAGCGCTGAGCGCGGATGCGTTGACGGATGTGCCGACGGTGACGCTGATGATCGCGGGGGTGTTGGCGGTGATGCGCGGGATGGACAGCGGGCGCGCGGGATGGTGGTTGTTTGCAGGACTCTTGAGTGGCGCGGCGTCAACGATGCGGCCGGAAGGGGCGGAGGTGGTGTTGGTGGGGCTTGCGGTGTTGATGTTCAAACGTCGAAACGTCGAAACGTCGAAAAGTCGAAATGACGCGAGGGAACAGGGAATAGGGAACAGGGAACCGGGGGAGAAAGGCACGGAGGCACTGAGGCAAAGCGGCACAAAGGGGGGAGAGACGCCGCATGGCGGTTGGCGAAGGACGTTTGGCGCTGCGGCGGCGTTGGTGGTGGGATTTGGGGTTATTGGGGGGAGTTATATTCTGCTTGAGGGCGGGCGCGTTCTGCACAAACAGACGTGGATGGGGGAGGCGCGGGCGGGGAATGGTTCGTTGGTTGGTGGGCGCGATGCGATCGTGATGCGCGCGAATGATCATGGATCTGTCGCCCCTTCGGGGCTGGGGGTTTCCAACGTGAGCGACCACGGGGTCTCCCAGGCGACTCTTCGACTTGCGCCCTCGGCTATTGGCTGTCGCCCTTGCAGGGCTGAAGGCGCGGGTATCTATGCGGGCGCAGGGGTGTTTTCGGCGGTGGGGTTGGTGGTTGAGAAGACGTTTGGGTCGCTGAATGGAGTGTGGATGATTTGGGGGACGGCGTGGCTGGTGGTGAGATTGTGGGCGCGAGGACGGGGAAGGTACGAGAAGGGATTCTCGTACCCGCGAGGGAAGGGATTCTCGTACCAGCGTGGAAGGTACGAGAAGGGATTCTCGTACCAGCGGGCGCTTGCGGGAAGCAATGGAGTTGTGGCGGGGATGTGGTGGAGTTTGCACGCGGCGGTGCTGGTGTGGTTCGCGATGCGCGCGGGGTATGTCTCGAGCCGGCATTGTCTCGTTCTGGATGTTTGCTTCGTGGTTTTATCGGCGGGGATGTTGGCGTGGATCGGTGCATCGGTGGGCACGGTGGCCCGCCCCACTGAGGCTGGGGAGATGCGTGGTCAAAGTCGTACGAGTTCGCCTGCTCGGTGGATTGGCGTTGCTGTGTTGGTGGTGAGTTGTGCGGGGCTTACGCCACGATTGTTGCGCGATATTCACGAAGGGCGCGGGTATGTGCGCGAGGCGGCGGCGTGGATCGCGAAGGAGAATGGCGGCGAGGTGAATCGCGGGATTGTCGCCGTAGATGGGTGGGTGCCGTTTTACTCGGGGGCGATTCATTGGGCGGGGTGCGAAACGGCGGCGGGGCTTTCGGCGTGCGCGGAGTTGGGGGATTCGGCGTGGTTGGTTTTGCCGAGCAATGAAAAGGCTGCGGAGCGCGTGCGAATTGAGGCGACGGGGCGGACCGTGACGCTGAGCGAGGCGGCGCGATTTGGGGAGGCGAGTGGGCGACGGGGATTGGTGGTGTATCGCGTGGGGCGGGAATAATGACAAATGTCTAATTACGAATTGCAAAATGATCAATGCGTTAATCGGCCCGCGAGCTAGGGCTGCGCGGTTCGAGCTGATCCATGGGTACCCCGAGGCGTTGGAGGGCGGGGGCGAGGTCTTTCATTCGGGTGATGCCGGGGACTTGGCCGGTCGTAGACATGACGAAGCCGGAGGAGCCGGGGCGGCCGAGGTTTCCGTGGGCGGCCTGGATGTCGACCAGCGCGGTTTGCAGTTTGCTGCCACAGTGCCAACCATCTGACACCGCGAGCATCACGTCGGGCGGATTCACCATGAGGCCGTGGAAGGCGCGCCAGAGTCGCTGCACAGCGTCGGGGTAGTCGTGCGTTTTTGTTGCCTCGAAGAGCGCGGCGTCGTCGATCCAGCCGTCGGGGTCGGCGAGTTTGGTGATGATAGGGGAAAGGCGCAGCGGGTCGCCGGATTCGCAGGTGTACCGGTATTTGTTGTTGGCATGGGCGATGGTGGCGCGGGCTCCGTTTCGGGCGAGCACGACGACGCGGCCCTGGGCATCGAGGTACATCGTTTGTTCGATACCGTCGATGCCGATGCAGTCATGGGCGACGGTCTGCGCCTCGCGCGTGTAGACGCCGGCGTAAGTGACGACGCCGAACTCGGGGACGATGACGTCGCCGGGTTTTTTCAGTTTTGAGACGAGGCGATAGCCGGCGCGCGAAAGTGTTTCGCTGAGCGGGACGCGCTTGCTTGGGACGAGTGCGTGGCCGTGGTCGGAGAGGAGGGTGATCTGGAGTTTGCCGCGTGATTCCCACATGAGTTGTTCGCACATTCGGTCGACGCGGATGAGGCTGGCGAGGTGGCCGTTGCGGCCGAAGTTGGCGCCGAGGGCGGAAGTGCCGACAGCGTAACCGATGAATGGGTTTTGCTTGCAGGCCAGGAAATACTTCTGAATGAAGTGCAATTCGTGGTCGAACCAGGGATCGGGGCGGAGGTAGGCGATCGCATGGGCGAAGTTAATCATGTGATAGTCGGTGCGGGCGAGCCAGACGCAGTTGCGCTCGTTGGCGTAGTTGTCGTAGCCTTCGCGCAGGCCGGTCGCATCGGCGTATTCGGATTCGGCGCCTGGGCAGGGTGAGACGCCGAAGAACTCGGCGAGGGAGAGGTCGGTCATCACAGGGAAGGGGCTGATGGTGCAGCTTGGCGGGTGGAAGAGTCGGAAGCGGCCGGCCTGCCAGAGATTCTCCATCACTTCGTAGGGGACGCTGTCGAGGATGATGAGCAGGTGGCGGTCGTCGGGGTCGGCGGTGAGGCGGTTGATTTCCTGGTCGAATGTGCCGTCGGCGTTGGTGTCGAAGTGGAGGACGGTTACTCGGCCATCCGTGTTGAGGCGCTGGGCGTAGTCGGGTTTGCCGTCGCGGTTGGTGTCGTAGAGGCGTTCGGCGCCATCGGGGGTGGAGCGCGATTCAGTGGGTGTGACGGGGAACATGCGCGGGCCGGGGCCGGCGCAGGCCAGCGGGGCGAGGAGGACGAGTAATAAGAAGCGGATGCGCGGTGACACGGCGGAGATGATAGAAGTGTCCGTGATGGATGGCGAGGTACGTCTTGTTCACCGGTTGGAAACCTGTGATACGGATCACCGGTTGAAGCCCTGTGACACAGACCACCGGTTGAAAACCGGTGCCACAGGGAGAGGGTGAGTCATACGACGTCGAGGGCGTCTTCGAGGTCGGCGACGATGTCTTCCCAGTCTTCGAGGCCGCAACTCAGGCGGATGCCGCCGGGGAGGATGCCGCGTCGGCGCATTTCGTCGGGCGGGATGGCGGAGTGGGTCATGATGAAGGGGCATTCGACGAGGGTTTTGATCTGGCCGAGGCTGACGGCGAGGCTGATGGCGTAGGAGTTCTGGGCAATCCAATCGACGAAGCGTTCGCCGACCTTTCCGTCGCCGGCGCGATCCTTGAGCACGAAGTACAACATGCTGCCGGGGGTGAAGTGGCCCTTGGTGTCGCGCATCTGCTTCTTCGCGAGTGCGAATTGAGGAAAAGTTTCGAGGCCGGGGTAGAGAACGCGCTCGATTTTGGGATGGCGCACGAGGTGGTCGGCGACGCGGTGGGCGGTCTTCTGGTAGTTCGCCATGCGGGCGGCGAGCGAGGGCAGGCCGTAGACGAGTGTGGCCCATGCGGATTTGGGGGAGAGGATGCCGCCGAAGTCTTTGCGATACATGAGGAGTCGGTTGCGCAGATCGTGCGAGGTGATGACCGCGCCGCCGATGTCGGTGCCGAAGCCGCCGATGCCCTTGGTGAGGGAGTGGCAGACGACGTCGGCGCCGAATTCGATGGGTCGCTGGCAGTGCGGCGTGGCGAAGGTGTTATCGACGATGATGCGGATGCGGTGCATAGGCTCGCGCGGTTTGTTGGCATCGGCAACGACGGCGGCCACGGCGGCGATGTCGATGAGGGTCATGTCGGGGTTGACGGGGGTTTCGAAGTAGACGACGCGGGTGCGCGGGGTGATGGCGTTGCGTAGGGCGTCGATGTTGGTCAGGTCTTCGAAGGCGACTTTGATCTGATTGCGCGGGAGCCAGTTGGTCATCAGCGAGTAGGTGCAGCCGTAGAGGACGCGATGGGAGACGATGTGGTCGCCGGTTTCGCAAAGAGTCATGAGTGCCGCGGAGATGGCACCCATTCCGGAGGCGAAGCAGAGGGCGGATTCGCCTTTTTCGGCGGCGGCGAGGTTGTCCTCAAGCATGGAGCGGGTCGGCTCTTCGAGCCGGTCGTAGATGTAAATCGGATCGTGTGTGTCGGCGGAGTCGTGGGCAAAGTCGCAGAAGCCCTGCGCGCCGCGGGCGGCGGATTCGAGCCGGAAGGTCGCGGAACTGGTTATGGGCGGGACGACGTGGTGGGAGTAGTCCCAGCGGCGGCTACGGGACTGGCCGTGGATCATGCGGGTTCGGGGGTGGGCGCGGGTTTCAGAGTTTCGGGCGGGTTTGTCGTCGGCTGGCATGGGAGGCTCCTTTGGTTGCGGTGAGGGCGCGGGGGATCCTCTGGGATTTCATGATGCAAGAGATGTGCCAGTGGCTTGCGCGCGGTTGTGGTCCGCACAGCGGGCCCTATATAGGCTCGGATTGGGGGCGGAGGGTGTGGAATTATCCGTGGGGGTGTGGGGAATCCGCAGGGGGTGGGGTCTCTCTTACACTGCGGGGATGGAGACTCGGCCGCTGACATTTTTTGGGATGACGCTTCGGAATCTGTACCGGCAGCGGCTTCGGACCAGCCTGACGATCCTGGGGGTGTCAGTCGGCGTGGTGGCGATGGTGGCGTTTACGGCGGTTGTGCGTGGGATGTGGGCGGCGACGCAGGGGTCGATCACGGCGGGCGGGACGGACTTGCTTGTGTTCCAAAAGGGCGTGGCCGGGGACATCTTCAGCTCGCTCGATGAGAAGAAGACAGAGGCGTCGCTGCGTGCGGTGCCGGGTGTGGCGGATGTTGGCGCAGCGCTGACGCATGTGATGCCCGTCGGAGGCAAGCCATTCTTTATTACGTTCGGCGTGCGGCCGGATGATTATTCGTCAAAAAGCACGACGCTTATCGCGGGGAGGACGATCAAGGCGGATGACGAAGTCGCGCTGGGGAAACTTGCAGCGAGCGCGCTCGATAAGAAGGTCGGGGACACGCTCAGCATCTGGGGGCGCGAATACAAGGTCGTGGGCATCTTTGAGACGGAGGTGGTGTTTTACAACGGGGCGCTGGTGATGAACCTGACCGCGCTGCAGAAGCTGACGAAGCGGCCGGGGCTGGTGACGACGTTTCAGGTGAAGGTCGCGCCGGGGGAGAAGCCGGTGGAGGTATCGTGGCGGATTGAGAAGGCCAATCCCGATGTCGTCGCGATCGCGAGCGCATCGCAATACAACAAGGTCGATAACGGGCTGGACATGATCGCGAAGCTGCAGGTGGCGGTGTCGGTGCTTTCCACGATTGTCGGCGGGTTGATCGTGCTGAACACGATGTGGATGTCGGTGCATGAGCGGACGAAGGAGATCGGCGTCTTGCGGGCGGTTGGTTGGTCTCGGCGGCGCGTGATTGGGATGATTCTGCTGGAGTCGCTGGGCGTGGGAGTGATGGCGTGTGTGATCGGTACGCCGCTGGGGTTCGGGCTGGCGAATGCGACGACGCTGTGGTCGACGACGAATCGGTTTATTCAGCCGGTGTTTGATGCAGCGCCGGTGCTGGTGAGCATGGTGGTGGGCGTGGCACTGAGCATACTCGGCGGGTTTGCGCCGGCGTGGCGGGCGTCGAGGATTTCGCCGGTGGAGGCGCTGCGCTATGAGTGATGCGAAGAATGCGAACGGCGCGCAGGCGATTCGGGCGGCGGGATTGGTGAAGCGGTATCAGAACGGGCAGATCACGGCGCTCGATGGACTGGATTTGGAAGTGCGCGCGGGGGAGTTCGTGGCGGTGTGCGGGCCATCAGGGTGCGGCAAGTCCACGCTGTTGAACCTGATCGCGGGGATCGATCGGCCCGACGCGGGGGAGTTGGCGGTGTTTGGGAAGCGGGCGGCGACGTTGACGGAAGTGGAGACGGATGCGCTGCGGAGTGGGGTGATCGGGCTGGTGTTTCAGTTGCACAATCTGCTGCCGCAACTGACAGCGGCAGAGAATGTGCAGGTGGCGATGATGCCGGGCGAACGGACGGCGGCGCAGCGGGCAGCGCGGGCCGAGGAGCTGCTGACGCGCGTGGGGCTTGCACATCGGATGAACGCACTGCCGCCGACGCTCTCTGGCGGTGAGCGGCAGCGTGTGGCGGTGGCGCGCGCGCTGGCGAATTCACCCAAGCTCTTGCTGGCGGATGAGCCGACGGGGGCGCTGGATTCGAAGACGGGCGGGCAGTTGTTTGAGTTGCTCGGGGAGATTCAACGTGAATTGGGGATGACGCTGCTGGTGGTGACGCACGATGAGCACATCGCAGCGCGGGCGGGGCGGGTGGTGAGGATATTGGATGGGAAGGTGTGTTGAGAAAATTGCAAATGGCGAATTACCAATTGCAAATTTCTTGTGCGGCGTGGTCTGGGCGCGGCAACTATTTCTGATGGTCTGCCAAACGGCAAGCCTGAGTCGAAGCTCAACTCGTGATCGAAGACCCCACCCTTTCGGAGCATCCTACTCGGGCGCTCCTCAATCCCCTTATCAAGGGGAGGGAATAGAGGCGCACACTCTCAATTGAGAAGATCAGGCATGCGGAATCGATTCTGTGATTCGTACTAACCTGCCAGGAGGGCGGCGGTGGAGTCGCCGAGGACGGTGCGGAGTTTGGCGAAGGCGCGGATTTCGATTTGGCGGACGCGCTCCTTCGACAGGTTCAGTTCGCGGCCGATCTCGTCGAGGGTGGTTGGCGTTTTGGATTCGCCGATGCCGAAGTGGCGTTCGACGACGGAACGCTCGCGTTCGTCGAGCGAGCCGAGGCCGCGCGACAGGGCGGCGCGGATGGGGGCCTGCTCGTCTTCGACCGGCAACTCAAGGGCGCGATTGTCGCGGGCGACGGAGAGGAAGTCGTCGCAGCCGGTCTGGTAGCGATCGCCGTGGCTTCGCTCTTCGGGGATGCTTCGGGCGAAGCCACGCATGATTGCGTAGGACGCATAGGTGCTGAAGGCGAAACCGCGCGAGTAATCGAACTTCTCGACGGCCTTCATGAGTGAGAGGTTTCCGTCGCTGACGAGTTCGAAGAGGTTCGCGGCGGGGTTCGCAAACAAATGCTTTTTGGCGATGCTGACGACGAGGCGGAGGTTTGCCTGTGTGATGCGATTCTTGAGCTGCGTCGCGGCGTCCATCGCTTCATCGAAGCGGGCGATGTCGGCGGGGGCGGCCTTCGCGGAGTCGGCGGCGATCTTCGCGCGGATGATCGAGGCCTGATGCAGTCGGAAGTTCATGCGGCGAAAGAGGTCAGCCTCCTGCGCCCGCGTGAGCAGCGGCGTGCGATAGAGATCCGCCAGATACGGCGGGAGATTCGTGGGGACGCGGGTGAGCGTCGGGTCGAGTTCGGCGTCGTCGCGCGAGCCGGGGACGTTGTCGGTGAGGATTTCGCGCTCGGCATCGGGGGCATCAAAGGCGGCGTTGTAGATGTAATCGACCGGCTGAGCGGCGATGCGCCCCGCGCGGATGCGGGTGACGATTCGGGTGATCTGGCCGGGCTTGCGGTTGAAGCGGGCGGCGAGATCGGCCACGGTGTCGCCCGCGACGTAGGCCTCGTAGATGACGGTGTCTTCGTCGATGGGCTGCGGCTGTTCGGCGCGGTCGAAAAGGGCCAACGCCGGGTTCTCGGCGTCGAACTTTCGGAGCGTGTATCGGATCGTCTCGACGGCGCGGCCGGTCTCATCGGCAAGGCGGAGCGTGACGACATGAAGCGAGGCCTTTTCGGCGGCGACAAGCTCGCGGGCGCGCTCGATGATGCCGGCCTTCTCGGCGGAGGACATCTGATGGAAGTTCGCACCGCGGGCGATGAGATCGCCGTTGCGATGGATGAAGCGCTGGACGACGCGGCTGGTGAAGGCGAGCTTGGGCTTGCCGGTGTCGGTGGCGACCCAGGCGCCGGCGAGGCCACGGGCGCGCCAGCGGGAGATCGTTTTCGTGCTGACCTTGAAACGCTTGGCGAGGGCGTCGGCGTCGTAGAGCGGCTCGTCAAAGGCGAGCGCCGGGATCGGCGCGGCGGCGGTGAGCGAGTCGAGCAGTTCGACGAGGTCGGCGATCAACTCTTTGCCGGCGAGCATCGAATCAGCGGTTCGCTTGGGGCGATAGCCGGTGATGTGGAAGCAGATGAGGGCGTAGGGGTATTCCTTCGCAGGGTCGATGAGGTCGATGGCCCGACCGATGCCGGCGATTTGGCGCAGGCGATGGCGCAGCGGCGCGAGCGTCAGCTCATGCGCAAGCTGGGCGATCTGGTCATGGCAGAATGACTTCATCCAAACAACTCCACGAGCGGGTGGGCGAGGACACTCGCGGCAACCGGCGGTAGGGCGGGCTTTTCCGCGCGGCCGGCATCTAGGGCGGGGGCGACCGGGGTCGCACTCCTTGCTCTCACTCCTAGATATTATCGCAATCATAGTGGGGGAAGTCAAAGTGAAGTTGGACTCTTTTTCGTGTGGATCGGCAACAGGAGTGCATCGCGAATCGCCTGTAAGTCGTTTGTACGCAGTTTGTTATGAATCGTTAGGTGCCCAGGACCATCGGCGGTGAAAGTACTCAAAAGTTCAGGCCTCCCGGGGGGTGCTCGATAGTGTTGCTGGAGGTGGCTTGTGATGGGTACTGCGAACTCGGATTCGATAGCGGGCGGGCCGGCGTGGTCCAAGACCGTGGTAATCCCGGGGGTTTGGGGGCTGGTGCTGGGGATATTGGTTTTTGTCGTTCTCGACGGCCCGCGCGAGCTTTGGGAGACGGCGGCCAGCTACTCGTGGCCAACCGTGATGGGGCGAATCGAGAGCGTGGAAGTTTCGCGATCGACCCGGCCTTCATGGAGCGAGGCACGCAGTGAGCCGGTGCAGTATTACACGCATGTGAAGTACTGTTACCAGGTGGGCGAAGAGGTCTATCACGGGACGCGGATTCATGCAATTCTCGGGTCGCACTTTCATTCGGGGGCGAACAAGTTGAAACGTCAGTTTTCGGAAGGGGCGACGGTTCCGGTGTATTACAACCCTGCCGACCCCTCTCGGGCTGTATTGATGCCGGGATTGAACATGAACACGCTGGGGCTTGTCGCGATCATTCTTGCATTCGTCGGGGCTGGCACCTTCAAGTTCATGAAGCGAACCGGTTCGGTGTGATGGCGACATTGCAAATCAATGGGCGGCATTTGCCGGACGAAGGACGAGCGTCACCTTCGACTTGATTGGTGGAATCGCATCGGTGTTGGCCTTGAGCCACAAATCGGCATCGGCATCGGTGTGAGGCGTCGGCAGGCAGAGGAGTGAACTCGGGAAGTCGACGACGGGGACGACGGTGCCTTCGATGTTGGCGGCGAACGAGCCGTCGTCGGTGCGCTCGGAGCCGGTGAAGAGCCAGTGGGTGCGCTGCATCGGGCCTTTGCGTTTTACGTCGAACATCCAATCGCATATGGACGCTTCGATTGGCTTGCCTTCTTTTTCATAGCGAATGAAGACGTCGACGGCGTCGCCGGTGGCGGGGCGCTGGGTTTTTGTTTCGTGGAAGTAGCGCGGCGGCTTACCGGGGGTGAGGCCGATGAGACCGAGGGCCTGGTAGATGTGCTCGGGAGATGAGCGGAGGAGGACGATGGATTCGTGCTCCTTGGGCGTGGGGGATTTGGCGTAGGCGAAGAGTTCGAGTGCGCCTTCGCGGAGGATGATTTCGCCGTCGATTTCGACCTGGGGGACGCGATAGTCGATGCGGATGCCGGGTTGGAAGTCGACGATGCGCGGGGTGGAGGGTTGGGTGGTCGGGGCGGGTTTGTTGCAGGCGAGGAGCAATGGGAGCGCGACGAGTGCAATGGTGGGTCGAGTACGACCCACCCTACAGCGATCATCGTGACTTATGGTCATTTGTAATCCACGCGTTGTTCCAAGTCTCCACGGGTCAACGAGTTGACCCATGCCACCCGGTGTCTCACTGTAGCATGGCGGCCATGTCGTTGGCGAGGGCGCGCGATGGAGCGTGCGAGGGCATCAGCGTGACTGCTGTGTCGGCGGCATTCTTGGCTTCGCGGATGTGGGCGCGGGCGTCGGAGAGATTTCCCGCTTTGGCGGCGGCCTGACCGAGGTTGGCTTCGCAGATGGCGAGGAAGTACCACGCGTCGTGATAGTCGGGGGCGAGGCGAACCGCTTCGCGCATGAGTTCGGCGGCGGCGGCGTGGTAGCCGAGGGCGAGGGGGACGTTGACGGCGGTGCCGAGGGAGAGGGCTTTGGTGTAGGCCGGTTCGTCGTAGGCGGCGATCCACTTCTTGGGATCGAGGTCGGCGGCGGCGGGATGGTTTGCCTTGATGACATCGACGTGTGCGGGGATGCGGCGGGCGAAGATGACGGCCTGCGGGTCGAAGTAGACAAGTGCCCAGTTGGTGTAGTCGGCGACGAGACGCATGACGAGGGGCTGGGTGTCGGGGCCGACGTGGAGGAGTGCCACATTGATGGCATCGCGGTCGAAGATGTCGGCGTGCGGACGTTTGGCAAGGCCGAGGTCGAAGGCGGCGGCGAGGGTTTCCTCTTTGTAGGCGAAGGTGTTGGTGTCGACGAAGAGTTTGAAGCGGTCGGGCAGCCAGGGGAGTGTGTTGCTCGATGAGAAGTAATCGACGAAGAGATTGGGTTGGAGCGAGGGTTGTGCGGCGAGCCAGTTGACGGCGTCGGTGGTGAAGGTGCGCGAGGAATAGCCCGTGCCGAATTGGCGGGTGATGCGGCGTTCGGAATAGTAGAAGCGGCCGTTGACGAGGCCGACGGTCCACCAGAGGGAGAGGGCGGTGAGGATGATGGATTGGGCGAGAGACCGCAGGTTGGAAACCTGCGGTACAGGACACCGGTTGGAAACCGGTGCCACAGCAGAAGTGCGAACCGGTGCTACTAATCGGCGCGCGGCGATGGCGCCAAGGGCCAGTGGTGCGCCTGCGAGGGCGAATTGGGCGATGTTGCGACGCATCTGGAAGGACATCGCGGCGAAGAGGATGAGCAGGAGCATGGGGGCAAATCGGCGGCGAATGAGACAGGCAATGAGGCCGATGACGACGACGGCGAGGAGGACATAGTAGGCGTGCATGGTGCGGGCGTTGATGAACTCGCCGACGTAGCGAAAGGGCGAGTGGAATTCGGAGATGAGAGACCAGGCGCTGATTGCCGTATCGTTGGGTCCGCCGGCCATGGCATTGGTACGGCGGAGGTAGGAGAGCGTTTCAATCGGAAAGGATGCGCCGCGCCAGCCCCAGGGGTTGAAGAAGCAGGCGATGAGTTGGGCACCGAAGGTCCAAAGGCGCGTTCGCAATGTTGTAGCGCAAACAGGATCGCGAGCGCCGGTGAGCGATGCGATCAGATCGGGCAGCAGGAATGCACCGGCGATGAAGAGGCCGACGAGGAAATAACTGTGCAAGTTCACCCAGGCGATTTGCAGGATGACGATGGCGACGGCGCGGCGGCGGGTGAGCGTCGGGCGAGCGAGCAACGCGAGCATGGGCAGCATGATGGCGTAGCTGAAGAGTTCGGGTCGGAGGCCGAATCGTTCGTAGGCGGCCGCTCCTGCCAGGAGCCATGTTGCCGCGAGCCAGAGGAGCGAGCGCGTGAATTGGCGAAGCACGAGTGCGATGGCAGCGAAGGTGATGATCGTGAGCGCGGTGCGCAGGGCAATCAGCCCCGCAGAACCGGCGGCGCGATGAGCGATGGCCATGATGATCTGGCTGCCCCAGTTTGCATTCACGAAGGTGACGGCGTTTTGCGGGAGAAGGAAGGGATCGCGGTCGACGATCTTGCCGTGAGTGAGGAAGTGTTGGCCGTAGGCGAGGTGGTAGCCGGTATCAAGGCTTTCGATCTTGTGCCAGGAGAGGGCGAGGACGAAGACGGCGACGGCGATGCAGGCGAATGCGCCAAGGAAATCACGGCGTGCGGGATTGTCACTCGCGGGGGGCATAGGGGTTTATCGGCGGGATCGGAATGACGAATGTCGAATTACCAATGACGAATGTCGAATTACCAATGACAAAAGGGGCCGAGATGTGGACGGATTGCGCGGGGCGAACTGTTGAGCGACATTCCGTGGTCGGGAATTGGTTTGTATCAAAGATCCCACCCTAGCCCTCCCCTTTTGAAAGGGAGGGGACAGAATGGCTGTCGCCAAAGAGAACGGTCGCGGTCCAGCAGAGTTGCTGCGATCCGAATGATATTTACCGTCCGGCGGAGGAGAGCGTCGGGAATGCCTCGGCTTCGGCCTCTTCCTGGATGATGATGGTCGGCTTGATGAGAATCAGCAGAACCTGATCATCCTTCACGTTCGACGTATTCGAAAACGCCCGCTTCAGCACCGGGATGCGCGAGAGGATCGGCACGCCGGCATCGACGTCACGCTCCGCGGACAGTTTCAAACCGCCGATGAGAAGCGTTCCGCCATCGGGGACGGAGACCGTCGTTCGCACGTCCTGCGTCGTGAGCGTCGCAAGTTCGATGAAGCCGGAGCCGACGGTGTTGGAACCACCGAAGAAGACCGTGCGGAAGTCGCCGGTAATCGTCGTAAACGTTCGCACCGTCATCGTCACGTATTTGTGGTCGGCCGAGATGGTGGCCTGCACGTCGAGCGAGCGGCCGGTCGGGGCGGTGGCGACACCGGGCAGGAAGGCGCCGGCGTTGTCACCGATGATCGGCGTCAGGGCGGCGATGTAGTCGCGCTGGACGAAGGCCTCGAAGGTGGCGCGTTGTCCGTTGAAGAGGACGAGGCGCGGGGCGTCGAGGTCGCTGGCCCGGCGGTCGACCTGTGTCGCTCGAAGAAGGAAGTCCACCTGAATGTTGTCGAGGAAGCTTCCGAAGACCTGAAACGCGGGCGACGAGTTCACCAGTGAGCCGAGCGAGCCGTTGATGTTGGTGTCGGAGGGCGTCGCCAATGCGAGCGTGTTGTTCACGATCGGGATCGGCGTGAAGCTGCCGCTGGCCGGGCCGACGTTGCCGGACGCGGGCACGAGGCCGGGCTGTCCGTAGGGCTGGGCGAAGGGCTGCGTCGGAAGGTTGATACCGACGTTGCCGGGGGCGCCCGGTGTGTAGCCGTTGCGAACGAACTGTCTTGGGACGAGGATCGGGTTTCCGGTGGCCGGGTCGCGGATGGTGGTTCGGTCGAATCCGGCGTTGCCGTTGTTGAGGACGACGTCGAGATCGACGCCGATCTGCTCGAGCCAGTTTCGCGTGATGGTGATGTAGCGGGCCTCGACGGCGACCTGCATGGCGCGAGCCTGTCGAAGCTGTCGGAGCAGATCGCGCAACTGGCCGTGGGCCGTAGTGGTTTGGGTGACGATGACCTGATTTTGAAGCGCGGAGATCGCACCGACGTTTCCGCCGGCATCGCGCCAACTTTCAGGGTCGATGGTCTGCTGAATGAGCTGCATGAGGGGCTCAAGCGGATCGCCGAGGTTCTGCTGGTTTTCTTGCTGCTGGCCGCCTTGCTGACCGCCGCCTTGCTGCTGACCACCGCCACCTTGACCGCCTTGTCCTCCGCCGAAGAGAAATCGACCGCCACCCAGTCCACCCTGCTGATTCTGTGATTGCGGGACGTTGTACGGAGTGAATCGGCTTCGGAAGGTTGGGACGGTGATGATGAGGTCTTGCACGTTGTAGACGCGCGTCACCTTGTTTCGGCTAAGGTCTTCCTTGGTGGATACGGTGACGACACCGTCATCGATTTCGTAGGCGAGTTCGGTTTCACCGCCGCCGACGGCGTTGAGAATCAGTTGAAGGGCTTTTTCATACTTGACGCCCTGGAGCTTGAGGTTGACTTCGGCTTCCTTTTCGATGGCTGCGGCGCTGAGCGCGGCCCAGTTGGGGACGATGTTAAGGCCGGTGAGGGCGCGGAGGTTTTCGATGACGTCTTCGAATCGTTTGGCCTCGAAGACGAGTTCGGAGGCGACGGCCTGCAACTTCTTGCGGGCGACGCGCGTGCTGTCGGATTCGGCGGATTCCTCGGAACCGGTTCGGCGCGAGGCGATCTCGGGCCAGTTCTTCGGATACATGACATCCTTGTGCCAGGGAATGAGGGTTTCATGGTTTTCGATGAGCAGATCCTGAGTCTGGGCGCTCTTGGTGTCGAGGGTTCCGCGATCACGGTTGGCGACGGAGAAATCCTCGATGGTGTCCTTCATCCAGGCGGCCTGGCTGTTTTCAGGATCGATGGCGAGAACCTGCTTGAGGACCTGGATGGCGTCGTCGTAGCGGCGTTCTTTGCGCAACTCGGCGGCCTGCTGCATGAGCTGCTCGACCTGGCGCAGCTTGGTGGCGCGAATGCGATTGGTGCGCTCGGCTTCCTGCTGCTCGATTTCCTGATGCTTTTTCTGAATCTCGCGCTCGTCGAAGTCGCGCTGCTCGTCGTCGAGGAACTTCTCCAGCTCGGAGGCCTGAATTCGCAGGTCTTCGTAGCGGGACGGCGGCGAGGCATAGCGGCGATTCATCTCGAGGGTCTGCTTGGCGAAATCGAGAATGCGACGGGCTTCATCGAAATCCTCGGCAAGGACGGCCTTGCGGATCTTTGACTCGGTGTCGCGGTAGATCCTGGCGGCCTGCTGCCAGAGGAGCTCGTGTTCCTCGGCGAGTTGCTCGACGATGGAAGATCCACCATTGGAGGATCGCACCGCCGGCTGTGTTCTGATGTCGTCGCTGATTCTTACTGACGTGTTGTCGGTGGATTTAACCGTTTCCACGGGTTCGGATTTCGCCGCCCGTCGAGACGGATCTTCGGCTTTGGTCTGATTTTCGATTTCGTCCAACTGAAGCTTCGCGTTGTCCTTTTGATCGGGCGTCGCGAACTTGTTCACGATGACTTTGTCGTAAGCGGCCTTGGCGGCATCCCACTTCTTGTCCTTCATGGCGGCATCACCGGCGCTCAGCGCAGCCTTGGCATCGGCGATGGCGTCGACGGCCTTTTTGGCCATGTCGGTGTAGCGTTGAAACTGAAGCTGCTGATCTTCCTCTTCAAGATCGTCGGCCGAGATGTTACTCAGGATGTTGAGGGCATCCTGATACTTCGCCTTGTCGTAGAGTTTGACGGCTTCGGCGAGGCGGTCGGCGGGCGTTTCATCATCGGCGCGAACCGGAACGGCCAGCGCGCAGAGCATGACGATAAGCATGCCACATGGAATGCGGAGTCGCAGCATGAGGATCTCCTTACGATCACTTAATCAATCGGATCCGTACTGGTACGGATCGGCATGGCAAATTCGGCAACACCCCTGGTCGTTCCCTTGCCGTTGGGAAGCATCGTTGGCTCGTCGTTACTTTCTTCGGACCGGGAGGTTAGGTCTGGGTGGGATCTACCTGGTAGGTCATCACCCCGGTCCAAATCGACCATCGAGCCAATAGAATTTACGCCGCTTCGTTTGGCAATGCAAGCCCCGAAGAGGTTTTTGGCGTGGTGGGGTCATGCCCGGGGAGGGTTTGCGGACCCGCTGGTAGTTCTCGGAGCAACCTGGTTCCGGGGGAACCCAGAACGATACGTAGGAGCAGGTGATTCGGGATTTGGGACCATGCCCGGCATCGTCCGATCACAAACAGGTCCGAAACACGGGCCTTGGCGAGCCGCAACCATTTAAGAGTAAAACAGTTAGGGAGATTCCTAATTCAGCGGTCCACGGAATATTACGAAATAGACACTGCGTAACCCAGTGTCCGAGGTCGAATAGGTCCGAAGAGGCTTCCATTCGGCGCGTTTAAGTTTTTTTGCCGCCGTCGCAAAAGCGGTCAGCAGGTAAAACGCTTAAGCGATTTGGTGAGGGATATAACCCGAATGGGAAGTTCGAATTCAGTGTTGGCCGGGCCGAAAGATCCGATTCGCTCAGGTTCGGCGTCATCGCTCCGTGAGAAGCTTGTCTCCTTGTTCGGCAAGGTCAAGCTTCCGAGCAGCCCTGTTCTTGCCACGAAGATTCTGGAACTTACGCAGAATGAGGATGCCTCGGCCGAGGATTTCGCGCAGCTGATTCAGATGGATGGGGCGCTGGCGGCCCGTTTGCTGAAGATGTCCAACGCCGCGTCACTTGGGCAGCGCACCCCAGTCACAACTCTTCATAAGGCGGTCACCGTCCTCGGAATCGCCCGCGTTCGAACGGCCGCCCTGGGATTCCAGTTGGTCGGCCATTTGAACAAGCTGGGAAATTACCCGTTCGATATGGCCCGCTATTGGCAACATGCACTGCTTCGCGGGTGCGTGGCGCGGGAGTTGGCGCGGATCGTCGTCCCGAAGTTGGCGGAGGAGGCGTTCCTCGTCGGCTTGTTGCAGGACACGGGCATCCTGCTGCTGATCCAAATCCTCGGCAAAGAGTATGCCGATTTGTTCGCGAAGTTCGGACAGGACCATGTGATCTTCTATCAGGCCGAGCGGCGCTCAGCGGCCCACACACACGTCGAGGCCTCGGCGGCGATCGCACAGGAGTGGAAGCTGCCGGACGTGATCGCGCAACCGATCGCCACGCATCACACGCCCGTCCCGATCAACGTGGAACGCGACAAACTGGCCGGTGTTGCCTATTTGGTCGGTTCCATGCGGTTTGCCCAACACGAAATCAGCGGGAATTCAGCGGACCCCGCGCGGGAATACGCGATCCAGACCCTGCGTCTGGATGACGCCGCATTTCAGAGGGCTTTCGCCGATGCGGCGAAATGCTATGAGCAGATGGCGGAGCTGCTGGGTGATGACCTGCCTGAAGGCGTCGACGTAACCGAATTGCTCAGTCAGGCCAACGCACAATTAACGACGGTCGCGGGGCAGGCGGAAGAGAAGGTGACGACGGCGGTCGCTGAACGAAATGAACTTGAGGCGCGACAGGCGGAGTTGACAAGCGTCCTTGGTGAGGTGAAGAAGCGAGCCTCGTGCGATCCGCTTACGGGCACGTTGAATCGAGGGGCTTTGAGCGAGGCGGCGGCCGAGTGCCTTCGCCGATCGCGTGAGGCGCGATCGACCCTCAGCGTGGCATTTCTCGACGTGGATAATTTCAAGAAACTCAACGACACCTTCGGACACAAGACGGGCGACGAAGTTCTGAAGAACGTAGCCGTTGCGATTGCCGGGCTTGGCCGGGATCCGGGATGCAGCGGCCGGTATGGCGGCGAAGAATTCATCGTGATGGTGCCGGGTCTGGACGAGGCCGGGGCGCGCCTTTTTGGTGAATCGGTGTGCGAGGCGATTCGTGGGATCGGCTTTCGCGGGCTGGGGTTAAGCGGACCGGTGACGGCCAGCGTCGGCGTCGCGCACGGCGTGCCGACATCGATGATGACGGTCGATGAAGCGTTCGGCGCTGCCGACCGCCTGATGTATCAGGCGAAGAAATCCGGCAAGAATCGTTCCGTCGTTGGCGGGCTTGTCGTGCAACCCGAGTCGGGATCCCCCACGCCATTCTCGACAGGTTCAGCGGCGGTCGAACCCGCGCTGATCGCGGCGGTTGCTTTGCAGATGAACGAGACCGAAGCGCCGGTTGCGGACAATATGCGGGCCGAGCGTCGTGAAAAGGTGGCGATGGTTTGCAAGGTGGCGACGTTCACCGAGAACTTCCAAACGCGAAGTGAGACGGGGTGCGTGCGGAATTTGTCGGCCGGAGGCATGAGCCTCCTCATGTCGCGGGCAGTAGCTGAGGGCCAGCCGGTAGAGGCAGCGATTCATTTGCCCGACAAATCAGTGGTCTATATGGCGGGCGTCGTGTCGCATAATCGAATGGTGCGCGCGAATGTCCACGAGGTTGGGATCAAGGTGTCCACGACGAGTCGGCAGCCGATCTTTTCGGCGAATCCGGCGTCGGCACTGGTAAACCTACCCTGGCTCGCCGAGGCTTTGCGATCGGGGAAATGTGGGCGGTAAGCAAATCGCAAGGCCTGGGTCGCATCATATCTGTTATAGGTCCAGCTAACATGGTTGCGCGACGAGAATTTGCGTAACAAGCTTCCCTTCATAAGGTTAAGGCTGTTTCCAAGCTAGCCCGATTTCTTGCACCGTCTCTTTTCATTTGCCCGATCCTGATTTTGGTGTTATAATACTCGGTCGTTTTCAACCCCGTTCTTGGGGGGGCGGCAGGCAAGGCGGCGGAACCGTTCTGGCTGTGGATGCAGCTTAAGTCTTTGGGCCGAATATACTTAGGAGAGAGAGTGGCCGGGCGGCATACCGTCGAAATCACCGAGCAAATTCGTCGGTCGAGCGATATCGTGGATATCGTGTCGTCCTACGTGTCCCTGAAGCGTGCCGGGCGGCAGTTTCGGGGTCTGTGCCCGTTCCATACCGAAAAGTCGCCCTCGTTTCACGTCACGCCCGACCGGCAGATTTTCAAGTGCTTTGGCTGCGGGGTCGGGGGGGATGTTTTCAAGTTCGTCCAACTCCGCGAAAGCGTGGATTTTCTTGAGGCCCGGCAGATTCTGGCGGCGAAGGCCGGGATCGACCTCCAACATGAACGGCCTGCGGAATCGACCGGCGATTCGATCGGCAAACCGGACTTGGAGCGGGTGAACCGGTGGGCAGCGGCTTGGTTTCAGCAGCAGTTCACGGGTTCCGATGGCGAGTCGGCTCGTGGTTATGTCCGATCGCGCGGCATTTCAGAGGAGTCGATCAAGGCCTTCGGACTGGGTTATGCCCCGGACGGATGGTCGGGCCTCATCAACGCGGCGGCACAAAAGAACATTCCGACGACGCTCCTCCTTGCAGCAGGCTTAATAAAGCAGCGCGAGGAGGGCAATGGGTATTACGACGCCTTTCGCAATCGGTTGATGTTTCCGATTCAGGATGCGATGGGTCGAGTTATCGGCTTCGGCGGCCGGGCGCTGGGCGATGACAACGCGAAGTACATCAACTCGCCGCAGACGGTCTTGTTTGACAAGAGCCGGTGCCTGTATGGGCTGTACGCGGCGAAAGACGCCTTCCGCGATGGGAAGCGGGCGGTTGTGGTTGAAGGCTACATCGACTGCCTGATGGCGCATCAGTTCGGCTTCCCCGAGACGGTGGCGACGCTGGGTACGGCATTGACAATGGATCATGTGCAGATGCTGCGGCGATACGTGGATGAGGTCGTGTTGCTGTTTGATGCCGATTCGGCTGGGCAGCGTGCAGCGAACCAGAGTGTTCCGTTGTTCTTTACTTCGGACGTTTCGCTCCGGTTGGCGCAGGTCCCAGAAGGTAAGGACCCTGCGGATTTGCTGCTCCAAAAGGGGGCAGAGGCTTTGCGGACGGCTTTGACCTCGGCGGTCGGAGCGCTAGAATCGAAGTGGAAGCAGGTACTGTCTCGTTGCCGGAGTGGCGATGGTGGGCCTGATGTCCGCCGGGCTGTTGAGGAGTTCCTGGGGCTGGTGGCTCAGTCGCAGGATTTCGGCGCCGGCGATCCTATCCAACGGGGGTTGCTGATAAACCAGGTTGGGAAGCTGCTGGGACTCTCCAACGAGGAGATCAACCGGCAATTGCGTATTCTCGGGCGCAAGGCGCCCGTCGTGTCGGCGTCGAAGCCGACGACCGTGGAACGCGTCGCGCCGCCTTCCAATGCGGCGGATTCCGCGATGCGGGATCTGCTCGAGGTGTTGCTGAACGAACCGACGTATTACGAATCGGTTCGATCGGAGTTCGATGCCTCGCTGATCGCGGACGCGGACCTTGCGGAGATCGCCCGCGGGCTTGCCGAGATGGCGGACGCCGGCGGCGAGTGGACGGTGAGTTCGCTGATCAGCCGATTTGAATCGGTGCGGATCGGCGGGTTGATCGTCGATTTGCAGATGGCGGGCGAACGAGGCGGAAATTTCGCGGCGCGTGTGGAAGGCGCCGTTGCGACGTTGCAAAAGGTACGGGACCGTGAGCGCATCGTTGCGCTGACGGCCGAAGGACGAGGGGAAACGAATCAGGCATCATCCAAGCTTCGCGCCGCGGGAGAGGCGGCCCGGAGGATGAGTCATTTCGCGGCTCGCAGACACATGACGGCGACCCCTTTGATTACGGGTGCCGCGTCGAGCGAGACGCACACCGCCGACAATGTTTCGGCGCAGTGAGAGCGCGGCCGGGCAAACACTGTCTGGCTCGGCCGAGCGGTGTGAGAATCTTGAGGTGAGAAGGACGCCGCACGGCGCATGGTTGCGTCGCGCGTGCAAAACCGAATTGGATGGTGCGCCCCCGTCGCGACAAAGAGCGGATGGCGCGCCATCGGCGCAGTATTTGGAGTCGGTACGCAATGACGAAAGTGTTGAACAAAGAAACGCCTGCGGCATCACCGAAACCCCGCCCCGTGGAAAACATGGATCCGGTGGAGGTGAGCATCAGCGAATTGATCGAGAAGGGTAAGCAGCGCGGCTTCCTGACGTGGGAAGAGATGAACGACTCGCTACCCGATGAGGCGGTGCATCCGGATCGCCTTGAAGTCATTCTCCAGAAGCTCGAAGAGCTTGGCATCGACATGGTCGATGAAGCCGACGCCCAGAAGGTGGCGTTTGGCGAGGATTCGGCGGACCCGAACAAGAAGCCTGATTTCGACGCGGCGGAGGCGCTGCCGGCCGAGGATGATTTCCCGGTGGAGGCGCCGAGCCGTCGGATCGATGACCCCGTGCGCATGTACCTGACGCAGATGGGCGAGATCCCGCTGCTGACGCGTACCGAAGAAATCACGCTGGCGAAGAAGATCGAACTGACGCGCACGGCGTTTCGGCGCAAGGTGCTGGAGTCGGACTGTAGCTTGCAGGCGGCCGTCGAGATGCTGCAGCAGGTGAACGACGGCACCCTGCCATTCGATCGCACGATGAAAATTTCCACCGGCGAGAACCAGGCGAAGGCCGCGGTGATGGCGCGGCTTCCTGGGAACCTGGTGACAGTTCGCAAGCTGATGCAGCAGAATCAGGAGGCATGGGCCAAGCTGCACGAAGGGCGACCGAGCGCGGCCGCCCGTGCGGAACTTTGGCGCGGCATCATGCAGCGGCGAAGCAAGTCGGTCTCGCTGCTGGAAGAACTGGCTCTTCGCACCAGCAAGATCACGCCGCTGATGCGCAAGCTCTACGCGTTGTGTGACAAGATGACCAACCTTGAGTCGAGCCTGACGGACGCGCGGACGCGAGCCGGCATGACGCAGGACGACATCGAGGCGATGGGCGATGAACTGGCGGGCCTGCAGGATCTGGTGCTCGAGGCGCCGATGATGCTGCGCCGGCGTGTCGCCGCGCTGCGGAAGATCTTCGTCGAATACGAAGATGCAAAGCGGAAGCTGTCGGGCGGCAACCTGCGGCTCGTGGTATCCATCGCGAAGAAGTATCGCAATCGCGGCCTGCCGTTCCTCGACATCATTCAGGAAGGCAACACTGGCCTGATGCGCGCCGTGGACAAGTATGAGTATCGCCGCGGTTACAAGTTCAGCACCTATGCGACGTGGTGGATTCGCCAGGCGATTACGCGGGCCATTGCCGATCATGCCCGAACGATTCGCATTCCGGTTCACATGATCGAGACGATGAGCCGGTTGCGGAATATCTCGCGCGACTTGTTGCAGGAGCTTGGCCGGGAGCCGACGACCGAGGAAATCGCAAAGCGCGCCAAGATGCCGATCAGCGAAGTACGCCGCGTGATGAAAATCAGCCGGCATCCGATTTCGCTGGATCGACCGGTGGGCGAAGGCGAGGATTCGTACTTCGGTGATTTTATCGAGGACGAGACGGCCGAAAGCCCGGTGAGCACGGCAAGCAATGAGATGCTCAAGGATCGCATCGAGCAGGTGCTCAAGAGCCTGACCTATCGCGAGCGCGAGATCATCAAGCTCCGCTACGGCATCGGCGACGGCTATACGTACACGCTGGAGGAGGTCGGCAAGATCTTCAAGGTGACGCGTGAGCGTGTGCGCCAAGTCGAGGCCAAGGCCATCCGCAAGCTGCAGCACCCTGTTCGCTGTCGCAAGCTGGAGGGCTTCATGGACAAAGACGGCAACCTGACGATGCCGGAAGAGTCCGGTTTCGATCTGGACTAAACGACCGCGGAAACGTTGATGTGTTAATTCTACAAACGGCCCGTCGGCAGATACCGGCGGGCCGTTTTTTGTTATCGAAACTTCATGTGGGCGTGACGGGACAGGGGTCGACTTGCCCCGGCTGCATGGGTACACTAGTAGCGACTTGGCGGGAAAGCCGGGACGGGCCGAGCGGCCTTTTCGCCTAAACCAAGAACCACTGCGAATCTCATGACCGACTCCACTCCATCGAGTGATGCGTCACCGACCGCTGACGCATCGGATGTTCCATCACTGTCCGTGCCTGGCGGCGCGCCGCCGGCTGCGCCGGGGCAACTCCTGGATCAGCTCAAGACGGGCGGTGATTCGGCACTCGAGCAGGCGGTGAACGACGCGATGACGGGCGTGAGCGCGGCAGACATGACCGGTGGCGCCGGCCTAGCGGCGGCAAGCAATCCGGACGGCCCGGGTGCGATTCGTCAGGGGCGCATTGCGAACATCGGCTCACAAGATGTGCTGATCGACTTCGGCGGGAAAAGCCTCGGGTCGATGCCGCTGGCGGAGTTCGGCAGGGATGAGAAGTATTCGGTCGGCGACGACATCGAGGTGATGATTGGCGATGCCGAGCCGGTGAACGGTCTGCTGGGTGTATCCCGAAAGAAGGCGCGGCAGCGGCGCCTGCTCGACAGCCTGACGCCCGGCATGGTGCTCGAAGGCCATGTGACCGGAATGAACAAGGGTGGTCTGGAAGTGGAAGTTCAGGGGCTACGCGGGTTCATCCCGGCGAGCCAGGTGGATGTCCGCTTTGTGAAAGATATTTCAAATCTGATCGGACAGGACATTCGCGCCGAGGTGATGAAGTTCGAGAAGGCGGATGACACGATCATCCTGTCACGGCGCAATGTGCAGATGAAGGAGTCGGTCGATCGCAAGGAGAAACTGATCACCGAGATCGAGGTTGGGCAGGTGCGGCGCGGTCGCGTGCGGAGCCTGTGCGAATTCGGCGCGTTCGTCGATATCGGCGGCATGGATGCGCTGTTGCACGTCACGGACATGAGCTGGGGCCGGGTGACGAAGCCCGAAGATGTCGTCAAGGTCGGCGACGAGATCGAAGCCAAGATCATCAAGATCAACAAAGAGAAGAAAAAGATATCGCTGAGCCTCAAGGAGACGATTCCCGACCCGTGGTCGGTGATCACGACGAAGTATTCGGTGGGGGCGAAACTGTCGGGGCGCGTTGTTCGCCTGCAGGAGTTCGGCGCGTTCGTCGAGATCGAGCCGGGCGTGGATGGGCTGATCCCCCTGAGCGAGTTGAGCTGGACAAAGCGCGTGCGGACGCCGAATGAAGTGGTCAAGGAAGGCGACGTCGTGGATGTCGCCATCATCGGCATCGACGCCGAGAAGAAACGGATCTCGCTAAGCCTGAAGCAGACGTCGACCGATCCGTGGCAGGTTATTGCCGAGCGGTATCCGATCGGCTCGACGATCAAGGGCAAGGTGGCGCGGACGGCGGAGTTCGGTGCGTTCGTGAATCTCGAAGACGGGATCGACGGGCTGATTCATATTTCGGAGCTTTCGGAGCATCGGATCAAGGCCGTCACCGACAAGGTGAAACCGGGTGACGACGTGGAGGTTCGCGTGATCGGGCTGGACCCGGCGAACAAAAAAATCAGCCTGTCGATGAAGCCGCCGCCGAAGGAAATGACGGCGGAAGAAAAAGCGGAGATCGCACGGCGTCGCGCGGCCGAGGAGAAGGAACGCGAGAAGAAGAAGGCGAAATCGGCGTCGCGCCGCGGCGGATTGACGGTGGAATATGGCGGCATCGGTCTGGGGTCGCTGGACCCGAGCAAGTTCTCAAGTTAGCGAGACTCGCTGCATTCAACGACAATTCCAAAAGGTTTCGGGCCATTGACCCGGCGTTGGTGTCACTCGATAATTCCTGTTTCGCGCAGCGTCGCGCGGTTTGTCGGGTAGGTAGCTCAGTTGGTAGAGCAACGGACTGAAAATCCGTGTGTCGCCGGTTCAATTCCGGCCCTACCCAGTATTTCGAGAACGTTCATTCGATGTTGATGATTGACGGGGGCGCTGGTATCATTGGCGCACGACCTCGCTGAGCGGCGCGGTGTGGCGCATCCGAGCCATGATCCGCAAGACGGTACACTATTCCGGCCGCGTGCAGGGTGTCGGCTTCCGTTACAGCACCTGTCAGATCGCCGTGGGGCACGACGTCACGGGCTATGTCAAGAATCTGCCGGATGGGCGTGTTGAGTTGGTGGTCGAGGGATTGTCCAAGGATGTGACCAGGTTCCTCACCACTGTGGCCGCGGAGCTGTCCCTGCATATTCGCGGGGCGGAAGCGGCTGAATCGCCGGGCACGGGCGAGTTTTCCGGATTTGACGTTCGATTTTAGTTCTTTCGCGGCGTCGCCGGGGGCAAAACAACGCGACGCTGCGTTTGGGATGGGCGTGTTCCATCCGTGGTATTCGGGCGATTCGGGCCTCGCCGACACTTAGAGCATCCTGACAGTAACGACTCGCACCCAGTGCAAACCGGTGCCACAGGCGGATCAGGGCGCTCGCTTTTCAGGTTATGTATGAATCAACCCAATGGAAGTGTGACGGGCACCTTCGAGCTTGGTCAGAACAATTCGGGCTTTTTGCGCGATCCGGGCCGCAACTATGCGATCCAGGCGAGCGATCCGCAGGTCGGGCGCGATCTGGTGCAGAAGTTCCGGCTTCGCGGCGGCGAGACGGTGACGGCCCAGATTAATCGCGGCAAACAAGGCCGCGGGCAGCCGATGGTGGGCTTCATCGAGAAGATCGGGGGCAAGCATCCGTCCGAGTATGCGAAGGTGGTGCCGTTTGACGAATTGCAGGTGGTGCATCCGGATCAGAAGCTGAACTTCGAGACGCCGGGCGGGCCGATGTCGACGCGGATCATCGATCTGCTCGCACCAATCGGGAAGGGCCAGCGCGGGCTCATCGTCGCACCGCCACGGACCGGCAAGACGGTGCTGCTGCAGCAGATGTCCAACGGCATCAAGATCAACCATCCAGAGATCTTTCTCATGATGCTGCTCATCGACGAGCGGCCCGAGGAAGTGACGGAGATGAAGCGGGCCTTGTGCAAGGAAGGATCGGGCTGGCAGCACGATGCGCCCGAGGTCGTCTATTCCAACAATGACAGCGACGTGAAGAGCCACGCGCGGATCAGCAAGCTGATGATCGAGAAAGCCAAGCGGCATGTGGAACTCGGCGAGGATGTGCTCATCCTGCTTGACTCGCTCACGCGGCTCGGCCGGGCGTTTAACAACATCGTCGGGTCGAGCGGGCGCACGATGACGGGCGGGCTTGATATTCGGGCGATGGAAGCGCCGAAGCAGATGTTCGGCTCAGCGCGGAAAATCGAAGGCGGCGGCAGTCTGACCATCGTGGCGAGCGTGCTGGTGGAAACGGGCAGCCGCATGGACGAATACATTTTTCAGGAGTTCAAGGGCACCGGCAATATGGAACTGGTGCTCAGCCGCGAGCTTGCGAACATGCGCATCTGGCCGGCGATGAACCTGTCAGAGAGCGGCACGCGCAAGGAAGAGTTGCTGCTGGGTCAGCAGATGTACGACAAGATGTCGCGTATTCGCCGCCGACTTCTCAACATGCAGCCGCAGAAGCAGATGGAGAGCATGTTGGAGGAGTTGACCAAGTGGAAGACGAATCAGGAATTCGTGGGGCAGTTGGCGTAGAGGGCGGTTGCGGCCGATAATTGATTGTGGACTGTTTGCGCATCCGATTGCTAAGATAAGGTGCTATCGAGGGTCAATTTGTGAGCACGATCCAGGTTCATTCCCGAGTCGGTGACGACGGCGTACTGGAGGTTCGCATTCCGCTTGGCGCGGCAGATGCGAATACGGATGTCGTCGTTACAGTCGCACCGGTGAAATCGGCCGAGTGCCAATCGACGAAAGAGCCGTGGGCCGATTTCATTTCGAATACCTATGGATCGTGCGCGGGGTTGGGGTTTGAAGAGCCGGCGGATCTGCCGCTTCCCAACGATTGACTGACCCGATGGCGTATCTACTCGACACTAACCTTTGTGCTGCATATCTGAATGGGCGATCGCCTGCGATTCGTCGTCGGCTCGACTCGATGGCAACAGAATCTCTCTTTGTTTGTTCTGTTGTCCGCGCTGAGTTGCTATTCGGGGCCGCCAAGAGTCAGAATCCTGCCGTCACTGAAGCAAAACAAAGGGCCTTTCTTGATCGATTTGTTTCATTGCCGTTTGATGATCACGCGGCCGCCGTGTATGCGACGGTTCGCGCGGACCTCGAACGCCGTGGGGAGATGATCGGAGCCAATGACCTGATGATCGCGTCAATTGCAATCGCCAACAACCTCACGGTGGTCACTCATAATGTAAGTGAGTTTGGCCGTGTTTCTGGAGTACGACTCGAGGATTGGCAAACTGATTAGTTGTCAGTACGGTCCTTTACAGTTGCGACGCGGGTTGGTTGAATCCACCACATGAAGGCCGCTCGATATCATCAAACGGGTCAACCCGACGTCATCAAGCTTGAAGATGTTCCCGATCCTGTGCCGCAGGCGGGCGAAGTTTTGCTGCGCGTAAAGGCTGCCGCCGTGAATCGGCTGGACGTTTTTCTGCGCAGCGGCGCGGCGACGATGCCGGGCTGGGCAATGCCGCACATCGGCGGGTTCGACATGGCCGGCGTGGTGGAGGCGGTGGGGCCGGGCGTGGATGCAAAGCACATTGGGCGCGAGTGCGTGGTGAACGCGCGCGTCACCGGGCCGGCGGCGAAGGGCAAGCTGGACATCATCGGGATCGCGCGGCCGGGCGGATTTGCGGAGAGGGTGGCCGTGCCGGTGCAGTGTCTCGCGCCGAAGCCGGCGCATTACACGTGGGAAGAGGCGGCGGCGTTCGGCTGTGTGTATCTCACGGCGTATTACGGGCTGATTCTGCACGCGCGGGTGAAGCCCGGCGAGGTGGTGCTGGTTCATGCGGCGGGCAGTGGCGCGGGGACGGCGGCGATTCAGGTGGCGAAGGCGGCCGGCGCGACGGTGATCACGACGGCGGGCAGCGATGAGAAATGCGCGAAGGCCCGCGATGTGCTCGGTGCCGATCACACAGTGAATTACAAGACGACGGATTTCACGAAGGTCGTGCAAGAAGTGACCGGCGGGCGCGGCGTGGATGTGTGTTTCGACCCGGTGTGGGGTGAGAGTGCGACAAAGACGCAGGAGGCGCTGGGCTTTCGCAGCCGGTGGATCGTGCTGGGCATGGTCGGCGGGC
Organism: Planctomycetota bacterium; assembly: GCA_016235815.1. Classification (GTDB taxonomy): domain Bacteria; phylum Planctomycetota; class Phycisphaerae; order UBA1845; family UTPLA1; genus JACRIM01. The sequence continues at coordinate 40,905 of JACRIM010000055.1, forward strand.
AGAATGCATCGCTCGCGGCGGCGACGCTGCTGTTCAAAGAGATCACGCTGCGCGGGATTGTGGAGTTCTACTCCGACGAGGCCGAGATCGCGGGTGCGTGGTCGCTGGCGCACAAGAAGCTGGTGAAGCCGATCATCTCGAAGGCGTGGCCGCTGGCGCAGACAGCGGAGGCGCATCGGCAGATGGAGCAGGGGGATTTCTTCGGGAAGATCGCGGTGGTGCCATGATGGAAGATATTACGTCGTAGCGATCACGATTCCTGTCGGCAGGTTTTCATCCAACAAATTCAACTCCAGCGTTGCTTCGATCTGCGACTCCAAGTCGTCAATACCTACGCCTTGTAAGGCGGAGATGGCGGACGTGTTCGCGCCGCTCATTGCAATCGGCAATGCGGTTGAACTGTCGCATTTGTTGAACACCACAATTCGTGGGGTACTTGCGGGCAGCGTTGCGACGCCGCGATCGAGGGCTGCGCGCTGAACGTCCGCCGGGGCGGTCGCATCAAGGACGATTAATACGAGGTCCGCCGTGTGCGCCTGTTGAGTGCCGCGGCGGATGGCCTCGGCTTCGATGGCGCAGTCGGCGTCGCGCAAGCCGGCCGTGTCGGTGAGCGTGACGGGCCAGCCATGGATGAGGGCCGTTTCGGTGATCCAGTCGCGCGTGGTGCCGGGTTGGTCGGAGGTGATGACGCGGTCGTGGCCGATGAGTCGGTTGGCGAGGGTGCTCTTGCCAGCGTTGGGCGGACCGATGAGGGCGATGGTGATTCCGCGAAGGAGGCGCGCGGCGATGTGCGAGCGATGGTCGAAAGCGGCGCGATCGGCGGCCGAGAGTTGATCGAGGCGCGCAAGGAATGGCGGGAGGAGTTCGCGTTGTGCAAGCAGCCAGTTTGTCAGGCGGCGGCTCTGCGAGCGGATTAGGGCGGCGTCGATGGCTCGCTCGACGGGGCTTGCGGTGGACGTGCGTCCGATGAAATCATCAGAGGAGACGATCGTTGCACCGTGCGCGGCAAGTAGCATGAGGACTCGCTGGGCAATTCGGACGCCGCCGTGGGTGTGGAGTTCGGCGTGGTGTGCATCTGAGATCAGGACGATGGCGTCGTCGAGGGTTTGGTCGTTGTCGATGATTCGGCAAAGCGTGGGCGTGTCCGGTCTAAATTCGGGAGATTGATCGGACTTCGGTTTGCGAAGGATGGTGGTAAGGATGGCGGTCGTGCGAGGGCCGTTGAGTGCGATAACGGCAATCGCGCCGGGGGCGAGTGCGGTTACGAGTGCCGCAACTGTTTCGTCGGACGACGTGTTGGGTGAAGGTGACGCCATGTTACGACGCTAATCGTCGAAGGCCGCAAAGTGTTTTCGATAGGCGAGGGCGATGCCGCGGAGGCAGAGATCAGGAACGACGCTGTCGATGAAATCGCACTCGGCCTTGATCAATTCAGCCTGGCCGCCGGTGACGACCAGCTGCGGCCAGGAGTGCATTTCGGTGGCGTAGCGTTCGACGATCTCGCGAAGGGCGCCCGCGGCGCCACACAGGATACCGTTACGAATAGCCTGTTCGGTGGTCGCGCCGAAGGCGACGCCGGTCGTCTCGATCTTTACGAGTGGCAGCGCGGCAGTGCCTTCGTGGAGGCACTTGGCCTGGAGGTTGAGGCCCGGCAGGATGGCGCCGCCCATGAAGACGCCTTCATCGTTGACGCAGTCGATGGTGATGGCAGTGCCGAAGCTGGCCACGACACAGGAACGTTGCAGCGTTTCGTAGGCGGCGGCGGCGGAGCAAATGCGATCGATGCCGACGCGCTCGGGCTGCTCCACGGCGAGCGACATGGGGCGATGGAGTTCGAAGCCGACTTGAAGCAGCGGCGATTGCAAAGCCCTGGCGAGCGGGTCGCGGAGTTTGGCGATGGCGTCGGGCACGACGGATGCCCCGGCGACGGCTTTGACGCGGTCGTCGGGCATGGCCGCCCATGCCTTGGTGGCGTAGGTCACAACAAGATCGGATTGGTCGAGGCCGAAGCGTTCATTGGTGCGGATCTGATTGGCAATGGAGGTGGCAACGCTGATGTGCGAGTTGCCGATCTCGACGATGAGGAGGCTGGCGTTGGTTTGCAGGTCGTTTGGGATGTCCACGTGTTCACCGGGCGAATAGGGTTTGCCGGATTATACGTGTTGGGCAGGAACTGCGGCGAGGTAGTCGGCAATGTCGGTCGCGAGGCGGGTGACGCCGGGGGAGCCGAGGGGTTTGGCGGGGCGGGCGTGGTGAAGGGCGTCGCGGAGTTTGCGGGGCGAGTCGATCCAGCAGAAATCGTAGAGCGTGGAGAGATGCTGGAGGAACTCAAGTTGGTGGTTGCCGGCCTTGGTGTCGTTAACAACCGCGATGAAGGGACGGCCGAGCGCGATGAGTTCGCAGAGCGAGCCGGTGCCGGCGTGGGTGATGATGAGACTGGCGTTCGCGGCATGGTCGAGCAGATTGGCATCGAAGGCGAAGTGTTGCAGGTGGTGCGGCTTTGTCTTCGAGAGGCCGATCTGGGCGAAGACGGGTTCAGGAAAGACGCCTTCGGCGGCGAGTTTGTCTGCTTCGTCGATGAGTTCGTCGAAATACTGGGTGCCGACGGTGAGCAGGATCATAAGACGGCTCCAGCGTATTGTGTGGCGTCGAGTTCGCGGGCGAGGCGCTCCCACTGGACATACAGCCGGTCGGCGAGGCGGAGGCGGTGGACGATGCGGCCGGTGAGCGAGAGTTTTTCCACTCGGGTGAGCGATTCGATGAAGACGCATTTTGCGCCGAAGTACTTCGCGGCGAGGAAAAGCGGGATGGCGGTGGACGCGCCGACGACGAAGACGGCATGGGGGCGGAGTTGGCCGACGATGTCGAAGGCTTCGACGATGCTGGAGAGAAAGCGGATGGGATTCAGGATGAATCGGCTGAGCGACTTTCGCGTGGGGCCGAGGTAGTGGATCGGGTAACACGGCCCGTCGAAGGGCACCGGCAGGCGGGCCGCTCCGTGGACGCCGCCCTGGTGCCCATAGGCGTAGGCGAAGCGGAACTCATCACGCGGGAAGCGTTCGAGGATACGAACGGTCTCGCGATGCCAGCCGCCGCCGCAAAGGGCGACCAAGATGAGCGGCAGTTCTCGTGAATTGTTTTCGGACATCCCCGGTGTTCCCCCGTGTTCTGTTGCTGCTGTCCCGTCGGCCGTTCATCGTCGCGCGATGGAGCGCCCTGAAATAGCAAGGGAAGCGGGGTGATCCGGCCGATCCCTTATGAGACGGTCCGATTTGATGAATGCGGACAGACGTACTGGGAGAGCACCATGAGCAGCATGAGCGCGCCATTGATTGGCGCGGAGGGGCGAGCGATATCGGAACCGGCGGCGAAGAAGCCGGCCGCGCTGCAGGTCCATGCGGATCACTACCTCGGCGACTATCTGAATCTGCCGCGGATGATGACGTATTGGTATCAGGCCAAGGCGGTGCGCGATTGCGGCGGGCGGAGCGTGCTGGAGATCGGGATTGGAATGGGGCTGACGTCGTGGATCATGACGCGCTGGGGGCTGGAGGTGAGCACACTCGATCTGGATGCGGAGTTGTCACCGACATGCATCGGTGATTTGAGGGCCATGCCTTTTGCGGATGGGAGCTTTGACACGATCCTGATCGCGGAAGTGCTGGAGCATTTGCCGTTCAACCAATTCGCGGCGAGCCTTGCGGAATTGCGACGGGTTTGTCGGAGGAATGTGATCGTGACACTGCCGTGTCCGCTGGTGGGGTTCCATGTGGGGATCAATGTGCCGCTGCTGGAACCGATTTTTCTGTCGATGGGTTTTCGGCAATACAGCAAGCCGCGATTTGACGGGCAGCATTACTGGGAGCTGGACCGGCTGGGGTATCCGAAGCGGCGGATTCGAAAGGAAATGCGCGCGGCAGGGTTTGAGATTGAGCGGGAGTTTCGGCCGGGGCTGAGTTTGTACAATTACTTTTTTGTCTTGCGGCGTGGGTGACGCACTGTGTGGGATACTTAAGAGCCCAACGGCAATCGACGGATACGATGGCGCGTGTCTTCCACTACAACGATCGCGCCGGACCTTAGAGCGTCCTGTGTGGATGTTAATACGGCCTTTAGTCGATCGATGACAAACTGCGACGTGGTGTTGTTCAGCCGAAAGAGAATGATGCTGACGTTGCTCTCGCCCGAGAGTGCCACGATCTCACCGAAGTCCAAATCAAATGTGAGAATGGCGGCTCCGCGCGTCTTTGCCAGTGTGACGATTTGTCCGTTGGGTAATCGTTGAAGCCCTTCGTCGCGCAAGTGAAGAACTTCATAGCCCTGAAGCCTGAGCCAGCCTGCTACACGCTGGGATACGCCCATGTCGGCGATAAACTTCATAGGTCAGGCCGTGAGAACCTCTTCTCCTGATAACCATGCGGCGTATTCAAGCGCCTGTTGAATATCTTCCGCTTGTAGGTCAGGGTAGTCGGCCAGAATCTCTTCCCAATTGGCACCGTGCGCGATTTGTTTCACAATAACTGAAACGGGGATGCGCATGCCGCGAATGCAGGCTCTGCCGCCCATGATCGCGGGATCAAATGTAATCCGATCAAATGCTCTCATGACATCTATTCTACCAGCCCCACATGTACATGGCTAATTTATTGTGAATTGCGTTAGCTGTCGTCCCATGTTTTCAACGATATACGACATCTTCGGTACGCCTATCGGTCCTTCCGGTAGAATCCCGCCCTCTTGGCAAAGGGCGAGCGAGAAGGGATTCATGCTGCGGCCGTATCTACAACTCCCCCGGGCGGTTCATATTCTCTGTCTCGGCACGTTCGTGAATCGGGCCGGGACGTTTCTGATTCCGTTCCTGACGATCTATCTAAGCACCAAGCTCGGGCTTTCGGCGCGGACGGCGACGCTGACGATGGGCCTCTACGGGCTTGGGGCGATTGTTGCGTCGATGTTGGGCGGGCATCTCGCTGATTGGATCGGGCGGCGGCGCGTGATGCTCATCAGCCTCTTTGGCGGCGGGGCTTCGTTGTTCGTTTTCAGTTTTCTTTCTTCGGCGACGGCCATCATGGCGACGGTGACGGCGTTTGGGATTATCGCCGAGATGTATCGACCGGCGGCGAGCGCGATGATCGGTGATCTGGTGGAACCAGCGCGGCGGCCGCACGCGTTCGGGTTGATGTATGTGGCGATCAATCTGGGGTTCGCGGTCGGCCCGGTGATCGGTGGGTTGATTGCGGCGTATTCGTTTCGATGGTTGTTCTGGGGTGATGCGTTCACGTCGTGCATGTATGGACTGATTATTTTCTACTTTATCAAAGAGTCGATGCCATCGAGGGCGAAGCCGACTGCGCCGGCGCCGACCGTGGAATCGACGATGGGCATGGCCAGCGCCGAGGGGATGGAAAGCCCGGCGGTGGAATATGCGACGGTGCACGAGGAACCGCACGTGCCGCTGGGCGAAGCGGTCATGCACATGCTTCGGGATCGGCCGTTTCAGGTTTTTTGCTTCGCGGGGTTCATTCTCGCGGTGATCTTCATGCAGTCGATGTCAACGTTTCCGCTGTACCTGGCGGAGCGGGGGATCGATGCGACGACCTATGGTCGGCTGATTGCGATCAACGGCGTGATGATCGTGGTGCTTCAGTTGCCGGTGACGGCGCTCTTGGCGCGCTTTGACCGGAGCCTGGTGGTGGTGGTCGGAGCGATGGTGACGGGCGTGGGCTTTGCCATGACGGGGCTTGCGTCGAGCGTGTGGATGTTCGCTGTGACGATCGGGGTGTGGACGCTCGGAGAGATCATGCAGTCGTCGTATCTGTTCGCGATTGCCACGGACCTGGCGCCGGCGCGAATGCGCGGGCGGTACATGGGGATGTTCGGCATGTCCTATTCACTGGCGATGACGCTCGGCGTGCCGCTGGGCGGCGAGGTACTGTCGCGGCTGGGCGGGAATTATCTTTGGTCAGGGTGCATGGCGCTGGGGATTTTCTCGTCGCTGTTTTATTTGAGTATACGGACGCACACTCGGGCGCGGACCGCGCCGACACACTGAGCGCGGCAGGCAACACGCCACTTACGAAGAAGTCGAGGAAGAGCCCGGTTTCGTTGGCGCGGCGGAGGTCTGGCGCGTCTAAATCACATCGATTTCGTAGGATGTGAGCCAAATATCCAATTGGCTGAATTGTTGTTTGAGCTGTTCCTTATATTCGACAAAGAATTGGCGAACATCAGGTGAGTCCGTTGCGTCGACAAACAGTCGAACGAGGTCATCGCGATACACTGTTTCGCGGCTGGACCAGATGCCGTGAATCGTCTGTGTCTCGCACGAGACAGCACCGAAGCGCTTGCGGAGATCTATTAACGTGGAAGCGATCAAGTCATCGGGAACAGGACGCCCGTCATTGAACCGCAGGGGCAAGAGAATCTCGTATCGCCGGAATGCTCTGCTCATAGCTCGCGGGGCCGTGGACAGTGAAGCAGATGCCCTCCTGAGCGAGGAAGAGCAACGCCGCCTCGGGGACGATCATATCTCCATTGTCCTGTGACTTGAAGGAATATCTGCCGGCAAGCCCCCCCAGGGCCTTGCGTTCGGCATCAGAGTCGTTGAATCGAATCAGGATCATTGGATGTCCTTCACTGCAGCCTGAGTAAGGCACCGCTCACTCATTGTATCGTTGGCCATTCGTCAGGACCAATCCTAACCCATCTTCCTCATGCCGCGTCCGAAAAGGATTGGTTCTACGGCACGATGGCATCCACGAACGGTGCCAGATCGCGGCCGTTCACGTTTCCATCGGCGTTCATGTCGGCGATCGGGAGTTTGGCGCAGTCAGTATCGAGGCCGAGCAGGATGGCGACCATCACCGGAACGTCGGCGAGATCAACGGCGCTGTTGGCGTTGAAGTCGCCGCGCGGGCCGTAATAAACGCGGACGGTGTTGACGCTGCCTGCGCCGCTGCCGAGCGGGTTGGCGGTGGTGAGTTCCACGCGGCCGATGCCGGCGTCGTAGCTGTACGCGATCGGGGCGCAGTCGAGTGTGACGGCGAACACGACGGAGCCTGACGGCACGCGGAGGCTGGCGCGGAAGTTCAGCGTGCCGCCGGTGACGTTGGTGAAGGTGATGCTGCTGAGTCCGGGCTGCTCGGCACAGACGGCGTTGAAGCGTTTGCCGCCGATGTAGAGGTTGTTGAAGGTCATGGAAGGCCAGCCGGTCGGCAGCTTCGGATCGATGCGAAAGAAGTTGCTCGGGGCGTCGGGCGCGTAATCGAGGAAGGCCATGACTGCGTCTACGAATGTGGACATGGACTCCCACGCATTCGGCCAGGCGGTCTGCAGGACGAAATCGTTTTGATTCTGGTATTGCAGGCTTCCGCAATTCGGGCAGCCGCAGACCGGGCCGCAATACGGCGCAATCTGTTCGGCGCCAAAGCCGACCGGACCGACGCGGTCGAGGCAGAGGTCGACGCGATACTTGTGGTTATCAATGTCGCCCTTGTTGGCGGTGAGATCGGCGCGCTCGGCGTAGTAGAGGCCGTACCAGAGGGTGCTGAGGAACCACGGGCCCGCGCCCCATGGCGTGTTGGTCGGGTCATCGCTTCGGCCCCAATAGTTGTCGCCCCAGTAGCGGTTGATGAGGTCGAGCCAACCGTAGGCGTTCGTGAAGTTGACGAGCGGGTGGCTGTTGCCGGTGGTGTCGTTCTGCACACCGTTCATGCGGTCGATGTAGCGGACGGCGCGCGTGTCGGTGGGCGAGTAGACCTTGAACGGATAAACAATGCCAAGCTGCGAGATGTCGGTGATCTCGCTGTTGTCATTCAGCCAGTCATCGAGGCCGCTCTTGATGGTGTTGCCCCAGAAGTTGAAGTCGGATGCGTCGGAAGGGAAACCCAGCGCGGTGGCGAGCGCAGCGGCGTCATACAGGCCGCGCACGACGTTGGCGTTGGAATATGCGAAGAAGTTGTATTGATCCTCCCAGACGTTGTTGCTCCACATGAGTCGGCGCACGGGGTTGTAATTGAGCTTGGGTAGCAGTGCGGAGTCTCCGGGGTCGCTGTGGATGGTGGTGGCGGCTTCTTTCATCGTGGCATAGTGGCCGTTAGCGAAGGCAGTGTCGCCGGTGATCTGGTAGTGGTAGTAGAGGCCCCACGGGAAGACGGCGGTTTCGTCGATCTGCGGGCTGGACCAGACGGTGTAGCCGTCGGTGGTGTATTTCTGTTTCCAGTAGCCCTTGCCCCACGATTCGTTGTCGCGATAGCACGTGTCGCGCATCCAGTCGTAGACGCCGGCGGATTCGGGGATGTGGCCGGTGCGGGCGAGGCAGACGGCTGCATAGACGGCGTCGCGTGGCCAGCAGAATGGATATGCGCCATTGTGGAAGCCCGCGATGATGCCCTTGCTTTGGCCGTCGATGTGCAGGGCGGTCGCGAGGAGGCCGCGACGGAAGACCTCGTCGTAGCGATCATCGGGGAAGTCGATGGTGACGCCGTTGGTGAGCCAATTGGTCCAGTAGTTGTTCGTCGCGGTCTCAATCGTTGACATGGAGTTCGCAAAGAACCAGTCGAAGACGGGGCGCACATGGTCGTTGCCGACGTTCGGATTATTTGCGCCGACGACATAGCCGCCACCGACGGCGAGGTCGATCTCGACTGGTACGCCCGGTGTGAGGGTGAGTTGCATTCCGATCCAGCCTTGGCCGTTGTCGGTGCTGGTGTCGCGCCAGGAATCGGTGGCGGGTGTGCCGCCTGCGCTGCCGACGCTGGTGCAATGCTTCAGGGCGGTGCCGAAGAAGATGGAATTGTTCTTGGGGTAATCGGGATCGAACGTCGGGTTGTATTCGCCGCGCGAGTTGGCCGAGCCGCCGGCGTTGTCATAGGCGAACATCGCACCATGCGATGCGCCGCCGTCCTGATACATCGCATCGGAGCCATCGCCACCGTTGATGGCGTAGTCGCCATAGGCGTAGAAGTTGATCGTCCTGGGGATGCCGCCGTTGTTGGTGAGGACGAAGCGCTTGATGTAAATGCCGCGATTGGGGCCGCCGCCGTTGATGGTGGGAAAAGTGATGCCGGCCGGCGAAAAGTCGGTCTGCTGGATCGAGATGTTGTTGCCGTTGGCGTGAAATCGAGCCGTGGTGCTGACAGTGTTCGAGGTCGGGTTGTAGGCTTGGGCAACGTTGTCGTAGCCGAGGCCGTTTTGATTGGACATCCAATAGGTCGTGCCGCCCTCGCGGATGCCGGCCATGAGCTGGTTGACGTGCATCTGCCCGCGGCCGCTGGTGAGCGCGGGGAAGGTGTCGTTGCCGTTCGCGTAACCTTCGTTCTTAGTGCCGACGCCGTAGACCGCGCCAGCGCCGGGGAAGTGGATGTCATAGACCGTGCCGTTCTGATCGATCATGACGTTGATGTAATTGTTCCCGACGACGGCCTCCTCCTTCCAGAAGTAGAAGGGCGGGTAACCTTCATTCGGATTCGGCGAACCCGCGCCAGCGCCGGGCCAGGCGAGCTTGTTGGTGAATTGGTAGGCGCTGCCGCCATTGGCGAAAATCTCGCCGCCGCCGCCGGTGTCCCATGCGGAGATCTTGTATTTGATGGTGAGTCCATAAGCGCGAGTCGGCGCGGGGAGCGTTGCCTTCCACCAGTCGTAGGTTCCACCGCTGACTTCGTTGAATTGAAATTGGATGTCGCCGCCGAGGCTGGAGAGGACGGAGGTCGCGCCACTTCCGGGTGAACCGAACGCGCCGAAGGGGTCGGAGCCGTCGGTGGTGTAATAGATGGCGACGTGGTCGTAAGAGAATTGAAAGGCGACGCGTGCCCAGAGTGCGACGGCGTCGTCTTCGCGAGGGATCTCGGGCTCGCGCTGGGTGATCGAGGCCGGTTGGCTGAAGACGCTTGCGCCGGGGGCGTGATCGACGGAGGTCGGCGCGGCGAATGATGAAGAAGCGAAAAGGATAACAATCAAAGCGACAAGGGCGGCGCGGGTCATTTGGTTTTCTTCTTTGATAAAACGATTTACCAGTGAGTCGGCGACTATCCCGTGCGGCGCATCCGCTTGGTTAACTGCCGGTTTATCAATCGGGGGTCTACGTTGCTAGTTTATTGAAATCGAGCCGGCGATTCAACGGATTTCGGCGGAACAGACCGTGTTGGTTGCCTAACTCGTTGGATAGAGGACGGTTACAGGCGTAGGTGTCTCGGGACGTGGCTAGGATTTGCTCGTGGCTGAAACGAACTGCTCGATCAGGTTGGGGGACTTAATACCAGGGGCCGATTCGACACCCGAAGAGACATCGACCGCCCAGGGACGGACCGACCGAATGGCGGCGCGGACGTTTTGCGGAGTGAGGCCGCCAGCGAGAATCATTGGAGGGGCATTGTCGAGTGCGCCGGCCTGTCGAGCTTGGTTCACCAAATCCCAGTCGAAGCGTTTGCCGCTGCCGCCTCGGGCGGTGGGTGAATAGGCATCGAGCAAGACGCCGCTGACGCAGAGATCGCGCAGGCGGGCGATGTCGTCCACGAAGGAGCGATCGCGGACGCGCAGGGCCTTGATGATTCTCAGCGCACCGAGTTGAGCAATGAAAGCGGTCGATTCGTCGCCGTGGAGTTGCACAGCGGTAAGGCCGACGACGTCGACGATCCGACGGATGGTCGCGGGGCGGGCATTTACAAAGACTCCTACGGCGGCAACGAAAGGCGGCAGGACAGCGACGATCTCGCGGGCGCGCGACGGTGTTACCTGCCGCGGGCTTTTCGCGAAGACGAGGCCGATGGCATCGGCACCGGCATCGGCGGCGATGACGGCGTCCTGTGGGCGGGTGATGCCGCAGATTTTGACCCGGGTCATGGGGACACTTTTGCAGGAAAACCACGAGTTATCAAGGGAAAATCGGCCGGCTGCGAAGCGAGTGCGAGTGGGATACCATGGATGCAAATGGCGTTTCAGGGACGGGAGAAGAATCGAGTGCCGAAGGACTGGCTGATACCACCGCCGCACCCTTTGCGCGATGAACTGGCGACGGCGCTGCGCATCTCGCCGGTGGTGGCACAGGTTCTGCTCAACCGGGGGATCGAGGATGCCGAGACCGCGCGGCAATTCCTACGGCCGGCGGCGAGCGATTTGATTCCGCCGGAGCGGCTGCCGGGGGCGACCGAAGCGGCGGAGCGAATTGCGGCGGCCGTTCGCGATGGTCGGCGGATCGTGCTGTTTGGCGATTATGACGTGGACGGCATCACGGGCGTGTCAATCCTGTGGCACTGTTTGCGGCTCGCCGGCGGCGATCCGGCGTTTTACATCCCGCATCGGCTGGAGGAGGGCTATGGCATCAGCCCCGAGGCGATTACGTCGCTTGCTGACGAAGGGGCGCAGGTCATTGTGTCAGTGGATTGCGGCGTCACCGCGATTGAGCCGGCGCGGATCGCGCGGGAGCGCGGGGTCGAGTTGATTATTACAGACCATCACGCGCCGCATCGTGGCGCAAACGGCGCGCTGGAGTTGCCGGATGCGCTCCTTGTGCATCCGGGTCTGAGCGAGGGGTCGTACCCGAATCCGAATCTGTCGGGGGCGGGCGTGGCGCTGAAGGTGGCGTGGGCCATCGCGCAGAATCTCTCGGGCGCGAAAAAGGTGAGCGAGGAGTATCGGGCGTTCCTGATCGACGCGATGGGACTCGCCGCCCTGGGGACGATCGCCGACATCGTGCCGCTGCTCGGAGAAAATCGAATCATCGCACATCACGGGCTTCTGGGGTTGCCGCAGAGCCGGCTCGCGGGGGTGCGGGCGTTGATTGCCTCGGCGGGCTTGGCGGGCAAGGCACTGGATGGTTATGACATCGGATTCAAGATTGCGCCGCGATTGAACGCAATCGGCCGCATGGGGCACGCACAACTGGCGGTGGAATTGTTGACGCGGGCTGACGAGGCCGAGGCAATGAAAATCGCGGCGAACCTCGAACAGCAGAACAAGGCGCGGCAGACGCTGGAGCGAAAGATCGCCGGCGAGGCGGAGGAGATGGTGCAGGCGCAGGGGCAGGACGCCGACTCGGTGCGGGCCATTGTGCTGGCTTCGCACGGGTGGCACGCGGGCGTGATCGGAATCGTGGCCAGCCGAATGACGGAAATGTTCGGCAAACCGACGGTGATGATCGCGCTGGAGAATGAGACGGGGCAGGGATCAGCGCGAAGCGTGCGGAACTTCGCGCTGAATGAGGCGCTGGCGGATTGCGGGCAGTTTCTCATTACCTATGGCGGGCACGCGATGGCGGCGGGCCTGCGGATCAAGGCAGAGCGCGTGGATGAGTTTCGCACGGCGTTTCAGAACCGGGCAGGGCAACTTCTGACGTCGAATGATCTCGTGCCCAAGCTGCGTGTCGATGACGTGGTATCACTGGATCGCCTGAATGAATCGCTCGTGAAGGAACTCAAGCAGCTTGCACCCTTCGGCGCGGGCAATCCGGCGGCGCGGCTGGCGACGGACTGGCTCGATGTCTTCGGCGATCCGCGGACGGTCGGCTCAGCGGGGACGCACCTTCAAATGCAACTCACCGACGGGCGCACGCGGTGCAAGGGAATCGCCTTTGGTCAGGCAAAGGCAAGCGGGCAATTGGCCGATCATCGGCGGTGCCGCGTGGTGTTTGAGCCGGTGATCAACGAGTGGAACGGCCGACGAAGCGTGGAGATGCAGGTTCTCGACATCAAGTTTCCGGAGTGAGCGAGTCTGAGCACATCGGGCGAACAGAGAAGCGGGGCGGCATCTCAATCGCATGGAGCGAATCCTCGCTCGCACCGGTTGGAAATCCACCATGGCGGATATTGGACCGGTGCCACAAGTGTGGACGTTGCGGCGCTGGCGTTGATTGCGCTGTTCGTGGGGTCGATGAGTCTGCCGGGGATCACCCATGGCGGCTTGGGGTGGTCGGATGCGCCGAATCATGCGCTCGATGGCGTATTCGTTTACGAGTTTGTGAAGCAGTGGCCGATCGCGCACGCGCGGGAGTGGGCCGAGCAGTTCTACCTGCGCTATCCGGCACTGGGGATCATCGTGTATTACCCGCCGGGGTTTGCGGTTGTGGAGGCGGGGGCGTTCGCACTTCTGGGCGTGAACATTGTTTCGGCGCGGTTGACGGTGGTGCTGTTCGCGGTCGGCGCGGGCTGGTTGATGTATTTGCTGGGGCGTCGGTGGTTTGATCGACCGACGGGGCTGTTCGCGGGGTTGCTGTTGATCACCTGTCCGCATGGGTTCCTCTGGATGAACGACGTCATGCTGGAGTGGCCGGCGACGTTTTGGATTCTGGCGAGCGTGTATTGTTTTGAGCGCGATCGGGCGGCGGCGCATGCGCGGTGGGCGATTGCGCTCGCGGCGTGCGCCGTCATGGCGTATCTCACGAAGCAGACGGCCGGGTTCATTCTGCCGGTGTTGGGAATGTATGCGTTTGTTGCACGGCTGCCGCGAGCTTATTTCGTGAATGTGGCGCGCGCTTTGTCGATGGTGGTCGCGGTCGGAGTCATTGCGGCGTACCACGTCGCGACGAAGAAGTATGCGGCGTTGCCGTCGCATCTGCTGGCGACGTCGGTGGATATTCACTTCTATCCGCGGCATCTGCCGGAGATTCTCGGTTGGCCGCTGTTGGGCGTGGCGCTGCTGGGGATGGTCACCATGGCAGCGCGGCTATCGCGGGGACCGGGTTCGCTGCTCATGTTGTGGTTTGTCGCATGGGCGGGTTTCAGCACCGTGATCGCCGCGAAGGAGCCGCGGTATTTCTTTTTTGCGATCCCGCCGATGGCGTTTGCGGCGGTGCGATTTTTCCTACCGGCCGCGGGAGCGGTGATCTCCTGGCGCGCCGACAAGGCGAGGATTGTGTTGCTGGCGGCGCTGGTGTTGGTGCAGGCCGGCATCGCGCGGGCGCGCGATGTGGGGCGGTTACCGCGATTTGAGGGCGCGGTGGAGGAATTGGTAGGTCGCACAGATGCGGATGTCGTGCTGGTCGATGCGGTGCGCGACGGACAGGTGGCGTTTGATATCTACCAGAATGAAGCGGCGCGAAAGCGGATTCTCATGCTGCGGGCCAGCAAGATGCTCTATGCCCGAGCGGCGCGGGAGAAGTACGACTATCAGCAGTTCGTCGAAAGCGAGTCGAACATCGTTCGACTGCTCGACCAATACGGAATTCGCTACATCCTCATCGAGTCCGCCTATCCCGCAACACCGTATGTCGATGCCGATCCGCCGCCGCGAAAGATGCTGCGCAATCTGCTGACGAGCGACCCGCGTTTCCGGCTGGTGAGGGCGTGGCCGATGCGCTGCGGCGACCCGATCTGGAACGACGTGGAGCTGCGGCTTTATCAATATCCATCGTGCCCGGCGCGGGGGTCGAAGATGATCAAGCTCTCGATCCCGGCGATGGGGCGGGAGGTGACGTTCGAGTTGCCGTAGGAGTTCGGCGGGACTATCCGGCATTCCCCTCAGTCCCATAAGGGACGACCCGACAATTGCCCAGCAGCTTCACTGCTGGGACAGCTTTCCCCATTATCGACAAAGTGCCGGAGGCACGACTGAACTTCCCCTTCCTAGCATCCTTCGCTCCCACCTCGCCATCATTTAACACGTCCATTTCATTTCCAATCCCTTCTAATTACAATCGACTTTCATTGGGGCCGGATAGCCCTGCCATGCTCACCTCTTCCTCGAAAGGAAATCGTCGAATGCGCACGCTCGCAATCACCTGCCTCGGCCTACTGTCGTTGGGCTGTACCCGCGTGGACTACCTGAGCTACTGCGGTATTCAGGAATGGCCCACCGGCTCTGCCTTCGTGCAGTCCGTGGACAACACCGACGTCTACGAAGGCCTCCCCGACAAGCCCTACACCGTCGTCGGCCTGATCGACGTCTACGACGACCAACCGTTCTTCCTCAACAACGACGTGAAGAAAAAAGTCCTCAAAATGGCATCGGACCACAAAGCCGACGCCCTCGTCTGGCTCAGCGACCGCGCCGTCTCCAGCGGCTCATTAAGGATGCGCGAAAACGAGCGCGCTGCTGCAACCCTCGACACCGGCCGATCAAGCCAACCCGAAATGGTCGTGACGCACGCTAACCAATATGTGTCTACGTCATACCGCAAAAGCCTGCGCAGCAGCTTGCTTGTGATCAAGTGGAAATCATAACCAAGTACGCAACCTTCGTTACGGACGGAACAGGTATCAAAATCAGTATTGGAACCCGTGCTATGCGAAAAACTGCAATTGGAATAGTCGTAGTGCTCCAATTGATTGCGTTGTCCGGTGCAAACTGTCAGCCCTTTCTCGCCCCAGACCTTTCCCTACCCACGCCACTCTTGGCTGGTGTCTATTCTGGCGATGCCTCCTGTGTAAGAACTACCACCACAGAACAACAAGACACACAGGAAACTCCGCCCCCAACAGGAGTCATCTTCGAATTCAGTAGTGCGGGCCTGCCAATTATTCGTGGTGAAGAACTGCGTTCTGGCAGACGCGAGCCGCTTGGAAGCGGGGTAGTCCTCGTCTATACAAGAATTGCCTCCATTACTAATGGAATCGTCATTCATTCGAACTTTGAGAACACAGGTGGCAGCGTTATTGGATCATCGATCGCTACACTTCAAGCTGAGGGAGCAACCACGATTCGCTATAAACTCAACTCGAGTATTACTGACGGCGGTCTTTTGGTTGTGAATAACTGTAACGCGGTCCTGACGAAGCAATAACGTATGCGAATAGTTTCAACTACGAAATTGGTGAGTCCATATGGATGAGGAAGCGAAACTCGAAGACCGCTATCGGTTCTTTACCGAAAAAGGAATCGACCTCGCCATTGAGCACGACAAGATTCTGATCACATTGTTTGTAGCGATTATCGCGGAGGCGAAAAAGGTGTCAGGTTGAAACACGAAAGGCATGGCACGCGAATAACGGGAATGAGAGCCAAACAACACGCTTGATTCGCCATCGGACGCCATCGTGTCGCGCGCAGTCAGCGGCCCCATCGCCAATCCCAACATCGCCCGTCAAACGTGTCCGCGACCCCAGCCCTGCTTCCCTATTCGGCGAATCTGCACAATCTGCGGTTCCAACTCCCGCCCCACTCAACACTTAACACTCCGCGAAAAAATCTCAAAAATCCCCCTTGCCTCCGCCGCTCCCTGCGCTATATTAGTTCGGTATAAGTTAGGTATGCCCGGCCCATCGAAAGGAGGCCCGTCTATGTCCCCGATCTTTACGGCGAAGCCAGCGTCCACGACAATCGCACCGCGTCGCGCAGTGACCCGGTTAATCACTCGGACTCTTGGCTCTCAGTTCCTTACTACCGCACATATCCGCACAAACAGTTTGCGCGTTTTTTGCAAGGTAAAACGGTTTTTCGCACTTTTTTGTGGGGGTATACTTTTTTTCCAAACCCCGCGTTAAACAACGCGGTGAGCATTCCAGGCTTCAAGCCGGCGCCGGGCCGTGGGTGCCGGCGCTGTCGATGCCTTGCTTGGGCCTCGTCGGCAGCGTGACGCGGATAACGGTGCCTTGATTGGCGACCGAATTGACGGTGATCGTGCCCGAGTGTTCGTCGACGATCTTTTTCGCGACGGCGAGGCCGAGGCCGGTGCCGCCGTGGCCTTTGGTTGAATAAAACGCGTCGAAGATGCGGTCCTGCTTCTCCTTTGGGATGCCGGGGCCGTTGTCGCCGACGGTGATGGCGGCGGAATCGGCTGCGGGGTCAAAGGCGGTTTTCACGGTGACGATGCCGGTGCTCTTGGCGACGGCGTCGACGGCGTTGTTGATGATGTTGAGCACGACCTGGTGAATGCCGTGTTCATCGAGCGGGATCGCGGGCATCGGCTCGCCGAACTCGTGTTTGAGAATGACACCCTTGTCCTCCGCCCGGCGCGTGGCGAGGCGGATGCAATCTTCCACGAGAAAGTTCAGTTGAACGGGTTCGAGGCGCGGCTCGCGCTGTTTGGCGAATGCGAGCATGTTCATGGTCAGGGCGTGGACCTTGTCCATGTTGCGGCGGACGACCTGCCATCCCTGTTCGACGGTGGCGATGTTCTGGCCGCGCAGGCCCATCTCCAGCACTTCGCTGCCGCCCATCAGGCCCTGAAGAATGTTCTTGATGTAGTGTGACAGGGCGGCGACAGTTTCGCCGGCCGCGGCGAGTCGCTCGGTGCGGACGCGCTCATTCACAAGGCGGGCGTCTTCGATCGCGAGGCCGGCCATCTGGCCGATGGCGGCGACGAGGCGAAGCTGCTCTTCGGTGTAGATGTGCCGCGACATAGCGCAGTCGACATAAATGACGCCAAGCACTTCCTCGCGGGTGACGAGCGGGACGCAGATGACGGATTGCAGGCCGATCTTGCTCACCTCGGCGGCGGCCTGACCTTTGAAGCGGGCGTCGCTCATGGCGTTGCTGCAGAGGATGCCTTCGCGGTTGCTGATGACGTGATCGACGATGGCCTTGCTGGCGCGAATCTTGTCGCGCGTTTCGTCGGACCAGCGGACGACTTCGGCGTCGAACTTGCCCGAGCGCGAGTCCTTCATGAGGATGAAGCCGCGGTCGGCGGGCACTTCCTGAAAGACGAGATCCATGGTGCGCTCCACCAACTGGTGCGGCGTGAGCACCGCGCCGACGGCATCGAGCAGGGCCGACATGACGCGCCAGGAGCGCACGGCCTCGGCGGCGGCGGGTGTGGCGAGGATCATGCTGTCGTCGGCCGCGCCGACGGAACCGATGATCGATGCGTCGAGTCGGCCGGGGCCGGCGTCGAGGTCGACGAGATCACCGACGATGGCGGCGGCTTCGCGCGGTTCGAGGCCGAGTTCATCGCTGCTGTCCCAGATCATGAGCGTGCCGCCCATGCGGATTTGGTCGCCGTGTTTGAGGCGCGTGGGGCGTTCGAGGCGCTTGCCGTTGAGGTAGGTGCCGTTGGCGCTTTTGAGATCTTCAATGATCCAGCCGCGGCCGGAGGGTTTCAGTTCGGCGTGACGGCGGGAGACCGTGAAATCGGTGAGAGAGAGATCGGGGCTGCTTCGGCCGAGAAGGGCGCTGCCGCCTTCGGTGGGCGTGAAGCGCAGCCCTTTGTCGGGGCCTTGAAGCACCAGAACACTTGGCACGGTCGAACCTCAAAGACGTTGGTGGTCGGCGAATGGCCCCCGCAGACTCGACCGCGGGTCGATGAAAGGCCGATCGGCGAGAACCGCCGGGGCCTCGGAGCCGTACCCAAGGGACGGCGACGCTGATCCACCCACGTGAACGTGAGTTTATCCCTCGCAAATACGAGGGTCAAACTAGGTCGGTGATCGGCGGGCGCGACTGAAGCAGCGGGGCGCGGAGAATTGCGGGCGTCACCGTTGAGTCGCGTTGAACTAAAGTTTGTTGAGAATGAGCCGAGAAAACGGTATAATTCGGCGATTCTGAAGGGGCTTATCGGCCCCGCGGCAGTCTTGGCCATCACAAGAAAAGGAAGCGACGAGCGAATGTCCCGAGTTCAGTCTGCACAGCGCGAGCGGCTTCACGAAGCGATTCACACGCACGATTTTCTGCATCGGGTGATGCGGCAGATCGAGCATCTTCATCGCGTGGTGTTTCACGAGCAGTGCAAGAAGCTGGACGTGCAGTTCATTCGCGATTCGGCGGAGGAGATTCTGATCGCGGACCTCATTTCGCGGCATCAGGGGAATATCGACGGCGTGTACTTCTATCTGCGCAAGCTGGAGGATTCCGGCAAGTCCTGGGCCCAGGCCATCGCGGAGTACGCCGCCTATGTGCACAACTATTACACGACCCCGCTCGGCGTCATCATGCGCCGCGATCTGTTCGGCGACGATTGTCACTTCGTGACGCCGGCAGCGGGGAAGTATGCGGGCGCAAAGGCCGAGAAAGAGAAGCGAATGGAAGTCGCGGCCGTGTGAGTGCGACGTCGCAAGTCAGGCGTGGGTCAGGCCGGCGTGCTTCAGCAGCATCGTAAGACCCTCCTCGTCCGACTCATCGAACGACGCAACATCCCAACTATCCACATCGAATACGCCCCAGCAGCGGCCGTCCTTTTCCAGGAGAGGCAGCACGATCTCGGATTTGTCGCGCGGATCGCAGGCGATGTAGTTCGGTCCGAGATCGGCGACGTCGCGGACGATCAGCGTCGTGCGACTCGTAAACGCCTGGCCGCATGCGCCGTGCAGGCCGATGGGCGAGCAGGCGGGCTTATCGCGGCGCGGACCGAGGATGAGTTCGTCGCCGCTCTGATAAACGTAGAAGCCGAGCCAGGAGACGCCGGTGGGGTGCAGGGCCGGCCAGAGGGCGTCAACGAAGGCTTGCATCGCCGCGGCGCGATCGGGGTTGGAGGTAATGAGCGGCGTAAGTGAATCGTAGGGGCGTTGCATGGTCGGGGATTGTCGGGGAATGTCAGTGGATCGCCAACCGGCATCGTGGGCAAGCCGCGATGTAATGAATCTTGCCCGGCGATTCTCATGCGCGTAGAACAGTCGGCAATGGGCACTGCGATCATCCTGGCAACCATCGGACTTGCATTCGTCGCCTTGGCGGCCGTGGGGTCGGCGATGCGCACGCGCTCGGCGCGACGGCGGGCCTATGTCGAGGCGGTCGACCGGTTTATCCGTGGTGAGACATGGGAACAGGGAAGCGTGACCTCGTCGGGCGACGTTGACCCGGCGACGTGGTATCTCGCCGGGGTTCAGGCACTTCGCGCGGGCCGGGTGCGCGACGCGGCGCGTGCCTTCGGCATTGCTCATCATGCGGATTTCGAACTGGTGTCGGCGGCGTTGCTGACGTTTGCCGGATTAAAGGCGTCGAGCGGTGCAGTAGCTGATGTTGTTCAGTCAATCGTGGCAACGTGGCGGGAGATGAAGCGCCCGACGCTGGGCGAAACGCAGGCCGACGGCCTGATGCTGGGTGCGATTGCGAGGACCGCGCCGGCTGGGCCGCCAAACGGCTCAAAGTTGGCGACGCTGATCTGGGGCGTCACCGATGATGCGCATCGCGCGCGACTACGGGACTTGATCGAGTCGGGGCCGGAATGGGCGCGCGATCTGCGGGCGTAAGCGAGCCTGAGAGAAGATTGGTGGAGCGGGCCGGAGTCTCCCCGCCGTGGCAGGTGCCCGTTTTTCGGTGGCACAAGGCGGACAGGGACGCCCGCCCACTTAAAAAAAACACTCAGGCTCCGTGCGGACCAAACCAATTACGCCCCGGTCATGGCATTTGCAAACGATTGAATGTCGGCGGCGTCGGCTTTGCCGTCGGCGTTCAGGTCGGCCCATTTGCAGCCCGGTCCGGCGGCGTCATAGTCGGGCCCGAGGAGGCAATCGACGAAGTAGTAGAGGTCGGTGTCGTCGATGGTGCCGTTGTTGTTGAAGTCGCCGCTGTGTTCAGTCGGGATGACGCCGTAGCGGACGTAGTCCCAGGTGTTGATGCTGGGGGCGTTCCACATTTGGGCTCCCCAAATGATTTTTGCTGATGTGTTAGGGAAGAGCCCTTCTTGTGTACCTGAATCGACCAAAACTCCGTCTATGAACACATAATACATCGCATTCGTGAGACACTCAACGCGATAGGTATGTGCCTTGTTCGCCTCGATTGGAAATTGAAGGATGGGGAGAAAACTGTCTCGAAAGAATTGAACGAGATCGACGGTAATCGTAAAATGATATGCGGATGCCCCGCCCCAGCTATTAATAAAGCTACCGCCTCCGGCAATTTCACTATTTGGCGCAGTACTTCGACACCGCCACTGTACAAAGAATGGACTTCCTTGAAACTCAGGGATGCTCCGTCGGTAGAAATCTTGCTCCCCACCCGGTGTTGGCGCCCAGATGCCGAGGTCAACATCGATCATTATGCAATCATCGATAAGTGCCCGAGTGGCATCAAAGGTCCCCACACGCGTCCACGGGAAAACATCGCTTTCAGGAAAAGCCGCTACCGCCTCGTAGGTCACAACCTGCGAATTTGCGATGCTGCCTCGTATCAGAAAATTGGCCAACAGAAATAATAACAATCTTTTTTTCATTTTTCGGTTGACAGGGGGGGGGGGGGATGCGGTACACATGCCTCACCAACAGGATTCTATCGCACGGGCCTTCCAATTGCAATGTGCGTTACATCCGCATTTCGAGGGCCAAATTGAAAGGAGTGACGGTATGTTCTCGAAAGTTGGCATTTGGATTCTTGTCATAACAACAAGTAATGCTGTCTCATGGGCCGCGGACCCCCAGTTATACCTGGATTGGGACGAATCCCCGCCACCTGTCGAAGGCGTTGCCTATGTGATTGACGATACTGTTCCCGCGTATCCCAGCGTTGAATTGGTGATCGGTAGCCAGACGTGGCGCATTTGGTCCATGGACCCGGACAATCCGGGCGGCGTCGGTGACATCGGTGTGATCAGTTGCCCGCATCCTGAGAACTTTGGCATCAAGATTCTCGATCCAAACGGCGGACCAGGCGCCCGAAACGTGCTGGGCATTGCCCTTCAACCCTCTGCCGGATCGAACTATTCACGGATCATCAACGGCAACTTCTCCGCAATCCTCGGAAACCTAAGCCTTCAGAAATCCAGCGGCGGGACCGGAGGCAATGTCGATTCCCTGATTCTGGGGGCGGTCGGCACGGAGACCACGCTAAGCATCCCGGGCGGCGTAACTGGCGATGTGGAGATTGCCGAGGTGGAAGAGTTGGCCATTATCTCGATTGGCTCGCTCGCGTCTTCAACCATCTCGCCCGCCCTCGGCGAAGAGGCAACGCTCAGCATCACCGAGGTCGGCGAATTGGCGGATATCTCGATCAGCCAGGCTGCCGGGGCGATCAGCATTCACACGATGCATCCTTCTTCCAACATGACCGTCTCCAAGTTCGAGCCGAGCGGAACACTTGACGTCACGAAAATGGAAGACGGTTCCACTTTGTTCTTGAGCAACATGAATTGCGATACCGAATCCGGCAATGCAACGGCCCACGTCGCCGACATGTATGGCGCCGCGGAGGTCAACGTCTTTTGCCCAGGGTTTCTTGAAGTGCTCGTACCGGAGTGCGAGTGCGGCACCAGCACCCCGAACCTCGCCGTGACGATCGATCAAATGAATGACAACTCGAGCGTCAACTATGGTGAGGGCCTTGGGACGCAAGAGCAACTGGTCATCGGCGCCATGGCGGGAACGTCCGATGTCGTCTGCACGACGCTCAAGGGTACGATCACGCTTTTGCAGGGCATCGCTGCCAATTGCACGGTGACGGTCAGCAACTCCGACTATGGATCAACGATTGACCTGAACGATGAGCCCGTGGCCGGGACGCTCGAGGTCGTCAATACCTCTTACGGGTTGATTGTGAACGGAGGCGATGTGAGTGGTTCGATGCTCTTATGCGCGTCAGTCTCTGGGAGCAACTTTTCGGGGAGTGCGACTGTTAGTTCTGTTAGCGGCTCCATTTTGACTCGAAATCTAGGCGTTCCCGCGGACTCCGGCCAGGTGATCGTTACCGGTGACCTCAGCGGCCTCATCGAAGTCAATGGAAATGTTTCCGGTTCGGTCTATGTCCATGGCGATGTTGCCGCGACCGGCGTGCTTGAAGTCCTGGGCGCGCTGGAAGGCGCAAGCATTGCTCTTTTTCAAGACATTGAAGCCGGGGGGCGCGTGAGTGTGCTCGGTAACATGACTGGAACGAGCAACGTCGGCGTCGTTGGAATAACGCGCGGTCTTATTCATATCGCCGGGACCATGAGTGCTCAATCCTTGATTCAGTCGAGCGGCGGCCTCGATTCCGGATCCCTGATCGACGTCAACACCAATGGCGGATCATCATCCACAACCGCCGGGACAATCTGGATCGGCGGCTCGGCGACGCAGAACCCGCTTCCGCCGGTGACGATGCAGGGAACCGTGCGGGTCAATTGCCCAGCGTTGTCGAAGACGTTTGCCGGTCAAGTCAAGGTAGTGGGCTGCGCCACGGGGCCGCAGCAAACGGCGGACATTTGCGTGTATGGAACCATCCCACCCGGCAATCGTCCTATTCTCTATGTAGACAAGAACTGCACCTACAAATACGGAACGAGTTGCACGACGGGCTGCGGGTCGTAACTGGTCGGGATAAAGACGAATGCAGCATTTTCTTGAATGCGCTGTATGGAGTTGCTGGACGGGTCGACTACGGTCGGCCCGTCCTTGCTTTTCGGCCATGCCACCACGCGCGGCGAAACGGTGACAGTTGATTATCCGCTCAATCCGCCGGGATGGGCGCGCGATCTGCGGGCGTAAGCGGGGCGCGCTACTTCGCGCCGGTTGCGACGGTCATTCCGGATGATTGCCAGTTCTTCAGCCCGCCTTCGTAGACGGAGACATGGGTGTAGCCCCATGAGGCGGCCTTGTTCGCGGCCATTCGGCCGACGGGGCACATGCCGCCGGTGCAGTAGAAGATGAGCGGCTGGTCTTTTTGCGCCGGGAGCATCTCAGGCTTCATCTTTTCGTAGTCGATGTTTTCCGCGCCGGGGATGTGGCCTTTGGCGTAGTGCTCGGCGTCGAGGGCGTGGATGACGCGGATGTTGCCGGCGTCCATTTTGGTTTTCATGTCCTGCGCGTTCTTGATCTCGGTGACGTTGGCGGCGCGCGGGGCGCAGCCGGCGAGCAGGGGGACGATGAGGATGGCGGCGAGTTTTAATCGATTCATGGTCGCTCCGTGGTATTGCAATCTGTCGCCCTTACAGGGCTTCGTTTATTCGGGTCGTCATCCGAGGGCTTGCGCCCTCGGCTATTGGCTATCGCCCCTCCGGGGCTTTTCATGTGTGCCCTCTCTGTGGCACGTGGCGGGCAGAGACGCCCGCCCCACTGAAAAATCTCTGTGCCCTCCAAAGCTCTTTTTTGTGCCATATCGGCGGCACAATCACTGGCTATTGAATCTCGACGAGTTTCTTGCTCGTGGTGGTCAGGTTGTCGATGCCGGTTTCGGTGACGGCGATCATGTCTTCGATGCGGACGCCGCCCCAGCCTTCGTAGTAGAGGCCCGGCTCGACGGTGAAGACCATGCCGGGGGCCACTTTGTTCTGGAAGGTTTTCTTGATGCGCGGGTCTTCGTGGATGGCAAGGCCGACGCCGTGGCCGGTGCCGTGCATGAAGGCATCGGCACAGCCTTTTGACGCGAAATGATCGCGGCAGAGGGCGTCGAGTTCGTGGCAGGTCTTGCCCGGGGCGATGCCGGCGAGGCATTTTTCCTGCGCCGCGAGGACGAGATCGTAGACTTCGCGCTGCCTGGCGTCGGCCTTGCCCATGACGATCATGCGCGTCAGGTCGCCGCAGTAGCCGTGCCAGATGCCGCCGAAGTCGGTGAGGACCATTTGGCCCTGCTTGAGAACGCGATCTTGCGAGGGAACGTAGTGCGGGAAGGCGCCGGTCTCTCCGAAGGCGACGATGGGGTTGAAGCTGTTGCCCTCGCTGTTCTTGCGGAGGTAGTTGCCGATTTCCAGCGCGACGTCCTTCTCCGTCATGCCGACGCGGATGACCTTGCAGATGTGTTCGAAGGCCTGGCCGGTGATGGCCTGGGCCTTGCGGAGGAGTTCGATTTCGTCGCGCGACTTGATGACGCGCAGATTGGCGAGCATGTCTTCGCAGGTCTTCCATGTGACCGATGGGATCGCCGCGGTCAGGCCCAATGCGTCGCAGTGCAGGAGGGCGTCGGCCTCGTAGCCGAGTGTCTTCACGCCGGGGGTGAGCAGGCCCTTGACGCGGTTGCCGATGGACGTGGCCGAGACGGGGGCTTCGAGCAGGTTGGTGGTGTAGCCCTTGCGGCCCTGGATCGCGCCGATGTAGCGGCCGTCGCAGAGGACGTCGACGCGGTCTGCCTGCACGAGGGCGAAGTATTCCGGGTCGGCGAGCGGCATGACCAGCCCCTCCATCATGGGCGGGATGCCGGTGAGGTAGAGGACGTTCTTGGGGCTGCTGACGAAGACGGCGTCGAGGCCGGCGGACTGCATGGCGGTTCGCAGGCGGGTGATTCGGTTGGGGTCCATGGTGCGTGCTCCTTGCCCGGTTGGCTGGCCGACGCGGGAATTTGTTGTTTTTACTGCCCCGAACGCGTGTGAGCAACTCCTCAGTTCGCGTTGACGTACGCCGTGCACGGATCGACAATGGTCTGCGATTCAAGCCTGCGAGAAGCATCGTAAAACCCCCAACAAAGGGCAACGCTATGTCCACTAATCCTGCCATCGAAAAAGCTGTCGCGTATCTGAACACCAACGCCGCCCGTTTTCGGGATGAGTTGTTTGACCTGCTTCGCATTCCGAGCATTTCGGCGCAGAAGGAGCATGGGGCCGATGTGCGCAAGGCGGCCGAGTGGGTGAAGAACCGGCTCATCACGGCGGGCATGAAGGCGGAGATTGTCGAGACGGCGGGGTGGCCGGCCGTGCTGGGCGAGGGTGAGCAGAAGCCGGGGCGGCCGACGATTCTTGTGTATGGGCACTACGACGTGCAGCCAGAGGGGGAGTTGAAGCTTTGGCACACGGGCCCGTTCGAGCCGATTGTGAAGGATGGCATGATCGTTTGCCGCGGGGCGGCGGATGACAAGGGGCAGGCGTTGTGCGCCATCCTTGCGGCGGAGGCGTGGATGAAGACGGCGGGGAGTCTGCCGATCAACATCAAGTTCTGCCTCGAAGGCGAAGAGGAAGTCGGCTCGCCGAACCTCGCGCCGCTGATCAAGAAGTACAAGGATCGCCTCGCCTGCGACTATGTCGTGATCCATGACACGGCGAAGTTCAGCCCCGAGGTGCCGGCTGTCACATCGGCGACGAAGGGACTCATCTACAAGGAAGTGATCATCACCGGCCCGAAGAAGGATTTGCATAGCGGCACGTTTGGCGGCGCGATTGCGAACCCGGCGAATGTGCTGGCGAAGTTGATCGCATCGTTCCACGATGAGAACGGGAAGGTCACGATCCCCGGTTTCTACGATCGCGTGAAAGAGATGTCTGCCGAGGAAGTGGCGATGATGAATGGTCTGCCGTATAGCGAGGCCGATTTCCTGCGCGAGCTGGGCAGCCCGAAGGCGTGGGGCGAGAAGGGCTACAGCACGCTGCATCGGCGGTGGGCGCGGCCGACGCTGGATGTGAACGGCATCTTCGGCGGGTACATGAAGGAAGGGTCGAGCACGATTATTCCGTCGTGGGCGGGGGCGAAGATTTCGATGCGGCTGGTGCCGGATCAGAAGTCGGAGGAGATCGAGCGGATGTTTGAGGAGACGGTCAAGGCGCGGATGCCGGACACGGTGACGTTCGAGATCAAGAGCCACGCTTGCTGCGATCCGTATCTGGCGGATGTGAATTCGAAGGGGATGAAGGCGGCCCGCAAGGCCGTGGGCGTGGGCTTCGGCAAGGAGCCGGTGCTGATGCGCGAGGGCGGAAGTCTGCCGATCCTGCCGATGCTGAAGCGGGTGCTGAACGCGGATAGTCTGATGATGGGCTACTGCCTGGGGACGTGCAACGCGCACTCGCCGAATGAGTTTTTCCATGTCAGCGATTTTGAAGGCGGGATGCGTGCGAGCGCGGCGTTTTATGGGTTGCTGGCGGAAGAGAAGTAGAAGACCTCAACTGCTGTCGTCGTCAAGGCGCTGCAATCACCGGGCGGACCAGCGGCGCGGCAGATCGCGGCGGCGCTGGAATATCGGTTCCACATTCGGGGCATCGACCGGAGACATTGCCGGTCAGGTCGTAGCCGCATTTCATGCAGAGGATGCCTCGTCGATCGAACGGTGCTTTGAAGCGGTATCTTTTCCAAACGACCTCGGTGTGTGCCCATTTGTCGCCCCAGCGCCGGCCCTTGGCAAGCGTGAAGGCAATTATCAGGGGCGTGATCGGAATGACCAGGATTAGATTTCGTTTGAGGCTTTGGAGAAAGCCAATCGGCTCGCGCGTAATTTGGTCGACCACCTGCACGCCGCAAACCCACTTACCGGGTGAATAACCTCGGAAACCGTCCTTCATGGCGAACACGACCGGGACAAAAAGCCAGTTGAACACGAGCCAGAAGCCGTCGAGAAGGGTGAATTGATCCGGCGGGCTGATGAATAGTTCAGGAAAGACCAAGCCTAGAACTGCACCAAAGGCAAAACTCAAGACGTACAGCAAGACCAAATCGATGATGTATGCCAGTTGCCTCCGGTTGGCGAACTTGTAAAAGCACTTCTTGCAGACGGGCACGCCAAAGAGCTTCTGGAACGCTCGCGGTTTGCGAGTGACGTCGCAGAGCGGACATACTGTGGCTGCGGCTGCGAGGTCCAGCGTTGGGATTGCACTCATGATCGGCCCATTTCTTTGCGCAAAGCGAATACAATAGATTACCTGTCCGCCATTATGGCGACAAGGGTGGTGGGTGTCAATCCCTCTGGACGGATCAGCCGAAGAAATAGTCTATAAAAGGTGCAATGTCGTCGCCGTCGGTCTGGCCGGAGCCGTTGGTGTCTGCGCGGCTGACGTGGGGCGGGTCGACATCAAGTTGCAGCAGCACGTCGGCGGCGTGTTGCAGGTCGGTCGTGTTCACTTCGCCGTGGTCGTCGTCTCGCCGACCCCCGTGGTTTCTGAATCAGGTTTGGGGTCATAGCGAGAGAAATTCATTCACGATGCACTGGATGTCCGCTGCGTTGAACACGCAGTCGAGATTGCAATCGCGAAGCGGACGGCCGGTCGTGTCGACGGGGGCTCCGGCCTGGGTGTTCGGGCAGACATCGTTTTCATCGAAGACGCCATCGCCGTCGGAGTCGCAATTGAGCACGTACACGTATGCCGAGCCGGCCGAAGTCCCTCCAGGATTGCTTTCGACATAGGCTCCGCTGATGACCGTGCCTGCGGAGAGGGCGACGCGACCGAAGGTGTCGTCCGGAGCGGCATCGGATGCCGTTAACTTGGCACGTTGAGTCCAGACGGTGCCGCTTCGCGTGAACACATAGGCAGAGCCGTCGGACGTGCCGCCGACGTGGTCATCGAGCAGCGCGCCGACAACGGCCATATCGCCATCCAAGTCGACCGACTGGCCGAAGTTGTCCTGCAGGGCTGCATCGGAGGCGGTGAGCTTGGCCTGTTGGGTCCAGACAGTACCGCTGCGGGTGAAGACATAGGCTGAACCGGCGTCCGAGCCGCCGGCGTTGTCGTCCTTATGCGATCCTACAAGCGCGGAGTTCGCGTTAAGGGCCACGTTGATTCCGAACTGGTCGCCGCTCGCGGCATCCGATGCGTTGAGTTTCTGCTGTTGGCTCCAGACCGTGCCACTGCGCGTGAAGACATAGGCGGAGCCGGTGGAATCGCCGTGGCGTCCGACGATCAAGCTGTTGCCGTCGACAGCGACGGAAATTCCGAAGAAGGAGCCGCCCAGAGGGTCGGCGGGCGTGATCTTGGCCTGCTGCGTCCAGACCGTTCCACTGCGAGTAAAGACGTACACGGCTCCGGCATCGACGCCGCCCGCATCGGCCAGGCTCACTCCCACGGCGATCGTGTCGAGATCGATGGCCACCGCGCCGCCGAAACGATCCGTGGCGACGGCGTCGGAGGCGGTGAGCTTGGCCTGTTGCGACCAGACTGTGCCGCTGCGGACGAAAACATAGACTGAGCCGGCATCAGCGCCGGCCGGCGTGTCGTCCAGTCGCGCGCCCACGACGACGGTGTTTCCTGAAATGGCGACGGCACTGCCGAACTGATCGCTCAGCGCGCCGTCGGAGGCAGTAAGTTTTTGCTGCTGCGTCCACACCGCGCAATTTCGAACGAACACGTAAGCCGCCCCGGCGTCTGCACCGCCCGCGTTGTCATCGCCGAGTGCGCCGGCGACGACTGTGTTGCCGTCGATGGCCGTGGAAAAGCCAAGCTGATCGAAGGCGGCCGCGTCGGATGCGGTGAGTTTCTGCACTTCCACGGGGGAGCATTGAGCGAAAGCCGGTTGGGCCCATCCACACGGCGTCAAGACGATCGCAAGCCAACAAACGATTTGTGCCGCCGGAAATCGGGCGCGCGTGTTCATGGACATGTCCTCTCCCGAAAAAGAAGCACGCGCCATAAGAGATGGGCGCGAACCTCAACATGGAAATGACTCGTTGCCAATGATTATAGACGGTATGGCACTTGGAACTCAATTTCCCGGCATAAGAAAATGAAATGGCTGCCAGGACGAATTCTGACCGATTTATCCGAGAAACAGCGTGACAAACGAGGCAATGTCGTCACCGTCGGTCTGGGCGGAGCAGTTGGTGTCGGCGCGGTTGATGCGGAGCGGGTCGGTGTCGAGTTGCAGCAGTACGTCGACGAAGAGTCGCATGTCGAGAAGCGGTTATTCGTCGATCCCTTGTCGCTTGGTTCTCGGCAAGCCCACGGATCCCAATCCGTGGGCTTTAGGGTCGCGCGTCGCGAAAGGTCCAGACGACCGCACCCTGGTCGCGGTGGGCCTGTATGTAGCGGAACACATTGAGTTGGTGGGTGCGGTCGCGGACCGCCAGTGCGCGGCAACGCTTTCCCCATGTGCCTCCTTGAGGCAGCAGACCTGCGTCGCTCAGCGAGCGTGAACTGTCCTTTTTGGCAATTCCGACGTAGTGGCGGATAAGAGCCAGTTCCAGGTTTTCGTCCGTTCGCCTGGGAATACGCGAAGCCCACGGATTTGAATCCGTGGGCTTGGGGAAGCGAGCGAGGATGTGATAGTGATGATCGTCGAGAGCAAGGGCGATGACTTGCACGCCGTGCCGCAAGAGAGAAGCGACCATTTCGCGGCAGGCCAGCGCACGGAGCTTGCGTGGGAGACGAATCTCCCGGCGCTTCATCAACAGCTTCGATCGTCGAAAAAGATCGTCGTGTGCACCCTTCGGGGAGTGGATTCTTGTAGTCGCCTTCGCAATGTTCGCGGTGGTGACGGGCGCGCCAGCCGCGCGGATCACCCCGGAGCCATGTGCCGAAAGTGTTGCCGTTGACGTGGTACCAGCCGTTCCACGCGTACATGCGGGGATTATTGAGATATGTGTGTATTCATTCAAGTCCATGAGGAAGCCAACGGATTTGGATCCGTGGGCTTGGGGGCGCGCGTTAGCTACCCGCCGATTTTGTCGCGCAGAAACGCCACGACGCCGCCCTTGCTAATGCGCGATTGGGCGCCGGTGTCGCGGTCGCGGACGGTGACGCTCCCGTGGCCTTTCGCCTTAATGTCGGTGGTATTACGATATGAGAAACGGATGAAAGCGAAGCAAGCTAAAGTTGTTGGCGGATTAGTCGGCGGCGCGATTGGACTCACGATCGCATTCTTTGCAGTAGTGTTAATGGGGGCCGGCCACGGTACCTATCGCCCGTTTGAGTTATTTTTCGCACCCATTGCGTTCAACATTCGATTGGGGCTTATTGGGGGAATATTCCTCTACGCACTTTACGGTACAGTTCTGGGTGCCCTAAGTCGCGGCCAACGACGGAGACTGGGATTCGCCGTCATCGCGGTTGTCCATTATGTTAGTTTCTTCATTGTGTTCGACACGCACGATCAGGGTCCAGATAATTTTGCAAAGGTCATGCGGGCTGGCCCGGAATGGGTATATGCCTCCGGGGCGATGTTCGTTGCTGCAAATCTTACCGGGTTGATTGTGGCATGTATCCCTCCCAAAGTTCAAGCTAACGGCTTGCCGCCAAGGTGCCGCCAATGTGGTTATGATTTAACGGGAAACGAAAGTGGGCGATGTCCTGAGTGCGGGTTGATTATTCATACGCCGCCGGAAGTCAACTTGTCAGCCAAATAGCGAACCACGCCGTCCTTGCTGATTCGACTCTGCGTGCCGGTGTCGCGGTCGCGGACGGTGACGGTGCCGTTCTCCTTCGTTTCGCCGTCGATGGTGAAGCAGTAGGGCGTGCCGGCTTCGTCCATGCGGGCGTAACGTTTGCCGATGGATTGCTTGCCGTCGTATTGCGCGGGCCAGTGCTTCTTGATCTCGCGGAAGAGCGGTTCGGCGATTTCGGGGAGACCGTCCTTGTTGACGAGGGGGAAGACGGCGGCCTTGATCGGGGCGAGGCGGGGGTGGAACTTCATGAGTTCGGGCGAGGGGCGCGTTTCATCGACGGTGTAGGCCTCGCAAATGAAGGCGAGGGTGCTGCGATCGGCGCCGGCGGACGGCTCGATGACGGTGGGTGTGAAGCGTTCCTTGCTCTCGTCGTCGAAATAGGTGAGGTCCTTGCCGCTGTGCTGCTGGTGCTGCGTGAGGTCGAAGCAGCCGCGGTGGGCGACGCCTTCGAGCTCCTGCGGCTCGTCGGCGAAGGGGAAGTAGTACTCGATGTCGGTGCAGGCCTTGCTGTAGTGGGCCAGTTCCTTGTCGTCCTGATTGCGTGGCTTGAGATTCTCGCCAGCGAGGCCGAGGGATTTGTACCAGTTGATGCGCACATCGCGCCACCACTCCCACCACTTGAGCGAATCCTTGTCGTGGCAGAAGAAC
Source organism: Planctomycetota bacterium (assembly GCA_016235815.1). GTDB lineage: Bacteria > Planctomycetota > Phycisphaerae > UBA1845 > UTPLA1 > JACRIM01. The sequence goes on from JACRIM010000055.1 coordinate 72,330, forward strand.
TCGATCTCCATCTGCTCGAACTCGCGGCTGCGGAAGGTGTAGTTACGCGGGTTAATCTCGTTGCGAAAGGCCTTGCCGACCTGGGCGATGCCGAAGGGGATCTTGACGCGGGTCGAGTCGCAGACGTTTTTGAAGTTGGCAAAGATGCCCTGAGCGGTTTCGGGACGGAGCCAGACTTTGTTGGCTTCATCTTGAATTGCGCCGGCGAAACTCTCGAACATGAGGTTGAACTGACGGGCCTCGGTGAGCTGGCACTTGTCATGCTGGCCGGGGCACTTGCTCGGTTTGAGCGGGCACTGGGCGTCGGCGACTTGATCGGCGCGGAAGCGGCCTTTGCACCCATCGGTTTTGCAATCCACCATCGGATCGGCGAAACCCGTGGCGTGGCCGCTGGCGACCCACACTTTTGGATTCATGATGATCGAGCAGTCGACGCCGACCATCGACACTTCCTTGCCGTCAGGGCCAATGGGCGGGTTGCGGACCATGTCCTGCCACCAGGCGTCCTTGATGTTGCGCTTCAGCTCGACGCCGAGCGGCCCGTAATCCCAGAAGCCGTTGATGCCGCCGTAGATCTCGGAGGATTGAAAGATGAAGCCGCGTCGCTTGCAGAGGGCGACGATTTTTTCCATTTTGGTTGCGTCTTTGGGCACTTGTAATCCTGTGTCAGGTTGTTGTTGGAATTGCAAAGCGCGATTCTTGTCGGCTGGGGTCCAAGGTCAGATGGAATCGATCGAGTACATCGAGTCGGCCAAGCAAATTCGGCACATCCATCCCGTCTGAAAACGCAATTCGCATCTTGAATTCCGGTAGGTTACCGATTCGGGCGGTGCATACATGCAGGTAGTAATGCCGCGCCGGCGCACCGATGCCTGAAAGGTCCACCTGTTCGCCGTTGGTCACGCTAATGCCAAGCATTTCCGCTACCGAGGATCTCAGAACACTCACGACAGCACCAGTGTCAATATGCACGGCAATATCGCGCCAGCGCCCAGTTGCAGATTTTAGGCTGAGATCGACACAGGGAATCCATTCGTCGCCAAAATGCCGCGTTGGCCGACGACGCCACTCGAACACCGCCATCAAATGCGCTCCAACTCAGGATCGACCCACTCAAACAGAAAGTTGCCGTTAGGACACTTTGCTTCCGCCTGTGCCGCCGCCTCGGTCGCGGTGTCGCCAACCCCGACGACTTCACCATTGTGGACGGCTATCCATTTTCCGGCGTACTTTTCATAGATTTCGAGGCTATGCTCGGTGAGCCAGGCGAAGTCGGCGGTCATGTCATGCTCCTCTGTATCATTATAAGGGAAGCGTTTGAAGCGCGTTCGCGTTGCGGCCCGGCATCATAGGCGTAGCGCCGGATGTTGCCAAAACGCGACGCGGCGGCATAAGCGGCCCACCATTTCTGCTCCTGTTATCAGCCCAACGTTTGCAAGTCACGATTCCGCACCGCCTTAGCGTCGTCCTGAGTGCAACAATCGGTTGGGGCTTCCGTGGAACCGGTCTTGCCCCATTTCTGAGCAGAGGGAGAGGCCATCGGCATGGGGATGCCGGCGGCGAGCGCGAGGGAGAAACCGTGGTGCTTTTCATGGCGGACATGATCACAGATTTCTTCAATCGGCGGGCCAAGGTGCTCGTGCTGACGTTTTTCACGTACGCGGCGCTATGCTGATTGCTAAGGGGCCAAGGGTCCAAGGGTCCCAGGGGCCATGTGAGATACGTCGCCGCAGTACAATTCAATTCGTGATTACCTATCGCACCGGCAACGAACTCGATCTTGATATTGTCATTGATCTCTATCGCGCCTCGACGCTTGGCGAACGGCGGCCGGTGGATGATCGCGCGTGCATGGAGGGGATGCTTCGCAACGCAAATCTCGTTATCACGGCGTGGGACGGTGATCAGCTCGTGGGTATCTCGCGGTGCATGAGCGATTTTCACTATGCGACGTATTGCAGCGACCTGGCTGTGCGACTTTCACATCAGAAGCTGGGCATCGGCAAGGAACTTCTGCGGCGCACGCTCGCGGCGGGCGGGCCCAAGTGTTACCTCACGTTGTTGGCGGCTCCCAAGGCTCGCGAATACTACGGCCATATCGGCATGACGCAGCACCCGTCGGCCTGGATGATCCGGCAGGGTGAGGCGATTGAATAGCTGATCCCAGAAATCGCGACGATGATAGTGGCACGGCGGGCCATCCGCCGGGGGCGGGCTGCATGATTGTGCGTCCGCAGCGTTCAACGAGATTCCGCGTTTTAGCACGGATCATCGGTCAAGGTGTAGTCCTCGCTGCCGGGTTGGTTCTGCGCGGCCCACTCGATGGCGGCTTCGACGTTGTCCTTCATGAATGGTGTGAACATGGCGCCCTGGTTCTTGAGTGCATCGGGGATTTCGTAGAAGTCTTTCAGCAGGATGCCGACAAAGCCCTTGCGCGGCGTGATGGCAAGGGCCTCGCGAATTTCCCAGTTGATCCACTCGTTGTGAAATGTTCCACCGGCGATGATGCAAACGAAGACATTGCAGGCGGCGATTTGCTGCCGGATGGACTGTTTGAGGTCGTCGGCCTCCGGCGCGTTAATGGGAATCGACTCGCGGGCGTCGTAGCGCTCGCGCTCGCGATTGGTCGCGGGCCGCGCATCGAGGCGGTCGGCGCAAATGCGGACATCCGGTTCATAGCATAGATAAATGGTCATGGCTTAATGTAACTCGCACGGATTCTATCGGAATTCGGAGTGATACCATCAGGATTCAGGTGATGCAGGCTTGAATCAGACAGGCGAATCTGGTATTCTGGTTTGAATCGTGGGTGGAACCATCACATCGACCTGCGCTGGTCGAGGCATTCTGACATTGCCTTCGAGCGGGGCAATTTCCGGGAGTAATACCATTATGCGGCTTCGTATTTATGCTTTGCTATTGGCTGTTGTTGCAGTCATTTCCGTCCGTGGACTTCAGGCGGCTCCAAATGCACCAAAACTCACGTCGATTGATGCCGTGTCGCACGTGCAGGTGCCGACGGTGGACCGCGATGTGATGCGAATCATTGATGATCAAGAGGCGGCGGAAGGCCTCGCGCCGCGTTATGCCCTGCCACACCCGGTGTCAATCACGCCGGACACCGGCGGGACGTGGGATGTGGTGTCACCGGAAATCCGCGTATGGCGATTGCGTGTTTCGTCGCCGGGGGCGGTGTCGATCAATATTGGATTCACGCAGTACGAAATGCCGCCGGGTGCGTCGCTGGTATTGCAATCGGTGGACGGACGCAATTCGATTCGCCCGTTCAACGATGCGGACAACAATCCGGCGCGACAATTGTGGACGCCGCCGATCGCGGGCGAGGATATGGTGATCGAGTTGACGATCCCGACGGCGATGCTTGGTCGCTATTCGCTGGAGGTTGGTTCGATCAACATCGGATATCGTCGCTTCGGCCCGATTGCCGATCCAAACGAAGTGACGCCGCGATCAGGTTCGTGCAACGTCGACGTGGCGTGTTCGACGGCCGATCCGTGGCGGTTGCAGGTGCCGGCGGTGGCGGTCATTTCGACAGGAGGAAGTCGATTCTGTACGGGGTCGCTGCTGAACAACACGGCGAACGATCGCAAGCCATATTTCCTGACGGCGAATCACTGCAACGTCAACAGCGGAAACGCCCCGTCGTTGATTGCGTTCTGGAATTATGAAAACTCGGTATGCCGCGGCATTCCGGGTGGCGGCGGTGTCGGAGATGGGTCGCTTGCCGAGTTTTCCTCCGGCGCGACGTTTAGGGCCGCATTTGCGGCGTCGGATTTCACCCTGGTGGAGTTCAACGCGCCGATCAACCCGGTCTTCATGGTTTCTTATCTGGGTTGGGACAACACGGGTGCGAATCCGCCGAGCGGCGCCTGCATTCACCATCCAAGCACGGATGAAAAACGGATTACGTTGTACGACATTGCCGTTCGACCGGACCGACCGTCCCATGGATCGAGTTGGGGCTGCTCGGCGTTTCCGGGTCCCGGCGACAATACGCACATCTCCGTGTATTGGTCGCTCGGCGTGACCGAGCCGGGTTCATCCGGTTCTCCGCTCTTCGATAACAACAAGCGCGTGATTGGTCAGCTTCACGGCGGACCGTCGGCGTGCGGCCAGACCGGCGACAATCTTTCGGATTGCTATGGTCGCGTCTCGCGGTCATGGACCGGCGGCGGAACGGCGGCGACTCGATTGTCTGACTGGCTCGACCCCGGCAACACCGGCGCGACCGCCATCGACACGATCAGCGGCGCCGGGCTTTCGACGTCGCCGACCGGTAATGTGACGAGCGTTGGCGTTGTGGGCGGGCCGTTCACGAACTCATCGACGCTGTACACGATCAGCAATCCTGGAACGGACCCGGCGAATTACACGGTGAGTTTCGTCGGCGGCGGAACCGCGCCACTCACGATGAACAGTGGCGGCGGCCCCCTGGGGGGCACGCTGAATCCGACGCAATCCGTGAACGTGACGATTGCAATTGACACCGCGGCGGCGAATGCGTTGCCCGCTGGTATCTACAGCACGACCGTACGATTCCTCGATACGACCAACAACATCACGATGGATCGTGTGCACACCATCGAGATCGGGCAGACGGGCTTCACCACGACGCCGGCGAACGGTCTCGCGGCGGGTGGCCCGGTTGGCGGGCCTTTCGGCGCGACGCAGGTCTATACGCTGACCAGTACGCAGCCGACGCCGGTGAACATAACGATTTCGTCGAATCAGCCGTGGATCTCGATCAACGGCGTGGCGGGACCGGTCAATGTGAATCTGAATGGGCTTGGCGCTAACACTGCAGTGACCATCGGCTACTCAGCGGCAGCGAATTCCCTGGCGGCGGGTCTTTACACCGGAACGGTGACGATCACCAACGCCAGCGGCGGCAGCGGCAATACGACGCGACCGGTATCGCTGGATGTGGGTCGGTATTCGTATTCAGCATCCGATGTTCCTCAGAACATCACGGACAACAATACGACGACGAGCACGATCAATGTGACGGACAGTTATTGCATCGCCGACGTGAACGTGGATATCAACATCACGCATACGTATCAGGGCGATTTGTACATCACGCTTCAGTCGCCGATCGGCACGACGATTATCCTGCACAATCGCACCGGCGGCGGGACGGATAACATCGTCGGAACATATGACGACAGTGGCCCACTAATTCCGGCGGAGGCGCTTGGAACGTTCAACGGTGAGCAGGTCAACGGCACGTGGACCTTGCGCGTCGCGGACCAGGCCGGCGGTGATGTCGGCACGTTGAACTCGTGGACGCTGAAGATCGCATCGGGGACGTGCCTGCCGCCGCCGTCGGTGGTGTACAGCTATCCGCTGAATGCGAATCCGGGCTGGACGGTGCAGGGTGGCTGGGCCTTTGGTGCTCCTCAAGGGGCCTGTGGAGATCCGGCGTCACCGGTCACGGGCACCAATGTGTATGGATACAACCTTGCAGGGTGCTATCCGAACAGCCTCGCATCAACCGAGTACCTGACGACGACGGCGATCAACATGAGCGGCTACGTCAATACGAAGTTGCGGTTCCAGAAGTGGAACGGCATGGAGAGCGCGACGTACGACCATGCGAACATCCAGGTTTCGAACAATGGAACGACATGGACAACGGTCTACAACCATGCCGGCGCAACCTTCCAGGACACGTCGTGGTCGCAGGTGACGTACAACATCGCGGCGGTCGCGGACAATCAGCCGACTGTCTATGTTCGATGGGGACTCGGCACCACCGATGGTTCGGTCACGCGGTCGGGTTGGAACATCGACGATGTCGAGATTCTGGCGTCGTCGAGCTGTGGCGGATCGGTGAATGGTGATGTCAATAACGACACCAAGATCGACGGCGCCGACGTGGGTGGCTTTACGAAGGCGTACATCGCGCCGGGTTCGGTGACGACGCAGCAGAAATGCTCGGCGGATATGGATGACGACGGCGATGTGGACGACGTGGATTTGAACGCGTTGGTCACGGCGCTGTTAAGCTGACATCGCGTTTGAAAAATAAATCCATGGCGGGCGTCGCACGGATGAAGGTTCGTGCGACGCCCGCGTTCATTTGGGAGGATGAGGGGGCAGGTGATTGTCAGGCCGCGGGGGCGGCCGGCGATTTCATGGGGACGGGATCACTCGAATTTCGATAGAGCAGGATGGCCGACGCGGGGCGCTTGTGGTTGGAGGTCACGCGATAGCGTGCGCCCATGGTGCCGGCCAAATCCACCAAAAGCGATTCGACGACGGTCCACTGCGCGCCGACGATTTCGATGTCGTTGAAGTCGAAGAGAATCGATTGTGGGAATCCGTCCATGCACCCGCGCTTGAGCAGGGCGATGAAGCCGGCCAGTTCCTCGGGGGCGAGCTTGGGGCCGATGGGTTGAACCCACATGAAGCCGCCCGCTGATGCAGCGAAGCGCCAGCGTTTGAGGAGATAGTTTGTTTCACTGAGTGTCGATTGCATTTCGATGTCTGTCATAATTGGCAAGTTGTCAGCGGGATTCAAAGAACACCTCCAGTAAATACCCCCGGCGAGGTGTTCGGCGAGCAGGTCAGGCTTGGGGAGCGATGCTTTGACCCGCTCCGGGATAAAAGGGGGCACGCGGTGTGCCAGCGGGATGGGGCGGATCGGATTTATCCGCTCGAATTGTTGTAAAGGCTGATAGGGATGATGGATGTGACGCAATTGACGCCATCATTGACGGTGGCCGATAACCGTTCGTCGATGGCGTTTGGGTGTTATTACCCGCGCGCGGCGGCGGGTGGGTAAATTCCAACACATTTCGGCATGGTGGCGACGAATCGCAATTCGACGCATTATCCTCGGCGTGAAACAGCCTCGATTCCTGCCATTGGGACTGGCCGTCGGCGTGTTGTCGATTTCGACGGCCGCCGTGTTCATCAAGGTGTGCATGGAGGACGGCGCTTCGGCGTCGGTGATTGCAGCGGCGCGGATGGGGTTGGCGACACTTGTCGTGGTTCCGCTGGCGGCAGTCGTGCGCGGGCGACGCGTGTTCGATATTCCGCGCGATTGCCTGCGGCCCGCGGCGCTGTCGGGTTTGTTTCTCGGCGCGCATTTTTACTTTTGGATCACGTCGCTGAGCAGCACGTCGGTGCTTAGCTCGGTCGTCATCGTCACGACGAATCCCATCTTCGTCGGTCTGGCGTCGTTTCTCTTTCTCAAGGAGCGGCTGCACTGGCAGCTCATTGCGGGCATCGTTCTCGCGGCGGCGGGCGGTGGTGTGATCGCGCTACTCGACAAGCACGCATCGGGCGGGAGCCTGTACGGTGATTTCATGTCGCTCTGCGGGGCGGTGATGATGTCATGCTATCTGCTCACTGGGCGTCGCATCCGGGCGAAGCTGGATGTGTGGTCGTACGTGCTCGTGGTCTACAGCGTGGCGGCGGTGTTTTTGATCGCGATCGCGGCGTTCAGCGGAGATCGTGTATGGGATTATCCGCCGCGAGCTTACATCATGTTTGCGCTGCTCGCGCTTGTGCCGCAGCTCATCGGGCATGGCGCGCTGAACTGGGCGCTGGGCCATGCGACGGCGACGATCATCGCGGTGTGCATTCTTGGCGAGCCGATCGCGGCGTGCGCGATCGCGTATATGTTTCTCGGTGAGCGGCTGACGTGGCCGCAGGGAGTCGGCGGGGCGTTGATCCTGATCGGTATCTTGGTATCGATGCGTCAGGACGATCCGAAATCGAAGAGCTTTGAGGCTATTTCCAGCGGGCCAGAAGGACCGTGACATCCTCGGGGCACGCGCCGGCCGCGATGAACTCGGTGAAATCGGATTGAAATTCGTTAAGCAGCGCGCCGGGGCGATCGCCAACGCCGTCGGCGATCAGTTCTTGAAGACCTTCGACGCCGAATGATTTTCCATCGGGGCCGGTGGCGGCGTTTAGGCCGGCCGATGCCCAAAGGAGCGTGTCGCCTGGCGCGAGCGTGAGTGTGGTTGCTTCGTACGCTGTGCCGCGGGCGCTGCCGATGGGCGGCGCGGATGCCGCAATGACCGGTGCCACCGCGCCGTTGGCGCTGATTCTTAGAAGCGACGCGCCTTCTCCGGCGACGCAGGCTTGCACCTTGCCCATTTGCGGATTGATCCACGCCGTCGCGAGATCAACGCGGCATTTTCCCTCCGCAGAGACAATCATCCAATTCAGGGCGCGGCAGAGAAGATGCGGTGCATCGTTGTGCAGCGAGGCGGCGCGAAAGGCGGCGCGCACCTCGGCGAGATATCGCGGCATGGCGACGCCTTCGACACACAGGCGCGCGACCATGATGGATGCCGTCTTATCGGGAAGTTGCAAAAGGTCGTAGAGGTCGCAGCATCGGGCAGTGCCCATGTGGCGATAGGCGGCGATTTGCAATTCCTCCCATTGCGGCATGGCTCGTGGTGTGAGGCTGTCCTGTGTGACGCGGGCGATGGTGTGCTCGGTGCTGACGACGGCCTGTCGCTTGGCGGTGGCGCGGCGCAGGGTGTTTTCGATGGGGCGTGCGACGCAGCAGGCCAGCGCGGACAGGGCGTGAAGTGACGAATCGTCGTATGGCGCGTCGGCGGTGTCATTCTCGATGTAAATCATGCCGAGATTTCCGCCGTCGCAGGCCAGAGGGACGGCCATCGCGGAGCGCGCCGAGGGCACCGGCGCATTCGGGCAGCAGATGTAGTGCGTGTTTGCGAGGCAGGTCGGCTCCATGATCTGCGAGAAGGCGGGGCGGTCGCAGGGTTGGCCGGCATCGGTGAGGCCGAGTGCCCAGGCGAACTCACTTTTATCGTTGGGGCGGACGCCGATCCAGGCGCGTCGACCGCCGACGAGGCGAAGCGCGGCCCGGATCGCGGCGGGCAGCAGGTCGCGCATGGCGTCGACGGTCGCGAGCTTCAGACCGAGGAGCGTGAGTTGCTCCAATTGTTCCTTGGCGATGGTGACGGGGTGTTCGGATTTCTGCACGATGGCGCCGAGGGGAAGCGTCTCGCCGTGTTGCCGGGAGAGGGCGACCATGCGTTCGCGTTGCAGCTCTTCAGAGGTCTGCCGATGCTCCATGAAGAAGCGGATGGAGTAGGTGCCGACTTCGATTTCGTCGGCGTGGCGGAGTTTGGCGCGGGTTCGCTGGATGGCGCGATTCAACATGACGGGGACACCGACTTCGATGATTTCCAACCACCAGGAGCCGTCGACGTCGCGCTGCAGCGTGGCCTGATGTTTGCCGATGCGAGGGTCGGGGAGGTGAATGCCGCAGTCGGGGGCCGAGCCGATGGAGACGACGGGCTGCTCGGGGCGCAGCGTGGTACGCAGCCGCTTGTTTTCGAGAATCATGAGGTGCATCGCCGACCGCCTCCGTCATGCGACATGTCGAAGAATCACGGGCGAAGAGACTTGCAGCCGCTTCTGATTGTAACGCGATGGGTGGGCGAAACCAACGCGATCGCCGGGAAAATCGTCAGGCCGATGCCCCGCTGTAGCGTTTGAGGCCGATGCGCCAGAACCAGCTTGAGAGGACAAACATCAAAACGGCCATGAAAATCGCGGTGAGCACGATTTGCGGGCTGATCTTCGTGGGGTCTCCGGAGCCGGCCATGGCGGGGAACGTGGTGATGAAAGCAAGTGGGATGAGGTAGGTGAGCGTCCACTGCAGCCAGTTTGGATAGACCTGAATGGGAAAGCGCCCGGCTTCGAAGACGTTCCAGAAGACCATTTCGATGTTCTGAATGCGCACGAACCAGAAGCAGAGCGTAGCGAGCATGAGCCAGAAGCAATAGACGATGGTGAAGCCCGCGCTGAGCATCAGCACGAAGAGAAAAACGGATTGAATCGGCACGTGGCCGTTCAATTGGTAGCAGCCGTATGCCGACACGGCCGCACCGAGGACAATGTCGACGATTCGCCAGACAACGACTTCGCGAATGCTGACAAGAAACTGCGCATTGACGGGTCGAAGCAGGACGAAATCGAGCGTGCCTTCCATGATGTCTTCCAACACGCGGCGCATGTTGGGGACAATCAGGATGCGGATGCCGCCGGCCACGATGCGAAAGACACCGACAAGGACCATCATGTGTGCGGCGGTCCAGCCTGCGACTGACTTGGTATTGTGAAAGATGATCCATACCGAACCGAGATCCGCGACGAGATGCATGAGCGAGACGAACACGCGCACGAGCATGTCGAAGCGATAGGCCGCGACGTTCAGCACGCTGACCTTGAGGAACAGCCCCATCAATTTCAAGGGTCGTCTCAGCATGTGCCTTATCCGCTTACCGCCGTGTAACGCTTGAGTGCGACGGCCCACAGGCATCGAAAGAGAATGAGGGACGCCACGAGCCAAGCGGCCTGCACCATTAGCCCGCGAAATGCCTCTGCTTCGACCGTGATGCGCCCCATCAGCATCTCCACGGGAAACGCGGCCATGTATTTGAAGGGCAGTACATCGGCCACGACACGAATCGGCCCGGGAAGTGCATCGAGCGGGGCCAGGCGTCCGCCGACGAACATGGCCAGTCCGAAATAGATTTCACCGACTGCGTCGAGCTTGGTCGTCCAGAAGGCGACAAGTGCCACGACATACGTCAGGAAATAGTTCATCAGCCCCGCCAGCACGACGGCGAGAAGCCCCAGCATGAATTGCTTCGGAGTGGCGTTGAACTCCGGGCGAATGAGAAACGCGACGAGGATCCACATTGGTCCGACGAAGGCGAGCGTGCAAATCTTGTATGCGAGATTGCCGGCCATCGACTTCCACATCGGCAGGATCGGGCGCAACAGCATCGCGGACATGCGGCCGGTGCGGATGTACCAGCTCATCTCATGGGTGTCCCAGGCAGCGGTGACGTGGCCGACGATCATCATGGTGAAGTAGTACGCGGCGATCTGCGGGACGGTCAGGCCGGCCATCTGGTGATTGTCATTACTCATCGCGCCGGCTTTGAAGATGGCATAGAGGACGAGCGGGTTCACCAGGCCCCACGTCGACCATAGCACGATTTCGCCGCGATATTGCAGCATCGTGGCGATCTCGACACGGAGCAGGGCACTGACGGCGCGGGCGAGGCGTCTCATGCGTCCACCGCCTTTTCCAGTTTCGTGCCGAATGCTTTTTCGATGACGTGTTCGATCGGCGGGTCTTCGATGGTGAGGTCCTGCACGGGCAGTTGCGAAAGCAATTGTTCGGCGACGCCGGGGGCGTTGGCGCGCGGGACACGCAGCTCCACCTTGCGCGATTCGCGCACCAGCACATCACCGAGCGCGGCGAAGTCATAGGCGCCCACGTCCCGATCGAGATCGATCTTGATAACCTTGAAGGGGGCGAGCTTTTCGCTGAGGGCATCGAGTTGCCCGTCGAAGAGGATGCGGCCGTGATCGATGACGATGATCCGCTTGCACAAGGCCACGACGTCGGCCATGTAATGGCTTGTCAGGATGATTGTGGCGCCGTGTTTGCGGTTGTATTCGCCAATGAACTGGCGAATGCGGCTTTGCATGGTGATGTCGACGCCGATGGTCGGCTCATCGAGAAAGAGCACGGAGGGCCGATGCAGGAGCGATACGCAGATTTCGCATTTCATGCGTTCGCCGAGCGACATGGTGCGCACTTGTTTCTTCAGGATGCCGCCGATGTCGAGGAGGGCGACGAGTTCGTCGAGTGTTTGTTGATACTGGTCTTTGGGAATGTCGTAGATGGCAGAGTGGACATAGAACGAGTCGGTCGCGGGCAGATCCCACTGGAGTTGCGACCGTTGGCCCATCAACATGCTGATGCGGCGGAGGTAGGTTGCGTCGCGCTTCCACGGCACCTGATCCATGACCGTTGCCGAACCGCTGGTCGGGTGCAGCAAACCCGAGAGCATCTTGAGCGTGGTCGTCTTGCCTGCGCCGTTTGGGCCGAGGAAGCCGACGATCTCGCCCTGCGCGACGGAGAAGCTCACATCGCTGACGGCGTGGACTTCTTTCTGTTTCCGGCGGAAGAGGCTCTTCATGGCGGCGCCGACGCCGCCTTCGCGCTCGGGCACTTTGAAGGTCTTGGTCAGGTTGTGAACATCGATTTGCGGCATGTGCGTGGGTATCGGCAGTGTAGGCGCGTGTGAGGGATGCGTCGAGTTTGTACGGTTTGCCCGCGAGTTTGTTCGTCGTACGAGTATTTGCGGACGGAGTCCGGCGCCCGACGAGGTATAATGGAGTTGGGAGAGATGCCATGTCGCTCGGGGGTCGCGTGGGCCTTGCTACGTTGCTTTTCATCGTGGCGACGGTGCGCGCGGATCAGCTCAACCTCCAGCCGTCGAAGGACAACACGTTGTACGAGAGCGCGACCGGTGCACTGAGCAATGGGGCCGGCGAGAACTTATTCTCAGGGAAAACCGGACAGCCAACGGGATCGCTGCGTCGAGCGTTGTTGCAATTTGACGTGTCGTCGATTCCGGCCGGGTCGTATGTTCAAGGAGTGACACTCACCATGCATTGCTCGTTGTCTTCGGGCGGCACGCAGGTGATGAGCCTGCATCGCGTGACGGCGGATTGGGGGGAGTCCACCTCGATTGCCGCGCCGCCGGGAGGGTTGGGCGCGCCGGCCGCGCCGGGCGATGCAACATGGCTGCATACCTTCAGCCCATCCGATTTCTGGGCGACGCCGGGCGGGGACTTCGCGGCGGCGTCGAGCGCGAGCGCGATCGTGGCTGCCGCGGATGCGTATTATGTGTGGGGACCCACGGCTTCGCTCGTCGCGGATGTGCAATCATGGGTGGATGGCGCGGCGATGAATCATGGATGGATCATGCTCGGCAACGAGTCGCTGTCGAACTCGGCGAAGCGGTTTGAGTCGCGCGAGAGTATTGATTCGTCGCAGCGGCCGAGCCTTACGGTGACTTATTTGCCTCCGCTTCCGGGCGATGCAGACTGCAGTGGATCCGTGACGGACGCGGATGTGTTGCCACTGGTGGGCGCATTGCTTGGCCAGTATTCCGGATGTGACGAGCGGCGTGCGGATACAAACAGCGATGGATTCCTCAATGGGCGCGATATTTCAGCGTTTTTGACGATCCTGATGCCGTAAAGTTTGCACACATCGTATCTTGAATCGCCGATCCCCAAGCCGGTATGATAGTGTGTGCGAGTCAGTGTTCGGGGTGGTTCCCGCGTATTCGGTCTTTGGAAGGATTCCCATTGTGACAATTTCAGGCGTTGTTCGCGTAGCGGCGTTTGTCGCGGCCGTGATGGTGTGTGTTGGCGGCGTACCGGCCGACGATGATCGGCAGGCCGATCGCGCGATCGATGCGGCAAGCGGTCCGGAACTGTCGCGCATTGCGTCGGCGAATCATGTGACGCTCGCGACGAGTGAGGAGGTCGCGGACGCACGGGCGGCCCAGCCGTGTCAGACTGTGGTTTATCACAACGGTCCGGTGACGGGCGCGTTTTTGTTCGGCTACACCTTCGGCGGGGCCGCACCGAGTGACAATACGATTGATGATTGCACACTTCCCTTCGGCGGTGCAGACCGCTTCATTTGCGGCGTTCAGGTGCGCACCTACGGCCTTATGCGAAATGGGGGCGCGGCGACCTACAACCTGCGCGTGCGGCTTTGGAGTCGATGCCCGGATGCATCGGGGGCCAGTGTCATCGCCGACGGCATCTTTCCGGCGATTCCGAACGACACGGTGGAGCGCATTCAGACGTTGACGGTCGATCCGCCCTATCTCGCGGTGGACGATACTTTGTGGGTGCAGGTGCAGAGCGACAATCCCGACGCATCGTGGTTGCTGGTCGGCAATCCCGCCGATCCGGGCGACATCGGGTCATCGTCGGCCTGCTTTGCCGCGGCCGATGGCGATGGAACGTGTATCGATGACACGACGTGCGGCCAGTTTGGCTCGACGATTTACAGCTTTCCGATCACGTTCCTCGGGTCGCCCGGCCCGCCGGGGTCGTGTTGCGATGTAGCGACCGGCGTTTGCACCGACGGCGTGCTGCGCGCGGACTGTGACAATGTATTGACACAGACGTGGAGTGCCCTGACGTGCGCTTCGCGGACGGACTGCGTGGTTTGTTCTGTCGCGACCTGTGTTCAAGGCTCGGGCGGCAACCTTGAGAACGAGCCCGATTGCCTGGCGAACTATGTTGACGTCGTCAACCGCGGCTGCAGCGACGTGCCCGGTGGGAGCGACGCAGGAAGCGCGACACCAATCGCCTGCGGACAAAGCGGCTGTGGGCGAAGCGGTACGTACAGTTTCCTGAACGGGGCGAACCTTGAGTATCGCCGCGACGACGATCATTATGTTTTGTCGCTGACGCAAGACACGCTGGTGACATGGCGCGTGTCCGCTCAATTCCCGAGCGAAGCCGTAATTTCGTTCACCGTGCGCCAGACCAACGGCACGGGCGCGCTGCATTGCCCGACGTTTACCTCCTCCGCGCCGGGTGATGTCTCGATTGCGTCGGCGGAATCATGCGGCGAGGCCGTGGCGACGGCGTGTCTGCCGGGCGGCGGTGCGCTTGGATATCCGCTGCGCTACTACCTTCGGGCGAGGCCCTCCGTGGAGAGGCTCGGCGTTAGCGCGGTGTGTGGATTGTCCTATCAGTATCAGGCACAGTGCCAGCCATGCGCCCTGCCGACCGGCGCTTGTTGCACTGCCGCCGGTTGTGTGCAGGTGTCGCGTCTCGCGTGCCTGATTGCGACGGGCGATGACGCTGCGTTGTATCACGGCGACGGCTCCACGTGTGGTTCCGTTGCGTGCAACACGGTGCCCGCCAATGACACGTGTCCGAATGCGACGATCCTGACCTGCTCGAGTTGTGTGCTGACTTATGACACCACCCTTGCGGGCGGCGAAGGCCAATCCTTCGGTCAAAACGGCCCGGTGCAGAAAGACGTCTGGTATCGCTACAACGTGACGCAGCCCGGCGGATGCACGAATGGTCGCGTCGTGGTGAGCTCCATCGGCACCTGTTTTAACAGCAAGGTGCAGCTCCTTCGGATCAGCAATTGCAGCGCGACGGCGAGCGGGCAATGCTCAGGCTTGTCCGCGGTGGGCGGCGGATCGTTCGTGCCGTTCACGCTGGAGTCAGGGCCGCCGCGCGTGAACGTGGGTCCGTTTGTGTACGGGCGAAGCAGCCAGACCGCCACGCCGGGACAGTGTTTCCGTGTGCGTGTGGGCGGGTTGACGGACGATGATTACGGCGCGGGAACGGTTCGACTTGATTATGTTTGCGTGACGCCGCAGGCGGGCTTTGCGTGGGGAACAACGACCGGGCGGTGCTGCCTTCCAAACGGTTCGTGTGTCATTGCGCCGATGGAGCAGCCGGGCGGTTCTCCCTTGTGCTGCGCGTCGCTTGGCGGGTATCTGCGAAACACGACGGATTTCTTCGAAGGATCAACGCCGCCTTTTGGATCGGCGGAGGTTGCCTCCGTCGGTTGCGCGACGCTGCCGTGCCCCACCGCCGGTGAGGCGTGTTTCAATGCGCTGGACTTCGGCGCCATCGTTGGTTCGAGCTTTGGCCAGACGACGCGGGTGATTAAGAACCGGCTTTACTATCGCTATACGGTTCCGGCCGGTGCGGCGGTCGGCAGCGGGCTGGCCATCGACACCTGCGGTTCGGACTTTGACACGGCTATCGCCGTCTATCGGGGATTCAACCTCACCACCGGCGAGTGCCACAACGAAGGCAACGCGCCGGGCGGCGCCGGCGTGCGCGCCTGCGGCGGTGCGGCATATAACAATTCGGAAGCCATTCGTGCGGATGACTGCGGTCCTTCGGATAATTCGGCGACCACCGCGCTGGGGATCGCGTCGTGTTATGGAAGCTCGGAGAAAACGTCATGTACGTGCCTGCGAATCGTTGCCGCGGGGCAAACGCCGCTTGCCGGCGAAGTCGCACGGGGCGACACCATTTGGATCGGCATCGGCGTCACGAATGATCGAAGCACGAGTTCCCGACCATTCCTCGATCCGATTCGGGCGGACGATTGCAGCGGCCCGCGGTTTGCTTCGCTGACCGTCACCAATCCGGTGGCGTGCTTTACCTGCAATCTCTCGTGTCCGCCTGGGGCGACACCCGAAGGCGAGACGATTCCAACGCCGAATTGCAACAACTACACCGATGTGACCAACGCCGGTTGCCTTGCGGCGTCGGCCAGCCAGATTGCGTTTTCGCCGATTGCTTGCGGACAGACGATTTGTGGCAGCTCGGCGACTTATCACAAAGGCGCGACCTGCACGACGTCGTGCCCGGCGGGCCAGACGTGCGTGAGCGGCGTCTGCGTCGGCACCAATGAGAATGCGAAGGATGTCGATGTCTATCGAATCCAGATCACTACGCCGCAGCGACTTACCTGGTCGGTGAACAGCACCTTCCCCGCGGCGATTCAGATCGTTGCCTCGCCGACGAATGACTGCGCCGATCAGACGATCGTGGCGAGCCGGGTCGGGCTTGTGCCGTGCTCGACTGTCTCGGCGCAGGCCGATGTTTGCCCCGGCTGGTTCTACCTCTTGGTGCAGCCGACATCGTTTGAGTCGGCACCGTGTGGGAGCCTTTATTACGCGACGCTGTCGTGCGCCCCTGCGCCCGCCGCATCGTGCTGCAAGGGCGACGCCAACAATGACGGGATCGTGAACGGTGGCGACATTACCGCATGGCTCACCCAATTCGCCCCGCCAGTCGGCACGTCGCAGTCGCAGCTTGACCCGGTCGGCGGTTGCTTGAGCCTGCGGACGTGCGCTGCCGACTTCACCAACGACTCGGTTGTTGACCTTGCCGACCTTTCGGGATTTGTCACCGCGCTGCTCGCGACGACGACGTGCCCGCCGACGCAGTGCGAAGAGAGCGCGGCGTGCCACCTGCCGTCGTCGAACGACAGCGGCGTGATCAGCGACATTTCGCCGGTGGTTTTCGGCAGTTCCTATCGATGCGCGGATGATTTCTCCGTTACCAGCGGCACCAGTTTGAGCAACCTCTGCTGGTGGGGTTTCTATTTCGACTTCGACGGTTTCGCCGGTTGCTCGCCCAGCGCGGGTGACAGTGCTGACAATTTCCTTGTGACGATTTATGCCGATGCATCGGGCGTGCCGGGGAATGCGATCGCGGGTCCGACCTCGCCGATCAATCTGGTCAAGACGGACACCGGCGCGGATGTCTCGTATCTCGCCCGCACGGTGCGGCGCTTCAAGTTTGAGGCCCAGTTGCCGACGCCGCTGGCGGTCGTGCCCGGGGCGTGCTATTGGATCGAGATCGTCAACCACACCTCGGGCGAATGCCTGTGGATGTGGGAGACTTCGTCCATTGGCGGCAACGCCGTCTCGGTGCAGAAGCCGGGCGGGGCGGCCGGTGCGATGTCGTGGCAGATGTTTGATCGCGTGGCGAATGACTTCGCGTTCTGTCTGCCCGGGCTGCGGTTGTCGTTCACGGATTGCGGATTGCCGCTGGGGCGATGCTGCGTCTATACACCGGGCGGGGCGTTTGGCACCTGCACGATGCAGACGCGGCCGGTGTGTGAGAGCCTGCTTGGCGGCACGTGGTCGCTGGCGGCGGATTGTTCGGAGGCGTGCCCGGTCGTGCTGACCTCGGGCGGTTGCCCGGGAAGCCCGACGCAGTCGGTCGGCCCGGACGTTGTGGTCGGGGACATCACCGGCCCGGCGAACTTCGCATCGAATGGGACGCTTGAAGCGCTGACTCTTGGCGCGACGGCGTGCAACCTTGGCGATCAGGAAATCCTCTGGGATGCCTGCCCGGCCAACACGCACCCGATCTTCGGCGGCAACCTGTTCAAGTGGTACACCGCCGGCGGTGTGACGCGCTTTGAGCAGATCGGCCAGGGCTGGCTGAAGAACGGCTTCGGCGCGAATCAGGATCCCTACTGCTGTGCGACGTGTCAGCCATCGGTGAGCTTCCAGCGGCTGGGCACGGGATGCAGCGATCCCTACGTTGCGTCGCAGGCCTCGATTCAGGGCGACCTGAGTCCCAAGTACATCATCAATGCGCACACAGCGTCGTACCCAACCGGGTGCACCGTGAACCCGAGCGGCACGAACGCCGGCTATCTCGAGATGGAGATGGCCGACCTCGCGGTGACGAATGGCGGCGAGGGTGCGCCGGTGCGGTTCTTTGTTTCGTTCCAGTATCTGACGGCCGACGATGCGACGGCGCACAATCAGAACAACAATCAGTCGACGCGCGAGATCGCCGTGGCGGGCGGCGGGACGGCGTGGGACTTCTTCTTTCCGCCGGGCAGTTCAACGCTACCGCAGATTCCGACGGTGCGGATGTGGAAGGTGATCGACAGCGGCGTCGTGGAGACGGATGTGAACGTGCCGGAGGATGACGGATTCCCGGGGCTGGTGATTCTGGCGGCGAAGGTCACGTCGCTTGGCGGCGGGATGTGGCATTATGAATATGCCGTGAACAACCTCAATTCGGATCGATCGATCGGCTCGTTCAGCGTGCCGTGCCCGGCGGGGGCGACGGTGACGAACATCGGCTTCCGCGATGTGGCGTATCGGCACGGGGACGGTCTGGGCAACGTGACGTATGACGGCACGGACTGGCCCGGTGCGTTTGCCGGCGGTGCGGTGAGCTGGGCGACGACGCCGTTCTCGGTGAACAACAACGCGAACGCGATCCGCTGGGGCACGATGTACAACTTCCGCTTTGATGCGGATCGGCCGCCGCAGAATGGCGGAATGGTGACGCTGGGGCAGTTCAAGGTGGTGAATAATGTGCCGGCGTTGTTGGTGGTGCCGGGGCCGTAGTTCTGAGTCTTGAGGCCCGCCAAGGCGGATCTTCGACTTGAGGCGCTGAGGGACGGAACGAAAAGTCGGTACGTCGGAACTTCGAAAAGTGGAAACTGAGGGGGGCCGCAAAATGGTGCAAATGCCCGCAAAAGGCCGCAGATTCGTTCAGAACGATCGGTGAACTGTTGACCGGTTCGGAAAAAAAACACCCCCCCAAAAAAAACGCGAAAAACCGTTTTACCGCGCACAAAACGCACAAAGTGTTTGCGCGGTTTTTGGATGGAACCGCATATTGCGCAGAATGGGGCAGGTTTTTTGGAAACAGCCGGCGTCCACCCAGGCGGACCTTCGGTTTGCCGGCGTCCACCACGGCGGATCTTCGATTTGCCGGCGTGCTTCCACGGGGGCGGTGGGATTGAGTCGCAGGGCCACGGAGCGACGGAGCCACGGAGCGACGGAGGGGATGATGAGGTGGGTTCGCAACGTGAAGCAGAGGGAACGGGGAATAGGGAACGGGGAACGGGAAACGGGGAACGGGGAACGGGGCAGGAAGGGGTTTCTTCGCAACATGGCAGAACTCAATTGTCATCGCGCGTGACTGGTGCGGATTGGGGTGGCGCGGGATGTCCGGGGTTTGGTCCATACGCCTATCAATCTTGAAACTATGAAGCGGAGGTCGCGTCGAGGCACACGGTTCCTTGCGTTCGTGGTAAACCATTGCGGTGTTTTTTGATTACGCAACCATTTCCACAGAAGGAGAAGACCATGCACTTCATCGGCGCAGACC